>CASDSM010000023.1 GCA_949283375.1 uncultured Eubacteriales bacterium | reverse complement strand
TCCATCTGAGCAGCGCCGGTGATCATGTTCTTGATATAGTCGGCGTGGCCCGGGCAGTCGACGTGAGCATAGTGACGGTTCTCGGTCTCATACTCAACGTGAGCGGTGTTGATGGTGATGCCGCGCTCCTTCTCCTCGGGGGCCTTATCGATCATGTCGTAGGACTCGTACTTGGCCTTGCCGGAGAAAGACAGATACTTGGTGATGGCAGCAGTCAGAGTGGTCTTGCCGTGGTCAACGTGGCCGATGGTGCCGATGTTGACATGGGGCTTGCTGCGGTCAAATTTTTGCTTGGCCATGATTGGATTTCCTCCTCGATTCAACGAATTGTATGGCTGAAACTTGCTGGTGGCGCACTCATAGGGTCATTGTACCCTATTGTGCACGGAAATGCAACTGTTTTTTTGATCAGCCCTTGCTGCGCCCGGCGATCACCTTTTCCGCAATGGACTTGGGGATCTCGACGTAGTGGCTGGGCTCCATCGCGTACTGGCCGCGCCCCTGGGTACGGGAGCGCAGGTCGGTCGCGTAGCCGAACATCTCGGCCAGGGGGACGAAGGCGTCGATCTGGGTGGCGCCGCTGCGCGGCTCCATGCCCTGGATCTGGCCGCGGCGGCTGTTCAGGTCGCCGATGACGTCGCCCATATAGTCGTCCGGCACGGTGACGGAGACCTTCATAATGGGCTCCATCAGCACCGGGTCCGCCTTGCGCATGGCCTCCTTAAAGGCCATGGAGCCGGCGATCTTAAAGGCCATCTCGGACGAGTCCACCTCGTGGAAGGAGCCGTCGTACAGCTCGACCTTCACGTCCACGACGGGATAGCCGGCCAGCACACCGGCCTGCATCGCGCCCTGGATACCGGCGTCGACCGCGGGGATATACTCCTTCGGGATCGCGCCGCCGACCACCGCGTTGGTGAACTCATAGCCCTTGCCGGACTCGTTCGGGGAGACGCGGATCTTGACGTGGCCGTACTGGCCCTTACCGCCGGACTGACGGGCGTACTTGGTCTCCTGATCGACGTTGCGCTTGATGGTCTCCTTGTAGGCGACCTGGGGCGCGCCCACGTTGGCCTCCACCTTGAACTCGCGCAGCAGGCGGTCGACGATGATCTGCAGGTGCAGCTCGCCCATGCCGGCGATGATGGTCTGACCGGTCTCGTCGTCGGTGTAGGTCTTGAAGGTGGGGTCCTCCTCGGCCAGCTTGACGAGCGCGACGCTCATCTTCTCCTGGCCGGCCTTGGTCTTGGGCTCAATGGCGACCCGGATCACCGGCTCGGGGAACTCCATCGACTCAAGGATGATGGGGTGATCGGCGTCGCAGAGGGTGTCGCCGGTGGTGGTGTTCTTCAGGCCGACGGCGGCGGCGATGTCGCCGGAGTAGACCTTCTCGATGTCCTCGCGGTGGTTCGCGTGCATCTGCAGCAGGCGGCCGAGGCGCTCGCGCTTGCCCTTGGTGCTGTTGAGCACGCCGGAGCCGGCGTCGATCGTGCCGGAGTAGACGCGCATGAAGGTCAGGCGGCCCACATAGGGGTCGGTCATGATCTTAAACGCGAGGGCGGAGAACGGCTCGTCGTCGCTGGAGGGGCGCTCCTCCTCCTCGTCGCTCTCGGGGTTCACGCCCTTGATCGGCGGGATGTCCACCGGAGAGGGCATAAAGTCCACGATGGCGTCGAGCAGCTTCTGCACGCCCTTGTTGCGGTAGGAGGTGCCGCAGGTCACGGGGACGATCTTGTTCTCGATGGTGCCCTTGCGGATGGCGGCGCGCAGCATGTCGCCGGGCACCTCCTCCTCCTCCAGGACCAGCATCATGATCTCCTCGTCCAGGTCGGCCGCGCTGTCGAGCAGCTTGCTGCGGTACTCCTGGGCCAGCTCCATCATGTCCTCCGGGATGGGCTCGACGCGCATGTCGTTGCCCATCTCATCGTAATAGACGTCGGCGTTCATCTCCACCAGGTCGATGATGCCGCGGAAGTCTGACTCCGCGCCGATCGGCAGCTGGATGGGCACCGCATTGGCCTTCAGGCGCTCATGGATCATGTCCAGAACGTGGTAGAAATCGGCGCCCATGATGTCCATCTTGTTGACGTAGACCATGCGGGGGACGCGATAGTGGTCGGCCTGGCGCCACACCGTCTCCGACTGGGGCTCAACGCCGCCCTTGGCGCACATGACGGTCACAGAGCCGTCGAGCACGCGCAGGGAACGCTCCACCTCCACGGTGAAGTCCACGTGGCCCGGGGTGTCGATGATGTTGATCCGGTGGTCGCGCCAGAAGCAGGTGGTGGCGGCGGAGGTGATGGTGATGCCGCGCTCCTGCTCCTGCACCATCCAGTCCATGGTGGCCGAGCCCTCGTGTGTCTCACCGATCTTGTGGTTGACGCCGGTGTAGTACAGGATGCGCTCGGTCGTGGTGGTCTTGCCTGCGTCGATGTGAGCCATGATGCCAATATTTCTGGTTTTCTCCAGAGAAACTTTTCTAGGCATGTCTATATGCTCCTTTGTGTCTGTAGCGGATTCGGTCTGTCGCGCTGCTTACCAGCGGAAGTGGGCGAAGGCCTTGTTGGACTCGGCCATCTTGTGCGTATCCTCACGCTTCTTGACGGCGTTGCCGGTGTTGTTGGCGGCGTCCATCAGCTCGCCCGCCAGGCGCTCCTTCATGGTGCGCTCGCTACGGTTGCGGGAATAGGTAGTCAGCCAGCGCAGACCCAGGGTCTGACGGCGGGCGGGACGCACCTCGATGGGCACCTGATAGGTCGCGCCGCCGACGCGGCGGGCCTTGACTTCCAGGCTGGGCATGATATTCTCCATCGCGGTCTGGAAGACCTCGAGGGGCTCCTTGCCGGTCTTCTCCTGGACGATATCAAAAGCGCCATAGACGACCTTCTGGGCCACGCCCTTCTTGCCGTCGAGCATGATGCTGTTGACCAGCTTGGTCACCAGCACGGAATGATAGACCGGATCGGGGAGAATCTCCCGCTTGGGTACATTTCCTCTTCTGGGCACTTTACTTCCCTCCTTCATAATCTGATTTCACAGGTACTCGAGAGCCGCCCTGCGGCCCCCGTGTCGGACAGGCGGGGGAGCCTGTCCAGTGCCTGCCGAAGATTCTTACCCAAATCTATGAATAAGCGTCTTCGAGCAAGGCAGAGTGCCTTGCGCTTGAGCGCAAAAGTGCAATCGTGTTGTTGGTTCGGGCAGATTACTTCTTCTTGGCCGCCTTCGGGCGCTTGGCGCCGTACTTGCTGCGGGCCTGCATCCGGCCGTTGACGCCCTGGGTGTCGAGGGTGCCGCGGATGATGTGGTAACGCACGCCGGGCAGGTCCTTGACACGGCCGCCGCGGATCATGACCACGGAGTGCTCCTGCAGGTTGTGGCCCACACCGGGGATATAGGCGGTCACCTCGTAGCCGTTGGACAGGCGCACACGGGCAATCTTCCGCAGCGCGGAGTTCGGCTTCTTCGGGGTGGCGGTACGCACTGCGGTGCACACGCCGCGCTTCTGGGGCGAGGGCAGGTCGGTCTCCTTGTCCTTCAGGGTGTCCCGACCCTTCTGCAGAGCGGGGCTGTTGGACTTGTAGAGGGAGGTCTTGCGGCCCTTCCGAACCAGCTGGTTAAAAGTAGGCATTGACTGATTTCCTCCTTTCTTCTGGGAAATAAATAGATTTATTTTAACGCCGCCGCATGGCGGTCGCTAAAACCATCCTCAGGTCCGCGCAGCAGGGCTGCGGCCGCAGCTCCCACCGGCAGGGCGCAGGTGTGTCCGAGCGACTGCATGGTCTCCACCCAGCGCACCGGGACGCCGCGCTGGCAGCACAGCGTCAGCAGCGGGCCGGTCACGGCGGGGTCGGCGTCCCGCGCGAGCAGGACGGTCCGGGCCGCACCGGAGCGAATCGCCTTGCCCGTCTGTTTGCATCCGGCCACACATCTGGCCTTCTCCTCCCAGTCCGGCATGCCGCATCCTCCTGTCAGCGTGATACGCAGACCTACGCAATTGGAAATTATAACATCCCTTTGCAAGCCCGTCAAGAAAATTTTTGCACGAAAGCGGGCGTTTTCCCGTCTCCGGCCGCACTATTTTGACCAGCACGGCCCGCGGGGCCCCTCAGAGGACGATGAGCTCCTTCGGCGCGCCGGTGATGTCCTCGCAGCCGTCCTCCGTCAGGCAGATCACGTCCTCGATGCGCACGCCAAAGCGGCCGGGCAGGTAGATGCCCGGCTCGGCGGAGAGCACCGCCCCGGCGGGGATGATGTCCTCACAGCTCGGGCTGAAGTTGGGGCTCTCGTGGATCTCCAGCCCCAGGCTGTGCCCGAAGCTGTGGCCGAAGTACGGCCCGTAACCCGCCGCCTCGATCACGGCGCGCCCGGCGGCGTCCACGTCGCAGCCGCGCAGCCCCGCCCGGGCGGCGGCGATGCCGGCGCGCTGAGCCTCCAGCACGGTCTGATAGACCCGCTCCATCTCCTCCGTGGGCTGGCCGAGGGCGACGGTGCGCGTCATATCCGAGCAGTAGCCCTCCACCATGCAGCCGAAGTCCATCGTGACGAACTCGCCCCCGCGCAGCGTCCGCTCCCCCGGGATGCCGTGCGGCAGGCTCCCCTTCGGCCCGGAGACCACGATGGGGTCAAAGGAGTTGCAGCGCGCGCCGAGGCGCATCTGGCAGCAGGTGATGCGCGCAGCGATCTCCCGCTCGGTCACGCCGGGGCGCAGGTCGTTTAAGATCTCCTGGAAGGTCTGGTCGGTGATCGCCTGGGCGCGGCGCATCCGCGCGAGCTCCTCCCCGTCCTTGGCCGCGCGCAGGGAGAGCACCAGGTCTCCGGCGGGGACCAGCTCGGTCTCCTCCCCCAGCGCCCCGCGCCAGCGGCGGTGGGCGCGCAGGGTCATCACCTCGTCCTGATAGCCGACGCGCCGCAGGCCCTGACGGCGGATCTCGGCGGTGGCGAGGTCCACATGGGTCTTCCCACCGCCCACGCAGTGGATCTCACAGCAGCCGGAGAGCTGCCCGGATGCGCTCTCAAGATAGCGGCTGTCGGTGTAGTAGTGGCAGCAGTCGCCGGAGAGGAGGATGACCCCCTCCCCGCGAAAGTCGAGGGCGTAGGCCTCGGCGTATTCGCCGGTGATGAGCAGGGCGTCCAGCCCGTGGGCGGCGAGTTGTCCACGGATGCGGTCCAGTCGGTTCATGGTTGTCTCCTCCTCTGAGCTTGCTCATAGATGCGCTTCATCTCCAGCGCGTCCTCACTCTGGGTCCCGGCGGACTCACAGATGAAGACCGGCTCCCAGCCGCGCCGGGCGATCTCCTCCGCCAGCGGGCGGAAGTCCGGCCCCCAGCCGGGGTCGGCAAAGCGCAGATGCCGTTTCTCCCCGCCGCGCGGGGTGAACTCGATCTTGGAAAAATGGCTGTGAAAGCGCCGGGCACGCGCCGCGCCCAGCACGTCCTCCATCCGGTCGAGCATGGCGGCGAAGGCCTCCGCCCCGTCCAGCGCGCCCAGACTGCGCGCGTAGAGGTGGCCGAAGTCCACGCAGGGGAGCAGCGCCTCGTCCAGCCGGCAGAGCTCGAGCACCTCGTCCAGGTCGCCGAGCTGGTTGATCTTCCCCATCGTCTCCGGGCAGAGGGCGATCTCCCCCTCCCCCGCGGCGCGGACGGCGCGCAGGATCTCCCGCAGGGAGGCCTTTGCGGTCTCCAGCGCCTCCGGGCGGCTGCGGCCCATGAGGGCCCCGGTGTGGACCACCACCCGCCCGGAGCCCATCCAGCGGGCCGCGCGGCAGGCGGCAAGGACGTGCCCCGTGTTGCGTTCGAGCGCCTCGGGGGCGGGGTTTGCGAGGTTGATGAAATAGGGGGCGTGGAGGGAGAGGGCGATGCCGGCGCGCGCGGCGTTCGCCCCGATCAGGCGGGCGGTCTCCTCCCCGACGCGGACGCCCTGCCCGCACTGGTACTCATAGCAGTCCAGGCCGATCTCCCGCAGCCAGGCGGGCGCGTCCGCGCTCGCGCGGCTGACGGTGCGGGTGAAGGTGTCGGAGTTGCCCGCCACTCCAAAGCGCGCGCTCATGCCAGCCCCTCCGGATGGGGGCAGCGGGTGCGAAAGGGGGTCTCCACCCAGTAGCGCAGGCGGCGAAAGGCGTTGTCCAGGGCGACCGGCCGGACCAGCGCGGCGCGGATGCCGGCGTTGTGCGCGCCCCAGATGTCGGTGAAGATCTGGTCCCCCACCATCAGCGCCTCCTCCGCCCGGCGGCCGGTCCGCTCCAGCGCCCGATGAAAGGCTCCGGGCCGGGGCTTGCCCGCATGGTGGAGGAAGTCCGCCCCCAGCCCCTCGGCAAAGCGGCGCGACCGCCTCGGCTTGCGCCCGTTGGAGACGATGAAGACGGTGATGCCCGCCCCCTCCAGCTCCTCCCGCCAGCGCCGGACCGCCTCAGAGGGGTCCCACTCGCGGTAGCGGGCGAGGGTGTTGTCCAGGTCGGCCAGCAGCACCCGCACCCCCAGCCGTCCCAGGGCCTCCGGGGTGCACTCGAAGATGCTGTGGATGAAATAGTCTGGAACAAGGGGATTGGTCATGGCATTTCCTCCCGGCGGCGCGCATAATCTGTTCTGTCTGAGCTGATCCAGACTTTATATTATACCATTTTTCCGCTGCCGGTACAAGTGGGAGGCGTTCTCTATGGCTTCTTTTCCCGCACTGCTGTGCGCCGCCGCGCCCGGGGCGCTCCAGGCCCTGCGCCCCTATCCGCTCACCCCCGTCCTGCTGGCCTACCAGCTCGGACCGGGGCCGCGTCTGCACCGCGCCGCGCCGCCCACACCGGTCCCCGGCGGCCTGCTCGGCCTGCGCGAGGGGGAGGAGGGGTGCTCCGGCCCGCCGGACGTCCTCTGCCGTCAGGCGGTGCGCGAGTGCCAGGCGCGGGGGGCGCGGGGGGTACTGGCCTGCTGGGAGGGCTTCCAGCGCGGCCTGTGGCAGCTCACCGCCGCCCTGGACGAGAGCCTCGCCCGCGCGGGACTGACCCTCTGCGTCCCGGAGCGGTACGCGGGCGCGGCGGCGCACGGGAAGGTCCTCCTCTCCTCCGCCCTCTCCGGGGGCAGTCTGGAGCTGCGCATCCGCGAGGCGCTCGCGCGCCACGGGCCGGAGCGGTGCGTCCTCGCCCTGGAGCGGATGGCGGAGGACTTCGACCTGCCCGCCCCCAGCGGCTGCGGCAGACCGCTCTCCCAGGAGGAACTCACCCGCCTGCTCCGGCGCACGGGCGCGCACGTCTACTGGTCGGAAGAGCTGTGCGCGCACTACTTCACCTACGCCGACGGGCCGGGGGTCCACTTTGTCCTCTATGACGACGGGTCCTGCCTGCGCCGGAAGCTGGAGCTGGCCCACCGCCTCGGCGTGCGCCAGGCGGTCTGCGCCTGGGAGGAGATCGCCCCCTGCGCCCCGGCCTGGTTTCGGGAATAGCCCGCAACAGCAAGAGAAAATCCCCCGCTCCGGAGTAGAGCAGGGGATTTTGTGCTTTGCTTAATAGAACTTCTTGCGGTTCTTGCGCGCGGCTTCCGATTTCTTGCGGCGCTTGACGCTCGGGCTCTCGTAATGCTCGCGGCGACGGACCTCGGCCAGCACGCCGGACTTGGCGCAGCTGCGCTTAAAACGCTTCAGAGCGCTGTCGAGCGACTCATTCTCTCTGACGCGGATTTCAGCCATTCTATTTTCCCTCCCTCCGATACATGCCCAGGGAGACTGTGTACAAGGGCATAGCAGCCCGCAGATGCGGTGCCTGTTAGCAATAGCCTACACCATCGCGCACCGGTTGTCAAGGGCAGTTGTGCATTTTTTAACCAACCTCACCGCCGGTCATCTGGCCGGGCGGAAGATGAGATTGACCAGCTTGATGTTGCCGTCCTTGCCGCGCACGACGATTTTCTTCACCAGCTCCTTGCCCTCGGCCTGCTTCTGCACCTTGCTCTCGGCCAGGGCGGCAGCCACGACGGCCTCGTCGCCGCTGTCGGCGGGGACCCGGATGCTCGCGCGCAGCTTGCCGGCCACCTGCACCGCCACCTCGACGGTGGAGGCGACCGTCTTGCTCTCGTCGTAGGCGGGCCAGCGCTGCTGGCAGACCATGCCCTCGGCGGACCAGCCCATGTGCTCCCAGATCTCCTCGCTGATGTGCGGGGCGAAGGGGGAGAGCATCATCACCAGCGCCTTCAGATCGCCCTTCGTGCAGCCCTTGGCGTAGAAGTCGTTCGTCAGGGCCATGAGGGCGGCGATGGCGGTGTTGAACTTCATCGCCTCGATGTCCTCGTTCACCTTGAGGATGGCCTTGTGGATGGCGGCCTCGTTCTCCGGGCTGTAGTCCTCGCCGTCTGCGGCCTTCTCCTGCAGGTTCCAGATGCGGTCGAGGAAGCGCTTGCAGCCGCGCACCGCCTCGTCCGACCAGGTGGCGGTCTTCTCAAAGTCGCCGATGAAGAGGATATAGAGGCGCATCGTGTCCGCACCGTAGGCGCGGATGACGTCGTCCGGGTTGACAACGTTGCCCAGGCTCTTGGACATCTTGACGGCGGGGCGCAGGGCCTCGTTGCCGTACTTCTCGATCAGGGCCTTCTGCTCCGCCTCCGTCTCCACATTGCCGATATAGTGCGGATTCCGGCCGAGGATCATGCCGTGGCTGGTGCGCTTGGCATAGGGCTCCGCATGGGGGATCACCCCGATGTCGTGCAGGAAGTTGTTCCAGAACCGGCTGTAGAGCAGGTGGAGGGTGGTGTGCTCCATGCCGCCGTTGTACCAGTCCACCTGGCCCCAGTAGTCCAGGGCCTCTTTCGAGGCGAGGGCCTCGCTGTTGTCCGGGTCCATATACCGCAGGAAGTACCAGCTCGAGCCGGCCCACTGGGGCATGGTGTCCGTCTCACGCCGGGCGGGGCCGCCGCAGCAGGGGCAGGTGGTGTTCACCCAGTCGGTCATCGCCGACAGCGGGCTCTCCCCGTCGTCCGTCGTCTCGTAGCTCTCCACCTCCGGCAGGAGGAGGGGCAGCTCGCTCTCCGGCAGGGGGACATAGCCGCACTTGTCGCAGAAGACGATGGGGATGGGCTCGCCCCAGTAGCGCTGGCGGGAGAAAACCCAGTCGCGCAGCTTGTAGTTCACCTTCGCATGGCCGATGCCCTCGCGCTCGAGGTGCTCGATCATCGCGCGCTGCGCGTCCTCCACCGTCATGCCGGTGATGAAGCCGGAGTTCACCATCACGCCGGTCTCCACGTCAGTGAAGGCGGCCTTGGTCACGTCCACCTCGCCCTCGGCCCCGGCGACCACCTGCACGATGGGCAGGCCGAAGACCTGGGCAAACTCCCAGTCACGGGTGTCGTGGCCCGGCACCGCCATGATCGCGCCGGTGCCGTAGGTCGCCAGGACATAGTCCGAGATGAAGATGGGGATGCGCTCCCCGTTCACCGGGTTGATCGCCTCCACGCCCTGGAGACGGACGCCGGTCTTCTCCTTGGCCAGCTCCGTGCGCTCAAAGTCGCTCTTGGCGGCCGCCTTGCGGACGTAGGCCTCCACCTCGTCGTAGTTGGTCAGCTCGTTCTTCCACTTCTCCACGCAGGCGTGCTCCGGGGCGATGACCATGTAGGTCGCGCCGAAGAGGGTGTCGCAGCGGGTGGTGTAGACGGTGAGCACGTCTCCCTCGGTGGTGGCGAAGTTCACCTCCGCGCCGGTGGAGCGGCCGATCCAGTTGCGCTGCTGGGTCTTCACCCGCTCGATGAAGTCCACGTTCTCCAGGCCGTCGAGCAGCTTCTGGGCATACTCGGTGATCTTGAGCATCCACTGGCTCTTCTCCTTGCGCACGACGGGCGCGCCGCAGCGCTCGCAGACGCCCTCGACCACCTCTTCGTTGGCCAGGACGCACTTGCAGCTGGTGCACCAGTTCACCGGCATGGTGGTCTTGTAGGCCAGGCCGTGCTTGAAGAGCTGGAGGAAGATCCACTGGGTCCACTTGTAGTAGTTCGGGTCGGTGGTGTCGATCACGCGGTCCCAGTCGAAGGAGTAGCCCAGCATGTGCAGCTGCCGGGTGAAGTTCTCGATGTTCTGCCGGGTGACGGCGGCGGGGTGGACATGGTTCTTGATGGCAAAATTCTCCGTCGGCAGGCCGAAGGCGTCAAAGCCGATGGGGAAGAGGACGTTGTAGCCGTCCATCCGCTTCTTGCGGGCCACCGCGTCCATCGCGGTGTAGGGCCGGGGATGTCCGACGTGCAGTCCGGCCGCGGAGGGATAGGGGAACTCCACCAGGCCGTAAAACTTGGGCCGGGTGGTGTCCCCGGTGACGGCGCGGAAGGCCTTGGTCTCGTTCCAGCGGTCCTGCCACTTCTTTTCAATCGCTGCAAAATCGTACTTCACTGTTATCACACTTTCTTTCCCAGTTTCCGTTCCAACCGATCGGACGCGCCGTCAGTCCAGCGCATGTCCGTTGCGCAGGGCCTCGCGGCGCTCGGCGCGGTCGGCCTCCAGCAGTCCGGAGATGTCCACCATCTCCCCGTCACTCCACAGGTGCTCCAGGCCGTAGAACTCCCGCTGCTCGGGCAGGAAAATGTGCACCACGACGGTGGAAAAGTCGAGCAGCACCCAGCCGGATTCCCGCTCGCCCTCCTTGTGGTGAATCTCCTCGCCCAGCTTCTCCGCGGCCTCTTCACAGATGTCGGAGAGCGTGCGGATCTGGGTGGTGGAGGTGGCGGTACAGAGGATGAAGTAGTCCGCCAAAATGGTGATGTCCCCCACCTGCAGCAGCTCGATCTTCTGCGCGCGCTTGCTGTCGAGCGCGCGGATGACCGCCTCTGCCAGTGTCCTTGCCTCTGCCATGGTTATCCTTTTTCCCCTCTCTCTGCCAGCAGCCAGTCTCTGGCCTCCAGCGTCCGGTAATGGATGGGTTTGCCCTCCCGGGCGTTCTCCGCGATGGTGATCTCCAGCCCGCGCAGCACCGCCGCGTCGAGGTCCTCCTCGATGAGCGCGCGCAGGCCGGGCGCCCAGTCATAGCGCCGGGTGGGCTCGGCGTAGTCGGCGATATAGAGGATCTTCTCCAGCAGCGTCATGTCCGCCTTGCCGGTGGTATGCCAGCGTATCGCCTCGCTCACCGCCTCCGGCATCCCGAAGACGTGCCGCGCCAGCGCCGCGCCGCTCTTGGCGTGCAGGAGCGGCAGGGTCTTCTGCTCGATATCGTCTAAAAGCATGCCATATTTCGCGCAGGTTGTCAACTGCCGGCGCAGGCTGTAATACTTCGTGCAGTCGTGCAGGATGGCCGCCTGCCGGGCCGCCGTCTCGTCCGCGCCCCAGCGCCGGGCCATGCGCGCCGCCGTCTCCTCCGTGCCGCGGATGTGGGGGATGCGCTTGGCGCGCACCATGGACGCGCTCACCGCCCGCAGCTCCTCCAGCGCGAGCTGCCGCAGGTCGGCCATCGTCCCGTAGAGCCCCTCGCGCAGGATATAGCCCCAGACGCTCTCGTCGAGGTATTCCCGCCCCTCGCCGCGCGCGAGCATGGCGCGCAGTTCGGTGGAGGAGATCTCCACCAGATCGGACAGCGTCACCGTCACCACCCGCGCGCCGAAGCGCCGCTCGAGCCGCTCCCGCTGCGGGGTGAAGAGGTCCTCCCCCTCCCCCTGCGCGCGGCCGAAGGCGCAGATGCCGGCCAGGCGGGTGATGGTCTCCGGGTCGTGCCAGTCCTGGAGGGTGAGGAACATGTCCGTCCCCATGAGCAGCCACAGCTCGTCGTCCGGGAGGGCCCGGTGCAGCTCGGCAAGGGTGTCGCTCGTGTAGCTCCGGCCCGCGCGGCGGACCTCCATGGCGCTCACCGTGACGGGGATCTCCAGATGCAGGCGGTCCGCCGCCAGCTCCGTCATCGCCAGGCGCTGCTCCGGCGAGGCGGAGGCGGCGGAGAGGGCCTTGTGCGGCGGCTGGCCGTCCGGGATCAGGATCAGCCGGTCCAGCCCGATACGCCCGGCCGCCCGTGCGGCGGCCATATGGCCCAGATGAGGCGGGTCAAAGGTCCCGCCGTAGATGCCGGTCCTCATCGCTTCCTCCTGTGCCGGAGAAAGGCGCCCAGCCCCAGAGCGACGGCCAGGACCGCCGCCGCCACGGCGAGCCAGGGCTCCCCGGCGACGAGAATGGTGGTGGGGCCGTCCGCTCCGCCGATGACGCCCACGCTCATCTCCCCTGGCCTCCCGCCTTCACCAGGACGATCTTATCCTTCTTGTCCTTCCGGTGGCTGGGCCGGTAGAGGACGAAGCGCCGCCCAATCACCTGGACCGGGCAGGCCGCCGTCCGCTCCGCCAGCTCCTGGCAGGCGGACCGGGCGTCGTACTCCGAGTTCTCCAGCACCTGGCCCTTCACCAGCTCCCGCGCCTCCAGGGCGTCGCGGCACTGGGCCACCAGCTCCTCGCTGATGCCCCCCTTGCCAACGGTGAGGATGGTGTCGATGCCGTTGGCGAGGGTGCGCAGCTGGGCGCGCTGCTTGCTTGTCAGTTCCATCTATTCCGTCTCCTTCTTCTCCCCGTCCAGCCAGGCCGCGAGCTGCGCCTGAAAGGCGCGCAGGGCCTGTCCCCGGTGGGAGATCGCGTTCTTCTCCTCCGCCGTGAGCTGGGCGAAGGTCTTTTTCAGCCGGGGGACGAAGAAGATGGGGTCGTAGCCGAACCCGTCCGTCCCCATCGGGGCGTAGGCCACCGTGCCGTCGCAGCGGCCCGCGGCGGTGAGCGCCGTCCCGTCCGGGAAGACGCAGGCGATGGCGCTCTCAAAGTGGCAGGTGCGCGGGCTCAGGCCGCGCAGATTGCGCAGCAGGAGCTGGCAGCGCCCCGCGTCGTCCAGACCCGGGCCGCCGTAGCGGGCGGTGTACACCCCCGGCGCGCCCTGGAGGGCGTCCACACAGAGACCGGAGTCGTCCGCGATGGCGGGAAGGCCCGAGGCCCGGCACACCGCCTCCGCCTTGAGCATGGCGTTCTCCCGGAAGGTGGTCCCCGTCTCCTCCACGTCCACCTGGAGGCCGAGCTCGCTTTGCAGGACGACCTCCACCCCCAGGCCGGAGAGGATGTCGCGCATCTCCCGCAGCTTGCCCGGATTCTGGCTGGCCAGTATCAATCTCATCGCTCCGCCTCCGCCAGCGCCTTTTGCTGTAAGGCGGTCAGCTCCCCGATGCCGCGCGCGCACAGGCGGACGAGCTTCTGCTCCTCCTCCACGCGGAAGGGGCGGCCCTCGCCGGTGCCCTGCACCTCGATCAGCTCCCCCGTGCCCGTCATGACGCAGTTGAGGTCCACCATCGCGCTCGAGTCCTCCTCATAGCGCAGGTCGAGGAGCAGGGCGTTCTCCACGATACCGGCAGAGACGGCGGCCACGCTGTTCACGATGGGGTCCTCGCGGATCTCCCCCTCCCGCTTGAGCCAGCGGCAGGCCAGCGCCAGGGCGACAAAGCCCCCGGTGATGGAGGCGGTGCGGGTGCCCCCGTCCCCCTGGAGGACATCGCAGTCCACGGTGATCTGGATGCCGGGGAGCTTTTTCAGGTCCACCGCAGCGCGCAGCGACCGGCCGATCAGCCGCTGGATCTCCGCGCTGCGCCCGGAGAGCTTGAGCTTGGAGACGTCGCGGCGGCTGCGCTCCCGGTTCGCGCGCGGGAGCATGCTGTACTCCGCCGTCACCCAGCCCTCATTGTCCGGGACGTGGGGCGGGGTGCGAAATTCCACCGAGGCGGTGATATACACCTGGGTGTCGCCGCACTTGATGAGGCAGCTCCCCTCGGCAAACCGGTTCACGTTCGGGATGATCTCCACCGGGCGCAGGGCGTCCTTCGCCCGTCCGTCGATCCGTTTCATCCGCCTCTCCTCCTCAAATCAGCGCCCGGACGAACTCCTCCGGGTCGAAATAGCGCAGGTCGTCCATCCCCTCGCCCACACCGGCAAACTTGACCGGCAGGCCCAGCTCCTGGGCAATGGCGATGGCGATGCCTCCCTTGGCGGTGCCGTCCAGCTTGGTGAGCACGATGCCGGTGATGCCGCAGCTCTCCTTGAACTGCTTGGCCTGGGTCAGGCCGTTCTGGCCGGTGGTCGCATCCAGGACGAGCAGGGTCTCCTTGGAGCAGATGGGGCACTCGCGCCGGATGACGCGGTCGATCTTGCTCAGCTCGTTCATCAGGTTGGCCTTGTTGTGCAGCCGCCCGGCGGTGTCCACCAGGACCACGTCGGTCAGGCGGGCGTTGGCGGCGTTGATGGCGTCAAAGACGACGGCGGCGGGGTCCGCCCCCTCCCCCTGCTTGACGATCTCCACCCCGCAGCGGTCGGCCCAGATGGTGAGCTGCTCGGCGGCGGCGGCGCGGAAGGTGTCCGCCGCGGCGAAGAGGACCTTCTTCCCCTCCTGCTTCAGGATGTTGCCGATCTTGCCGATCGTGGTGGTCTTGCCCACGCCGTTGACGCCGATGAAGAGCACAATGGAGGGCTGGCTGTAGAGGATCAGCCGGCGGTCGCCCACGTCGAGCATGTCGGCCAATATCTCGCGCATGACGCCCTTGGCCTTCTCCGTGTCCCCGATGCGCTCGGCCTCGCAGCGCTCGCGCAGGCGGGCCACGGCGCGCAGAGAGGTGTCCATCCCCATATCGGAGAGGATGAGCGATTCCTCCAGCTCATCGTAGAACGAGTCGTCCAGTTTCGTGTAGGTGTTGAAGATGTTGATGCGTTTCAGCTTGTCAAAAAATCCCATGTTGTCCCCTCCTGCGCCGCGCCGGGCGGCGTGTCATTCTGTAATGCCCAGTTCCCGCTCCACATCGTTGAGGTTGATGGTGAGGATGCGGCTGACGCCCTTTTCCTGCATGGTGACGCCGTAGAGCACGTCCGCCTCCTCCATCGTCCCGCGCCGGTGGGTGATGGCGATGAACTGGGTCCTGTCCGTCATCGAGCGCATATAGCGGGCAAAGCGGACCACGTTGCTCTCATCCAGGGCGGCCTCGATCTCGTCCATCACGACGAAGGGGGTGGGCCGCACCTTGAGGAAGGCGAAGTAGAGCGCGATGGCGACAAAGGCCTTCTCCCCGCCGGAGAGCAGGGTGAGCACCTTGAGGGCCTTGCCGGGCGGCTGGACGCGAATTTCAATGTCGCAGCCGAGCAGGTCCTTCGGGTCGGAGAGCTCGATGGTCGCCTTGCCGCCGCCGAAGAGCTCGCGGAAGGTGGTGGAGAACGCCTCGCCGATCCGCCCGAGCTGGACGGCGAAGATCTTCTCCATCTCCGCGGTGATGCCGGAGATGATCTCCTCCAGCTCCCCCTTGGCCTTCAGGACATCGTCCCGCTGGCTGGTGAGGTACTCGTAGCGCTCGTTCACCCGATCGAACTCCTCGATCGCCCCGACGTTCACCGGCCCGAGGCCGGCGATCTGCCGCTTCAGCTCGCCGATGCGGCGGGCGGTCCTGGGCACGGACTCGAGCTCCTGCCGCTGGGCCTGCGCCCCGTCGTAGCTGAGCTCATAGTTGTCCCAGAGCTTGTCGAGCAGCTGTTTTTCCTCCATATTCGCCTGCGTCTTCTTCTGCTCGAGCAGGGAGCACTCGCGCTCCATGCGCAGCAGCTCCTCGTTCTTCTCCCGGGCGGCCTTGTCCGCCTGGGTGCGCAGGCCCTCCAGCTCCAGCTTCTCGCGGCCGAGGGTCTCCACCGATTCCCGCTGGCTGTCCAGCCGCCCGCGCAGGGCGGCGAGGGCGCGCTCGGCGTCCCCGATCTGGCCGCGGAGGCTCTCGTTGCGCCCCTCGTACTCCTGAAGCTGCGCCAGCCGGGCCTCCCGGTCGCCCGAGATGCTCTCCGCCATCGCGCGCAGCTCAAAGAGGGCCTGGCGCGTGGCGCTCTCCTCCGCCTCCAGGGCGGCGAGCTGGGCCGCCCGTTCGGCGATGGCGGCGCGCAGCGCCTCCTGCCGGGCGCGGAAGTCCTCCTGTCCGCTCTCCTTGCCCGCGCTCTCCTGGCGCGTGGCCTCGGCGCGGCCCTCCAGCGTCCTGATCTGCGCCCGGGCGGCGGCGGTGTCCGCCTCCACCTGGGCGCTGCGCCGGGCGATGGCCTCCAGCTCGGCGCGCCAGGTCCGCTCCTGCGCGCCGAGGGTCTCGAGCAGGATGCGGCCCTGGCCGCACTCGCCCTCCAGCCGGAGCACGAGGTCATCCTGCGCGCGCTTTCTCTCCTGGGCGCGTTCCAGCTCCGCCGCGGCGTCGGCGAGCTGCCGCCGGGCCTCCCGCAGCCCGTCCTGGGCGCGGCGCAGGCTCTCGCGCAGGCCGCTGGACTGCTCGCGCAGGCGGCCCAGCTCCCCGGCGCGGGAGAGGATGCCCGCGCTCCGGCTGGCCGAGCCGCCGGTCATCGAGCCGCCGGGGTTGAGCACCTGCCCGTCCAGGGTGACGATGCGGAAGCGGTGCCCGTGCCGACGGGCCATCGCGATCGCCGCGCCCAGCTCCTCACAGACCACCACCCGGCCGAGCAGGTTTTCAAAGATATCCCGATAGCGCCCCTCGCAGGAGATGAGGGCGCTCGCGACGCCCACAAAACCCTCCTCCCGCTCGAGCCCCTGCTCGCGCAGGGCGGAGGGGCGGATGTCCTCGACGGGCAGGAAGGTCGCCCGGCCCGCGTCGCGCCGCTTGAGGTATTCGATGGCGGCCCGGCCGTCCTCCGCCCGGTCCACCACAATATGCTGCATCGCCCCGCCGAGGGCGGTCTCAATGGCGACGGTATAGCGCTCCTCCACCCGCAGCAGCCCGGCCACCGGGCCGTGGACGCCGCCGAGCTGGCCCCGTCCGGCGGCCTGCATGACCACCTTGACCGCCTTGGAGTAGCCCTCGTACATCTTCTCCATCTCGGAGAGCATCCGGATGCGGCTCTGGAGGTTGTTCTCCTCCATCGTGAGGCGGCTGACCTCGTCGGCGGCGGCTGTGGCCCGGCGCTCGCGCCCCTCGCGGCGCAGGCGGTAGCCGCCCAGCTCGTTTTCCAGCCCGGCGGCCTGCTCGCGCGCACGGGCCAGCTCCGCCTCCTTGGCCGCCGCGTCGCGGCCGATCTCCTCCACGCGCGCGGCATTCTCCTGGATCTGCCCCTTGAGGGCGGTGTCCCGGTCGAGCAGCTCCTGGGCCGCGGCGGCGAG
>CASDSM010000022.1 GCA_949283375.1 uncultured Eubacteriales bacterium | reverse complement strand
GATCGTCCAGTTCCCGATCGAGCCGCTGGTGGCGGTGACGGAGCCGGAAAACGAGCCCGTCGCGCCCACCAGATGCGCGCCCGAGATGGTCCCCGTCGCCGTGATGTCCTGCGCGAAGAGGTCGGTGACGTTGATCTTGTCCGCCGTGACGGAGTGGGCGGCGAGCACCGAGCCGTCCAGCCTGCTCCGGTACTCCTCTGCGGTCAACTGGGTCTGGGTCAGCGTCCCCGCCTGGGCGTTGAGCTCGTAGATCAGCCCGTCCTCGCCGGTGAGGATCAGCTTCTCCGCCGCCAGCGTCCCCGCCTGGATCACGTCGCCCACGATGGTCACGCCGGTCAGATAGCGGGTGGCGTTGATCTCCACCCCGGTGAGACTGTCGGTCAGGATGTCGCCGGCACGCAGAAAATTGGCGTCCAGCCACTCTGCTGTGATCTTGTCCGCCTCCAGATCGTCGATGCGGGCCAGGGCGGCGGTCAGGTCCCCGATGTCCGCCTTGGTGGCGATCAGGCTGCTGATGTTGGCCTGCCCGGCGGTGAGGTTGGCCAGCGTGGCGTTGGTGGCCGTCAGGTCCTGCGCGTAGAGCTTGCGGAAGCTGCCAAACTCCGCCGCATACCGCTCCATCGCAGTGACCGTTGGCCCCTGATAGTTTACGTTTCCGTCCCCCTCCGCCGCGCCATAGGAGGAGAGTTTGGTCTTCCAGCCGCCGTCGTACTGGTGCTCCACCGCCATGACGGCCAGCGTGTAGCTGTCCCCGGCCAGGTCGGTCACCGTCACCATGTCCCCCGGCTCGACGCGCAGGTCGCCCAGCAGGCTCACCTCGCCCGGCCGAAAGGAGAAGCCGGAAATCCGCGACCAGATGCCGTCCAGGATGCTCTGGGTCATGAAGGGGTTGGAGAAGCGGAGCACGGTGCCCGCCGTCGCGCCCGCGTTGAGCGTGTCGTCCTCTCCGCTGCCGGTGGTGACGGCGAGGCCCGCGAGCGTCCACGCCTCATCCTTGCGGGTGAAGCCGCCGGCGTAGTAGTCGTCCGCCGTGACCGTCAGGGAGGAGGCGGCAAACCAGCGCAGGGCGAGCTTGCCGTCCGCGTCAAAGAGGGCATTGCGCCCGAGCAGGGCGGCCAGATACCCCGCCAGCTCGCGCATGGTGTAGCCCTCCAGCGTACCGGAGACGGCCACGTCGGTGATGCCTGCCGTGCTGGCAAGCGTCACACCGGCCTGCGTGCAGATGTCCTGTAGGATGGACAGGGCGGTGCTCCCGGCGGCGGAAGAGGGGTAATATCCCTGCTCCAGCGCCCAGAGCATGGCGTCCACGGCGGTGACAGTGGTCTTGCCCTCTCCGGTCTGCGGGGTCTCGAAGCGGAAGTGGCCGAGACTGCGCCAGACGGTGCCGCCCGCGTCGTCCGGGACCCCCACATCCAGGCGGACGGACTTGCCCTCCAGCTTGGGCAGCTCCCCGGCCAGCTCCAGCGCGACGGTCGCCGCCACGGCGCTGCCGATGCTGGGCGCGGTGTTTGAGGACGAGCACCCGGCGGTGTAGACGAGCGAGAGGATCTGGTCTGCACCGAGCACGGTGTCCGGCAGGACCAGCCGCACGGGCGGGCCGGTCTGCCCGGCGGTGGTCAGGTTACTGTTCATGATCGTTGCACCTCCTTCGCCCCCAGTGTAGTCCGTCCGGGAGAGCGGCGAAATGCAAAAACCTGATTTTCCTCCTCCGGAAGGCAGAAAAACTCCCCTGTCTTGCACCTTTGATGCAAAACAGGGGAGCTTTTTACTCTCATAAAAATATGTCTTATTCGAAAAACGCCAACTCCAGGCCGGTCTGGAGCGCCCGGCAGCGCTCCCCCAGCACCTCACGCAGCAGGCCAAACCCCTCCCGCCCGGTGCAGTGACCGGTGTACACCGTCTCCACGCCGAGGTCTATCAGGCGGTGTCCGAGGGCGCGCACCTCCTCCGGCGGGTACTCCAGCTGCCGAATGCCGAGGTGGAAGCCCCCGAGCACCGCCAGAATCCGCCGCCCGGGCAGGGCCGCGCGCGCCTCACGCACGACGGTGTCCATCCCGCCGTGGCTGCAGCTGTTGAGCAGGACCAGCCCGTCCCCCACCTCGAGGGCGGCGGTCTGCTCATGGGCGAAGTCGTCCAGCGTCAGGCCGTCCGCACCGGCGCGGTACATGCCGGTCCGGCGGGCACGCTCCGTCAGCCCCGGCGTGGTGTGCGGGAGGAGCCAGAGGCCGGGGGCCGCCTCCACCACCCCCTCCACCGGGCGAAAGCGGGCCGCGCAGGCGGAGAGGACCGCCTGCGGGATGCCGATCTCCCGGTCCGGCTTGCCCTCGGCGTGGTGGAGGCAGCGCCCGAGCGCCTCAGGACGGCAACAGATGGGGGCTTCGGTGTTCCGCTCGCAGAAGACGGCCAGTCCCCCCGCGTGGTCATAGTGGCCGTGGGAGAGGACGGCCAGCCGGGCACGGGCGAGGTCGATGCCGAGGCGGTCCGCGTTCTCCGCGAACGCCCCGCTCTGCCCCGCGTCGAGCAGGTAGCATGCTCCCCGGTATTCCAGCCAGAGGGAGAGGCCGTGCTCCGCCCGGAGCGCGGGCGGGGCGGAGTTCTCCACCAGGACGGTGATGCGCAGCACTGGCGCCTGGCTCATTCCAATCAGCTCCTCTCGCAAAAAGCCTCGCAGAGTTTGTCCCGCAGGGCCAAATAGAGTACAATTTCATTTTTGGCACGGGCGCCCCCAAGGGGCCTCCTCTTGTCCCTGCGGGGCAATTCACCTTGTTGTACCGGGCCAAAAATACGAATCGTCCGACGAGTGTGAGGATTTTTGGAACAAAAATCCGTGCGCGCGCCCGAGCCGCCAGCGGCGGCGACAAAGTGCCCTTGGGGTATGGGAGGACTGCAAACTCGAGCAAATGCTTGCATTTGCTCGAAAGGCTGTCAAAAATACTTTTTTGACAGCCGCAAGCGCCCGCTCCGGGTGGGAACGGGCGCTGAATGGGGTGACGAGATACTCAGTTGTCCTGCAGCGCCTTGGCGGCCTCGATGGCCTTCTGCTGGGCGGCAGGGGGGCAGTCCTCATAGCGGACAAAGTGGAAGGTGAAGCTGCCGCGGCTCTGGGTCATCGCGCGCAGGTCGATGGCGTAGGTGGTCATCTCCGCCATCGGGACCTCGGCCTCGATCACCTGGTTGCCGTCGTTCGTGGGGGTCATGCCCATCACGCGGCCGCGGCGCTTGTTCAGGTCGCCCATGATGTCGCCCATGTAGCTGTCGGGCACGGTGACCTTCAGCTCGCCCACCGGCTCCATCAGCACGGGACTGGCCTCGGGCAGGGCGGCCTTATAGGCCAGCTGCGCGGCGGTCTTGAAGGCAATTTCGGAGGAGTCCACCGGATGGTAGGACCCATCATAGAGTACAGCCTTGAGGTTCACGACGGGATAGCCGGCCAGCACGCCGTGGTTGCACGCCTCGCGCAGGCCCTTCTCCACCGCGGGGAAGTAGTTGCGCGGCACGCTGCCGCCGAAGACCTCCTCGGCGAAGACCATCTCTTCGCTCTCGCACGGCTCAAAGCGGACCCACACATCGCCATACTGGCCGCTGCCGCCGGTCTGCTTCTTGAACTTGCCCTGCTTGGAGACCGTCTTGCGGATCTTCTCACGATAGGGCACGCGCGGCGCGTCGAGCACCACATCCACGCCGAAGCGGCTCTTGAGCTTGGAGCAGATGACGTCGATCTGGATGTCGCCGGCGGCGGAGATCACCATCTGATGGGTCTCGGCGTTGTTCTCGATGGAGAAGCTGGGGTCCTCCTCGTTCAGGCGGTTGAGGCCGACGCCCACCTTGTCCTCCTGGCCGCGCTTGGCCGGGGCGATCGCGCGGGAGTAGACCGGCTCAGCAAACGGAATGGGGTCGAGGCGGATGCCCGCGACGGAGAGGGTGTCGCCGGTGCGGACCTTGTCCATCTTGGCGATCGCGCCGATGTCGCCCGCGTTGAGCTCCTTGAGCTCGGAGACCTTCTTGCCGCTCATGGCGTACAGGCGGCCGATCTTCTCGTTGTTGCCGGTGGTGCCGTTGACGAGAGTCATGTCGGGCGTCAGCTTGCCCTGGAGCACCTTGACGTAGGAGTACTTGCCGTACTGGTCGGAGACCGTCTTGAAGACGTAGGCCACAGTGGGGCCGTCCTGCTGCACGGCAACCTGCACCGGGTCGCCGGAGGCGTCCACACCGTTCATCGGCTCGGTGTTCATCGGATAGGGGCCCATGGTGAGGATGCCGTCCATCAGCGGCTCGGTGCCGAGGCCGGTGAAGGCGCTGCCGCAGTAGACCGGACTGAGGGTAGCGTCCTTCACGCCCTGGAGCAGGCCCTGGGCGACCTCCTCGGGGGTGAACTCCTCCCCCTCAAAGAACTTCTCCAGGAACTCCTCGCTCGTCTCAGCCACATTCTCCATCAGGGCGGCGTAGGTCTCCTCGACATAGTCCTCCTTGCCGGCGGGGATGTCCATCTTCTTGCCCGCGGCGTCATAGGCGCACTTGTGGACGATGTCCATCACGCCGATCACATTCTTGTGCGCGTCCCACAGGGGGGAGACGACGGGAGTGACCTGCTTGCCGAACTTCTCCTTCAGCTCGGCGACGACGGCGTTGAAGTCGCCGTTCTCCTCGTCCGACTTGGAGACATAGAACAGGGTGGGCAGGTTGTGCGCGCGGGTCTGCTTCCAGGCGCGCTCGGTGCCCACAGGGACAGAGCCCTTGGCGGGCAGGACGATGATCGCCGCGTCCGCCACTGCGAGGGCCTCCATCACCTCGCCGGTGAAATCGAAGTTGCCCGGGCAGTCGATCACGTTGATCAGGCAGTTCTTGTACTCAACGGGAATCACAGAGGCGGAGATGGACATCTGACGCTTGGTCTCTTCCGGATCATAGTCCGAGACGGTATTGCCATCCGGCGTCTTGCCCATGCGGGCGATCGCGCCGGTCAGATAGAGCATGTTTTCCACCAGGGTGGTCTTGCCGGTGCCGGAGTGGCCCAGCAGGCAGATGTTGCGGATTTGTTTTGCGGTAAAGCTCATGGTGATTGTTCCTTTCCTATGGATTTCGCAGGCCGCCGCGCGGCCCGCCGTGCAGACATTCACTATTGGGCATTATACCGTATTTCCGCGCGTTTGACAACGGTCCGGCTTGCATTTTTCACAAAATATTTTAGCCCGGTAAAGTGTCAGTCAAAATTATGGAACGAACTTTATCCAAATTATCCGCAATATAGGTGATATCCATTTCTTTCGGAACTTTTTGCCCCTTCCAGTTCAGCCAAACCGTGTCGAGGCCCGCGCGGATGCCGCCGGAGATATCCGTCGTGAGGCTGTCGCCCACCAGGACGGCGCGCCGCCGCGCAGCCTCCGTCAGCCCCAGATCGGCAAACACCAGCTCGAAGAACCGCAGCTCCGGCTTCTGGCAGCCGAGCTGCTCGGAGATATACATCCGCTCGATCAACGGCGCGAGGGGCGAGCGGCCCAGCCGTCCGGTCTGCGCCGCCGTCAGCCCGTTCGTGACGATGACCAGGTGGCAGCCCGCATCGTACAGCGCCCGGCAGAACGCCAGCGCCCCCGGCAGCAGATAGGGCAGCTCGCCCAGCATGGCCACGTAGGCCCGGTTCATCTCCTCCGCATCGAGCTCCTCCCGCCCGACGGCGCGCAGAAAGCGGGCAAACCGCTCCCGGCCCAGCGCCTCCTGCGCCAGCTCGCCCCGGTCAAAGGCGTCCCAGACCGCCTGATTCTCCCGCAGGTAGAGCGCCTCCGTCTCCCGGTCCGCCGGGAGCTGGAAGCGGCGCAGCAGGCGGAGCACCGCCTCATGCTCGCTGCGGTCAAAGTCAAAGAGGGTGCGGTCGGCGTCCAGCAGGACAAGGTCATACCGGCGCGGCATCGCGCTCCCCCTCCCCGCTCTCCTGCCCGGTGCGTCCGCTCAGGATGGTGACATAGCGCGGCAGATTGGAGATCTGCGCCTCGGTGTGGCTCCCGCCGAACTCTCCGTCCAGCGTCCAGGCCACCGGCACATCGCTGGAGAAGGTGATGCGGTCGGTCTGGAAGGCGAGGAAGTTCTCATTCGGCTGCCGGGCGAGGAGGGCCGCAGCGATCTGCTGCAGCTCCCAGGCATTTTTCGGCGCGCGGACGAGGAAGACCTCAAAGAGCCCGTCGTCGAGCACCACCTCCAGCGAGCGCATCCCTCGAAAGCCCCCGACGGAGACGGAGTTGCTCACCATGGCGTAGATCACGTCGTCCTCCAGCGCTCCGCCGGGCCAGGAGGCGCGGATGTGATAGGTCTTCAGGTTGGCCAGGCTCTTGATCCCCTCCAGGATATAGGCGGTGTGTCCGAGGAGGTTCTTCATCGGCTGCGGCGTGGTGTAGGAGGTGTCGGTGAAGACGCCGAAGGCCGCCACATAGGAGAACAGCCGGTTGTCGTTGAACCGCCCCACGTCGCAGGGCTGGGGATGGCCGTTCACCGCCAGCTCCGCCGCCTCCAGGAGGTCCCCCGGCAGCTCCAGCGTCTTGGAGAAGTCGTTCGTCGTCCCGGCGGGGAGATAGCCCAACAGGGGGATCTGCTCGCGCGTGCGCAGTCCGCTGACCACCTCGCTGAGCGTCCCGTCTCCCCCGCAGCAGACCACGCGGTCATAGTCCCCGCCGAGGGCCGCAGCCGCCCAGACCCCGTCCCCCTGCTCCTGGGTGGCGTAGAGGGTGACGAGCCAGCCGTTGGACTGGAAGACCTGCACGATGCCGTGCAGCTGGGCGGAGGCCCTCCCCTTCCCGGCGTGCGGATTGTAGATAAAGAGCAGCTTTTTCATGCCATCGCCTCTCGTATCAAACAGGATGGGAACCGCTGCCGGGCCGCAGCCGGCTGCTCCGGCGGTTCCATGTCTCTATTATGTGAGGGCGGGCACAGGAAAACAACATCATTTTGTGAACATTTCCCCTCCGGCGCGGAAAACCGGCCGGACACGAAAAGGCGGCGGCGCCCCTGATCGGGAGCGCTGCCGCCCTTGCTCTGCGTCTGTTGTGTCTGTCAGAGATCCAGAAAGTCCTTCCGGTAGTTCACGCCGAAGAACTCCGCCAGCTCCACCATCTGGTCGTCCCGGATGGTGTTCACCCGGGGCAGGTGGGCGGTAAGCATGTAGATCTGCGCGGCCTTCTCCACCGTCTCGATCAGGCCGAAGGTCTCGTCCATCGTCTTGCCCGCGCCGTAGATGCCGTGCATCCCCCAGATGACCAGGCGGAACTCACGCATCTTCTCCGCAGTGGCCTCGCCGATGGAGTTGGTGCCGCAGAGCATCCAGGGCAGGACCCCCACGCCGTCCGGGAAGACGACGATGCACTCGGTGCACATCTCCCAGAGGGAGTGGGTGAACTTTTTCTCGTCCAGCTCGTGGACGTAGTTCATCGCGAGGGTATAGGTGGGGTGGCAGTGCATCACCACGCGGTTTTCCGGGTCGACGGAGAGACGGGCCATGTGGCTCATCAGGTGGGCGGGAAACTCCGAGGTGAACTTGCCGCCGTCCTTATAGCCCCAGAGGAGCTCCGCCGTCTGGCCGTCCGCGGCGATGCGGACGATGCCCAGGTTGGTCTCCGGGTCGGCGTCCACGTTCTTGAAGTACTTGCCGGTGCCGGTGATGATGAAGATCTTGCCGGTGATGGCGGAGGCGTCAAAGCCGAGGGGGATGGTGCGCAGGACGCGGCCGAGGTCGAGGTACTCCGCCACCTCCGCCTCGTCGATCAGGTAGCTGATGTTGCCGCCGTTGCGCTCATCCCAGCCCAGGCGGTACATGTTCGCGGTGGTCTTGCGCATCTCCTCCACAAAGGGAGCGGTCATGATGTCTTTCATTCTTTCAGCCTCTTTCAAATGCCGGGCAGTTGCCTGCCCGGCGCGTCTGGTTTGGGTGCGATGGCAGTTACATGAGCTGGCGGATCAGGCCCTTGATGTCCTCCACGCTGGCGGCCTTGGGGTTGCCGGGGGCGCAGGCGTCGTCAAAGGCGGACTGGGCCAGGAAATCCAGGTCCTCCTCACGGATGGCAGGCAGCTTGGTGGGGATGCCCACATCCACAGAGAGCTGGCGGACGGCGTCCACGGCGGCCTTGCGGTAGGTCTCCTGGTCCATGCCGGTGGTGTCCACACCCATCGCCTCGGCGATGGCCTTGTACTTCTCGCCGGTGACGTCAGCGTTGTAGGCCATCACGATGGGCAGCATCATCGCACAGGCCACGCCGTGCGGGGTGTCATAGACCGCGCCGAGGGTGTGGGCGACGGAGTGGGCGATGCCCAGGCCGACGTTGGAGAAGGCCATGCCGGTGACGAACTGGCCCAGGGCCATCCCCTCGCGGCCCTCGGTCTCGTTGGCGACCGCGGCGCGCAGGCTCTTGGAGATCAGGCGGATCGCCTCCAGGTTGAGGCAGTCGGCCAGCTCCCAGGCTGCCTTGGTGGTGTATCCCTCGATGGCGTGGGTCAGGGCATCCATGCCGGTGGCGGCGGTGAGGCCCTTGGGCATGGTGGACATCATATCGGGGTCGACCACGGCGATGTCAGGGATGTCGTTCGTGTCCACGCAGACGAACTTGCGCTTGCGCTCGACGTCGGTGATGACGTAGTTGATGGTCGCCTCGGCGGCGGTGCCGGCGGTGGTGGGGACGGCGATGGTGAAGACGGTGCGGTTCTTGGTGGGGGCCACACCCTCCAGGCTGCGCACGTCGGCGAACTCAGGGTTGTTGATGATAATGCCGATCGCCTTGCCGGTATCCATGGAGGAGCCGCCGCCGATGGTGATCATATAGTCCGCGCCGCTGGCCTTGTAGGCGGCCACGCCGGACTGGACGTTCTCGATGGTGGGGTTGGGCTTGATGTCGGAGTAGACCTCGTAGGCCATGCCCGCCTCGTCGAGCAGGTCGGTGACCTTCTTGGTGACGCCGAACTTCACCAGGTCGGGGTCAGAGGCAATGAACGCCTTCTGGAAGCCCTTGGCGGCCACCAGGCCGGGGATCTCCCTGATCGCCCCCTTGCCGTGATAGGAAATCGCGTTGAGCACAAACCGGTTGACCATGATACATACCTCCTGAAAATGTTTGTCGGTTTCTTTTTTATCGCTTGCAGAGGACCTCGTCCTCGTAGGCACAGACCTCGGAGAACCACTGCCCATCCTCCGGCACGCCGGAGCGGCGGCAGTACTCCGCCCAGACCTCGCCGAAGGGCATGGTCTTCATCTCCTCCTGCCGGACCATCAGCTCGGTGAAGCGGCCCTCGTCCTGGAGCTGGCGCAGGGCGTCGTTCGGGGTGACCAGGGCGGCGAGCAGGGCCTTCTGCACGTTGCGGAAGCCCACCACCCAGGCGGAAATGCGGTTGATAGAGGCGTCGAAGTAGTCCAGGGCGATCTTCACCCGGCCCTCCAGGCCGCCGCAGCGGACGATCTCTTTGCAGATCTCCCGCGTCTCGTCGTCGAGCAGCACCACATGGTCAGAGTCCCAGCGGATGGGCCGGGTGACGTGCAGGGCGATCTCGGGGAAGAAGGCGAGCAGGGCGGGGATCTTGTCGCTCACCACCTCAGTGGGGTGATAGTGGCCGTTGTCCATCAGCGGGATGCACCGGTCGCGGTTCAGGGCGGCGTAGCTGAGGGCGAACTCGGCCGAGCCGACGGTGTATGCCTCCACCCCGATGCCGAAGACCTTGCTCTCGATGCAGGGCTTGACCAGGTTGAAGTCAAAGGGCTCGGAGAGGATCTCGTCGATCGCCTCGCGGTAGCGGACGCGGGGGCCCATCCGGTCGGCGGGGACGTCCTTGAGACCGTCGCCCGTCCAGATGTTCATCACGCAGGGCTCGCCCAGCTCCTCGGCCAGATACTGGCTGATGCGGATGCACGCCTTGCCGTGGTCGATCCAGAACTGGCGGATCTCCGGGTCGGGGGAGGAGAGGGTGAGGCCGGAGGCCTTGGGATGGGAGAAGAAAGTGGGGTTGAAGTCGCAGCCCAGGCCGCGCGCCTTGCAGAAGTCCACCCATTTCCGGAAGTGGCGGGGCTCCAGACGGTCGCGGTCCGCCCACTCGCCGTCTTCAAAGATGGCGTAGCTCGCGTGCAGGTTCAGCTTCACCTTGCCGGGCATCAGGGAGATCGCCCGGTCGAGGTCGGTCATCAGCTCCTCCGGCGTGCGGGCGCGGCCGGGATAGTTGCCGGTGGTCTGGATGCCGCCGGTGAGCGGCTTGGTGGGGTCGGTGTCAAACCCCCGGACGTCATCCCCCTGCCAGCAGTGCAGGGAGACGGGGACGGACTTCAGCCGCTCGATCGCGGCGTCGGTGTCCACCCCCAGGGCGGCGTACTTTGCCTTTGCCTCTGTGTAGCTCATTGCGTAACCTCCATCTGTATCTTCAAATTGCCCAGCGCAGTCGCCTCGATGGGCAGGGCGATCACCTGTTTGCCGGTGGCCTCCTCCGTCAGGCGGTTCAGGAAGGCGTTCTTCGCCCCGCCGCCGACGATGTAGAGCTTTTCATAGGCCGTGCCCGTGTTGCGCTCCAGCTCAGCCAGGGCGTCGCGGTAGCAGATGGCCAGGGAGCGGTAGGCGCAGCGGAAGTAGTCTCCCACGGTCTCCAGCGCGCCGCCGGTGGCGGCGTCAAAGGCGGCCTTCATGCTGGCCGGGGCGAGAAATTCCGGGGCGTTGGCGTCCACCACGCACTCCGTGCCGCTCTCCTCCGCCGCACGGACGATCTCCGGGAAGGGCAGGTCCGGGCAGAGGTCGCGCCGCAGCTCGTTGACCAGCCACATGCCCATGATGTTCTTCTGATAGCGGTTATAGCCCACGCCGCCCTCATTGGAGTAGTTCGCCGCCTGGCTGGCCTCGCCGGTGAGGGGCCGGGGCGTCTTCACCCCCAGCAGCGACCAGGTGCCGGAGGAGATGTAGGGGTGGTTCCCCTCCATCGGGATCCCCTCCACGGCGGAGGCGGTGTCGTGCGTGGCGCAGAGGACCACCTTGCAGTCGCCGCCCACCTCCCGGGCGATCTCCGGGCGCAGATGGCCGAGCACCGTCCCCGGCTGGGACAGCGGGGGGAAGAGGGCCGCGGGATAGCCCAGGCGCTCCGCCAGCTCCCGGTCCAGGGCGCCGGTCCGGGCGTTCACCAGCCCCATTGTGGTGGCGTTGGTGTACTCCCGCGCCCGGACGCCGCAGAGCTTGTACATCAGATACTCCGGGATCATCAGCAGTCCGGTGACTCCCTCCAGCCGCCCGGCCTCGCGGTCGGCGCAGAGCTGATAGATGGAGTTGAAGGGCTGGAACTGACAGCCGGTGCGGCGATAGAGCTCCGAAAAGGGCGCCCGCTCATGCACCTTCGGCACCGCCGCCTCCGTCCGCCCGTCCCGGTAGGCGTAGACCGGCCGGACCTCCTCCTCACCCCGGAAGAGGACGTAGTCCACCCCCCAGGTGTCGATGGAGAGACTCTCGATGGCAGGGAACTGCCGGAAGCTCTCCCGGATGCCGGCGACCACATGCCCCAGCAGCCCGTCGATGTCCCAGGTCAGATGCCCGTCCGTCTCCCGGACGCCGTTGGGAAACCGGTAGACCTCCCTCGTGCGCAGCGCGCCGTTCTCCCGCCAGCCGACGATGTGCCGGCCGGAGGAGGCGCCGATGTCGATGGCCAGATAGCAGCGCATCCTTCTCACTCCCCGCTTTCATGCTCGCGGCCGTGCCGCGCGGGCAAACCGCTTTCCCGTCTGCCCCTGTAAGCACTATTATAAGCCGGACAGCCCAATGGCAAAAGGACCTGTCAGCAGAAATTTCAGGACCTTATTTGCAGCCGCCTCCTCCCTGCCGGAAAACAGAAAACGCCCCAAACCGCAGGGGTTCGGGGCGCAATGTCAGTGCCGGTGGCCGGACTCGAACCGGCAAGGATCTCTCCGCCGCATTTTGAGTGCGGTGCGTCTACCAATTCCACCACACCGGCTGGTGCAGGATGCCGCGCACAGGCGCTTATTGATTTATTATACCGAAACTGCCCGTGAAAAGCAAGGAGAATTTTCCCCGCCGGAAACCGGTCTTTTCCCGCCGGCGCGGTGCGGTTGCATTCCGACGGTGCATGTGATAAAATGTTCAGGCAGAAAGGAAATCTCGGAACAGGAGTGAACCGATGGTCAGGAGACGCTATTCCCAGCAGTGGGAGCTGATCTATCAGTATGTCAAGGAGGCCCGCTGCCACCCAACGGCGGAGATGGTCTATCAGGCGCTCAAGGAGTCCTGTCCCACCCTCAGCCGCGGGACGGTCTACCGCAACCTCAACCGTCTGGCGGAGGAGGGCGCGGTCGTCAAGATGAACTTCCCGGTCGAGCGGTATGACGGGACGCTCGCGCCGCACGCGCATCTGCTGTGCGCCCGGTGCGGGGCGGTCGCCGACCTCTCCACGGTGGCCTATGATGGCGCGCTGGACCGGCGGGCCGGCGTGAGCTGCGGCTGGCAGGTCGCCCGCCACGAGCTTCTGTTCCACGGCTGCTGCCCCGACTGCCAACAGCGGGCGGCAAAGACAGAGAAAGGGGCAATGTCCTGATGGAAACCATCTCTTACCGTCCCCGCGGCGTCTGCTCCCGCTCGATGGAGATCGACGTCGACGGCGGCATTGTGAAGGATTTTCGCGTCGTCGGCGGCTGCAACGGCAACCTCAAGGGGATCAGCAGCCTGGTGCGCGACATGCCGGTGGATGAGGTCATCCGCCGCCTGGAAGGCATCACCTGCGGCATGAAGCCCACCTCCTGCCCGGACCAGCTGGCCCAGGCGCTCAAGAGCTGGAAAAAGTAACTTCTTCCCACCACAGCAACTGGCAGCGGCGGGACCTGCGGCCATGCGGCACTGCCGGTCCCGCCGCCGTTCCATTTACCGCACATCATCTAAACGGAGGTGAGTGGATGCCCCCTGCCCGGCCGGTCACCTCGGCCTACTCCGCCGCGCACTTCGGCGTCGATCTCGGCTGTGCCTATGCCATCTTCCGCTGGGTGCCGAAGACGGCACTGGTCTTTCTGATCTACAATTTCTGCGCGTTCGCCCTGCAAATGCCGCTCGGCGTCCTGGCCGACCGGCGGCGCAGCGGCCTTCCCTTTGCCGTGAGCGGGAGCCTGACGGTGGCCGTGCTCTGCCTCTCGCCCGACCCCGGCCTTCCCGGCTGCGCCCTGCTGGGACTGGGCAACGCCCTCTTCCACGTCGGGGGCGGGCTGGACGTCCTCCGTCTCACGGGGGACCGGGCGGGGCCGCTGGGCGTATTCGTCTCCCCAGGCGCGATCGGGCTCTTCTGCGGGACCCTGCTTGGCAAGGGAGGCTATCCGCCCGTCCTCGCCGCCGCACTGGCACTGGGGACCGGTCTGCTCCCGCTGCTTCCCCGGCGCGCCCCGGCGGGCAGGCCGGAGGAGCGCCCTCTTCCGGGGCGGGAGGTCCTCCTCCCTGCCCTGCTCCTCTTTGCCGTGGTAGTCCTGCGGTCCTGGGCGGGCCTTGCCGGCCAGTTTTCCTGGAAGACCGGGCTGTACTCCCTCCTGGCCGTGCTCGCCCTCGCCTTGGGCAAGACGGCGGGGGGACTGCTCGCGGACCGCTTCGGGGCGCGACCTGTCTCCGCGCTCTCCCTGCTGGCCGCCGCAGGGCTGTTCCTGCCGGGCGATTTCTCCCCGGCAGGTCTCGCGGCCCTGCTGCTGTTCAATATGTCCATGCCTATCACCCTCTGGGCGCTTGCGCGCAGGCTTCCCGGCCATGAGGGCTTTGCCTTCGGGGCGCTCACCTTCGCCCTCTTCCTCGGCTTCCTGCCCGTCTATCTGGGGACCGGGGCCTTTGGGGCGGCGGAGCTCGCCCTCGCGAGCCTTCTCTCCTGCCTGCTCCTGACGGCGGGGCTCCGGGAGAGGCGGGCGCGATGACCGCCGCGCTGGCGGCCTCGCTGGTCCTCTCACTGGCGTTGACCGAGGTCCTTGAGCTCCTCTTCGCCCGGCTCTGGGGCCTGCGCGGGTGGGATCTGCGGCTCGTGCTGCTGATGAACCTGCTCACCAATCCCCCCGTTGTGACGGCGCACTTTCTCCTGTGCGTCATCGGTCCCTTCCCCCGCCTGGCAGTGATCCCGGTGCTGGAGGGACTTGCGGTCCTCGTGGAGGGGCTCTGCTGCCGCCATCGCGGGGAGGGGATCGCCCACCCCTGGCGCTTCGCCCTCTGCGTCAACCTCTTCTCCTACACCGCAGGCGCCCTGTTGCAGATAGTCCTGTAAGCGTACCCCGCTCTGACACGAAAGGAGAGAACCAGATGAGACAACGCATCGTGACCGCCCTCCTGTTGCTCTGCCTTCTCCCGCTCTCGATGGCCCTGCCTGCCCGGGCAGACGTCGTCTGGAGCCCGGTGGACATCCTCTGGGCGGAAGCTGTCCCGATCGTCCTGCTGGTGGCTGCGGCCGTCATTGTGACGGCCATCCTGCTCTTCCGGCGCAGAAAATGACCAACACCCCGGAGCGACGAAATGCTCCGGGGTGTTTTGTGTGTTCCAGACCTGGACCGGCTCAGAAGTCGGCGCTGCCCACCGTGCGCGGATAGGGCAGGACGTCGCGGATGTTGGCGATGCCGGTGAGGTACATGATCAGCCGCTCAAAGCCGAGGCCGAAGCCCGCGTGCTTGCAGCTGCCGTAGCGGCGCAGGTCGAGATACCACCAGTAGTCCTCCGGCTTGAGGCCGAGCTCCGCCATACGCGCCTCGAGCACGTCCAGACGCTCCTCGCGCTGGCTGCCGCCGATGATCTCGCCGATGCCGGGCACGAGGCAGTCCGCCGCGGCGACCGTCTTCCCGTCCTCGTTCATGCGCATGTAGAACGCCTTGATCTCCTTGGGATAGTCGGTGACGAAGACCGGACGCTTGAAGTGCTCCTCGGTGAGGTAGCGCTCGTGCTCCGTCTGGAGGTCGGAGCCCCAGGTGATGGGGTACTCAAACTTTTTGCCCGAGCGCTGGAGGATCTCGATCGCCTCGGTATAGGTCACCCGGCCGAAGTCGGAGGAGGCGACGTGCTCCAGCCGCTCCAGCAGGCCCTTGTCCACAAAGGAGTTGAAGAAGGCCATCTCCTGCGGGCACTTCTCCATCACGGTGCGGATGACGTATTTCAGCATCTCCTCGGCCAGATCCATGTCGTCCGCGAGGTCGGCAAAGGCGATCTCCGGCTCGATCATCCAGAACTCGGCGGCATGGCGCTGGGTGTTGGAGTTCTCCGCGCGGAAGGTGGGGCCGAAGGTGTAGACGTTGGAAAAGGCCATGCAATAGGTCTCCACATTGAGCTGGCCGGAGACGGTCAGGTTGGCCGCGCGGCCGAAGAAGTCCTGACTGTAGTCCACCGTGCCGTCCTCCGTCCGGGGCGGGTTGTCCACATCCAGTGTGGTGACGCGGAACATCTCCCCCGCGCCCTCGCAGTCAGAGGCGGTAATGATGGGAGTGTGGACGTAGACAAAGCCCCTGTCCTGGAAGAAGCAGTGGATCGCGTGGGCCGCGACCGAGCGGACGCGGAAGGCGGCGGAGAAGAGGTTCGTGCGCGGGCGCAGGTGGGCGATCGTGCGCAGGAACTCCACCGAGTGGCGCTTCTTTTGCAGGGGATAGTCGGGGGCGGAGACCCCCTCCACCGCGACCGAGGCGGCTTTCAGCTCAAAGGGCTGCTTGGCCCCCGGGGTGAGGACAAAGGCGCCGGTCACCACCAGGGCCGCGCCGACATTCTGGCGGATGATCTCGTCGTAGTTTTCCGTCTGCTCCCGCTCCACCACAACCTGGAGGTTGGCAAAGCAGCTCCCGTCGTTCAGGCTGACGAAGGCGAAGCTCTTCAGGTTGCGGATGGTGCGGACCCAGCCGCAGACGGTGATGGTCTGACCGTTCAGCTTCTCGCCGCTGGCATAGAGCTGGGCGATGGTCGTGCGTTCCATTGGGGGTCACTCCTCGTGCGTGTTGTCTGTATCTGTTGTTATTATATACTCCAACGGCGTATTTGGCAAGGGCGGGCGCGGCCTTGACATGCCGGGGAAAATCGGTCAGAATAGAGACAGTCTGTCAGCAAGGAGTGACACCATGATCTCACTGGTCAAGATGGACCGGGACGGCCTCGCGGAGGCCTATCCCTCCATGGAACAGGAATTTCCCTACAACGAACTGAAATCTCTCCGGCGGCTGCGCGAGCTCTACGACCGGGGCCTCTGCGAGCCGTGGTGGCTGGACGTGGACGGCGTGCATCGCGGCTATGCGATGATGCTGCGCGTGGAGGGCTGCCGCTTTGTGCTGCTGGACTACCTCGCCATGCTGGACAAGGGCGCGGGCTATGGGAGCGTCTGCCTCGAGCTGCTCCAGGAGCGGTATCCCGAGGGCATCCTCGCCGAGGTGGAGGCGGAGCTCCCCTCCCTCCCGGACGAGGTGAACCGCCTGCGCCGCCGGCGGCAGGGCTTCTACCGGCGCGCGGGCTTTGTCCCCTGCCCGTTTGACAACGAGGTGTTCGGCGTGGTCTATCTGGTCCACCTCTGGGCGCGGGAGCTGCCGGAGGGGCGGGAGGCGCTCTGCGCCCGCGAGCTCTACCGGTACTATCAGGCGCAGGTCCCGCAGAGCTGGCTGGACAAGCACGTCTATATCGCCGGTCAGGGCGGCCGGTGTAAACCGCGCACGGAGAATTGACAAGCCGCCGTTTTCCGATTACAATAGAACGTGCTGGCCCGGACGCCTGCGAGGTCGTCCGGGCCGCCGCTTTGATTTCACTGTAAAATAATGGGAGTGTGGTTTTATGATGCAGTTGGAGGATTTTCGAGAGGCCCGACGGGTCCTCAAAGGGGTATTGCGGGACACCTCGCTCATCCACTCCCCCTATTTCTCCCGCACATCGGGCAACCATGTCTATTTCAAGCCGGAAAATATGCAGGTCACCGGGGCGTACAAGATCCGCGGGGCCTATTACACCATCTCCACCCTCTCTGACGAGGAGCGGGCCAAGGGGCTGATCACCGCCTCGGCGGGCAATCACGCGCAGGGGGTCGCCTACGCCGCGCAGCGGGCCGGCGTGCCCGCCACGGTGGTCATGCCCACCACCACGCCGCTCATCAAGGTGGAAAACACGAAGAACTACGGCGCGCGCGTGATTCTCCACGGCTCCGGCTTTGACGACGCCGCGGCCAAGGCGGAGGAGCTGGCCGCCGGCCAGGGGCTGACCTACATCCACCCCTTCAACGACCTGCGTGTCGCAACTGGCCAGGGCACCATCTCCTACGAAATTTTCTCCGACCTGCCGGATGTGGACATCATCCTGGTCCCCATCGGCGGCGGCGGCCTGGCCTCGGGCGTAGCGACCCTGGCCAAGCTGCTCAACCCCAACGTCAAGGTGATCGGCGTGGAACCGGAGGGGGCCGCCTCCATGAAGGCGAGCCTGGAGGCAGGGCACATCGTCACCCTGCCCACGGCGGAGACCATCGCCGACGGCGTGGCGGTCAAGACCCCGGGCGACCTCTGTCTGCCCTACTTGCAGAAGTACCTGGACGGCGTGATCACCGTGCCGGATGAGGAGCTGGTCAACTGCTTCCTCGATATGACGGAGAAGCACAAGATGATCGTGGAAAACGCCGGCCTGCTCACCGCAGCGGCGCTCTACCACCTCGACTGCAAGGACCAGAATGTGGTGGCCATTCTGACCGGCGGCAATATGGACGTCATCACGATGGCCTCCGTCATTCAGCACGGCCTGATCAACCGCAGCCGGGTGTTCACCTTCTCCGTCCACCTGCCCGACCGGCCGGGCGAGCTGCTCAACGTGGCCAGCATCGTCGCCCAGCAGAACGGCAACATCATCAAGCTGGAGCACAACCAGTTTGTCAACATCAACCGCCAGCATGGCGTGGAGCTGCGCGTGACGCTGGAGGCCTTCGGCGCGACGCACAAGCGGGCAATTTTGGACTCGCTCCAGTCCCGCGGCTACGACGCGAAAGAGGTGGGCACCTCCACCGTCTATGACGGCTGACCTCGATCAAGCCGGGCATTTGCCTCAAAAAGTGCTCCGACTGGCCCGGAACCAGTCGGAGCAATCTATCAGAAGCGGCACTGGAATCAGCCATCCATTTCCCCGGGGAGGTTCGCCGCACCTCATCCTATGCCGCCCCGTCCCCGGCTGTTCCATGCCTATAAGATAACAGGCGGATGTGAAATCCGCCTGAACAGTCTGTGACCGGACTCTGAACATGCTGTAACGATTTTGTAAGGAGCGCTCGCCATGCATTACCTCCCCCCCGCCCTAGAAAAACTGGTGGAACAATTCAACCGTCTGCCCGGCATCGGCGCAAAATCCGCCCAGCGGCTGGCCTTCTATGTCCTCGACCTGCCGCAGGAGGAGGCGGACGCCTTTGCCCAGGCGATTCTGGACGCCAAGCGCTCCATCACCTGCTGCCCGGTCTGCCAGAATCTGACGGAGGGAGAGGGACCGTGCGCCCTGTGCGCCAGCCTGAAGCGGGATCACTCTGTCATCTGTGTGGTGGCCGATCCGAAGGACGTGATGGCGATGGAGCGTTCCGGGGAGTACAACGGGCTCTATCATGTCCTGCACGGCGTGATCTCCCCCATGAACCATATCGGCCCGGACGACCTGCGCATCAGCCAGCTTGTCCAGCGGGTCTCCGCCGGCGGAGTGGAGGAGGTCATCATGGCCACCAATCCGGACACGGAGGGGGAGACGACTGCGATGTATCTCAGCCGCCTGCTGCGCCCCTTCGGAGTACGCATCACCCGGCTGGCCTACGGCATCCCGGTGGGGAGCCACCTGGAGTACGCCGACGATGCGACGCTGATGCGCGCCCTGGAGGGACGGAGGGAGATCTGACGGCGCTCAGGCACCGCCGCGGCGATCACCTGCGGCCTATTTCAGAGGATCGGACTCATCCAGAATATGGGGCGGCCACACCGTTGGGATGGGGCCGTCCCGTTTCATTTTGAAGTCACAGAGACCGTCCCCCGCGGCACAGGTCTTTTCCCGGTGCAGGGCCACCCCCAGGGCGGCGAACATCACATAGTCCAGGCTGCACAGGTAGGGCAGGTATTCCATATAGCCCCGCGCCCGGCAGAATTCGTATACCGGACAGGTCAGTGTGTGGTAGATGACGGGGTATTCCGCCGTCCCCTCCATCGTCCGGGTGACAAAGCTGCCGGGATATTTCGCCGCGTTTGCGGCGTTTTTTTCGTCCTTCCTTCTCAGCGCCCGCGCAATGAGCGCCGGATGCTCCCGCATCAGCCGCCCGGCAAGGCTGCGAAGGCCGCCGGGGATGCGGTCAAAATACCGCTGATACAGAGTGGTACACAGCCGCCCCCAGTCATGGGTGGAGAGGCCGTACTGTCTCCCCACCAGCCCAAAGGCGATGAAGAAAGCGCAGCCGGTGAGATTCCTCGTGCCGCTGACCCTGTCGCCGCCGATGTAGGGGAGGACTTCCAACAGCTCCGCCTCATAGCGTTCCCAAATCTCTTCAAAGGCCCGGTTATAGGGCTTTTGAAACAGTGCCTCCACCTCCGACAGCACCTGCCGCAGATAGGCGTCCATCCGCCTGCGCAGCTTTTTGCGGCTGCGACGGTAGTATTCGTGCATAACGCCCTCCTTCCGCCCAGCAGCATCCGGGACATCCGTGCCGCCCGGCAGGCAGACAGTGCCTCTGCCGCGTCCACGCGCTTGGACCGGTTGCCAAATTGCTCTGCCTTCATTTTAGTTAGTCTTTACTAACTTGTCAAGCATTTTCGAGCCGCACAGAGCTTTTACGGCGGCAATACACCCATGCCACCCCTTTTGACAGAAAAACACGCGGGAGACGAACCTCTCCCGCGTGTTTTTTTGTGCTGCTCAGCGGCAGCGGATGATCTTGGCAGGGCACTTCTCGGCGCATTTGCCGCAGCCGGTGCACTTGCTGTAGTCGATGTGGGCGATGTTGTTGCGGATGGTGATCGCGCCCTCCGGGCACTGGCGGGCGCACAGGCCGCAGGCGATGCAGCCGGCGTCGCAGAGCTTGCGGACGATGGGGCCGCGCTCCGTGTTGCTGCACTGGACAGCGTAGACGCTGCGGTCGGGCAGGATCTCGATCAGCTTCTGCGGGCAGGCCTCGACGCACTTGCCGCAGGCGACGCACTTGGAGCGGTCCACCACCGCCACGCCGTTGACCACATGGATGGCGTCAAACTGGCAGACGGCGACGCAGCTCCCGTAGCCGAGGCAGCCCTGCTGGCAGGCCTTGATGCCCTTGCCGGTCAGGGTGACGGCGGCCTGGCAGTCCTGGATGCCGATGTAGTTCGCCTTCACCTTCATCTTGTCGCAGGTGCCGGCGCACTTGACGAAGGCGACGCGCTTCTCCAGCGTGGACGGGGCGATCCCCATGATGGCGGAGATCTGATCCGCCACCGGCGCGCCGCCCACCGGGCAGCCGTTCACCGGAGCCTCCCCCTTGGCGATGGCGGCCGCCATCGCATCGCAGCCGGCATAGCCGCAGGCGCCGCAGTTGTTGCCCGGGAGGCACTCGCGCACGGCGGCCTCCTTCTCGTCCACTTCCACCTCAAACTTCTCGCTGGCGAAGACCAGCATCAGGCCGACCAGCAGGCCGACGACCGCCACGACCACGGCGGTGGAGATGATCATTGTCATTCTCTTCCCCTCCTTATGCCAGGCCGCTGAAGCCGTAGAACGCGATGGCCATCAGCGCGGCGCTGAGCAGGACGATGGGGGCCCCGCGGAAGGGCGCGGGCACCTCGCTCTCCTCGATGCGCTCACGGATGCCGGCGAGCAGGACGATGGCGACGGTGTAGCCCACCGCGGTGCCAAGGCCGGCCAGCACGCTCTCGATGAAGTTGTAGCCGTTGGTGACGTTGGTCAGCGCCACGCCGAGGACGGCGCAGTTGGTGGTGATCAGCGGCAGATAGATGCCCAGAGCGCTGTAGAGGCCGGGCGAGGTCTTCTTCAGGAACATCTCCACCACCTGCACGAGGGCGGCGATGACCAGGATGAAGACGATGGTCTGCAAATAGGACAATCCCAGCGGGTCGAGCACGAAGTCATAGAGGAGATTGGCCACCGCAGAGGCGATGGTGATGACGAAGATGACCGCGCCGCCCAGGCTGGCAGAGGTCTTGATCTGCTTGGACACGCCCAGGAAGGAGCACAGCCCGAGGAACTGGCTGAGCACCACGTTGTTGATCAGGGCGGCGCCGATGACGATCATGAGGAGCGATGTCATGCTTTCCCCTCCTTCTTATCGCAGTGCTCCGTGGCCTGCGCGCAGTTGGCGCAGCAGCCGTCGCAGCCCTCCACCTTGGCGTTGGCCGCGGTGGAGATGTTCGCGCCGTTCATCACGGCGACGATGAAGGCCAGGACGAGGAAGGCGCCGGGTGCGTTGATCAGGATGGAGACCGGCTGGTAGAACTCCGGCATCACCTGCACGCCAAAGGCGGTGCCGGCGCCGAAGAGCTCACGGACCAGGCCGATCAGCGTCAGGGCGAAGGTAAAGCCGAGGCCCATGCCGATGCCATCGAAGATGGACAGGACCGGCGGGTTCTTGGAGGCATAGGCCTCCGCACGGCCGAGGATGATGCAGTTGACGACGATGAGCGGGATGTAGATGCCAAGCGCCGCGTCCAGGAAGGGGACATAGGCCTTGATGAGAAGCTGCACCACCGTGACCAGGGAGGCGACGATGACGATATAGGCCGGCAGACGGACCTGATCGGGAATCAGCTTGCGCACGGCGGAAATCACCAGGTTGCTCATCACCAGCACCACCAGGGTGGACACGCCCATGCCGAAGCCGTTCGTGCCCGAGGTGGTGACCGCGAGGGTGGGGCAGATGCCCAGCATCATGATGAAGATGGGGTTCTCCTTCACGAGGCCGTTGTAGATACGTTCCATATTTCGATTCATCTTCTCACCCCTCCTCACGCCGTGATCTGGTTGGTGTAGAAGTCGATGGCCGCGTTGACGGCGTTGACCGTCGCGGTGGAGGTGAACGTGGCGCCGGAGACGCCGTTGATCTCACCGCCGAGGGTGAGCGACTGGGCGGGGATGCCGCTGAACTGGTCGCGGAACTCCGGCTGGTCGGCGTTCATGCCGAGGCCCGGCGTCTCGTGGATCTCGGTGAAGGAGATGCCCTGGACCACGCCGTCGGCCGAGATGCCGACCGAGAGGGTCAGCGTGCCGTCATAGGCGTCGCCCGAGGTGACGCTCAGGGCATAGCCCACGACGTTGCCGCCCGCGTCCTCGCCGACCACCACTTCATTGATGGTGACATTGCCATAGGCCCCGTCGCCGTAGCCGGTCCCGGCATACTCCTCCACGATGGCGCTCAGCGCGTCGTCATAGGAAAAGCTCTCAGCAGAGGAGAGGACAGCGGCATAGGACGCGGCGTTCTCCTCCATCTGGCGCTGGGCGATGGTGTCCGCCGTCAGATAGTTCACGCCGCCGAGGGCGACGCCCGCGATCAGGGTGATGACGGTGAGGATGACCGCCGCCCTGGGTACCTTGGGCTTGGGCTGCTTGGCGTTGTCGCCCAGGCCGAAGGGGGCGGGAACGGAGATCTTGTCCACCAGCGGGACGGTGAGGTTGGCGAGGATGATGGCGTAGCTCACGCTGTCCGCCGCACTGCCATAGACGCGGAAGATGGCGGAGAGCAGGCCGGCCACGACGCCGTAGATCACCTGGCCGCGCCCGGTGATCGGGCTGGTGACCGGGTCGGTCGCCATGAAGAACGCGCCGAGGATCACGCCGCCGCCGCACAGGTGGGCCAGCAGGAAGAGCGGGTCAAGCCCCTGGCCGCCGAAGTAGGCCATCGCGGCGCAGAAGCTGAGCACATAGGCCAGCGGGATGTGGAAGGTGATGCCGCCCACGATCAGCAGGTAGACCGCGCCGACGAGGAGGGCGGCGACGCTCACGCCGATGACGCCGTCGGTATAGCCGAGGAACATCTCGAGGATATCGATCGTGCCGCCGTCGCGCAGGACAGCCAGCGGGGTGGCGCTGGAGACGCCGTCCATCGAGTAGCTGGTCATCGCCGAGCTGAAGGAGATGAGCAGGAAGCAGCGGCCCGCGAGCGCCGGGTTCATGAAGTTGTGGCCCAGCCCGCCGAAGAGGCACTTGGCCACCAGCACGGCGAACAGGCTGCCGAAGTACGGGATGTACAGCGGCACCGACGGCGGCAGGCAGAGGGCCAGCAGCAGGCCGGTGAGCACGGCGGAGCCGTCGCGCAGGGTGTTGGGCTTGTGGGCGATGTAGTCGAAGATGAACTCCGTCATCACCGCCGAGAGGACGCTCGTGGCAATGACGAGGAAGGCGTGCAGGCCGAAGCGGTAGACGCCCATCACTGTCGCCGGCATCAGGGCCAGAATAACGTCATACATCACCTGGCCGGTGGTCAGTTTGCTCCTCACATGGGGGGAGGAGGAGACATTCAGCAATCCGTTCATGTATGCCACCCCTCCTTTACTTGCCAGCGGCCCGGGCGGCCGCCTGCTGGGCGAGAATGTGGGCCTTCGTCTGCTTGAAGAGCTGCATCAGCGGGCGCTTGGCCGGGCAGATGAAGGTGCAGCTTCCGCAGGCGATGCAGTCCAGGCCGTGGATCTTCTCGTACTGGGCGTAGTCCCCGCGCTGGGCGGCGGTCATCATCATCTGCGGCACCAGGCCCACCGGGCAGACCCGGGAGCAGCGGCCGCAGCGGATACAGGCGGTCATCTGCGACTCGGCGATCTCCACCTCGTCCTCCGTCATGCACAGCAGGGCGTTCTGCGCCTTGGCGATGGGCACGTCAAAGTCGGTGATGGCGATGCCCATCATCGGGCCGCCGATGAGCACCTTCCTGGGCTGGCACTTCAGGCCGCCGGCCGCCTCGAGCAGCTCTGAGACGGAGGTGCCAATGCGCACCAGGAAGTTGCCCGGATTCTGCACGGCGTCGCCGGTGACGGTGAAGCCCTTCTCCATCAGCGGCTCGTTGAGGCAGACGGCGCGGTAGATCGCCGCGAGGGTGGTCACGTTGTCCACGATGCAGCCGAGGTTGGCCGGGAGATCCTTGGAGGCCATCTTCCGCCCGGTGACGGCGTGGACCAGGTTGCGCTCGCCGCCCTGGGGGAATTTGGTCACCAGCGGCATGACGCGCATCCGGCTCTCCCCCTCGATCGCGCGGGTCATGGCGGCGATCGCCTCCGGCTTATTGTCCTCAATGGCGATGACTGCGGTGGCATGCGGGAAGAGATGAAGCATGATCCGCAGTCCCTCGACCACCCAGCCGGGCTGCTCCTGCATCAGACGGTCATCGCAGGTGATATACGGCTCGCACTCGGCGCCGTTTGCAATGATGTAGTCGATCTCCTCCGGATTCTTGGGCTGGAGCTTGACGTGGGTGGGGAAACCCGCGCCGCCCAGGCCGACGACGCCGGCGGCCTTGACCCGGTCGATAATTTGCTCGCGGGAGAGCGTCTTGTAGTCTGTCTGCTCCCCAATCCCGGGCATGGTTTCAAACTGCCCGTCGTTGGCGATGACGATGCACTCAGCGATCACTCCCGCATCGGTAAAGCGGTGCTCAATGCCCTTGACGGTGCCGGAACAGGAGCTGATGATATGGGCGGAGATATACCCGTCGGCCTCGGCGATGATCTGCCCGGCCAGGACACGGTCCCCCTTCTTCACCACAGGCACGGCGGGCTTGCCGATGTGCTGGGACAGGGGGAAGACCATGTCGCCTTTGGGCGTATAGACCTGCATCGGGCTGTTCTTGCTCAGTTCCTTCCGGCCCTCAGGGTGCACGCCGCCCCGAAAAGTCTGTGCACGCATATTGGCGGCTCCTTTCTTTCTTCTTGTCTCCGAGAACCGCTTCCGGGCAAACGGTCCGTCCGCCCGGAAGCGCTCTGATCTTACAGGGCGGCGACGATCTTGGCGGCGCGGCGGCCGAAGGTCATCGTGCGGCCGCAGGCCAGACCGGTGAAGAGGTTGGGATAGGTGGTGGCGAAGAAGCCGCCGGTGCAGTCGCCGGTGGCGTACAGGCCCTCGATGGCGGTGCCGTCGGCGCGGATGACCTGCATGTCAGTGTTGATCCGGCAGCCGTTCAGGGTGGTCAGATGCCATGCGCCGGTGCGGATGCCGTAGAACGGGGCGGTGTCCACCGGGGTCATGCGGTGGCGCTCCTTGCCGTAATCCTCGTCCACGCCGGCGGCGCACAGCTCGTTGTACCGCTCGACCGTGGCCACAAAGTTGTCCGCCGGGATGTTCAGCTTTTCCGCCAGCTCCTCCAGGGTGTCAGCCACCTGGAGATAGCCCTCGTCCACAAACTCCGTCATCAGCTGATTCCAGACATAATCAAAGCCCATATTGGACTCTGCCCCGTTCGGGAACGGGAACAGTCGGCAGCAGCCGACCTCGTCAAACTGCTCGGCGTACTGCTTGCTGTTGGCGTCAAAGATATCGCAGTAGGTGTGGTTGGGCTGCATGTACATCGAGTGGAGCATGAACTCATACGGACCGGACTCGTTGCAGAAGCGCTTGCCGTTCAGGTTCACCTTCAGGAAGGGCTGCTCGCCGAACCAGAACCACTTGCCGTTGGTCTGATAACCCGCCGTCTCCGTGGGCAGGCAGGAGCAGCGGTTGAACATCATGGAGGCGTGGGTCGGGTCCATGGCCGCGCCCGCCCAGAGCATCGCCTTGATGCCGGAGCCGTCGCAGGTGGAGCCCATCGGCACATTGATCTTCATCTCCATCGTCATCGGCTGCAGAGCGAGCATCATGTCAGTGTTGGTGGCATAGCCGCCGGTGGCGAGGATGACGCCCTTGGAGGCGTTGATGCGGATGTAGTGCTCGTCGGTCTGGTCCTGGGCGATGATGCCGGTCACCTTACCGCTCTCGTCCTGCTCGAGCTTGACCAGGGCGGTGGAGAGCTTCCACTCCACGCCCAGCTCATCGCAGTGGGCCTGGAAGGTGGAGTTGGTCGTCACGTCTTCGCCGGCACTGTCCGTCTTATGGGGGCTGTGACCGGTGGCATAGGCCTTGTCGCGACCGGGGTCGTCAAGATTGCCCACGCCGCCCTCAAGGGACATGTACCAGTCTCCGGTGGACTCCATCAGGTCGGTCAGCCAATCCACCATCTCGCCGGAGTTGTCCAGCCAGACCTTGATGAGGTCGGAGTCCACATAGCCGCTGCCATAGCGGACGATGTCCTGCAGGGCCTCTATCTTGTCAATCCGAAACTCCGGGTACTCCTCAAAGGAGGCCTGCTGCAGCCGGGAGTTGACCGCACCGATGTCCTCCCGGATGCCGGTCGGCTCCTCGCGCTTTTCCACCACGAGGACCTTCGCGCCCTCCTCGGCGGCGGTCATCGCGGCGATCCAGCCGCCGGTGCCGCAGCCGACCACCAGGACCTCGGTGTCCAGGGTCTCGGTGATCTCGCTCTCATCGATCTCAGGGGCGGTGCCCAGCCAGTCGGCAGCGCCGGCAGAGGCCGTGCCGCCCTCCGCCGCGCCGGCGGTGACGTCGGTGCCGGAGGCCTGGGAGATGCAGTCCGCGGCCGCCTTCTTGATCGCGTCGCAGGTGACCGTCGCGCCGGAGACCCCGTCCACGTCGTAGGTCTGGGCGGAGAGGATCATCTCGCGCATCTGCTCGGCAGCGGTGCCGCCGATGTCCGGCGTCTCGCCGGAGGCGTCGATCTGCACGTCGGTGATGCTGGTCTCGTCAAAGGTCATGGTGACGGTGACGTCGCCGGCGATGCCCTTGGCGCTGGCGCTGTAGGTGCCGGGGGTGTAGGTCAGGCCGGTGCCCGCGCCGGTCGCCGCGCCGCCGGTCGCGCCGCCAGCCGCAG
>CASDSM010000021.1 GCA_949283375.1 uncultured Eubacteriales bacterium | reverse complement strand
TTCTGCTTCCTCTTCAGAACTTTTCAGCTCCGAAGCCTCCGCTATCCTTACTCTGGTGCTTCGTTTGCTTCACGTTGTTTAATTTACAAGGTACACCCTCCGCCGCGCCTCTCGGCGACAGCTTGATTAGTATAGCAGGGCGAGAGCCAACTGTCAAGCCCCTTTTTCACTTTTTTCGGAAAATTATTCTGCCCCGCCTCCGTCTTGCCTCACAGGGCAAAATCCGCTAGAATAGGGGCAGAATTCCAATGAAATGGGGCGATTTTGATGAGCAGACACGGAGAGCTGGCCGAAGCTCTCTTCTATCAGGGCTACAATTGCAGTCAGAGTGTCGCGGCCGCCTTTTCCCGGGAAATGGGACTCTCCCAGGCGGATGTCCTGCGGATGTCCGCCGGCTTCGGCGCCGGGATGGGACGGCTGCGCGAGGTGTGCGGGGCATTCTCCGGCATGGTCTTCGTCTTCAGCACGCTCTACGCCGCTGGGACGCCGGAGGACAAGTCCCGCGTCTACGCCGAGGTGCAGTCCCTCGCCGCGCGCTACCGCGAGGGCGCGGGTGGGTCCATCGTCTGCCGGGAGCTGCTCGGTCTCAGTCGGGCAGAGGGCAGCCCGACCGCGAGCGAACGGACGGCGGAGTATTACCGCAAGCGCCCCTGCCCCAAGCTGGTGCATCTGGCGGCGGACATTCTCTCCGATTACCTGGACACCCACCCGCGCCCCGCTCAGGAGGCCGCCGGCACCTCCTCTGGTTCGCGGTAGACAGGTTGAATGACCTCTGCGCAGAACTCCGTCTCCGTCCTGTGAACGAGGAAGCGCCCTCCCATCAGTTCGGAGATCCGTTCGCAGGTCTTCAGGCCGATATTGGTGCTCTCCACCTGACGGGAGGTGCTGCGGATCCGGTTGCGGACGGTGATGTGCAGCTCGTCCCCCGCCACCCACAGGCGGATCTCCACCGGATGGTTGGGGTCGGCATACTTTTCAATGTTGGAGAAGACATTGTCGCACAGGCGTTTTGTGTAGACGGTATCCACCTCCACAAAGACGGTGCTCTCCAGCGGGACGGTCTCCACCTGCCAGCCCTGCTCAGTCAGCCAGACGGCGTGTTCGCCGATGAGCTGTCCGAGCAGCACGCGCGCGTCCGCGACCTCCAGCTCCAGGCCGTGCTCCCGGTGGCCAAAGACAAGGAAATACTGGAACAGCCGGTCCGCCAGTTCCTTGAGCTGGAAGGCATTCTTCTTGCAGATGCCGAGATAGTGGCGGTAAGTCTCATCCCCGCTGTAGTTCCCCTCCTCCAGCAGCTCCAGGAAGCCGAGCAGGACGGTGAGGGGGGTGCGGATGTCGTGGCTCATGCGGGTGATCAGGTCGCTGTTGGCGTTCCACGCCTCCTGCTCGGCGCGCATCTCGTTGATGATGGAAAAACGCATGGTGTCCACATGCTGCGCCAGCGCCCCCAGCTCGTCCGCGGGCTGGCGGGCGATGGGCTCCTCCAGGCTGCCGCCCGCGATCACCTCCACCTCCTGAGAGAGGCGGATGATGCGCCGGATCGTCTTGCTGTGGTAGACCAGCAGCAGGAGGACAAAGATCAGGATCCCCGCGCCGAAGGAGAGCAGCCGGACCCGGTCATAGAGCGGCTCGTCCGAGAAGTCATAGAGAACGACCTCATACTCCCCGTCGGAGAAGGCGACCGTCGCCGTGACCATGCCATAGCCGAAGCTGACCCCGCCCTCCTCTGTCCCGGCGCTCCGGGCCGCGGCGGGCACATCCTCCAGCTCGGTAAAATCGGTGTAGTATTCCTGCTCGTCCCACCAGCCGGAGTCGATGATGACGCGGCCGTCCTGATAGATGAGCAGATAGACATAGTCCTGCTCCTTGGCCCAGCGGGTGATATCTCTGGCGTTGTGGACGTCCAGCCTCCGCTCCTGCACAAAGTCCACGAAGTCGTAGAGAAGGCCGCGCGTGCGCTCCTGCATCCGCGCCTCGTCCATATAATAGAGCTGGATATAGCTCTCCCCCGCCAGATAGACCAGCATGACCCCCGCCAGCGCGGCCAGCAGGGAGAGGAAAAACGCCGCCAGAAACTTCAGCCGCAGAGGAAGGAACCGCCGCCGGTCAGTCAATCTGATACCCCCTTCCGTAGATGGTCCGAATCAGCGTGGGGTTGGCCGGCTCGTCCTCCAGCTTCTTGCGCAGACGCTGGATGTAGACCATGATATTGTTGTCCGACGACGGCATATACTTGTTCTTCCAGACTGCCTCATAGAGGGTGCGCACGTCCATCGTCTCCCCCCGGTGGGCCAGCAGGAAGAGGAGAAGGTCCATCTCCTTGTCCGTCAGCTTGATCTCCTGGTCGTGCTTCTTCACCCGCCGCGCGCGCACGTCCACCGACAGGGCGTCCGCCGCGTTCCCGCGCAGGGGGGAGACGTTGAGCATGCCGCCATAGACCCGGTAGCGCCGGATGAGGGAGGCCACCTTCATCATCAGCTCTCCCTGGGAGAAGGGCTTGGCCAGATAGTCGTCCCCGCCGTACTCGTAGGCCATCGCCTTGTCCTGCTCGGTGTTCCGGGCCGTGAGGAAGAGGATGGGAGCCTTGGTGTAGATGCGGATCTGGCGGCACGCCTCCAGACCGGAGAGTCCGGGCATCATGATATCCATCAGGATCAGATCCAGCTCAGGGTTCCGCTTGGCCTGCTGGACCGCGTCCTCGCCGTTGACCGCTTCGAGCACATCATACCCCTTTTTCGTCAGCAGGATGCGCAGAAGCTGACGGATCTCCGGCTCGTCGTCCGCCACCAGAATGGCGCCCGCACACGCATAGTCATAACGATTCATTTCACTTCACCTCCGGGCGGACAGAGCCGCCGCAAGAATCTCTTTCATCTTATTATACCGCATCCGGAGGAGGGGGGACAACGGGGAAGGCGCAGGATTCAGAAACTATTAAGATGAGAACGCCCTCCCCTGCGTTCACAGTTTATTTGCATTTGATTTGCAATTTCTTCATGCATGGTGACGGACGGGCTGTTATACTGATACCGTCAGATGAGACTCATCTGTCTATCTCCTCTCTTTTCTCTTCTCTTTCTCTTTTTTCGTGAGGGGCCCGGCGAAAACTGCCGGGCCTTTTGCGTTTGTCATACTGATATGCGGCAGAAGCCCCCGCCTTGCCCTGACTGCAAGACGGGGGACTATGACCGCAGCGCCGTTGGGGTGAAAATTGGGGTGCAAATTTGCGGCGCATCCTGTTTTGACGCAAAATGTCACGGAATACAGCAAAATCCCCGTCCTGCAACAACCTCAGGACGGGGATTTTCTACGGAGAAGGAGGGATTCGAACCCTCGAACCGCTTTTGACGGTTACACGATTTCCAATCGTGCGCGCTCGACCAACTACGCGACTTCTCCAGATGGACATCCGGTCTGGTCTCTCGAACCGGACCATGCCATTATAGCAGATTTTCTCCGTTCGTCAAGAGGGAATTTCGCTTTTCCGCAGGGATTTTTTCCGCCCGGCGCTCCGGGACTTTTTTCGGCACATTTTAGAAAAGGTGTGGCGTTTTACCTCCACATATGGTAAGATGTCTGTGAGGGAGACCCTCCCTCACAGTGACAGACGAAAGGTGGACTTCCCATGATCTGCAAATACCGCTTCGGCACGCCGCTGGAGACGGGGGCGGTGGTGGCGCCGCGCCCGGAGAGCCCGCTGCCTATGCCGCGCTTCACCGTGACGGAGGACCCGCTCACCCTCTCCTGCCCTCTCCCGGAGGGGGCGGCGGTCTACGGCCTGGGGGAGAATGTGCGCGGGATGAACAAGCGCGGCTGGCACTATGAGAGCCAGTGCACCGACATTCCCCACCACTCGGAGGACAAGCTCTCCCTCTACGGGGCGCACAACTTCTTCCTTGTCAGCACGGAAGAGGAGGTCTTCGGCCTCTTTGTGGACGACCCCGGCGTGGTGCATTTTGACATCGGCTACACCCGCAGCGACCTGCTGAGCGTCACCGTGAAGAGCGGGGATGCCTGGGTCTACCTCATCGAGGGGGAGACGGAGGCGGACGTCGCCCGGCAGTTCCGCGGTCTGGTGGGCCGGAGCTATATCCCGCCCAAGTGGGCCTTCGGCTACGGGCAGAGTCGCTGGGGCTACCGCTCGGAGGAGGACATCCGCGCGGTCGCGGAGGGCTACCGCTCCCGCAGGATGGCGCTGGACGCGATCTATCTCGACATCGACTACATGGAGCGCTTCAAGGACTTCACGGTGAACCGGGAGACCTTCCCCGACCTCAAGGCGCTGGCGGCGGACCTCAAGCGGGACGGCATCCATCTGGTCCCCATCATCGACGCGGGGGTGAAGATCGAGACGGGCTACGACGTCTATGAGCAGGGGGTGGAGCAGGGCCTCTTCTGCACCGACGAGCGGGGGGAGAACTTCATCGCCGCCGTCTGGCCGGGGCAGGTCCACTTCCCCGACGTGCTCAACCCGGCGGCGCGGCGCTGGTTTGGCCGCCTCTATGGCCGGCTGATGGAGCAGGGGATCGAGGGCTTCTGGAACGACATGAACGAGCCCGCCATCTTCTACACCCAGAAGAATCTGGACGCCGCCTTCGCCCGGGTGGAGGACTTCAAGGGGCGCAACCTCAACCTCCACCGCTACTGGGAGCTCAAGGCCCTGTTCAACTACCTCGGGGACGGCCCGAACAGCTACCACCAGTTCTTCCACCAGATGGAGCAGGACGGCAAGCTGCTCCGGGTGCGCCATGACCGGGTGCACAACCTCTACGGGATGAATATGACCCGCGCGGCGTCGGAAGCCTTTGACGAGCTCGCCCCGGGCAAGCGGGTGCTGATGTTCTCCCGCGCGTCCTATATCGGGGCGCACCGCTACGGCGGCATCTGGCAGGGGGACAACAAGTCGTGGTGGTCCCACTTACAGATGAATTTGCAGATGATGGCCTCGCTCAATCTGGTGGGCTTCCTCTACACCGGGGCGGACCTGGGCGGCTTTGGCTGCGACACGACGGAGGACCTGCTGCTGCGGTGGATCGCCTTCGGCATCTTCACCCCGCTCATGCGCAACCACTGCGCCCTCGGCACCCGGGAGCAGGAGCTCTACCGCTATCCCCGCTGGGAGACCTTCCGCGACCTGCTGAGCCTGCGCTATATGCTGCTGCCCTACCTCTACAGCGAGTACATGAAGGCGGCGCTCACCGACGGGCTGATGTTCCGCCCCCTCGCCTTTGACTACCGGGGCGATGCGCGCGCCCGGGAGGTGGAGGACCAGATCCTCCTCGGCGAGAGCGCCATGCTCGCCCCGGTCTGCCAGCAGAACGCCACCGGCCGCCATGTCTATCTCCCGGAGGAGATGAAGCTGATCCGCCTGCGCCGGGCGGGCGAGTGGACGGAGGAGATTCTCCCCGCCGGAGACCACTATATCCCGGTCGCCCTGGACGAGGTCCCCCTCTTCCTGCGGCCAGACAGGCTGGTGCCCATCGCCGCCGGGGACGCCGACTGCGTGATGCGGGAGGACTTTGACCACCTCTCCCTGCTCTCCTTTGTGCGCACGGAGGCGGAGTACCTCCTCTACGACGACGACGGCGAGAGCCGGGACTACAACCAGCAGAGCCACTATACGGCGATCCGCCTGAATGCCGGTGGCGCGCTCACCGTCGCCGGGAGCCAGACCGTCACCCTGCCGGAGCGGTGAGGCGGCCGCACCGGACATCATATGCAGCAAGGAGGAGATCTTCATGACACTGCCCCAGGACCCCGCGATCCTGCTCAGCCTGGTGAACGCCCGGCTGCGCGACCAGTACCCCGATCTGGACACCCTCTGCCGCAAGATGGAGGTGGACCGGGCCGCGCTGGAGGAGAAGCTCGCCGCCATCGACTACCACTACGACGCAGGACTGAATCAGTTCCGCTGAGGCCGGCTGCCAACGACATCTTCTGACGAAAAAATGACAAGCTGCTGAAACGCTCCGAACGGGGCTTTTCAGCAGCTTCGTCTTCGCTCAGCGGGTACTCCGGCATGACTGCCCCAGCACCAGAAAACGGATCATGGGGATGCGCCGGAGCAACGCATACAGGATTGCGGTGAGGGCAAAGCCCGCTGCGAGCGCGATCGCATAATTCCAGAGCACTGGCAGGTCCAGCCAGACCGTGAGGGCGCTGCACACGGCGAGCAGCACCGGATAGTGCAGGAGATAGAACCCATAGCCCGCCTCACACAGGGCGCGCGTCCGCGCCGTCTCCCGATTCCAATGCCGCCTGCCACAGCCGAGGATGGCCAGAATGGCTAGCCAGAGGTAGCTGTTCGTGAGCGGGCTTTGCAGGCATTCCGGCGCGGTGTAGTCTCTCCCCCAAAAGCAGAGGGCATACCCCGCGCCCGCCAGCGCCGCCGCGGCCAGCAGAGGCATGCGGGAGCGTTCCAGCTGCTCCTGCACCCGCTCGTGGGAGAGGACCGCGTATCCGATCAGAAAGGCGGCAGAGTAGATACCAAAGCGGTACATCGTCAGCACCGGCACGTTCCCCACCTGCGACGCCAAAAAGATGGGGACAGCCAGCAGGACCAGCCCCGGCAGGCGGAGCCTTCCGCCCCACGCCCACAGGCGGTCCGCCGCGCCCGTCCTCCGCAGGAGCAGGAGCGCCGCCGAGAAGAGAAAGAGCATCTGTACAAACCACAGCGGTCCGATCCCGCTGAGGGCGCAGATGGGATAGAGCAGGGCCGGAGGGATATAGGCCAGCGCGCCGCCCAGCCAGATGTTGAGGTAGCCCGTGACCCAGTGCAGGACCAGCAGTCCCAGCGTGGACGGGACCAGCAGCTTGCGCGCACGCTCGCGCAGGAACCCGCCCCCGCTCCGCCGCTGGAGGGAGTAGCGGGCGCTCATCCCCGCCACCGCAAAGAGCAGCGCCATCATCCACGGATAGACGATGGACGCCATCCCATCCAGAAGCGGGATGCTCTCCGCGTCCGGGATACCGCCGGGCACGCCGAGCCCGTTGAAGAGATAGCAGACGTGATAGGCCACGACCAGCAGGACGGTCCCGCACCGGATGTGGTCCAGATACACCCGTCTCACGGCGTCTCCTCCGGCTCCTCCGCTCCGGTGTCAAAGACTGCGGCGGCGAAGCGGTCAAAGGCGCTCCTGGGCGGGATCGCCAGCCCCCTGTTCTCATCGCCCAGGATCACCAGCGTGTCCCCCGGACGGATCTGGAAGACCTCCCGCGCCTGCTTGGGAATGACGATCTGTCCCTTCTCCCCCACCGTGACAGTCCAGGCATATTTCCCCTTCGGACGTCTCATATCGTTCCCTCCGTTTGAAAAGTATGATTTGTATGAATTATTATACTTCGCAGGTGTGCAGATGTCAACGGCGAACGGACAGGAAAAGGCCCGATTCCAAATGGAACCGGGCCTTTGGGTCAATCGATATGATTTACAGGGGAATGTTGCCGTGGCGGCGCTTCTTCTGGCCGGTCTGGAAGGCGAGCTGGCTCTCGAGCACCTTCTCGAGCAGGCGGCGGGTGTCCTGCGGCTGGATGACATCGTCGATGTAGCCCAGCTTTGCGCCGATATAGGGGTTGAGATAGGTGTCCTTATAGGTCTGCACCTTCTCGTCGAGCACCTGCTGGTACTTGTCGCCGGCGGCCTTGAGCTCGCGCTTGTTGAGGATCTTCACCGCGCCCTCCGGGCCCATGACGGCGACCTCGGCATACGGCCAGGCCCAGACCACGTCCGCGCCCAGCTCCTTGCAGCACATGGCGATGTACGCCCCGCCGTAAGCCTTGCGCAGGATGATGGTGATCTTGGGCACCTTCGCCTCGGAGTAGGCGTAGAGCACCTTCGCGCCGTGGCGGATGATGCCGCTGCTCTCCTGCTCGCGGCCGGGGAAGAAGCCGGGCACATCCACCAGCGTGATGAGGGGGATGTTGTAGCAGTCGCAGGTGCGGATGAAGCGCGCGGCCTTGCAGGAGGCGTTCACGTCCATGCAGCCGCTGAGCACGGCGGGCTGGTTGGCGACAAAGCCCACCGTCGCCCCGTTGATGCGGGCAAAGCAGGTGACCATATTGGCGGCAAACTCCGGCTCGATCTCAAAGATGGAGTCGGCGTCCGCCAGATAGTCGATCACGCGCTTGACGTCGTAGATCTTGCGCTTGTTCTCCGGCACCACGTCCTGGATGCCGCGCTGCCAGCGGGCCTTGAACTTGGGCTGAATATCGGGCAGCTGGTCGCAGTTCTGCGGGAGGTAGGTGAGCAGGCGGCGGATCTTCTCCAGGCAGTCGCGGTCGTTCTTCGCGCGCACATGGGCCACGCCGTTCTTGCGCATATGCACATCCGCGCCGCCGAGCTCCTGCATGCTGATCTCCTCGCCGATGACCTCCTTGACCACGGCGGGGCCGGTGACAAACATCTCGCCCGTGCCCTCGACGAAGAAGATGAAATCCTGAAGGGCGGGGGAATAGCTCGCGCCGCCGGCGCAGGGACCCATGATGGCGGTGATCTGCGGGATGACGCCGGAGGCCTCCACGTTATTGTAGAAGATACTGCCGTACTGGGCGAGGGCCTGGATGCCCTCCTGGATGCGCGCGCCGCCGGAGTCCATCAGGGCGATGATGGGGGCCTTGGCCTTGAGGGCGGCCTTCTGCACCTCGGTGATCTTGCGCGCGTTGGACGCGGAGAGGGACCCGCCGGAGATGGTGAAGTCCTGCGCGTAGGCAAAGGCGAAGCGGCCGTTGATCTTGCCGCAGCCGGCGATCACGCCGTCGCGGGCGCAGGGTTTTTCCAGTCCGCGGCTGCGGTTCTGAAAGACGTTGAACTCCACGAACGTGTCGCGGTCAAAGAGCAGGTCGAGCCGCTCGTCAGCCGTCAGCTTGCCCTTGTCGTGCTGACGGGTGGGGTCGCCGCTCGAGAGCAGGTCGCGGCGGTGTTGTTCCAATTGCTGCAGCGAATCCATAGAGACGCACTCCTTCTGACATCGTATCCGGGCGCGCGGAGGCGTCCGGTCCTTTCAGCATCACTGATACGTTACGATTATAGCAATAAACGGCGGAATATGCAAGATTCATTCTGCCGGGATTCATCTTTTTCTCATCCGCCATCCCTCCCCCTTCCCCCGCGGCGCGTTTTCTGGTACAATCGGGGTGAGAATCACGGAAAGAAAGGGGCACGGACCGTTCATGGAGATCACCGTTCCGAGCTATTATGAGCGCTTTCACTGCCTGGCGGGCAACTGCCGGGACAACTGCTGCTGCACCGGCTGGCAGATCGTCGTCGATGAGGACACCCTGGACTACTATTCCCGTCTGCCCGAGCCGCAGCGCGGGCGCATCCTCTCCGGCCTCACCGAAAACGGAGAGGGAGAGACCATCATCCGACCGGCAGATGGAAAATGCCCCTTCCTGACCGAAGACCGGCTGTGCGGGCTGGTCCTCGAGCTGGGAGAGGAGCATATCGGAGAGATCTGTGCCCTCCACCCGCGCTACCGGACGTGGTATCCGGGGCGGCTGGAGCTGGGCGTCGGCCTCTGCTGTGAGGAGGCGGCGCGGCTCATTCTGGAGGACCCGGAGCCGGCGGAGTTCTTCACCTATCTGACCGATCAGGCGGACGACGGGGAAGAGGACGCGCCCCTCTACCCCGCCCTGCTCGACCTGCGCGAGCGGCTGCTCGGGGCGGTGCAGGACCGGTCCCGGCCGCTCGCGCTCCGGCTGGCCACGGCGCTCCGGCTGGCGCAGGCAGCACAGGAGGCGGTCAACCGGGGGAAGCTGCCCGACCCGGAAGCGGAGCCCTTCCCCCTTCCGGCGGACCCGGAGGCGGGCCGCGGCGTCCTGCGCGCCCTAGTGGAGGCGCACCGGGAGATGGAGGTACTCGAGCCGTCCTGGGCGCAGGACCTCGCCCGCCTGGAGGCGCGGCTGGATGGGCTGGACTGGCCCGGCTTTCGCGCCTGGGTGGGAGAGCGGGCCTATGAGTATGAGCATCTGGCGGTCTACTTTCTCTACCGCTACTTCCTCCCCTCCATCTGGGACGACAACCCGCTGGCGGCCGTCCAGCTCGCAGTGGGGATGACCCTCACCGCCGCCGCGCTGGCCGCGCTCGTCTGGACGGAGGCGGACGGCGCGCCCGCCCCGGAGATGCGATGGGAGGCGGCCCGGCAGTACTCCAAGGAGGTAGAGTACTCGGAGGACAATATGGAGCTCCTGCGTGAGGCGTTCCTCTTCACGCCGGAACTCTCCCCTGCCGCCCTGCTCGGGCTGCTGGAGGGATAGGCCCGCTCACCGGCGGCAGCGGATGCCCTCGGAGCGTATGGGCCCGCCGATCGTCTGGTTGTGGGCGGGGTCCGCTGCGCGGCGGGCCTCGTCGCGCGCGATGGCGAGGGCGACCCGCTCGCGGGCGAGCTCTCGCAGGCTGTCATAGGAGAGTCCGCGCAGGCTCCGCGCAGCCAAGGGCGGCATCTCCCGCCGCCAGGCCCCGGCGTGCAGGCTGACCGGCGTGTCCGGCGAGACCCGCTGGCAGTGGAGTTGGGCCTCCCGCCCGGGGGCAGCGCGCAGTGTCCAGACCTCGAAGCCCTCCCCTGTCCAGGCGGCGGCGAAGAGCCAGAAAATCCCGCCCGGCGCCTTGCCGGGCAGCGGCACGGCGGTCACCCGCGCGACCAGACGGCCCAGACGGCGCAGGCCGTCCTCCACCGTCTCCGCGCGGGAGAGGATCAGGCGCGAGGCGCGGGGGAAGTCCACCCCCAGCCGCAGCGTCGGACCGCAGCAGGTCCAGATGAGCTGCCGCCGGGGCAGGGCAAAGCACTTGCGACGCCAGTCCAGATGGAGCCGGGCCGGGAAGGTCTCCCGGCTGTCGGCGGCGGCGACGGCTCCGTTTTCATTCACCATCAGGCAGATATAGGACATCGGCCGTCCCCCTTACCGCTGGCGCTCCAGCTCACGGCGGACCGCCTTGGCGATCGCCTCCTGCACCTCCGGGGTGCGCAGGGCGGCGCGCACCGCCTCCTGCACCCCCTGCTGGAACTTGCGGTCGGCGAGGATCGCCTCGAGCAGGGTGCCGGAGGCATTCTTGCCCGTCGGCTCCGCCGGGGCGGACGGGGCGGCCTTCGGCTGCTTGCGCGGGGCGATGGGGCGGTAGCCCTCCCCCTCCTCCGGCCCGTCGCGCCAGGCGTCGAGGAGGCTGTTCTCCCCGCTGTCCCCGCGCAGATAGCCGAGGGAGACGTGGAAGTGGTCCGCCAGCTTCTGGAGCTGGTCCCGCGTGGGGGTCTGGCGGCCGGTCTCAAACTTTTCGATCGCCGTCTTCGGGAAGCCGAGGGCGGCGGAGAGGGCCGGGCGGCTCAGCCCGGCCTGATTGCGCAGCTGTTCAATGCGCTGAGCGGTGAGATTCATAGCGGTTCCTCCTGATGTCTCCGCAGCCGGGGCATGCCGGCGGCGCGCGATCGGTCGATTTCCCTCATCTTACACCATCCGGGCGGGGAAGTCCAGACCGGCGCGCTCAGATCAGCCCCAGGACCCTGCACAGAAAGAGCCAGCCTGTGAGGGTGAGCGCGCTGAACAGGGTGGTGAGCATCACCACGCCGGAGGTAAAGGCCCCCTCATGGCCCATATTTCTCGCCATGATATAGCAGCTCACCGTAGTGGCGGACCCCAGCATAATGAGCACCGCCACCAGCTTCTCCTCTGCAAAGCCCAGCGCCGCCGCCAGTGGGAGAAAGAGGGCGGCATAGCCCACCAGCTTCATCCCCACGCAGACAAGGGTGGGGCCGGGCCGGGCAAACGCCTGCTCAAAGCGGAGCGCCCCGCCCATCGCCATCAGGCCCAGCGGGGTGGCGGTCCGCCCCAGGTTGTCCACGGTGGAGCGCAGGAGGTCGGGCAGGGGGAGCTCCAGCACCGACCAGAGCAGTCCCGCCGCGATCCCCAGCAGGATGGGATTGGTGACGATCCCCCGGAGCGTGTCCCTCACCCTCTCCCGGGAGAGCCCGCCGCCCTCCGGGCGGAAGCAGGAGAGCACCACCACCGCCATAATATTGTACAGCGGCACGCTCCCGACGATCATCAGCGGGGCCATCCCCGCGTTGCCATAGAGATTCTGGATGATGGCAATGCCCAGAATGGCCGCGCTGGACCGGTAGGACGCCTGAATAAACTCCCCCTGAATCTCCCGCGACCGCAGCGCCAGCGAGAGGAGGAAGGAGATGGCGATGCTCGCCAGCGTGACCGCGAAGCAGAAGGCCACAAACCGCCCGTCCCAGGCGGAGCGGAAGTCCTCCGCCGCGAGATCGGCAAACAGCAGCGCAGGCAGGGCCGCGCGAAAGACAAAGGTGTTCAGCCGGGCGGTGAACGCATCGTCAAAAAGGCCCACCCGCCGGAACAGATAGCCCAGCATCAGGGTCAGAAAGACCGGCACGGTCGCATTCAGGCAAAAAATCAGGTTCTCCATCACATTCTCTCCCCCAGACCCCGGCAAAGCCGCCCCATGCGGCGGCTTCACAGTCCATCAATGTCCATGCAGCAGACATCATTATAGTCCGCCGTCCGGCAAAAGACAAGCCGCCCCGGAGCTGCCAGCAGGCAGTGCTCCGGGGCGGCTGTGTGTCGGCCCGCGCGCCCTTCGGGGCACACGCTCGGCCTCCCTGTGTTCCGGGCCGGGACAGGTCCCGGCGGGGTCAGAGATCAAACTTCATCCGCGCGACCGCAGCGATCAGCCGGGCCGAGCCGTCGATGCCGAACTCGCTGGAGTTGACCATCATGTGGCAGTTGGCAAACTCGCTGCCGCCGCCATAGCGCTTGTGATAGCCCTTGCGGGAGCGATCCACCTGCATCAGCGTGCGCCGGGCCACGTCGGGGTCCATCTCCAGCTTCTCCACGCAGTTGCGCAGGCGGTCGTCCACCGGGGCAAAGACGTGCACGTTGAGCGTCCGCTCAAAGTCCTTGAGCACCTCGCTGGCGCAGCGGCCCACGATGATGCACGACTCGCGGCTGGCCAGGTCGCGGATGATGTTGCGCTGGACCTGGAAAATCTCGTCCTGCAGGCTCCAGACGCCCATGCCGAGGGGATAGATGCGCCGGTAATAGATGTTGTGTGCCGCCTCCTCCGTGCTGGCGATCTCGGAGACGGGCAGCCCCATGCGCCGGGCGGTCTGCTCGACGATGTCGCGGTCGTAGAAATTGATGCCGAGGTCGCGCGCGAGCTGCTTGGCGATGGAACGGCCCATGCTGGCAAATTCACGGGAGATGGTGATGATATACTTCTGCGCCACAGTCTCTCCTCCTCTTCTCCGTCAGGGCTCCGTCGCCGGGCGGACCTGGCGGCGGGCCGCCTGACGCGGCTTGCGGTTCTGCATCGAGCGCACAATGCACGAGAGCGTGAAGTTGATGGCAAAGTAGATCAGAAACGCCAGTCCGAAGAGGACGAAGACGTCGCTGATGAGCTGCGTGCCGACGCCGTTATAGACGTTGGAGGTGGCCAGCACGCGCCGCACCCGGCTCATCAGCTCGATGACGGCGACGTTGGCCAGATAGGACGAGTCCTTGATGGTGGTGATCACCTGGCTGAGCAGGGTGGGCACCACCGCGCGGTAGGCCTGCGGGAGGATGATATAGACCATCGTCTGCACGGTGCCGAAGCCCTGGCTGTGGGCGGCCTCAAACTGCCCTTTCGCGATGGAGTTCAGGCCGCCGCGGATGATCTCGGCGATGACGGAGGAGGTGAAGAGCACCAGCGCGACAAACGCGCGGAAGAGAATGCGCACCTCCACGCTGCTCAGCCCGAGCATCTGACGGCTCAGAAACTCCGGGCAGGGGCAGACCACCAAACAGACGAAGATCCACAGCAGCAGCGGCGTGTTGCGAAACAGCTCGATATAGGCCGTCGCGATCCACTTGAAGGGGCGGGTCTTGCCGTTGCAGTAGTTGCGCACCAGGGCGAGGACCGAGCCGAGGAGAATGCTGCACAGCACGGCCGCCGCCGCGATGGCGATGGAGAAGACCGCACCGAGCATGATATAGCGCAGAACGCTCGTCTGCATCAGAATGGAAAAACTGGCAGCCCAATCCATTACGCTTTCCCCTCCTCCAGCTTTCTCACGAGGGCAGCGCTGCCCGCGTCGCGCTTTTTGAGCGATGTCTCCCAGGCGGTGGCCAGCGAGGAGAGCGGGAAGCAGACGATGAAGAACATCGCCCCGCAGACCAGATAGGCCGGGCCGTAGGCGCCGCCGGTGGTGGCGCCGGTGACAAAGCTGTAGGTGAGCGAGATCAGGTCCGCGCCGCCGACGATGTACAGGCAGGACGTGTTCTTGAACAGGTTGACCGCCTGGTTGACCATGGGCGGCAGGATGATCTTGATGCTCTGCGGCAGGATAATGTAGTACATATACTGCACATAGCCAAAGCCCTGGCTCTGCGCCGCCTCAAACTGGCCGCGTGGGACCGCCTGGATGCCGGCGCGCACCACCTCGGCCATATAGGCCCCGGTATAGACGCCCAGGGTGACAATGCCGGTGGTGATGATGTCCGCGCCGACGCCGCTGAAGGCGAGGGCGTAGTACAGAAAGCACATCTGCAGCAGGACGGGTGTGTTCTGGATGAACTCGACATAGATGCGCGAGATGATGGACAGCGGCTTCTTCCCGCTCGAGCCGAACAGGCCGAAGACGATGCCCAGCATCAGCGCCAGCAGCAGGCCGAACACGGCGGTGATCAGCGTGTTTTGCAGGCCCAGCAGGAACGTGCCGCGATAGGCCCACACCTTCGCCCACGCATCGGCAGAAAAGGTGTCGATCAAATGCGTCATCGTCCCATCCCTCCTCTCTTTTCTCACGGGAACCGGCCCGCCCGCCATCGGGGCGGACGGGCCGGCCGATTCGTCATGGTTCTGTTCTGTCCGGGGCGGCTCAGCCGAGGTTGTACTCCGCCATCAGGCCTTCGATCGTGCCGTCAGAGAGACAGGCCTGCACGAACTCCTCGCAGTAGGCAGAGAAGCCGGAGCCGAGGCGGGTGACAATGCCGTACTCCTGCGGCGCAAACTCCGCGTCGATGAAGCTGCGGTCCGCGCTCTGATAGTAGGCCAGGATGGAGCGGTCCACGCAGAAGGCCTGCACCTCACCGGCGCTCAGGGCGGTGGAGATGGCGGGATAGTCGTCATACTGGCGGAAGCTGACGCCCTCCGTCCAGAGCGCGGGGTCAAAGGTCTCCGCGTCGAAGCCCTCGCCGGTGATGACGCCGGCCTCGATCATCGCCTCAACCAGCGCGCGGGCGGAAGTAGAGGAGGAGGAGACGCCGACCGTCGCGCCAACCAGGTCCTCCAGAGAGGTGATGCCGGACTCCGTCTCCACCAGCGCGGTGACGTGGTCGGTGTAGTAGGCGGTGGTGAAGTCCCAGCTCTGGCGGCGCTCCTCCGTGATGGTGAAGGTGGCCAGCACGCAGTCCAGGTCGCCCGAGTCGAGCAGCTCGCCGCGGGTGGCGGCGGTGACGGTGGTGTACTCCACCTCGACGCCCAGCTTGTCGGCCAGGGCCTGGGCAAGGTCGATCTCAATGCCGGAATACTCGTTGGTGGTGGGGTCGAGGTAGCCGAAGCCGAGCACGTCGCTCTTCACGCCCACGCGGAGCACGCCGCGGTCGATGATGGCCTGCACATCGGCGTCCGCCGCCTCGCCGGAGGCGTCGCCCTCCGCAGCGGCAGAGGTGTCGCCGGAGGCATCTTCCTCCGCCTCGCTCTCGCCGCCGCAGGCGGCCAGGGCCAGGCACATGACCAGCGCCAGCAGCAGGGCCAGCAGCTTCTTCCAGTTCTTCATGTTCTTTCCCTCCTGAATCTTGGATGCATGTTGCAGATGGGTCATTTTATCTCAAAGGCGGGCCGGAGACAGCCCAGCACGCCCTCAAGGGCGAATCACTTGATGATCTTGCTCAGAAACTGCTTGAGCCGCTCGTTCTTCGGGTTGGTGAAGAAGTGGTCCGGACTCCCCTCCTCCAGCACCTGGCCGTCCGCCATGAAGATGATCCGGTCGGCCACCTGGCGGGCAAAGCCCATCTCATGGGTGACCACCACCATGGTGATGTTCTCCTTGGCGAGCTTGATCATGACGTCGAGCACCTCCTGGATGGTCTCCGGGTCGAGGGCGGAGGTGGGCTCGTCAAAGAGGATGATCTTGGTCTGGCTGCACAGGGCGCGGGCGATGGCGATGCGCTGCTGCTGGCCGCCGGAGAGGGTGGTGGGATAGACGTTGGCCTTGTCCGTCAGGCCGACCACATCGAGATAGTGCCAGGCCAGCTCCTCCGCCTCCTGGCGGGGCTTGTGCTGGAGCTTGATGGGCGCGAGGGTGAGGTTCTGCATCACCGTCATGTGCGGATAGAGGTTGAACTGCTGGAAGACCATGGACATATTGTCCCGGACGATCTGGCGGCGGTTCTTGTGAGTCAGCTTCACGCCGTTGATATACACCGAGCCGCTCGAGGGCTCCTCCAGAAAGTTCATGCAGCGCACCGTGGTGCTCTTGCCCGAGCCGGAGGGGCCGATGATGACCAGCTTCTCCCCCTCGCGCACCTCCAGGGACACGTCATGGAGCACATGAAGGTCACCAAAGTATTTGTTCACGTTTTCCAGTCGGATCATATCTCTTCCCCCTCCTGCCGCGCGACGGCAAACGGAAAAGGACGCTTCCCCAGCCGCACACGGCCGGTGAAACGTCCTTGTTTCATCTCCTTGAGTTCATGAATATGATAGCACCCGAAATTGCATCTGTCAATCGTTCGTCTCTTGTAATATATGCAAAATTACCGTCATCCTCCGCTTCTTTTTTTCTATCTGACGCACAAACAGCATCATTTTACAACGTCTGGAAGGCAATTCATGCATCTCTCCTCCATTCGTCCTGCATTTTATACCTTCCTGCGCGATCAGAGCATCGCCAGCCCGACCACGAGGACGGTCATCAGCACCAGGATCACCACGCCCAGCCCGGCAGCCAGGGCGTTGAGCCAGCGCGGCACCCCGTTTGCCCCCGTCTGACGGAGGGACTGCGCCGGGGACTGCACCGCTTTGCCGGGCGCGCGCGCCGGCGCGCCGCAGACGCCGCAGAAGGAGCCGTTTCCCTTGATCTCCGAACCACAGACGGCGCAGCGGGGCGTCGGCTCGCTGTCGCCGATTTTCTGTCCGCAGTAGACGCAGTACGCCGTCTCCTCCGGCTGCTGCATGCCGCAATGCTGGCAAATCACACGGCTCTCCCCCTCCGGCGTCCCTCCGCCCGTTTTCTGCCCATATTATAGCACGCCGCAGCGCGCCCAAACAAGCGCACTGCGGCGTTTCTCCCTTTTTTTCGCGCGGTTTTTCCTCTTTTCCAGTGGCATTTTCACGAAAAATCGTGTATACTAGGCTTCAAATGAACGGTCAATCGGCGGCTTCCTCCCCCTCGTCTTCCTCCTCGTCCGGGGCGATGCCGAGGCGCTCTTCAATCTTCATATCCCGGTTGAGCGGCTGATAGACCATCTGCGTGGCCGCCAGCGCGGGGAACCAGATCCCCAGCACCAGCATCAGCATGGTGCTGTAGGGGAACATGAAGAGGTTCAGGCCCCAGTACACCGCCTGCAGCAGGACGGCGAGGACGGTTTTGACGGGGTGGTAGAGGGCCAGGAGCAGGCTGTTGCGGAAGATCGCCCCCAGCCCCAGGTCGAGCAGGACCCGCTGCGGCCAGGCGTAGGTGAAGAGCGCCAGCGCGCCCACCGCGGCGAACAGGGACGAAAACAGCATGGCCGGCGGCAGACTCTGCCCCCGGTAGAGCTGATTGAGGGTATGCAGCACCAGGGCGATCAGCACGCCCATGATCACGCCGGGCAGGAGGTTGCCCTTCCAGTCGCGCTGCCAGGCGCGGCGGTACTGCCGCCACCAGCCGCTGCTCTCGTCACGCAGGGCGCGGAGGATGCCGTCCATCATCGCCCCGTAGCAGACGCCGTAGAGCGCCCCGCCCAGGATGCCGCCCAGCAGCAGCCAGACCGGCTGGCCGCCCTCGATCAGCCCGAGGGACATGCACAGCGCGCCCGGGACGGCGCCCAGGACGCACAGCAGATTGCTCACCGCCAGCCGCCCCATATTCTCCAGGGAGACCTCCCAGAGACGGGAGAGCCCCTTCGCCCTGCCCAGACGCGGGCCGGAGGTGGTTCCGCCCAAGCGGTTAAAGTCCTGTCCGAAAATCATGTTGGCCGTATCGCTCCTTTTCCTGCGGCAGAACGCGCTGCCGCGCATACAGAATGACCTTTCGTTTCTGGAGGTGCTCCCATTGACTGTCAAATACCGCTCCTTTTCCCACTGGCTCAGCTATCACTGGGGCTGGTTTGTTCTCGCCGGCGTACTGGTCCTGCTGGGGCTGTACTTCTCCAGCGGCCAGAGCGCCGGGCCGGAGCCGGACTACCGCATCGCCTGGGCCGGCAGCACCGCCCTGTCCGATGAGGAGGAGGCAGCCATCTGCCAGGTGATGTCCTCCCTCGGCGAGGACCAGAACGGGGACGGAGAGGTGACTGTCGAGGTATTGCAGTACGTCATCGACTTCGAGCCGGACGAGGAGACGGCGGACCCCGCCCTGTCCTACTCCGCGCAGGCGAAGCTGATGGCGGACCTGGAGCTGAAAAACTGCTATCTCTTCCTCATCGAGGACCCGGAGGCCTTCCAGGCCGCCTACGGCGTGCTGCAATATCTGGACGGCTCCATCCCCGGCGAGGAGGAGAACTATGAGGCCGCCCGATGGGAGGAGATGTGCGTCGCCTGGACCTGCGAGGGTCTGTCACGCGGACCGCTCTACCTCGCCCGGCGCGCCTTCTTTCAGGGCGAGTCCGCCGCCGAACTCTTTCCCGGCAGCGACGCGCTTTTCGAAATCATGACCGGCCTGGGCGGCGCGTCCTGAGCACGCCGCCTGGCCGGTGCGGGTTTACCGGTTCTCCTTGACGATGGACTCCCAGAGCCCGCAGAGGTAGGCCGCGCCCAGCGCGCGGTCATACAGGCCGTAGCCCGGCATGGCCACCTCGTCCCAGATCATGCGGCCGTGGTCGGGACGGATGGGCCCGTCAAAGTCGATGTCGTAGAGCGCGCGCATGATCGCGTGCATGTCAAAGGTGCCGTCGCTGGAGAGGTGGGCGGACTCCTCAAAGTCGCGCTCGCCGTCGTTGAAGCGCAGGTTGCGGATGTGGGCGAAGTGGATGCGCCCGCGCAGCGCGCGGATCATCTCCGGCAGGTTGTTTTTCAGGCTGGTGCCGTAGGAGCCGGTGCAGAAGGTGACGCCGTTGTGGGGGTTGTCCACCATCTTCATCATGCGCAGGATGTTCTCCTTGCTGATGATGATGCGCGGCAGTCCGAACACGCTCCAGGCCGGGTCGTCCGGGTGGATGGCCATATTGATATCATACTTGTCGCACACCGGCATAATCGCCTCGAGGAAGTATTTCAGGTTGGCAAAGAGGGTGTCGTCGTCGATGCCGCTGTAGAGCTCGAAGAGCTCCTTCACCTTCGCCATCCGCTCCGGCTCCCAGCCGGGCATCACGGTGCCGTTCATCTCTCCGGCGATGCTCTCGAACATCCGCTCCGGGGAGATGGCGTCCACCGCCCCCTGGTTGTAGGCCAGGACGGTGGACCCGTCCGCGCGCATCCGGGCCAGCTCCGTCCGCGTCCAGTCAAACACCGGCATGAAGTTGTAGCAGACCATGTGGACGTCCGCCTTGCCGAGGTTCTCCAGGGTCTGGATGTAGCTGTCAATATCGCGGTCGCGGTCGGGCGAGGCGGTCTTGATCGCGTCTGAGACGTTGACGCTCTCGATGCCCGCCAGAGCGAGGCCGGCGTCCTCCACCTCGCGCTTCATGGCGAGGATCTCGTCGAACGTCCACAGCTCGCCCGGCATCTTGTCGTAGAGCGTGGTGATGACCCCCTTGACATAGGCGGTCTGGCGGATCTGCTTCAGGGTGACAGTGTCGTGTCCGCTGCCATACCAGCGCATGGTCATTTGCATGGTTTTCCACTCCTTTTTCTGTTTTGATATCGCTTTCCACCGTCCGGAGCGCCGGACGAATCTTGCCGCAGAAGGAAGAACGAAATTATGATCGAGACTCTGCACGGGACGCGGGAGACCGTCAATTACAGCAACTCCCGCATCGTCCGCTTCTACCTCAACGAAAACGACGAGTGCTTTCCGCCCCACTGGCACAAGGCCGGGGAGGTGATCGCCCCGCTGAGCAACACCTATGAGGTCACCGTCGGCGGCGGTGTGCTCACCCTCTATCCCGGGGACGTGCTCATCATCGCCTCGGGCGAGCTGCACTCCATCCGCGCCCCGGAGAGCGGCGCGCGCTATATCCTCAACTACACCGCCGAGCGCTTCAACTCCATTCAGGACCTGAACTTTCTGTTCTCAATGATGAGCCCGTACTATCTCGTGCGGGTGAATCAGTCGCCGCAGCTGGCGGGCAGTCTGATGGCGGTGCTCGAGCAGGTGCGCGGCGAGTATTTCGGCGACCACCCCTACCGGGACGGGGAGATCTACTCGCTGATGCTCCACTTCTTCGTCCTGCTCGGCCGGGAGTCGGATGGGCGCGAGGTGATCGAGGGGGCCAGCCCCTCCAAGCAGCAGGAGTATGACCGGCTGTTTCGCGGCATCTGCAATTATATCCGCGAGCACTGCACGGAAAACCTCTCCCTCGAGCAGATTTCGGAGCACGCGGGCTTCAGCAAATACCACTTTGCCCGCCTGTTCAAGGAGTTCACCGGCAGCACCTGCCACGACTACCTCACCCTCTGCCGCATCCGCTGGGCGCAGAACCTGCTGGCGGACTTCTCACTGTCCATCACCGAGATCTCCATGCGCTCCGGCTTCAACTCGCTGGCCACCTTCAACCGCAGCTTCAAGCAGCAGCTCGGGTGCACCCCGTCGGAGTACCGCAAGCTCAACGACGGGGACACCGACCACCCCGCCCCGGACGAGGCGGCTCAGGGATAGATCTTCCGTCCTTCGGCGTCGGGGATGCCGCTCTTGCGGTAGAAGTAGGTGTTGATCACATCGCGCCACTCGCAGGCGTGCTCACGCTGGTGGGCCAGGCGCTCATGCAGGCGGCAGTAGGTCTCCGGCTCCAGCCGGTCCTTCACCGACTCCACCAGGTCATAGAAGCGCGCGGCCTCCTCCGCCCCGTGGAAGTGGGTGTCATAGATGTGCTGGAGCACCGTCTTGCCGCTCTTGAGCACATAGTCGTAGGGCAGATGATGGAAGAAGAGCACCAGCTCATCCGGGCAGGTCTCCAGGTCCTCATACTGCTCCGCCAACGGGCTGTTGTACTGCTGGCAGTAGCCGGTGCCGGCGCTGGTGCGGTCCACGCCGATGCCCCTGCAGTCCGCTCGGTGGTAGGTGCCCCAGCGGTCATACTCATAGCCGTCCACATTGGGGCCGTAGTGGTGGTTCGGGCTGCACATCCAGCCGATGCCGAGGGGGGCGTTGTAGCTCTCATAGGCGGGCCAGGAGGCCATCAGGATCTCCCGCATCACCGCCTCCACCTCCGCGTCCCGGCCGAAGGTGAGGCGCGCCCACTCGCGGGCGATCTCCTCTCCGGTCAGCGAGGTCTGATAGCTCAGGCGGCCAAAGCCGTAGAAGTTGGCCGCCGCGAGGTCGTGGCCGGTCCAGTTCTCATCGTCGCCCGTGTTGGCCACCGCCGCCATGCCGCAGAGGGTGTTGCCATAGCTGCGGCCGCTGACCAGGTCGGCGACAGTGGAGGGGCCATCGCAGCAATACATATCCTGCGCGAGCACCTCGCGGAACCAGGGGATCAGATAGCAGACGTGGCGCTGCTGGCCGGTATACTCCTGGGCGATCTGCACCTCCAGCATCATATTCGTATGCTTCAATCCGCCAAAGAGCGGACTCACCGGCTCCCGGACCTGAAAGTCCATGGGGCCGTTTTTAATTTGCAGCACCACATTGTCGCGGAAGGACCCGTCCAGCGGCATAAAGTGGTCATAGCCCGAGCGGGCGCGGTCGGTCCTGGTGTCCCGCCAGTCCTGCTGGCAGTTGTAAACGAAGCAGCGCCAGATCACCACCCCGCCGTAGGGCGCGACGGCGTCGGCGAGGAGGTTCGCCCCGTCGCTGTGCGTCCGCCCGTAGGTGAAGGGGCCGGGGCGGCCCTCCGAGTCCGCCTTGACCACAAAGCCGCCGAGGCCGGGCAGGTTCTCCCACACCTCGCGGGCCTTCTCCTGCCACCACCGGATCACCCGCCCGTCGCAGGGGTCGGCGCTGTCCAGCCCGCCCAGCTCCATCGGCGCGGCGAAGTTGATGCACAGGAACATCCGGATGCCGTAGCTGGCGAGGATCTCCTGGATACGGCGCAGCGGCTCATAGTAGCGCGGGCTGATGAGCCAGGTGGCGGCGCCCTTCACGTTGACGTTGTTGAGCACCACGCCGTTGAGGCCGGTGGAGGCCACGAGCCGGGCATAGTCCACCGTGCGCTCGTCCACCAGCACCTCGTTGTCCCGGAAGAAGAAGGACTGGCCGGAGTAGCCGCGCTCGATGTCCCCCTCCAGATTGTCCCAGTGGTTGAGCATCCGCAGCGGGTTGGAGGGCGCGGCGGACTCCTCCGCCTCCAGCGCGTCCCAGGCCAGGCCGTCCAGCTGCGCCCGGCGCAGGAGGGCGAACACGCCGTAGAGCGCCCCGGCCTCGCCGCCGGAGCAGATCTCCGCCCGTCCGCCGGAGACGCGGAGGCGATAGCCCTCCGGGTGAACGCTCGCATCGCGGCAGATCACGATGTCCGCCCCGTCGCCGGCGGCGGGCTCCACCGCCTTGCCGTAGAGCGAGCCGAGGCCCAGCCGCAGCTCCTGCTCCATCCGTCCGGCCACCGGGCCGTCAAACGCACAGCGCACGCGCAGCGGCGCGCCGCCCATCGCCTGGATCTCGGGATAGGCCAGCCAGCACTTGGTGTAATGCATCTCTGTTCCACCTTTCTTGTCTGCATGGTCGGTTGATCGGTATCGTTCTGTCATCCTGCCAGACCCCGGGTATCGGCCAGGGCGGCGAGCAGGCGCCGGGCGGTCTCCGCCCCGTCCTCCGGCGCGTTCGCGGGGCCAAAGGAGAGGCGCAGGGTACACTCCGCCTCCTCCGGCGTGAGGCCGAGGGCGGTGAGGACGTGGGAGGGCTCCCGCCTCCCCCGCTGGTCGCAGGCGGCCCCCGCCGAGAGGCAGACGCCCGCGAGGTCCATCCGGTAGACCATCCCCTCCGCACGCACGCCGGGCAGGGTGACGCTGATGAGGCCGGGGAGCTTCTCCCCCGCCCCGTCCGGGCCGCGGAAGACCGCCTGCGGACAGCCCGCGCGCAGCACGGCGCGAAACTCCGCCTCCATTCGCCGCAGCTGTCCGGCCAACGCCTCCCGGCGCTTGCAGGCCGCCTCCAGCGCCGCGGCCATGCCCACAATGGCATAGACCGGCTCGGTGCCGCCGCGCGCGCCGCGCTCCTGCCCGCCGCCGGAGATGAGGGGGGCGGGGCGGTCGCCGCGCCGCGCGTAGAGGAAGCCCACCCCCTTCGGACCGCCGAACTTGTGCGCCGAGGCGCTCAGCAGGTCCACCCCCTCCAGCGAGAGGGGGATGTGCCCCACCGCCTGGACCGCGTCGGTGTGAAAGAGCACGCCGTGGGCGCGGCAGAGGGCGGCGATCGCCCGGATGGGCTGGACCGCCCCCACCTCGTTGTTCGCGTACTGGACGGAGAGGAGGGCAGGATGGTGCGCGAGGGCGCGCTCCGCCTCCTCCGGGGAGATCACCCCCCGCCCGTCCGGCCGCAGGAGCCGGGTCCGGCAGCCGATGGCCTTCATGGAGTCGCAGGCGCGCAGGAGAGAGTGGTGCTCGATGGCGCTCACCGCGAGCACGCCGCCTCCCTGCCCGGACAGGGCGGCGCGGGCCGCGTGCCAGACCGCCCAGCTGTTGCCCTCACTCCCGCCGGAGGTGAAATAGATCTCCTCCGGCGCGCAGCCGAGGCAGGCGGCGATCCGCTGCCGGGCCAGCTCCACCGCGCGGCGGGCAGCCAGGCCGTGGCGGTAGAGGGCGGAGGGATTGCCGAACTCCTGCGCGAGATAGGGTTCCATCGCCGCGCGGGCGGCCGGGTCCAGCGGCGCGGTGGCCGCGTGGTCGGCGTAAATCATATCTGTCTCCCGTCTCACTGGAACCGGAAACTCTCAAAGTCAAAGTTGCTGCCCGGAAGGAAGATAAAGGTGACCTCCTGCATCCCGTAGACCGGCTCGAGGTCGAAGGTCTGCGGCCCCCACTCCTCCTGGCAGGCGAACTCCACGCTCCGGCGCTCCTCCTTCCCGTCCTTCTGGAAGCTGAGGTGGATCGTGTTGTGGTCCAGCGCGGTGCGCCCCCAGACGGTGAGTCGGGAGAAACCGCGCGTGCCGAAGTCCATCTCCCGGAAGACGAGGGAGACATTGTTGCCGATGGCGGCGATCGCGTCGTCCAGGCGCTCGTAGCTGTCGCCGTAGAGCATGTCGGTGTCCACCGCGCGCAGGCGGTCCCAGGCGCGGCTGAGCGGGCGGAACTGGAAGCCCTTGATGTGCGCCTTGTACTCCAGCTCGACGGCGAAGGTCTCCACGCCGGTGAGCTTCCGGTCCAGGCGGAAGGTCTCCTCCTGATAGACGTTCCAGCGGGCGGGCTTGTGGTAGGTGCGCACCCCGACCACCTCGCTCCCCCCGGCGTGCGGAATGCCGCGCCAGAAGGTGAGCTTGAGCGGCCTGCCCTCCAGCTCGAAGATGGGCATGGTCACCTCGTCCGCGCCGCCGCGGCCAAAGTCCAGCTCCTCATAGGCCACCCAGGTGCTGCCGGTGCGGGAGGTGGCGATACCGCGCTCGTTGCCGTTGGTCACCTCGCCGCCGGAACTCGTGTAGAGGGAGGCGGAGAGGAACTGATAGGGATTCAGATAGCGGCTCCCCATCCCCTCCACCTGCAGCTCCAGCACGGAGATGGGGGCGAGGGCCGCGCCCTGGCGGATGGCGCAGCGCACGCGCACCTCGCCATCGCCATAGCCGGTGACGCGCACCCGGCTGCCGTCTGTCCCGAGCAGCTCCAGCCCGGCATTGGAGACGTCCACGCCCCGCTGGTCGGTGAGCCGCCAGACCAGCTCGCCCCCGGCAGCCTCCGGCGGGCAGCGGCGGGCGAAGACCTCCACAGAGGGGTGCTCCACGTCCAGCGTCTGGCGCGCGGCAGTCAGCTCCAGCTTGCGCACCGGGACCTCGTCGCAATGCACGCCGGCCGCGACCGGCCGGACATCCGCCGCGCCCTGATGCACGGCAGCGCGGAGATGGCAGCGGGCGGGATAGAGGCCGGGGGAGGTGACCTCCACCTCGATATTCCCCGCCTCGCCGGTCCCCGCCACAACGGCGAGCAGCTTGCCGGAGAAGAGGCGGCGGGCATCGCACTTGTACTCCTCAAAGTCGGCGCTGTCTCCGTTGTCCAGGCCGATGAGCTGGCCCGGTCCGGTGACGCGCACCGTCACCTTATTGTTTGCGTTTTCCACCGGATGGCCGCAGGCATCCACCGTGCCGACGGTGAGGAAGGCCAGGGGCCGGTCCCCTTCCAGCACAGTCCGGTCGGCGGCGAGGGTGAGGGCGGCCGCGTCCCCAAACGAGCAGATCTCATCCTCGGCGAGCACCGCCCCGTCCGGGCCGTAGGCGACCGCGTGGACCCGGCCGGGCTGATAGCGCACCTGCCAGGCGGAGAGGGGGCTCTCTGCGAGGGCGCGGCGGCCCAGGCTCACCCCGTTCACCCACAGCTCCACCTCCGGGGCGTTGGAGCAGACGCAGAGGTCCACCTGCTGGCCGGGGTTGAAGTCCCAGTAGGGGAAGATGTGGATCATGGGCGCGCTGCGCCAGCTCGTCCACGCCGCCTGATAGACATAGTAGGCGTCCTTGGGGAAGCCCGCCGTGTCCACCTGGCCGAAGTAGCTGTTCTTCGTGTGGTAGGGGGTGGGCTCGCCGATGTAGTCAAAGCCGCTCCAGATAAACTGCCCGAGGGTGAAGGGGTTCTCCCGGTCGGCGCGCAGGCAGTCGTCGATGGAGCGCGCGCCCCAGCTTGTCGCGCTGTTGCCCAGGCTGGAGCATTGCAGGTCGTCGTCCACCAAGAGGGACTGGGCGAGGGGGAAGTGATAGATCCCCCGGCTCTGGACGATGGATGAGGTCTCGCTGCCGTAGATCACCCAGTCGGGGTGGGCGGCGTGGTGGGCGGCATAGAGGCGCTCGGCGTAGTTGTAGCCGATCACCTTGATCTCGTCCGCACAGCGCTGGGTGTTCTCCCACGGCATGTAGTTCGAGCCGAGGGTGGGCGCGGCGTTGCCCCAGGGGTCGTGGAGGGCCACCTCGTCCATCAGCGCGCGCATCGTCTCCGCCCCCTCGGGGGAGGCGTGGGTGTCATAGATCTCGTTGCCGATGCTCCAGAGGATCAGGCTGGGGTGATTGCGGTCGCGGCGGACCCAGCTGGCCACGTCGCGGCGGTACCAGCCGTCAAAGAAGCGCGCGTAGTCGTACGGCGTCTTCTGCGTGCGCCAGCAGTCAAAGGACTCGCTCACCACCAGCATCCCGCAGCGGTCGGCCAGCTCCATCAGGGCGGGGGCGGGCATATTGTGCGCCGTGCGCACGGCGTTGGCCCCCATCTCGCGCATGATCCTCAGCTGCCGCTCGGCGGCGGAGGCGGAGAACGCCGCGCCCAGGCAGCCGAGGTCGTGGTGCAGGCAGACGCCGTGCAGCGTGACCCGCCTCCCGTTGAGGAGAAAGCCGCGCTGCGGGTCGAGCTCCACCGTCCGGCAGCCAAAGGGGCTCTCGAGTGCATCTGTCTCCTGGCCGTCCCGCAGCAGCGCGGCGCGCACCCGGTAGCGGTAGGGGTCGTCCAGGTCCCAGAGGCGGGGCCGGGCGAGGGTGAGCTCGGCCTCCCAGGCGCAGATCGACCGCTCGGTGCGCGCATAGGTCTCGCTCACCCGCGCCGGGACCGCCGCCGCCGCGGCGCAGGGGACCTCGGCGCGCGCCAGCTCCGCCCCGTCCGCATCGCAGACGGTGAAGCGGACGGCGTACCCCTCCCAGCCATGCGCGTCCGCCCCGCTGCACCCGGTCTCCGCCCGGACGGGGAGGCGCCACAGCCCGTTCTCCCCGGCGCGCGGGGCGATATAGAGGCTGTCGGGCAGGAGGTGGCGCTCCGGCATCTCCCTGAGCCAGACGTCGCGGTAGATGCCCGCGCCGGAATACCAGCGGGAGTTGGGGTGCCAGAGCATACAGCGGACCAGAAGCTCGTTCTCGCCGCTGCGCAGGTATTCAGTGATATCGCAGTGGAAGGAGGAGTAGCCATACTTCCACTCCCAGGCCTGCGTGCCGTTGACATAGAGGGCGGCGTCCATATAGACGCCCTCAAAACAGAGCATATAGCGGACGCCGGGCGCGGGGGTGAGGGAAAAGCGCTTGCGGTACCAGCCGGCCCCGTCCTGATAGAGATCGCGGACGTGCCAGATCTGCCAGTCGTGCGGCAGGGTGACCGCCTGCCAGTCCGGCTGGGCGGGCAGCTCGCTCTCTCCGCTGCCGTCGTGCCAGAACTGCCAATTATCCAGAAACAGTTGTGTCCGATTCATGGATCAGATTCCTCCGTCGTTCCTTCACGGGTGTTGTTTGCCTGTCGGACGCCTCGTCCTCACAGACAGAGCCGGACCTCCCGCTTGGGATGGGAGGCCCGCCTCCGGCGGCGAGCGCTGGGGAAGCATCGGGCGTGGACGCAAGCGCATCCACGCCCGATTATCATGCCCTATCGGTCAGTCGGTTGTCAAGGGTCTGACTGCGGATCACTCCGCGGCAGTCTTGCTGTTCTGATAGTACTGGTTGAACATGTCGACCACGTTCTGGGCGTTCTGGGCCTCGATGGAGGCGACATACTCGTTCCAGGTGGCGTCGTCGGTCACGTCGCGCTGGCCCTGCGCGAAGCGCAGCGTCCAAGTGTTCATCTCGCTGAAGAGCGGGGTAGCCCAGAGGTTGCACTGCTCGTTGTCCATCTCGCTCAGGGCGATGGAGGGATCGAGCGGGCGCAGCGTGCGGTAGGCGGCCTGACGGTCATAGAAGTCGCGCAGGTCCTCGGAGAAGTTGGAGGTGAGCAGCTCAGCGGTGCCGCCGTACATGAAGTTGCCGCAGGCATAACCGTACTTCAGGCGGACGTCGGTCTGGTCCTCAGAGGTCTGAGCGATGGACAGGCCGCCGCAGTAGTACTCGGGCAGCAGGGAGTAGTTGCCGTTCTCGTCCACGGTGTAGGTCTCGCCCTCGACGCCCCACTTGGTGAGGGTCAGGCCCTCGTCGGAGTACCACAGCCAGTCGACGAAGCGCATCATCTTGATGAACTCGTCCTCGCCGAGCTCGTTGAGCGCGTTGGCGGAGATGCACACGCCGCACTCCAGACGGGAGTTCTCGGACTGATAGCTGATGGTGTTGCCCTCAGAGTCGGTGCCCATCGGCATCACGATGCGGTAGACGGAGAAGTTGCCCTCGCCGAGCTGAGCGGCCAGGCCCTCCTCCTGGGAGGTGGTGGTGGCACGGTTGGTGAGGATCAGAGCGGTCTTGCCGGTGTAGAAGTCGGCGTCCGCAGCGGAGTCCTCCTGCGTCCAGGTCTCGGGGTCGAGGATCTTGTTGTCCACCAGCTTCTTCACCACGGTCATGTAGTCGCGATAGGCCTGGGTGGTGGCGGAGAGCTCGAACTGGTCGGTCTCCCAGTTGAAGTAGAGGTCGCCCATGTTGGTCGCGGTGGTGCTCCAGGTGGTGTAGATGCCATAGCTGCGGGAGATCAGGCCGAGCAGGCAGCCGCCGGTGCCGTAGCCGGAAGTCGCACCGCACCAGCGGTCGCTCCAGATATAGTCGCTCTCAGAGCACATGCCCTGCTCGACCATATAGGCCTTCACGCCGATCAGGACGTCGGCGAACTCGTCCCAGGTCCAGGTCTCTTCCAGCTCGGCGACGTTGTAGCCGGCGGCCTCAAAGATGTCGCTGCGGATGAGGAGGGTGTAGTCCTGGAGGGAGGTCTCCTTCATGCCGGGCAGACGGTAGAACTTGCCATCGTCCTGCAGGATGGCGTTCACGTCCGCCTCCATGTTGTACTCGTTGTAGAAGCTGGTGAAGTTGGGCATGTACTGGACGTAATCGGACACAGCCACGATGCCGCCGCCGGTGACGTAGGGAGTCTCGTCATAGATCTTGGGGATGATGTAGGGGGCGGTGCCGCCGGAGACCAGCAGGGAGACGCGGTCGCTGTAGCTGGCGTTGTTGACGGACTCAAACTGCAGGGTGACGTTGGTCTTCGCCGCGATCTCGGCAAAGACGCCGCCGTCCTCAGACCAGGAATCCTGGATGGGATAGGCATCGTTGTCATTGAAGAGCATGGTGTAGGTCACCGGCTCGTCGGAATAGAAGGTGGTGCCGTAGGTGTAGCCGAGGGCCTCGTTGTAGTAGCTGCCGTCGCCGTTGTCGGTGTCGCCGGCGCTGGCCTCGTTGATCGCCTCTTCGGTGAGGTTGTCAGCCGCAGTGCTGTCGTTCGCCGCGCCGCCGTCGCTGCTGCCGTCGCCACTGCCGCCGCAGGCGGCCAGGGAGAGCATCATCGCCAGTGCGAGCAGGAAGCTCAGAAACTTTTTCATTGATGTACCTCCGTTTTTTGTATTTATTGTTCCTCCATCGAGGTCCGCCCGGCCCGTCCGGCCCGCGCCGCCACGCCTCACCCCATGGCGCGGCGGGCGGGAGAGCGGAGGGGCTGCCCTCTCCGGCAGGTGGAACAATCAGATGGTTGTCAGCCCTTCACGCCGCCGAGCATCATGCCCTGGACGAAGTACTTCTGGATGAAGGGGTAGACACAGATGATGGGCGCTGCGGTGAGCACCATCGCGCAGGACTTGATGTTGGCGTTGATCGCCAGCGACTCGCCCGCGTCCTCCACGTTCGCGCTGGTGGAGATCAGGTTGCGCAGCTGGTAGGCGACCGGCCACATGTTCTGATCGGCCAGGTACAGGAACGCGTCAAACCAGTTGTTCCAGTACTGGACCAGATAGAAGAGGGTCATGGTGGCCAGGATGGGCTTGGACAGGGGGAGGGCCACATGGACGAAGGCGCCCCACATGCTCAGGCCGTCGATCTCGCCGGCCTCCTCGAGCTCGCGGGGGACGGTCTCGAAGAAGGAGCGCATCAGGATGACGTAGTAGGTGGAGATCATCCCGGGCAGGACGAAGGCGGCCACGGTGTTCTGCAGCTTCAGGGTGGTCATCAGGATGTAGTTCGGGATCATGCCGCCGCCGAAGTACATGGTGAAGATGATGAACGGGCCGATGAACTTATTGCCGCGCAGCTCCCGCTTGGAGAGCGGATAGGCCAGCAGGCAGGAGGACGCAAGGGCCAGCACGGTGCCCAGCACGGAGTAGATGATGGTGTTGGCGTAGTTGCGCAGGAAGATGCTGTTGTTGTTGGTCATCACATAGATGTAGGTCTCTACGCTGAAGTCCACCGGGAGGATGGAGACCTCGCCGGCGATGATCGCCTCAGCCGAGGAGAAGGACTGGGCCACCAGATAGAGGAACGGATAGAGCATCGCGGCGCAGAGGATCACCATCAGGATGATGTTGCACACGGTGAAGACGCGATAGCCGGTGGATTCCTTGATCTTCATCGGCTTGGAGGTGTCGATTGTCTTTGCCATAGTTCTCCCCTCCCTTAGTACAGGCCGCTGCCGGTCATCCGCTTGGAGGCCCAGTTGGCAGCCGTCAGCAGGACGAGGTTGATGACGCCCTGGAAGAGGCCGACCGCGGTGGCGTAGCTGTAGTTGCCGGAGCCGAGGCCCATGCGGTAGACGTAGGTGGCAATGATGTCGGCGGTATCATAGGTGGTGGGGTTATAGAGCAGGAAGACCTTCTCAAACGCCGCCGAGCCGCAGAGCTGGCCGATGTTGAGCACCAGCAGGGTGGCGATGGTGGGCAGGATGGCCGGGAGGGTGACGTTCAGGCACTGCTGGAACTTGTTCGCCCCGTCGAGGGAGGCAGCCTCATAGAGCTCCGGGTTGATGCCGGTCATGGCGGCCAGATAGAGGATGGTGCCCCAGCCGATACCCTGCCAGACGCCGGAGGTGACGAAGATGGTGGGGAACCACTCCGGCAGGGAGATGAAGGTGATCGGCTCAAAGCCGAGGGAGGCGATCAGGTTATTGATCGGGCCGCTGGTGCTCAGCAGCTCGCGGACCATGCCGGCCACGATGACCATGGAGATGAAGTGCGGCAGGTAGGAGATGGTCTGCACGACCTTCTTGAACTTGGCGTTCTTGATCTCGTTGAGCAGCAGGGCGAAGATGATGGTCAGCGGGAAGCTGATGAGCAGGTACTCAAAGTTCAGCAGCAGGGTGTTGCGGAAGGCCTTCCAGAAGTTGGAGTCGTTGATGAACTGCTGGAAGTAGCGCAGCCCGGTCCACTCATCGCCGAAGATGCTGCTGCCGGCACGGTAACGGCGGAAGGCAATGATATTGCCCGCCATCGGCAGATAGCGGAAGATGATGTAGTAGGCCACCGGGATGACCAGCATGGCGTAAAGCTGCCAGTACTTGCGCAGATGGCGTCCCAGGCTCTCCTTCGGGGGCCTGTTGGCCAGGGTGTAGGCGTCTTGCTTCTTGGTTTTTGCGGTCATGAATACTCTCCCTTCTTTTGGGGCGGGCCGCTGTGCCAGCCGCTGTGGCGGTCATGGCTCATTGCTCCACACGATGTGTGGAGCAAAACAGCGCATGCGCTGTTTTGCGAGCGGGCCGGTGACGGCAGCCCCGGCTGCCAGAGCGCTCCGCCCAAAGTTTGCCTCTCGGTTATCCTTCCACTATCACCCTCCCCGTCGCCTGAAATGTCAGCTTCCCGGGCGCTCTGCCCATCAGCCGCACGCTGCGCGCATCCGGCTGGGACGCTCCGACATAGACGGAATACGTCCCCGGCTCTACGACAGCGGCTCCGTTCTCATCGCACAGGGCGAATGCGGACTGGTCCAGATGCAGGGTGACCTGCTGCTCCTCCCCCGGCTGGAGGAATACCTTGGCAAACGCCTTGAGCTGGGCGTTCGGCGTGCCGGGCCGCTCGGCCTTGACGTAGACCTGCACCGTCTCTCCCCCGGCCATCGCACCGGTGTTGGTCACGGTCACGGTCAGGTCCGCCCCCGCCTCCGTGACCTCCCCGCAGCTTGCGCGCACCGGGCCGAAGCGGAAATCGGTATAGCTCAGGCCGTATCCGAAGGGATAGAGGGCCTCCTGGGTCATGTAGCGGTAGGTCCGCCCCTGCATGGAGTAGTCGGTGAAGGCGGGCAGCTCCTCATCGCTGCGGTAGAAGGTGACGGGCAGCTTGCCCTGGGGGTTCGCCTCGCCGAAGAGGATGCGGGCGATCGCGTTGCCGCCCTGCGCGCCGGGATACCAGCCCTGGAGGATGGCGGGCACCTCCGCCTCGGCATAGTTGACCGCCAGCGCGCTGCCGGAGAGCAGGACCAGCACCACCGGCTTGCCGCTCTCCACGAGCAGGCGCAGCAGCGCCTCCTGCCGGCCGGGCAGGCTGAGGTTGGGCTTGTCGCCGCTGGCGAACTGGTTGCCCTCGTCCCCCTCCTCTCCCTCCAGGCCGGAGTCCAGGCCGAGACAGGCGATGATGACGTCGCTCTCGGCGCACACGCCGCGCGCCTCGGAGAAGCGGTCATCCGGCTGAGAGAGGTTCTGATAGCGGTTGCGGTAGAGCGGGCAGCCCTCCGAGGAAAGCACGCGCACCTCGTCGCCCAGATAGTCCTGAATGCCCTCCAGGATGGTGGCGTAGCGGGAGGCGGTGCCCTCATAGTTGCCGACCAGGGCGCGGCGGTTGTCCGCGTTCGGGCCGATGACGCCGACCGTCTTGAGCTTGCGCTTGTCCAGCGGGAGGAGGCCGCCCTCGTTCTTGAGCAGGACGACGCAGCGCTCTGCCGCCTCGCGGTTGAGGCGGCGCATCTCGGGAGAGTCCACCTCGCGGTAGCTGATCTGGTTGTAGGGATGGTCCGGGTCATCGTCAAAGAGGCCGAGCTTCATCCGGGTGGTGAAGAGGCGGGTGACCGCCTCGGTGATGGCCTCCTCTGTCACCAGTCCGTCCTGCACCGCCTGCTCCAGATAGAGGAAGAGCTCGCCGCAGTTGAGGTCGCAGCCGCTGTTCACCGCCAGCGCCACCGACTCCTCCGGGCCGGAGGTGACCAGATGGCCCTGATAGAAGTCCCTGATCGCCCAGCAGTCGGAGACGACATGGCCCTCAAAGCCCCACTTGCCGCGCAGGATCTCCTGCAGGAGGGTCTTGCTGCCGTTGCACGGCTCGCCGTTCGTGCGGTTATAGGCCCCCATGACCGACTCCACCTTCGCCTCCTGCACCAGGGCGCGGAAGGCGGGCAGATAGGTCTCCCACATGTCCTGCGCCGTGGCGATGGCGTTGAAGCTGTGGCGCACGTCCTCCGGGCCGGAGTGGACGGCGTAGTGCTTGGCGCAGGCGGCGGTCTTGAGATACTTCCCGTCGTGGCCCTGCAGGCCCTCGACAAAGCGCACGCCCAGCCGGGCGGTGAGGCAGGGGTCCTCGCCGTAGGTCTCATGTCCCCGGCCCCAGCGCGGGTCGCGGAAGATGTTTACATTGGGCGCCCAGAAGGTGAGCCCCTTGTAGATGTCGTGGTCGCCGTACTGCTGCTGCATGTTGAATTTGCCGCGCCCCTCAGTGGCCACGGCGTCCCCCACCCGCTCGAGCAGGTCCCCGTCAAAGGAGGCGGCCAGGGCGATCGCCTGCGGGAAGATGGTGGCGATGCCGGCGCGGGCGACGCCGTGCAGGCCCTCGTTCCACCAGTTGTAGGAGGGGATGCCCAGCCGCTCGATGGCGGCGGCGGCGTGGACCATCTGGCTGACCTTCTCCTTCAGGGTCATCTGCTCCACCAGCGCGCGCGCCCTCTGGCGGTAGGTGTCCAGCAGCGCCTCGTTTCGTACCAGTTCCTTCATCTGTGTCCTCCCATATTCCGGGCGGTCCGGCCGCCCGGTCTGTCTCGTGTCTCCCCGGCCTCAGGGCACATAGGCAAAGCCGAGGATGGTAAAGGTCTTGTCCTGCGCGCCATCGTCCATCCGGATCTCCACCGTGTGGCGCGCGCGCTCCCGCCTGGAAAAGAGGATGGCCGCGTGGCAGTGCGTCCAGCCCGCCTCGCGCGGGTCAAAGAGCCGGACCAGCTCCCCGTCCACCCAGACGCGGGCGGGGCCAAAGGCGGGGTCCGCCGCGTCCTTGAAGACCAGCAGCAGGCGCGAGCACTCCAGCGTGAGCCGGAAGGGGGCGTCTCCCGTTCCCTTCTTCCAGTTGTGGGGAAACTGCGGGGTGTTGACCGCCGCGGCGTCGAGCGGGACGGACTGGAGGTCCTCATCCACGAGGGTGAAGGCGCCCGGGTCCACCTCCGCGCCGGGGCATGGGGTCTCGCGGTCGAGCAGGCGGACGGCGGCGAACTCATCCCCATAGACCGGCGGATGCTCTCGCAGCGGCGCGGGGGCGGGCGCCTGCCGGTCCAGCCGGTCGATCAGGTAGAGCAGGCAGTCCGCCATCACGCGGTGGCCGTGGTTGGAGGGGTGGTAGATGTCATAGAAAAACTGCCGCTTGGTCATCACCAGCCCCTCGCCCGGGCGGCAGGGGAACTGCGGCGAGACCGCGTCGCGCACGTCCGCCGCCGGCAGCTCGTGCCGCCAGGCGATGGGGGCCAGCCGGTCACGCAGGTTCCAGTCGTCGGAGAAGACGGCAAAGAGCAGAAGGACCGCCGGCTCATTCGGCTGGCGCCAGATCTTGCGCACCAGACTCTCGTAGCACACGCCCTCCGTCTCGTCGGCGGAGTCGTTCACGGCGAACTCCACCACCACCAGGTCGGGGGCGGCCGCGCCGCCGCGGTTGATATCCCGCTCATAGCGGATCATGCCGAGCTCAGACGGGGTGCCGCCGACGCCGGCCTTGATGTAGTGCATGTGCCGCCCGCCGTCCGCGCCGTAGCGCGTACGCAGGCCCTCGAAGGTCAGCCGGGCATAGCAGTTCTCCTGCCCCGGCACCGCCCCCGCCCCCTGGGTGATGGACCCGCCGAGGAAGGCGACGGTGACCTCCTCCCCGGCGCGCATCCGCCGCAGCACCCGCTGCACGCGGAAGTTATTCCCCGTCGAGAGGAGGGACCGGGCGATCATCTCCCGGTAGACCGGGCTGTCGTAGTCCACGGGAGGGTCCACCTCCCGCTCCGGGACCTCATAGCCGTCGTTGAGGCAGCACTTGAGCGTCACCGACGCGCGGTCCGACGCCCCCGGCAGTTCAAAGGCGAACTGGCCCAGGATGCGGTCTGCAGGAAGCCAGTCCAGCTCTGACAGGCGGATCACCCGCTCTGCCCCGTCCGCGCGCAGGCGGAAGGTGTGCTCGCTGCCGCCAAAGGGGCCGTCCGGCCCGTAGCAGCGCAGCGTCATGGACAGCTCCATCTCCCGGTCTGCCGCGGTGGCAGAGACGGCGATGCTGTGCACCAGTCGGCGGAAGCCCTCCGCCGTCTCAAGCAGGGCAAGCAGCTCCCCGTCCTCCACGCCGCCCACCATCCGGGCAAAGGTGCCGATCCGCCCGTTGTCGAGAAAGATCACATGGCGGTTCGCCCCGTCGTCCTGCGGGACGCCGCCCACCTCCTTGTCCAGAAAGAGGTAAAAGCCGCTGCGCTTTTCCGCCGGGTCCTTCGGCGCGATCGGTCCGAGTGGCATGGCACGTCCTCCCTTCCCCGCCGGGAGGGCATGCCCTCCTTTTGGAAAGTCCGTTCAGTAAGTCAATTATACTTCCTGTTCAGCTCTTTTTGCTTATCATTTCTTGCTATGCAGTTACTCAATTATTGCCAACCTCAAACCTCTTTTGACGTCCTCTCTTTGCCTTTTTTGCCAGTTGCAGCCCGTTTTTTCCGCTAAACCCCTCCATTTTGTGGTGTTATCCCCCTTTATTTCGAGAAAAACTTAGCTGTTTTGTATATATCGCACTATTTCAGAAAAGCAATTTTAGCGTATCATGTAGAAAAGCAATTCTTTTCCCGTTTTTTGCCGTGTGTTTGCCGTGAAAAAGTTCACGAAAACCAGCGAAACCAAAAGCTTTTCCCGTTTTTTATCCGTCAATTCAGCACTATTTCAGTTGATTTTTCCAAAAAAGTGTGATAGCTTCATGACAGAACCGCACGCACAGACCGCAGTGTGTTCATCTGCGGCCTGGCTCTACCCGGCGCTCCGGGCAGCTGGATGCCCGGGCCAGAGGACCGTATTTGCCCAAACGGCTGTCGCAAACGTGCCTGGACAGCCCGATTCAGGAGGTGCTTGTCATGAAACTCAACGTCCCATCCCTCAGCCAGACAGAGTTCTGGTCTCAGGCGGAGGTCCGGCTGCCGCAGTTTGACCTTCCCGCCATGGTCCGCGCCACCCGCGAGGCCCCGGTCTGGGTCCACTTCGGCGCGGGTAATATCTTCCGCGGCTTCATCGCCCGGCTGCAGCAGAACCTGCTCGAGCAGGGCCTGTCGGACAAGGGGATCGTCGCCGCCGACACCTTTGACTATGACATCATCCGCAAGATCTACCGCCCGTACGACAACCTGACCCTCCTCGTCAGCCTGATGCCGGACGGGCGGATGGAGAAGGAGATCGTCGCCGGCGTGGCCGAGGGGCTGTGCGCCGACCCGTCGGACGCGGCGGACATGGGGCGGCTGGCGGAGATCTTCCGCAACCCCTCCCTCCAGATGGTCTCGTTCACCATCACAGAGAAGGGGTACGCCCTCACCAATCTGAAGGGGGAGTTCTTCCCCTTCGTGCAGGCCGACTTCGACCGCGGCCCGCAGCAGTGCAGCCACGCGATGAGTATGGTCACCGCCCTGCTCTTTGCGCGCTATCAGGCCGGGGCTGCACCCATTGCGATGTGCAGCATGGACAACTGCTCCCACAACGGCGAGAAGCTCAGGGCCAGCGTGCTGACGGTGGCGGGCAAGTGGCAGGAGGCGGGCTTTGTCCCGGCGGAGTTCGTCCGCTGGCTGTCCGATGAGCAGCAGGTCTCCTTCCCCTGGTCCATGATCGATAAGATCACCCCGCGCCCCGCGCCCGTCGTGCTCGAGGCCCTGCAGGCCCTCGGCCTGGAGGAGATGGACCCCATCATCACCAGCCGGAACACCTACATCGCCCCCTTCGTCAACGCAGAGGCCCCGCAGTACCTGGTGGTGGAGGACCGCTTCCCCAACGGCCGCCCGCCGCTGGAGAAGGCGGGGGTGTATATGACCGACCGCGACACCGTCAATAACACCGAGCGGATGAAGGTGACCACCTGCCTCAACCCGCTGCACACCGCTCTGGCGGTCTACGGCTGCCTGCTCGGCTATGACACCATCGCCGCGGAGATGCGCGACGGCTCCCTCAAAGCGCTGGTGGAGCACATCGGCTACGACGAGGGGATGCCGGTGGTCACCGACCCGAAGATCATCCGCCCGATGGACTTTATCCACGAGGTGATCGACCAGCGCCTGCCCAACCCCTTCATGCCGGACACCCCGCAGCGCATCGCCACCGACACGAGCCAGAAGGTGGGCATCCGCTTCGGCGAGACCATCAAGAGCTATCTCGCCAGCCCTGCGCTGGATGTGAAGGACCTGACCTATATCCCGTTGGCGATCGCCGGCTGGATGCGCTATCTGCTCGCCGTGGACGACAACGGCCAGCCGATGACGTGCAGCAGCGACCCGATGCTCGCCCAGCTCCAGGAGCAGCTCGCAAGCGTGACCTTCGGCGCGCCAGAGCGCTATGACGGCCAGCTGCGCCCCATCCTCTCCAACCCCAACGTCTTCGGGACCGACCTCGTCGCGGCGGGTCTGGCCGGCAGGATCGAGGAGATGTTCTGCCGGATGCTCGCCGGGCCGGGCGCGGTGCGCGCGACGCTGGACGCATATCTGTAACAGACACACTTTTACGATCAACAGGAGGTATCTACAGGCATGGAAGGCAAAATGAAGGTCGCCCTGATGACTGAGGTCGGCAAGATCGAGTACACCGAGCGGGACATCCCCACCCCCAAGGACGACGAGGTGCTCGTCCGGCTGGAATACGTCGGCATCTGCGGCAGCGACCTGCACTACTATGAGACGGGCGCGATCGGCAACTTCATCGTCCAGTTCCCCTTCGTCCTCGGGCATGAGCCGGGCGGCACCGTCGTCGGGGTGGGCAAGAACGTCAAGCACCTGAAGGTGGGCGACCGTGTCGCCCTCGAGCCGGGCAAGACCTGCGGCCACTGCGAGTTCTGCCGGACGGGGCGCTACAACCTCTGCCCCGACGTCATCTTTTTCGCCACTCCGCCGGTGGGCGGGGTGTTCCAGGAGTATGTCGCCCATGTGGAGGACCTCTGTTTCAAGCTGCCGGACAACGTGAGCACGCTGGAGGGCGCGCTCATCGAGCCGCTGGCCGTCGGCTTCCACGCGGCCAACCAGGGCGGCGCGCACCTCGGCCAGACCGCCGTGGTGATGGGCGCCGGCTGCATCGGCCTGGCGTCCATGATGGCGCTCAAGGCGATGGGGGTCTCCCGCGTCTATGTGGTTGACATCATGCAAAAGCGCCTGGACAAGGCCCTCGAGTTGGGCGCGGACGGGGTGATCAACAGCATGGAGACGGACGCCGTCGCCCGGGTGATGGAGCTCACCGGCGGGGCGGGGATCGACCTCGCCATTGAGACGGCGGGCGCCGAAATCACCGCCCGTCAGGCGATCCAGATGGCCAAGAAGGGTTCCACCATCGTGATGGTGGGCTACAGCAAGAACGCCGAGACCAGCCTGCCGATGAATATGGCGCTGGACAAGGAGCTGACGATCAAGACCATCTTCCGTTACCGCCACATCTACCCGATGGCGATCGACGCGGTGGCCGCCGGAAAGGTCAACCTGAAGGCGCTGGCGACCCACTTCTTCGACTTTGACGACCTGCAGAACGCGATGGACCAGAGCGTGGCCGACAAGGCCAACATCGTCAAGGCCGTGGTCAGGATGACGAAGGACTGACCGAAATAAAAACGCCGGGCGGGAATGCATTATCCCGTCCGGCGTTTTGTCCGTTTTATGATGTTAAAATTCAGAAATTGAGCCTTTTCGGCGCATATCTGATCCAGTCAAATGAATCGCATCAGAGGACCTTGGAGAGGAAGGAGATGGTCCGCTGCTCCTTCGGGTGGCTGAAGATCTCCTGCGGCGGGCCCTGCTCGATGATATTGCCGCCGTCCATGAAGAGCACGCGGGTGGCGACCTCGCGGGCAAAGCCCATCTCGTGGGTGACGACCACCATGGTCATCCCCTCGTCCGCCAGCTCCTTCATCACCTCGAGCACCTCGCCCACCATCTCCGGGTCGAGGGCGGAGGTGGGCTCGTCAAAGAGCATCACCTTCGGCTTCATCGCCAGAGCGCGCACGATGGCGATGCGCTGCTTCTGGCCGCCGGAGAGCTGCGCGGGATAGGCGTCCGCCTTGTCCGCGAGACCCACCCGGCGCAGCAGGGCGGTGGCGGTCTCGTCCGCCTCCTCCTGGCTCATCAGCCGGGTGCGCACCGGGGCGAGGGTGATGTTTTTGCGGATGGTCATGTTGGCAAACAGATTGAAGTGCTGGAACACCATCCCCATCTGCTGGCGGATCTTGTTGATGTCCGTCTTAGGAGCGGTGATCTCCGTCCCCTGGAAATAGATGGCGCCGCCGGTGGGGTTCTCCAGCAGATTCAGGCAGCGCAGAAAGGTGCTCTTGCCCGAGCCGGATGGCCCGATGATGACCACCTTCTCCCCCGGAAGGATGTGCTCGTTGATGTTCCGGAGCACCTTGTTGTCTCCAAACTGCTTGGAGAGATCTTTAACGACGATCACTGGCGCGCAGCCTCCTTTCCAGTTTGCCCTGGAGCCAGGTGAAGACGATGACCAGGGCCAGATACATCAGCGCGATGCCGATGAGGGGGGGCATGTAGTCATAGGTCCGTCCGCCGACGCGGTTGGCATAGTAGGTCAGCTCCGCCGCGCCGATGGCGTTGACCAGCGAGGTGTCCTTGAACAGGGTGATGAACTCATTGCCCAGGGAGGGGAGGATATTCTTGAACGCCTGCGGAATGACGATGAAGCGCATCGTGTCCAGATAGCCCAGGCCAAGGGAACGGCCCGCCTCGCTCTGGCCAATGTCCACCCCCATCAGGCCGCCGCGGACGATCTCAGCCATATACGCCCCGGAGTTGACGCTCAGGCCAATGATGCCCACCAGGATCTTGTTGCGGCTGGAGGAGAAGATGACGAAGCCCCAGATGAGCATCTGCACCATCATCGGGGTGCCGCGGATCACTGTGGTGTAGACCTTGCAGAGGAGGTTGAGCGCACCCAGCACGGGATTCCTCCGCCGGCCGGGCATCTGCTGGTCATGGGCGGTGCGTACCACCGCGACCAGCAGACCCAGAATGGTTCCGGCGATCAGAGCGATCACCGTCATCTCCAGCGTGGCGGCAAGGCCCTGCAGGTAGAGCTGCCAGCGGTCCGCCTCTAAAAAGGCGACGTAAAACCGCGACCCGATGGAGTCTAACCAGTCGATCAGAGATTGGAACATAGAGACCCTCCTTCTTGGAAATGGAAAAAAGGGCGGCTTGTGAAAAGTCGCCCTTTTGGTCCGAACGGTCAGTCAGCGGTGATGTACTTGTCCACGATCGCCTGGAAGGTGCCGTCCTCCTGCAGCTCCGCCATGGCGGCGTTGATCGCATCGAGCAGTTCAGTGTTGCCCTTGGCCACAGCGATGGCATAGTTCTCCGTCACCCAGGGGGTATCCAGGATGCGCAGGCCCTCGGTCTGCTCGACATAGGCCTGAGCGGGCGCGTTGTCGATGATGACGGCGTCCACCTGACCGTTCACCAGCGCCATGACGGCCAGAGCGCCGTTCTCATAGGCGGTGACATGGTCCTCGCCATAGCCGCCGTTCTCCGGGGTGTCAGAGGCATAGATATAGCCGGTGGTGTCCGCCTGGCAGCCGATCATGTCTGCGTTGGCCAGATCGTCGATGCTCTGGATGGCGGAGTCCTCCTTCACGATGACCGACTGCACGCCGGTGGCATAGCTCTCGGAGAAGTCCATCACCTGCTCGCGCTCCTCAGTCACAGTGATGCCGGCCATGGCAATGTCGCTCTGGCCCTCCTGGACGGCAGTGAGCGCAGCGGAGAAGCCCATATCGAGGACCTCGAGCTCGAGGCCGAGCTTCTCAGCGATGGCAGCGGCCACCTCCACGTCAATGCCCTCGAAGCCGCCGTCGTCGGTGGTCATCTCATACGGAGGAAAGGCGGCGTTGGTGGACATGGTCAGCTTGCCCTCGGTGACGGTGGTGAAGCCGGCGCTCTCGCCGGACGCAGTTTCGCCCTCGTCCCCGGCGGCCTCGGCCTCATCGCCGCCGTCCGTGGTCTCATCCACAGTCGCGTCCGCGGCGTCGCCGGCAGTGTCGCCAGTGGTGTCAGAGGAACCGCCCTGCTCGCCGGTGCCGCCGCCGCAGGCGGTCAGCAGGCTGAGGCAGAGAGACAGGGCCAGCAGGATTGCAAGCAGCTTTTTCATATTCTCTCACTCCCGAACATGAATTTCATTTTCGACGGAGTCCGTCGATTTGATTTATTATACAGCGGCGGTTTTTTCTTTGCAAGGTTTTTGCCGCAGTTTCGGAAATATGGGCAGATTTTTGAATTATCATCCACTCACCGCCCCGCTTTCCGTCACATGGACGAAAACGGGCGGATTTTGCCAGATCCCGCCGGATGTGCTATAATCACAGCAGGAGGCGATGCATTATGCCGCGCGTGCGCGAACGGGAGAACAGAGAGCTCCGGCGGGAGGACTGGACGGAGGACCGTCCGCCGGCGAGCCGCAGGAGACGGCGCGGGAGGCTGCTGCCCGTCCTGCTCGCCTTCTGCCTCGGCGTGGGGGTGGGCTGGCTTCTGCCGCGCGGCGAGGCGGGCGGATTGCCCATCTCCATCGGAGGGATCTTCCGCCCGACCGAGCCGCCGGAGCTGCCGGACTGGGTGACGGTGGACCTCATCCCGCTCAACGAATACTCCCGCCCCGGCATCGCCCTGGACGAGGTGAACGGCATCGTCGTCCACTATGTCGGAAATCCCGGCACCACCGCCCAGAACAACCACGACTACTTTGCCGGTCTGGCGGAGACGGGAGAGACCCATGCGAGCAGCCACTTTGTCATCGGCCTGGAGGGGGAGGTCATCCAGTGCGTCCCCCTGGACGAGATCGCCTACTGCTCCAATGAGCGCAACGCGGACACCATCTCCATCGAGTGCTGCCACCCGGACGAGACGGGGCAGTTCACCGGCGCGACCTACGAGGCGCTGACCAGGCTCACCGCGTTTCTGGCAGATTACTACCATCTTGGCCGGGAGGAGGTCCTGCGGCACTACGACGTGACCGGCAAGCTCTGCCCGATGTACTTTGCCGAGCACGAGGACGCCTGGCAGGCCTTTCTGGACGGCGTCTTCGACTGAACCGAAAAAGCGGTCCGCGGCCCTGCAAATCGGGCTGCGGACCGCTTCTGGTTTTCCGGCTTTCCGCCGCCTCAGGCGGGGAAGAAGTTGGACACCAGCGGGATGACGAACAGGCACATCAGCGTGGAGATGATGACGCCGCTGGTGAGGGTGTCCGTCTCCATGCCGTGCTCGCTGGCGAGCATGATGGGGAGGTTGCCCGCCGGCATGGCCAGCAGGAGCAGGAGGGTGGAGATCATCATCGCATCCCCGCCCAACAGGGGGAGCACCGGAGCAAACGCGATGGGGAGGGCCAGCATCCGCAGCAGGAAGAAGAGGTACATCTTCGGCCGGGCGAGCACCCGCCGCAAGTCGCAGGTGGCCAGGCTGACGCCGAGCACCAGCATCGCCAGGAAGGTGGTGCAGTTGCTGATATAGACCAGCGAGTCGCTGAGAAATTCCGGCAGGGAGAAGCGGAAGAAGTAGACCGCCAGAGAGATCAGACAGGCGGCCATCCCCGGATTCAGGAAGGAGCTGGGGCGGAAGGGGATGGGCTGCTCTCCGGCGCGGGACATGACGAACAGCCCGTAGCTGTAGAAGATGAGGCTGTAGAGGATATTGAAGAGCACGACGTAGAGCGTCGATTCCGGTCCGAAGATGGACAGGCTCACCGGCAGGCCGATGAAGCCGACATTTCCGAACAGGGTGAGCATACAATAGAAGGGCCGCTCCCGGCGCTCGATGCGCAGCAGGCGGGGCAGGAGCTCTCCGGCGGCGATGAGGACCGCGTAGATCAGCGCGCAGATCAGCAGCGTCTTGCCGAGGTAGGCGGGGGTGAGCTCGGTGTCGTCCGTCAGGGCGCTGCTCACGAGCAGGACGGGGTTGCAGACGTTGACGATGAGGGCGGAGATCTCCCGGCTGCCGTCCTTTTGCACGAGGCCGCAGCGGTAGATGAGCACGCCGGCGGCGAGGAGCACGGCGATGGTGAGCATTTTGCTGAAAATCAGAAGCATGGCAGAACCTCCTCTTTCTGGGGAGAGATACCGGCGCAGGCCGCCCCGGAGCGGAGCGGGCCTGAACCCGCGTCATTATAGCACAGGCAGAGGCGGGGGAAAAGGGAAAAATGAGAAATGCCGGGAAAATTTGCCGTCTCCCCCGCCGGAGGCTTGAAGGGTCTGCGGCAGGCGTGATAAAATAGTGGCAATGAGAGAAAAACGGGACCTTCCCGGCGCGCCCCGGCCGCCGGGGGGAAGATATGACGAGGTGTTGAGAAATGGGGATTTCCTGTGACGCGCTCAAGCGGGAGGCGGACGCCCTCGGCGGGCGGATGACCGACCTGTACCGCATCATCCATCAGAACCCTGAGCTGGGCCGGGAGGAGATGCAGACCTCCGTCCTCGTCGAGCGGCGGCTGCACGCCCTCGGCATCGAGACCGTCCGCGTGGACGGCACCGGCCTGATCGGCCTGCTCTCCGGCGGCCGTCCGGGCAGGACGGTGGCCATCCGCTCCGAGCTGGACGCCCTGCCCATCACGGAGGAGACCGGTCTGCCCTGGGCGTCGCAGACGCCGGGGGTGATGCACGCCTGCGGGCACGACTTTCACATCGCCGCCCTGCTCGGCGCGGCCCAGATCCTGGCCGGGCACCGGGAAGAGCTGCCCGGCGCAGTCAAGTTCTTCTTCCAGCCGGACGAGGAGGGAGACGGCGGCGCGGAGGCGATGATCGCCGCCGGCTGCATGGAAAACCCGCAGGTGGACGCCGTCTTCGCCCTGCACTGTGACAGCCAGCTCCCGGTGGGAACCGTGAGCGTGATGGAGGGGCGCATCTGCGCCGCCTCCAACCCCTTCCGCATCACCCTGCGCGGACGCGGGGCGCACGGGGCGCGGCCGGAGGAGGGCAACGACGTCATCGTCGCCGGCGCGCAGATCATCAATGCGATCCAGACCATCGTCAGCCGCCAGACCTCCCCGACTGAGCCGGTAGTCATCTCGGTGGGCACCTTCCACAGCGGCACGGCGGCCAATGTGCTGGCGGCGGAGGCAAAGCTCACCGGCATCATCCGCACCCTGGGCGGTCCGATGCGGGAGGAGATCCAGGCACGCTTCCGCGCGGTGGTCTCCTCCGTCGCCGCAGCGATGGGGGTGGAGGCGGAGATCGGGATCGAGGAGAGCTACCCCGGCATCATCAACCACGGCGCGATGACCCGTCTGGTCCGCCGCAGCGCGGCTAAAGTGCTGGGAGAGGACCACGTCCTGCTCGGCCACCGCCCGTCCATGGGGACGGACGACTTTGGCTATTTCAGCCACCATGTGCCCGGCTGCTACTATCAGCTCGGCACGGCGGACCCGGACTGGCCGGTGCGCTGGCCGGACCACAGCCCGCAGTTCCAGATCTCGGAGCGGGCGCTGCCGGTGGCGGCGGCCCTGCACGCGCAGATCGTGCTCGACTATCTGGGAGGCTGAGCATGCGCCTGCCCCAGCCCTGCCGGCGGGGAGACGCCGTGGCGCTGACGGCGCCCGCCTCCCCGGTCACCAAGGAGGAGGCGCGCCGGGCGGTGCGCGCGCTGGAGTGGCTGGGCTTTCGTCCCCGGCCGGGGGAGAGCCTCAACGCCCCGCCATCAGACTGGCGCGCAGGCCCCGCCGCGCGCCGCGCGCGGGAGCTGGAGGCGGCCTTTGCCAGCCCGGAGGTGCGGGCGGTCTGGTGCGCCCGCGGGGGATATGGGGCGGCGGAGCTGCTGCCCCTGCTGCACTATGAAGTCATCGCCGCCCATCCCAAGCCGCTGATCGGCTACAGCGATATCACCGCCCTCCATCTGGCCATCCAGCGCCGCTGCCGGATGATCACCTATCACGGGCCGATGCCCGCCGCCGGGCGGCTGGAG
>CASDSM010000020.1 GCA_949283375.1 uncultured Eubacteriales bacterium | reverse complement strand
CGGCGGCTTTGGCGGCAGCCGGGGCGGCTCCTTCGGCGGCGGCAGCCGCGGGGGCGGCTTTGGCGGCGGCGGACGCGGCGGCGGCTTTGGCCGCTGAGTCCCGGACTGCCATCACAGACACAAGTGCGGCGCGTTGCAGAAGTTGGATCCTGCAACGCGCCGCATGTTCTTTTGACAGGACAGGTGAAGTACCTGCTCTTATTTCTCCGTGAGCATCAGGCAGCCGTCCTCGTCATAGCGGAGGGTCTGGACCTCATAGCGCTGGCTGCGGATGATCTCGTCGAGCTTGATCTCCTCCGTCACCGTGGCGACAAAGGTATAGCTCACGCCGTGCTTCTTCGCCCGCCCGGTGCGGCCGATGCGGTGGATATAGTACTCGTGCTCGTCGGGCACGTCGTAGTTGAAGACCACGTCCACATCGTCGATGTCCAGTCCACGCGCGGCCACGTCGGTGGCCACCAGCACGTTGAGCTTGCCGCGGCGGAAGTCCCCGAGGGTCTTCTCCCGCTGCTTCTGCTGGATGTCGCCGTGGATGGGCTGACAGGAGACGCCGTTCTGGGCGAGCAGGGCGGCCAGGCGGTCGGTCATGCTCTTGGTGTTGCAGAAGGCGATCGCCCGCTCATAGCCGCCGCCGTGGAGCAGGCCGAGGAGGGTGTCCAGCTTCTGGCTGCGGTCGGTGAGCATAATGCGGTACTGCTGGATATCCGGCCGGTCCTCGGCGACGGGGCGGACGGTGATCTCCGCCGGGTCGCGCTGATAGACCCAGGAGATATCCATCACCTCGCGGCTGATCGTCGCGGAGAAGAGGCCGAGGTTGCGCCGCTGGGGCATCATATCGAGAATTTTGGTCACGTCGTCGATGAAGCCCATGTCCAGCATCCGGTCCGCCTCGTCCAGGATGACGGTCTGCACCCCGTCGAGCTTCAGATTGCGCCGCTTGCAGTGGTCCATCAGGCGGCCCGGGGTGGCCACCACGATCTGCGGGCGGTTCTTGAGCTGCTTCGTCTGCTTCTCGATGGGCTGGCCGCCATAGAGGCAGACCACCCGCACGCCGGGCAGAAAGGCGCACAGCTCCTGCAGCTCGTCCCGGATCTGGATCGCCAGTTCCCGCGTCGGCGCGAGGATGAGGGCCTGCACCGGCTCCAGTGCAGGGTCGATGTGCTCCAAAATCGGGATGCCGAAGGCGAAGGTCTTGCCCGTGCCGGTGGGGGCCTTTGCCACCACGTCCTTCCAGTCCATCAGGAAGGGGATGGCGCCCGCCTGCACCGGCGTCGCCTGCTCATAGCCCTTCTTCGCCAGGGCCTTCCGGATCGCCTCGGAGAGGTCGAGTTGATCGTAGCGCAGCGTCTCATCCCGCTCGATTCCGTTGATTTCCATCCAAATAACTCCCCATCATTCCAAAATCACTTCAGTTTACCACACACCGGCGGCATTGACAAGCACCCGCGCGCCGCCGGTGAAATTTTCCACCACTCTTTCCGTTCGGGCAGAATTGACAGGGCGGGAAAACCGGTGTAAAATGTTGCACATGAGTTATGTTTTTTTTGACCTGGAATGGAACCAGGGTTATCCTCGCAATGAGGCAGAAAAAATAGACGAGATCATCCAGATCGGCGCCCACCGCCTGGAGACCTGGGACGACCCGGGTACATCCTTCTCCGCCTATGTGCGGCCGTCTATTCATAAGAGGCTCCACCATCAGGTGAAAAAATTCCTCCCTCTCCACCAGTCCCAGCTCAAGCGGGCCGGGTCCTTCCGGGAGGTGATCCCGGAGTTCTTCCGCTGGTGCGGACCGGACCCCGTCTTCTTCACCTGGGGGACCTGCGATGCGCGTGTGCTGGACACCAACCTGTGCTGGTACGGCATGGAGGAATACCTTGACATTGAGATCTACGACCTCCAGCGGGCCTTTGACCTGCTCGTGCTCGAGACCAGCCGCCAGACCTCGCTGGAGGCGGCGGTCGCCGCGCTCGGGCTGGACGGCTCGCTGACCTACCACGACGCGGGCAATGACGCGCTCTACACCGCCCGGATCGGCGCTGAGCTGATCCGGCGCTTTGGCGCGCTCCCGAGCGAGGCGGAGCTGGACGCGGCGCAGGAAGCCCTCCGCCTGCGCCAGCAGCAGGAGGCGGCCGCCGAGGCCCATGCCGCCCTGGAGACGCTGGAGGCCCCTCCGGTGCTCCGGCGGCGCAGCGGCCCGTTTGAGGACGACAACGCCTGCCTGCACAGCCGTAGCGCCCGGCTGATCCCCTGCCCGGAGTGCGGCAACGAGCTGTGCAACGGCAGCTGGTACCGCCTCGGCCCGCGCTGCGTCAGTCAGAGCCGCTGCGCCGAGCACGGGCGCTACTACAGCGTCCTCCACCTCCTGCCGCAGGCGGAGGGGGGCGTCTCCGGGGAGCTGCTGGTCTACTCCGAGGCGGACTTTCCCCGCGAGCTCTACCGGCTCTGCCGTCTGGGCGGGGAGACGGTGGAGGTGCAGAAGCTCCCGCGCAAGCACCGCCGTCACCGCCGCCGCAGCAGAGAGCGCAAGCGGGCGTGAGGGCGCGCAGCGCATCCACCCACTCAAATCTCCATACGACAAACCCGGCGGGAGGCCCTGAGAGGCGTCCCGCCGGGTTTTATGTTCTCCTCCGCCCCGAAGGGACCCGCAGGACCTGTGCCTGTGGACGCTTTCGGGCGTTTTGTACCTCTCATGAGGGGCCGGACCGTTCCGCCGGGCCGGGGGTCTGCCTTCCTCAGAAGACAAATTGCACCAGAAGCATATAGCACACCGTCCCGCCGGCGATGGAGAGGAGCATCTGCCGCTTCCAGCAGTGCAGGGCGATGACCAGCGCGATGGAAATCAGCTCCGGGAGGGCGTGGCTCCCCGTCAGGAGGCTGACATTCCGCAGGCAATAGACCACCAGCAGTCCAAACACCGCCGGGGGGAGGACCTTGCCGAGATATTGGATGTATTTCGGCGTGGGCCGCCCCGCCGGAAAGAGCAGGAAGGGCAGGAACCGGGTGAGCATGGTCCCCAGCACGACGAGGGCGATGGTCACGATCTGCTGAGCGAGGGTCATGGCGTATCCACCCCCTTCTCCAGCGGGGCGCGCAGGAGGGTGAGGACCCCCAGAATGGCCAGCATGGCGGGGATGATAAAGTTCTCCGCCCCGAAGGCCAGCAGGCAGAGCAGGGAGAGCCCCAGGCCCAGCAGGGCGCTGGTGTGCCGCTTTTCCTTGAGCCACTGCTCCAGGAAGATCACCACGAACATGGCGGTCATGACAAAGTCCAGCCCCTCCGTGTTAAACTGGATGAGGGAGCCGAATATGCCGCCCAGGGTGGCCCCGGTGAACCAGTACAGGTGGTTGAGCAGGGTGACGAAGAACATGAACCAGTCCCGGTCCACGTTCTCCGGAATTTCCGCCGTGTAGTTGATGGAAAAGCTCTCATCGCACATACCGAAGATGAGGTAGAACTTCTTCCACCCTGTCCCCCGGTACTTGTCCAGCATGGAGATGCCGTAGAACAGGTGCCGGGCGTTGATCATCAGCGTCATGGCGAAGGCCTGCAAAGGGTCAAAGGCCCCCAGCAGCAGATTCACCGCCACGAACTCCGCCGAACCGGCGAAGATGGTCAAACTCATCAGCATGGGGTACCAGAAGGGAAACCCCGCCGTGTGCATGTAAATGCCGTAGGTCAGCCCCAGAAACCAGAACCCGGCAAAGATGGGGATGGTCTTGGGAAAGGCGGCCCGGAAGGCCGGGCCCAGTCTGTTTGCCAAAGTCAACGTCAGTTCGTCTCCTCTTTCTTCTCAAAGGTCTCCGCCACCTGCTCCAGCAGGGCCCGGATGGGCAGGTGCTGGGGGCAGACCTGCTCGCACTTGCCGCACTTGACGCAGTCAGAGGCCTTCCCGTTTTTCTGGGTGTGGACCTTATAGTACCAGTCGCTGTTCCAGTCCTGATAGGCCTGCTTGGCGTTCCTGTCGCCGAACAGCTCCGGGATGAGGATGTGCTTCGGGCAGCCCGCCACGCAGTAGCGGCAGGCGGTGCAGCCGATCAGGTGTCTGGCGTGGAAGAGGTCCCGCACCCTGCCGAGCGCCTCCAGCTCCCTCTCGCCGAGGGGCCGGAAGTCCCGCATAAAGCCGATGTTCTCCTCCATCTGCTCCATATTGCTCATGCCGGAGAGGACCATGGCGATGCCGGGGAAGCCGGCGGCGAAGCGGATCGCATAGCTTGCCGGGGAGCCGCCGCCCAGCGCGTCCAGAATGGCCTTTCCCCCGGCAGGCAGGTTAGCCAGCGTGCCGCCCTTCACCGGCTCCATGACGATGACGGGCTTGCCGTGGCGGATGCAGACCTCATAGCACTTGCGGCTCTCCACCGACGGGTCCTCATAGTCGGCGTAGTTGAACTGGATCTGCACCGCCTCGATCTGGGGATATTCCGTCAAGATCTGCTCCAGCACCTCCGAGCGGTCGTGGAAGGAGATGCCCACATGGCGGATCTTCCCCTCCGCCTTCAGGTCAAACGCCGTCTCATAGGCCCGGCAGGCCTTGAAGTCTCTGAAATATTTCGCGTTCTGGGCGTGCATCAGGTAGAAGTCGAAGTAGTCCACCCCGCAGGCTTCCAGCTGGCTTTCAAAGAAGGGACGGATGTCCGCCTCGGTCTGGAAAAAGCCGTGGGTCAGCTTGTCGGTGAGGATGTAGGCCTCCCGGGGATAGCGGCTGGTGAGGCACTCACGCAGCGCCCGCTCGCTCCTGCCGTCCAAATAGCCCCGGGCGGTATCAAAATAGTGGAAACCCGCCTCCAGAAAGACGTCCACCATGTTGGAAAACTCCGCCGTGTCCACCTCTCCGTCCCGCATGGGCAGGCGCATGCAGCCAAAGCCGAAGTTCTTCTTCACGTTCTCAAAAGGTCCCATGTGATCTCCCTCCTTGTCTCTATTGTGCCATTTCTGCCGCAGCGCTGTCAACCCCGGGCCTGTCCGGGGCGGCAATTGCGGCCTCTTAGACAGAAACACCCGCAGGCACAAGTCCTGCGGGTGTTTGAAGCTGTCAAAAAAGTGTTTTTGACAGCCTTCCAAGCAAATGCAAGCATTTGCTTGGAGTTTGCAGTCCCGCTACGCGCACGGCTTTTTGTTCCAAAAAGCCGCACACTTTCGGGACTATCAGTATTTTCGGCCCGGTACATGCCCGTGCCAAAAATGAATTGCACCCTATTTGGCCCTGCGGGCCAAACTCGGTGAGACCTTTTTTGACACTCTGAAAACACCCGCAGGCACAAGGCTTGCGGGTGTTTTCATGCGCTGGATTTTGATCTGCTGCGCGCGGATTACTTCAGCTCGACCTTGCCGCCGGCGGCCTCGAGCTTCTCCTTCAGGGCGTTGGCCTCGTCCTTGGCCATGGCCTCCTTCAGGGTGGTGGGGGCGCCCTCGACGGCCTTCTTCGCCTCGGCCAGGCCCAGACCGGTGGCCTCGCGGACCGCCTTGATGACCTTGATCTTGGAAGCGGCGTCGAACGCGGTCAGGACCACGTCGAACTCGGTCTTCTCCTCCACGGGCTCAGCAGCCGCGGCAGCGCCGCCGGCGGGAGCGCCCATGGCGATGGCCTCGACGCCGAAGGTCTCCTTCAGACCATCGGTCAGCTCCTTGACCTCGAGCAGGGACAGGGCCTTGATCTCTTCAATAATCGCAGTGATCTTCTCAGACATGACAGTTACCTCCTAAAGAGTGTTTTGTGAAAATACGCGGAAATGGGGGTCGATTACTCGGCGGCGGGCTCGGCCGCGCCGTCCTTGTCGGCGATGGCGGCCATGACGGCGGCCAGGTTGGCCATCGGGGCCATCAGGGTACCGACCAGCTGGGCATAGAGGTCCTTCTTGGAGGACAGGGTGGCCAGCTGGGCGATCTCGGCCTCAGAGAGGACCTTACCCTCCATGAAGGCGGCCTTGATCTGGAACTTGCTGTCACCCATCTTCTTGGCGGCCTCGGAGAGGAGGCGGATCGGGATGATGGGGTCCTCGGTGGCGGTGGCCAGAGAGGTGGTCCCGTGCAGGACGCTGTCCAGCTCGTCCATGTTCAGGCTGTCGAGGGCGCGGCGGACCATCGTGTTCTTCACAACGCCGTACTCCACGCCGTTCTTGCGCAGCTCGCTGCGCAGCTCGGTATCCTCCGCGACGGTGATGCCCTTGTAGTCCACCAGCACGCCGGCCTGGGCGTTGCTGATGCGCTCCTTCAGAGCGGCGACCACGGCCTGCTTCTCGTTCATAACGCTTGCGCTAGGCATAGTTTCCATTCACCTCACAACACAAAAAATCCTCCGCGTCGAGAGACAGGAGGACAGTGGACACAGAAAAACCCAAATTCGATTTTCCATGCACTCTCGGCAGGCGGGGCGGACCCGTTGGGCGCAAGGCACCTGCTGTCTTCGAACGCGGTTTACATTATAACAGGGGAAGAAGGGGATTGTCAACCGCTTCTCCCCCCTGTTTTTTCCGTTTTCCGGCCGGTTGGCTTACGCCAGGCGGGCAGGATTCACGCGGATGCCCGGGCCCATGGTGGAGGCGACGGTGCAGGAGCGAATATACTGGCCCTTGGCGGCGGCGGGCTTGGCCTTGATGACGGCGCCCACGAGGGCGTTGAAGTTCTCCTTGAGCTTCTGGGGGCCGAAGGAGACCTTGCCGATCGGGCAGTGGATGATGTTGGTCTTGTCCAGACGGTACTCCACCTTACCGGCCTTCGCCTCGGCGACGGCCTTGCCGGCGTCGGGGGTGACGGTGCCGGACTTGGGGGAGGGCATCAGGCCCTTCGGGCCGAGCACGCGGCCCAGACGGCCGACAAAGCGCATCATGTCCGGAGTGGCGATGACCACGTCGAAGTCAAACCAGTTCTCCTTCTGGATCTTCTCCACCAGATCCATCTCGCCGACATACTCCGCGCCGGCGGCCTTGGCGGCCTCAGCCTGCTCGCCCTTGGCGAAGACCAGCACGCGCACGCTCTTGCCGGTGCCGTTGGGCAGGACGATGGCGCCGCGCACCTGCTGGTCCGCGTGACGGCCATCGACGCCCAGGCGGAGGTGGACCTCCACCGTCTCGTCAAACTTGGCCTTGGAGGTCTTGCCGACCAGGTCCATGGCCTCGCTCACGTCATAGAGATTGCCTTTTTCGATCAGCTTAGCGCTGTCCTGATATTTCTTACCCTTCATCGCGTCTTACCTCCTTAGTCCCCGACAACGATGCCCATAGAGCGGGCGGTGCCGGCGATCATGGACATTGCAGCCTCGACAGAGGCGGCGTTCAGATCGGGCATCTTCAGCTCGGCGATCTTGCGCAGCTCGTCCTTGCTGATGGTGGCCACCTTGTTCTTGTTGGGCACGCCGGAAGCGGTCTCCAGATTGCAGGCCTTCTTCAGCAGCACCGCCGCGGGAGGGGTCTTGCAGACGAAGGTGTAGGAGCGGTCGGCATACACCGTGATGATGACGGGGATAATCAGGCCCACGTCCTTCTTGGTCCGCTCGTTGAATTCCTTGGTGAACGCGGCAATGTTCACGCCGTGCTGGCCCAGGGCCGGGCCGACCGGAGGGGCGGGAGTCGCCTTGCCTGCCGGGATCTGCAGCTTGACATAGCCGGTGATTTTCTTATTTTTCGCTGCCACGAAGAGCACCTCCTAAAATTCGTCAAAAGAAAACGGGATTGTCTCCCCTCAGAGCTTGACGGGCTCGACCTGGTCCAACTCCAGCTCCACCGGAGTCTCGCGGCCGAACATGCTCACCACGACGCGGACCTTGTTCTTGTCCATATCGATCTCCTCCACCACGCCGAGGAAGGAGGCCAGAGCACCGTCAATGATTTTTACGTTGTCGCCCACGGCATAGGACACGTTGACCTCGTGCTTCTCCACGCCGAGCGCCGCGATCTCCTCGTCCGTCAGGGGGATCGCCTTGTTGCCCGAGCCGACAAAGCCGGTGACGCCGCGGATATTGCGGATCACATGCCAGCTCTCGTCGGTCAGCACCATCTTCACCAGCACATAGCCGGGGAAGACCTTGCGCTCGTAGGTCTTCGGTCCGTTTTCCGTCACCTCAGTGACCGTCTCGAGCGGGATGGTGACCTCGCTGATCAGGTCATGCAGGTTGCGGTTGTCCACATTCTTCAAAATGGCGCTGGCCACGGCGTTTTCGTAGCCGGAATAGGTGTGGACCACATACCACTTCGCGTTGTCCGCCATGACCGGTTCCCTCACATCTGGAAGAGATTGATCAGCGCCCGGATCACGGCCGCCGCCAGCCAGTCAAACACCCAGATGAATGCGCCGATCACCAGAACACAGGCGATGACCACCAGGGTGTTGTGGATGACCTCTTTCCGGCCGGGCCAGACCACTTTCTTCAGCTCCACGCGCAGCTCATGCAGCCACTTGCGCGCGCCGCGCCAGAAACGGACAAACCAGTTGGGCTTTTTCTCGGCGGGCTTCTTTTCCGCCTTCTTCTCGCTGCCGCTGTTCGTCTTATTCTCAGCCATTAAAACACACTCATCCTTCCAGCTTACTTCGTCTCGACGTGTTCGGTGTGCTTCCGGCAGAAGGGACAATACTTGTTCAACTTCAGACGGTCGGTGGTGTTCTTCTTGTTCTTGTTGGTGTTGTAGTTTCTCTGCTTGCACTCAGAGCATCTCAGGGTGATCTTCACCCGCGCGCCGGCTTTCGCCATGATTCGGCACCTCCTTAAGTTTGTGTTGATTGCCCCGGGACTGGCTCCCGGTCCGGAAAAAAGCGGCCGGACCCTCGGCAGTTGCCCGGGACGGGGCAAACTTCCGCCGAAGTTCCAGCCGCACAGAGGCCCCGCTCCGCGGGACCGCAAGAGGTCAGGATGGCTTCGGCAGAGGGTTTCTGCCTCCCTGTTCCCGCGCCGGAGCGCCGCGAAGGACGTGCGGAGCGCGTCTGCGCGCGCCCGGCTGCCGCCATTCTCACAGGTAGAATTAGAATACCACGCCAAAATCCATCCGTCAAGAGAAATTTTCCGTTTTTTGTCCTCCCCGCCCCGGCCCGTCAGCGCTTGCGCCCAAAGCCGAGCAGATACCACACCGACGAGGCGATTAGGAGGATCAGCAGGGCCGCGCACACGCCGGCACAGACACCGCCGAAGTCAATCCAGACATCCACCACGCTCGAGCTGCGCCCGGAGACATAGCGCTGGATCAGCTCGTCCATATTCGCGATCAGCAGGCCGAGCAGAAGGGGCCAGCTGATGTGGCGGATATAGTGCCGGGTATAGACCCGCAGGCAGAGCATGAACCAGAAGCCGAGCACCAGGAACTCCCCGAAGTGGGCCAGCTTGCGCACCAGCGCCTCCGTGAGGGGGGAGAGGCCGACGGCGCGCAGCGCCTCGTTGATCGCGGCGGTGACCTCCGCGCTGCGCAGGGAGGAGGCCGCGCCGATTTCCATCGAATTGGAGAAGATAAAGTAGGTCGTATAGAGGGCAAAGCCGGTGAAGAGCACCCGGAAGATCACCAGCAGCACCGTGGGCAGCAGGGACGTCTCGTGCGTTTTCGTCGCCACAGGTCATACCTCCTCTCATGGGATGCGCCCCATTATAGTGGAAAACCGCTGCGCCGGCAAGTGAAGAATTTGTGAAAATATCTCCTTGCCCCCTATTGACAAATATCCTTGTCAGTGTTATCCTGAGTATGACAAAGATATTTGTCAACTTGACCACGATACCCGTCAAAGGAGGGACGGCCATGCCACTGAAAAACCGTTTAAAGGAGCACCGCGCCCGGCTGGGGGTCAACCAGCAGGAGCTCGGGCGGATGGTGGGCGCCTCGCGCCAGACCATCAGCCTGATCGAGCGTGGGGACTACTCCCCCTCCGTGACACTCGCCCTGCGCATCGCAAAGGCCTGCGGCGTCACGGTGGAGGACATCTTTCAATATGAGGAGGAGAACTGACATGAACGACAATCAGACCAGACGTGAGGAGATCCGCCGGGAGGACCGTCGGCAGTTTCCGCGCTTCATTCTGACCATCATTCTCTGCGGCGTCGGCGGCGGGGTGCTCGGCTTCCTGTCCACGCCGCTCATGGAGGGGGGCGGGGACACGCTCGCCTGGCTGGGTACGGTCGCCCTGCCCACCGCGATGCCGGTCCTCATGTGGCTGACGGTAGCGGCGACGCTGGCTTACTGCGCGCCGCAGCTCCGCCGGGCACAGCGCATCTGGCAGGAGGGCCCGGGCGACGAGGGGGAGCGGGAGCAGGCGGCGGACGTCCACCTGACGCGCTCGCTCACCTTCTCCTCCCTGGCGCAGGTGGTCCTCTTCACCTGCTTTGGCATCAACTCCGCCGGCGTGCAGACGGTGATGGTGCAGACAGAGGAGTTGGATCATCTCTTCCTGATCTCCCTCGGCGCGGGCATTCTCGCCCTGCTCGTCGGGCTGGCGGTGCTGATCTCCCTCCAGCGGCGGACGGTCAACCTGGTGCGGGAGATGAGCCCGGAGAAGGACGGCTCGGTCTATCAGATGGACTTCCAGCGCCTCTGGCTGCGCCGTCTGGACGAGGCGGAGCTGGCCCGCGCACACCGGGCGGGCTTTGCCGCCTACCGCGTGGGGCAGGGCTGCTGCCTGGTCTGCTGGCTCCTGGCGGTGTTCGGCGGGATGTTCGGCTGGATGACCTGGGGCGCCGTCCTGCTCGTCGGGCTGATCTGGGGGGCGATGACCCTCACCTACTGCCTCGCCAGCCGGGATAAGGCCTCTGCCGCCAGTATGTCTACCCTTTAAGCGGAAGGGACCGGCGATCCGCCGCCGGGCCGTCGGGAATGGTCTCAGCGGCCTTGCAAAACGCGCACAAGGGGTGCGGCCTCTCCTCCTGACAGGACAGGCCGCACCCCTTGCTTGCACGAAAGGTATTTATTTGATGCCCATCGCGCCGGCGATCACCATCCGCTGCACCTCGCTGGTGCCCTCATAGATTTCCGTGATCTTGGCATCCCGGAAGAACCGCTCAAAAGGCTCCTCTCCGGATACCCCGTCGAGCCCCACCAGGTCAATGCAGCGCCGGGTCACATCCACCGCGGTTTCGGCGGCAAACAGCTTCCCCATTGCGGCATATTGCGCGTAGGCCTCGCCGTCCTGCTTCGCCTGCGCCGCACGCTGGACAAGCAGCCGGGCCGCGTCCACCCTGGTCTGCATATCGGCAAGCTGGAATTGCGTGTACTGGTATTTGGAGATCAATTGGCCGCCGGTGCTGTGTTCTGTCACATATTTTTTGCAGCAGTCGATCGCACCCTGCGCGATACCGACGGCCTGCGCGCCGACGCTGATGCGTCCGCCGTCCAGCGTGCCAAGGGCCGTCTGAAAGCCTCTGCCCCGCTCGCCCAGCAGATTTTCCTTTGGGATTTTGCAGTCCTGAAAAATCAGCTCATAGGTGGCAGAACCGCGGATGCCCATCTTCCTCTCTTTTTTGCCAAAGGTGAACCCGGGCGTCCCTTTCTCCACGATGAATGCAGAGATGCCGCGGCTTCCCTTGCTGCGGTCCGTGACCGCGCTGACAAAATAGATGTCCGCGTAATAGCCGTTCGTGATGAAAATCTTAGACCCGTTGAGAAGCCAGTAATCGCCCATATCCTCGGCAGTGGTCTGCTGGCCACCGCCCAAATCCGTACCGGCTCCCGGCTCCGTGCATCCAAACGCGCCCAACTTTTCCCCGCTCATCAGCGGGAAGAGATACTTTTCTTTCTGCTCCGGGGTGCCGAGCACAGAGAGGGCAAAGGCGCCCAGAGAATGGTGCGCGGCGAACATGATGGACGTCGTGGCGCAGTATTTCGCCAGTTCCTCCACCATGGCGATGTAGGCCAGATAGGAGTGCCCTCCGCCGCCCATCTCTTTCGGATAACAGACCCCCATCAGATCCATCTCGCCCAACCGTTGGAGCGCCTCGGACGGGAAACGCTCCTGTTCGTCCAGCTCCGCAGCCATCGGCGCGACCTCATGGACGGCAAACGTGTGCATCTTCGCAACAAGGCGCTCTTCTTCCTCTGTAAAATGGAAATTCATGATTGGCCCCTCCTTCATCCTTTTCAGACGCGGCACTTTGATGCTTGTCATCTCTTGCCCGCAGGACTATAATAACACCAATCACAGTTTGTAAAAATCGAATGATTCAAAATGTCGGATTCGGTTTTTTCGTTGTATCAGGAGGGCATGATGGACACAAAAAATCTGGTCACACTGATGACCATTCTGGAGACGGGCAGCTTTCAAAAGGCCGCCACACAGCTCAATTACGCCCCATCCACCGTCACGTCGCAGATCAGGCAGTTGGAGGAGGAGTTTTCCATTCAGCTGTTTGAGAAAATCGGCCGTAAAATGGAGCTGACACAGGCGGGGCGGGATATTCTGCCGTTCATCGAGAAAATACTGCAAAACACAGAGCGGATCATGAGCTATCGAAAAGATGCCTCGGAGCTGACCGGGACGCTGCGGCTGGTCGCCCCGGACTCCATCTTCATCTATATCATGCAGCCCATCATCAAGGCCATTTTGCACGAAGCGCCCCATATTCAGCTCATCATCAACTCCTGCCCATCGGATGATGTGAATCAGGCGATCGTGAATGGTTCTGCCGATATTGGCATTGACTGCGACAAGGGGAACTTTCCCGATTCTGTCCTGCACCCCGCCTCAAAGCCGTTCACGGGATGCCTGATCGGCTCTCCGTTCTTGCCTCCGGATGAATTGGACTTTATCACGCCGCACCAGCGAAAACCAATCGGCATGATCTACAACGAGCCCAATGCAAATTATCAAAAGAAAATGGAGGCGTATCTGGACCGGAAAGACATTGTGCTCCGTCCGCCCATGAAATTGCAGAGCATCGAGGCCGTCAAACGGAGCGTGATGAACAATCTGGGCATCGCCTATGTCCCCGGTTTTTCGGTGGAGGAAGAGCTGAAAAACGGCTCGCTGCTGCAGCTCAAGACCGAATTGGACGGTCATACGTTCCCCGCCGTCTGCGTATACCACCGCAACAAGTGGATCAGTCCCCAGATGGAGGTCGCGTTCAGGGTGCTGCGGGAACACCTGGGGATCGTCTTTGAGTAAAGCAGCCGGGGCCGGTATGCGCCGGCACAGGGCGCGAAACAGGACGGCAGGATGGACACCGCGCATCCCCTGTGGTACAATGGCACAGACGAAACGCCCGGGACGGCCCGGGCAGTCAGGAGGCGCGAGATGCGCATTATGGCAATCGACTACGGGGATGCGCGCACCGGCGTGGCGGTCTCGGACGCGCTGGGGATGCTGGCCGGCTTCACCACCGTCATCCACAGCCGGAACCAGGACGAGGTGGTCGCCCAGCTCAGGGCGCTCGCGCACGAGCACGGCGCGGAGGAGCTGGCCCTCGGCTGGCCGAAGAATATGGACGCCTCTCTGGGCGAGCGGGCGCAGCTCTGTCAGGCGCTGGCGGAGCGGCTGCGCACGGAGACCGGCCTGCCCGTCACCCTCTGGGATGAGCGGCGGACGACGGTGGACGCCCACCGCATCCTCTCCGAGAACGGACGCCGGGGCAAGCGGCGCAAGAACACGGTGGACGCGGTGGCGGCGACGCTGATTCTGGAGGGCTTTCTCTCCTACCGGCGGCTCCACCCGCGCACAGAGGAGGAATGAGGCATGCTGCTCGATTCGGATGAGAAAAAGGTCGTCCTCGCCCTGGAGGGGGAGGACGGCGAGGCGGAGAACTATGAGCTCATCGACCTGGTGGAGTACCTCGGCCGGACCTTCGGCATCTTCCTGCCCGAGGGCCAGGACGAGGGGGACGCCGCCATCCTCGAGCTGGTGGGTGAGGACGACGAGCGGGCGGAGAACTACGCCCCGGTCGGGGACGAGGGTCTGGAGCAGGCCGCCTTCGACCTCTTTCAGGTGAAGAATTTCGACCGCTTCGACTTCGGCGAGAGCCAGTTCGGCGCGGACGGGTCCCTGTTTTGAGGCAAAATGTGCCCGGCACAGAGCGTGCCGGGCCGTTTTTGTTCTGTCAGACGCGGATCTGGCGGAAGACCTCGCCGATCTTGGCGTTGATGGTGAGGTTCGCGTACCGGTCGTAGTCGGTGGGCTGGAGGTTGATGAGCACCAGCCTGTCCCCCCGGTAGTAGCGGATCAGCCCCGCCGCCGGGTAGACCACCAGCGAGGTGCCGCCGACGATGAGCACGTCCGCCCTGCGGATGTAGTCCACCGCGCGGTACATCACGCTCTCGTCCAGCGCCTCCTCATAGAGCACCACGTCCGGCTTGATCAGGCCCCCGCAGGAGCAGCGCGGCAGCCCCTCGCCCGCGGCGACCGCCTCCGCGCCATAGAACTTGCCGCAGTCCATGCAGTAGTTGCGCAGGACGGAGCCGTGCAGCTCGAGCACCTCGCGGCTGCCCGCCTTCTGGTGCAGGCCGTCGATGTTCTGGGTGATGACAGCGCGCAGCTTGCCCGCGCGCTCCAGCTCGGCCAGCTTTTTGTGCGCGTCGTTCGGCTGAGCCCAGAGGGGAAGCATTTTATCGCGGTAGAAGCGGTAAAAGCCCCCGGGATTGCCCATGAAATAACTGTGACTCAGGATGGTCTCCGGGTTTTCGCTGTACTTCTGGTGATACAGGCCGTCCACGCTGCGAAAATCGGGCACGCCGCTCTCGGTGGATACGCCCGCTCCGCCAAAGAAGACCACATTGTCGCTCTCGTCCAGCCAGCTCTGCAGCTGGCGGATGCTCTCCTCCAACCGGTTCATCATCAGCAGCTCCTCTCCGCCGCCAGGGAAGCCCCCTGGCAAAATCTTATTATTTTGTGAATCCTGCCCACATTGGATTGACAAAAACCGCTCCGGACTATAATATTATTATGAAGCATTTTCCCGTCGGTTTCAACCTTTTGTCTTGTCTAATGGAGAAATTGTGATGAAAAAATGTCCTGTCTGCGGCGTGGAACACGCCGATACCTCCAAGATCTGCTCCATCTGCGGCTCTCCCCTCTCCGGCGACGCCGTCAAGCCCGCAGCGCCCGCGCCCACGCAGGCCCCTCCCGCCGCCCCCGCGCCGGAGCAGGCGGCGCCCGCAGCGCCCGCAGCTCCGGATTTTGCCGCCGGCGACATTCAGGCCGCCGTCTCCTCCATCGTCTCTCAGGCGGTGAGCGACGCGGAGAAGGGGGCGCAGCACAAGCCGCCGGAGCACTCCGCCGCCCCCGCACCGGAGGCCCCCAAGCCGGCGGACGACGACCCCTTTGATGACGACTCCCCCTTTGTCGTCAACGCGATGCGCACGCGCAGGGAGAAGGCGGAATCTCCCGCGCAGCCCGCTCAGCCGAAGCCCGCCGGGCGGAATGCGCGCAAGCCCGCCTCCAGGCCG
>CASDSM010000019.1 GCA_949283375.1 uncultured Eubacteriales bacterium | reverse complement strand
TCTCCTCCGGCTCCTCGGGCAGCGGCGGCTCGTCCCAGGGGGGCGCATCCTCCTGCGGCGCTGCGGCCGGAGGGCCGTCGCGGACGGGGACGCGCTCCGCCTGCGGGGGAGGGGAGAGGGGTTCCGGCCGCGCGGGGGCCGCCTCCGCCGGCGCTGCGGGGAAGGACCCGGCGGCGAGCGCCTCCTCCAGACGGGAGAGCCGGGCAGAGAGCCCCTCCGGCGAGGGGTCCAGCGTCTCATCGCACAGGCAGAGGATGCACAGCTCGGCATCGGTGCGCTGGTTGGCGCTCTCGCGCAGGCCGGCCTGCGTCTCCTGCAGGCGGCGAAGCATCTGTAAGAGGCGCTGCGCGCTCAGCCCCTTGGAGAGGGTGTCCAGCGTCTCGCGGTCATAGCCCCCCGCCAGCAACGCGCCGCCGCCCCTGGGGGCGGTCTTCTCGATGAGCAGGTCGCGCGCGAGGGCGGAGAGCTCAGAGAGCACTGTGCCCACCCCGCGCCCGGCGGCGTAGAGGGAGGCGAGCTCCTCAAGCGCCTCGGCGCTGCGGCCGCGGCGGATATGGTTCATCAGGTGGGCGATCTTGAGGTTGCCCGCAAGACCCAGGGTGTCGAGCACCGCCTGCCGGTCCACCCTGCCCCCTGCGGCGGCGCACTGGTCGAGCAGGGAGAGCCCGTCGCGCAGGGCCCCGTCCGCCAGCCGGGCGAGGAGGGCCCCGCCGTCCGGCGTGAGGTCGATCCCCTCGGCGAGGGCCACCTGGGTCAGCCGCCCCTGGATCGCCTCCGCATCGATGCGGCGGAAGGAGAAGCGCTGACAGCGCGAGAGGATGGTGGCCGGGACCTTGTGCAGCTCGGTGGTCGCGAGGATGAACATCAGGTGCTCCGGCGGCTCCTCCAAAATCTTGAGCAGGGCGTTGAAGGCGGCGGTGGAGAGCATGTGGACCTCATCGACGATATAGACCCGCTTGCGCACCGCGGCGGGGGAGTAGACCGCCTCGTCCCGGAGGGCGCGGACCTGGTCCACGCCGTTGTTGGACGCCGCGTCCAGCTCCACCACGTCCAAAATGGAGCCGTCCTCGATCCCCCGGCAGGCGGGGCACTGGTTGCAGGGGTCGCCGTGGACGGGGTGCTCGCAGTTCACCGCCCGGGCCAGGATCTTCGCGCAGGTGGTCTTGCCGGTGCCGCGCGTGCCGGTGAAGAGATAGGCATGGGAGAGGCGGCCGGTCTCCACCTGGGTACGGAGGGTCTGGGTGATATGGCCCTGACCCACCACATCCTCAAATTTCTGCGGACGCCACTTGCGGTAGAGCGCCTGATACATCCCCGGTCACACCCCTCTTTGGACAGAATAACAAACGGCCCCGGAAAGCGGCACCCTCCGCGCTCCTCTCTGAAGCGGCAGGCAGCTCGAGCCGGCTGGCCGCGGCACACACCAGATACCGCTTAATGCTGCTCGGTTCCCCGCCTGACATGGTTCACGGGCTGACGTTGCGCGGGACCGGCTGTCAACACCACATGCCGCTTCAGACAATAGCGCAAAGGCCAGAGAGCACGGCTCCCCGGACAGGTGCGGCTTACCACGAGCCGTTTGACCCCTCTTTGCAAGGCTTATCTATTTTACTACACTTCTCCCAAATGTTCAAGCAGAACTTTTCTGTTTTTTCGCAGAGGCGTCTGCAAGGCCGCTCATGCCGCCGGCGCTCCCGGCCAGACGGTCGAAAAACTGCGCTGAGACTTCCGCGAGAGAGCCGCGGGGCACCCGGGAGCGCGCCCCGCGCAGGGGTGCGCTCCCGGCCTCGCCCTGTACCCGCCTGCGCGGCCGGCTCAGGAAGCCGGCCGCAGCGCGCGCATCAGCTTGCGCAGGAGGCGCACCGGCGCTGTGACGAGGCGCCCGATGCGGTAGGCGTGCGAAGACTTCAGCGATTTCACCTTCTTGCGCAGCTTTTTCCGATCTGCGTTGGCGCGGCGGAGGTCGCGGTTCAGCGCGGCGACCCTCGCTTCCAGTTCTTTGCGGCTTTTGTCGATCCGGTTCTTTTCATTTCGCATCCTGGTGAGGCCTTCGTTGTGGAAGCGCCCGATCTGCCGGAGCAGGATCTGCATCTGCGGATCCAGTGCGTCCAGCACAGGGGTACTGCCGCAGCTGAGGTCGTTGAATACCCGCTCCCATTCGCCTGCCAGATCGGACTCTTTGTAGGCGACAAAGCTGTCGTAGATGCTGTCGCTTGCCTGCTGCCAGTGTTCCCGGTCACGAAGCAGCCGGACGATCTGCCGGGCCGCAGCTTCGGGATCTCTCTGCGGCACCGAGGACCAGCCCTGGAAAATGGAATAATATTCCAGCCAGGGCAGATCGTAGGTCACAGTGGGAAGTCCATACGCCGCAGCCTCGTAAATAGTCAGGGAGAACCCCTCAAACATGGAGGTCATCATGAAAACAGAGGCGTTCTGATAGAACTGCCCGACGTCCAGATGGAAGCCTTCGAGAATGATGTGTTCGGAGAGCCCGGCCTCCTGGATGGACTTGATGAGGTGTCCCGTCACGTTCGGGCCGCCCTCGCCCACGACATGGCACACGGCGTCCGGGATCTCCCGGAGCACATGCTTCATGATGCGGACGATTTCCAGAGGCTGTTTCTCGTGCGAGATCCGGCCGAGCCACAGGATGCTCTTCCCGTCGAATCGGGCGCGGTTTTCCTGCGGGATAACATCGAAATGGCAGGGGTTTGTGATACAGTAGCTGCGCGGATTGACATACGACCAGTACTTCCGGTCGCACCTGGACAGTGTGACAATGCCGTCGGCGATGGCAAACGATGAGAACGACTCCTCCACGGTGACGCCCTGAAGCCGGTACATCATGCCGCAGAAGCTGTGCGAATGGATGAGGAAAGCCGGGTGGGACGGATGGCTCTTGATCGTCAGCATATCCCAGCAGATCGTCGGGTCGACCCACATGCTGTAGATGACAGCATCGACATGATACCGGTCGATCAGCTCATTCCAGGCCTGCGTCCGGATGCAGTAGTCCTCTCCGGGGAAGCTGGTGCGATGGGGGATCAGAAACCGCTCTACTTGCTCAGAGAGCGGGTATTCATCTTCGGAGGGGGGATCGTCCGTCACCAGGAGGACCTTATATTTGGGAGCGCCGTCCTGCATCCTCCCGGAAAACAGATTGCAGAGCAGTTGGACCACTCTCTGTGCGCCGCCATTGGCAATGCTGCGGTAATACAGGGCGATGGTCTTCACTTCTCTCGGCTGGTACTGCAAAAACGGCGCATCTTTGAGGTATCTGATCACCGGGAGACGGTTGTAATAGGTGTGGTTGGCCAGACCGCCGAACGGGATGGCGTAATTCCCGTTCCACGCCCCGGCCATGGCGGCGACCCCCTGCTGCTTCGACTCCTCTTCCAGATTGTGCCGCCAGCGGCCGCATTGCTCGCCGATAAAGCCGCGTTTGATCTGCTCCAAAACGGGGTCGAGAGAGGCGCTCTCCTCTTCGGGAAGCTGGCCTGCCCAGCGCCTGAGCGCGTAATACACGCGGCTGCTCTGACAATGGAGGGTAAACTGCTCCAACGTCATGACGTTCTGCCCCGTCATCCCCCTGCCAAAGCAGTAGTGATAGAGCCTGTCGCCGATCCCATAAAAGGAGGAGGCGTGATACATCAGGAAAAATGCGGCATACAGGTCGTTGGCCTTTGGGAAGAAACCGTCCTCCACGCAGGCAAAGGCGGCCTTGCACACAGAGGCCCGAACGATCTTGTTCCAGAGACTGATGCCGATCTGCTTCTCCAGAAAACAGGCGCTGAGCAGATTGCAGCCGCGCAGCACTTCCGTTGCAAAGGAATCCAGCGCTTTTTGATTGCTTTCGATCCGGCCTTCCGACAGATCCGCGCAGTTTTCCACCGTGACGCCAAACTGAAGGAGATCCACCTGAGCGGTCAGGATGGCGTTGTAAGCCGCCTCACAGGCGTTGGGCTCCAGATAGTCGTCCGCATCCATGAACATGATATATTCACCGCGCGCCAGAAGTACGCCGTCCTTCCGGCATTGGGAGGCGGAAACATTATGGTCGTGCATGATGCACTGGAGGCGCGCATCTCTCCCGGCGTACTCGCGCAGGAGATCGGGGGAGAGATCTGTGGAGTTGTCATCGATGCAGATGATTTCGATTTCCCCGAGCGACTGAGCGAGAACGCTGTCCAGACACTGACGGAGATATGGCTCTGCGTTGTGGACCGGGATGACAACAGAGACTTTCGGGTTCGGAGACTGCATGAAATAATATCCTCTCTTTCCTCATCTGCCCCGCCCCGACTCGCAATGAGACAGGAGAGCTGAACTGAAACGATAATCCAACCAAAAGTATAGCGTATCAGAATCAATTTTACAAGACGCTTCTGCCGAACTTTGCCGGATCAGGAACTATCAGCGCACGATCTGGCGTTTTGCGCCGTGTGACGGCCCGGGAGTCCCCCCTGCAAAGCGGAGGGATGCCGGAAATACGCCATATTTCAGTGCAGGCACGCAGAACAGGGGCCGGCATGGCCCTGTGACCGTTCCGGCCCCTGCGGCGGCCTTTCCTGCCGGCTCCAAAGGCAAGAAAAGACCTCTCCTGCCGCGGCGGACAAGAGAGGTCTCTTTTCTGGAGCAGGTGAAGGGAATCGAACCCTCGTGGCCAGCTTGGGAAGCTGGAGTTCTGCCATTGAACTACACCTGCATCTTCAGGGCGAGAGATATTATATCACCCCGCCCGGAGATTTGCAAGGGGGAATTTGGCCGGAGCGGTCATTTTTTCTTCCGGGCCTGATTTTTCTCATAGAGGATCTGGAGGCCGTGGATGAGGAGGTCCTGCTCCAGATGGATCTCCCGCCTGCAGTGGGGGGCCACCAGCGCGCCCAGCCCGCCGGTGAGGACGGCGGTGACCGGTTCGCCCAGCTCCTCCTCCACCCGGTCGATGAGCCCGTCCATCATGGCGGCGCAGCCGTAGATGGCGCCGGACTGCATGCAGTCCACCGTGTTCGAGCCGATGAGCCGGGGCGGGGTCCTCAGGCTGATATAGGGCAGGGCCGCCGCCCGGGCGGAGAGGGCGTCCACCGACAACCGGAGGCCGGGGATGATCATGCCGCCGATGTAGTCCCCATTTTTGGCGATCACCGAGAGGGTGGTGGCGGTGCCCATGTCAAAGATGGCGATGGGGGTGGGGTATTTGGACAGGGCGGCCACCGCGTCCACCACCAGGTCGCTGCCCACCGAGGCGGGGTTGTCCATGCGGATGTTCAGGCCGGTCTTGAGCCCGGAGCCCACCACCAGGATGTGCTTTCCGGTGAGCAGGTGGACCGCCCGGGGGATGATGGTGCGCAGATAGGGCACCACCGAGGAGAGGATGCCCCCCTCGATGTCCCCGGGCGCCACCCCGTGCATCTTCAAAATGCCCTCAAAGAGCATGGCGTACTCGTCCTCCGTCTTGTTCCGGTCGCTGCCGCACCGGGCGGTGAAGACCCGGCGGCCGTGCTCGATGCCGCCGAGGACGATGTTGGTGTTGCCGATGTCAATGGCCAGGATCATGGCGTGCGCCTCACTTCCAGCTCCCGCGCAGGGAGATATCTGCGGTCTATTGTACCGCTCAGAGGGGAAATGTCAACTGCGGCCTGCCGCCGGGCCCAGCAGGGCGAGCACCTGCTCGTGGATCAGGCCGTTGGTGGCGAGGATGTCCGCATTCTCCAGCGGACAGAGGGACCCGCCGTCCATCGCGGTGCACGCCCCGCCCGCCTCGCGGAGGATGAGCTGCCCGGCGGCATAGTCCCACGGCTTGAGGTTGTACTCAAAATAGAGCTCCGCCCGCCCGGCGGCCACCCGGCAGAGGTCGATGGCGGCGCTCCCGCCCCGGCGCAGGTCCTCCGTGCGCAGGTAGATGCGCTTGAGGCGGTCAAAGAGGGCGTCCGCCCGCTCCTCCTTCTCATAGGGGGAGGTGCCGAAGATGGCCAGGCTGTGGCCGAGGCCGGTGCGGTTGCTGCAGTGGATGCGCGCGCCGTTGCAGCGGCTGCCCTGACCGCGGGCGGCGGAGAAGACCTCCTCCCGGAAGGGATTGTAGACCACCCCGAGCACGACCTCCCGCCCGTCCCAGAGGGCGAGGGAGACGGCGCTCTCGCCGTAGCCGTGGACCAGGTTGGCCGTGCCGTCGATGGGGTCGAGGATCCACACCGGCCGGTCGGACCGCCGGGCGGCGGCCCCCTCCTCCTCGCCCATGCACTGGATGCCGGGCCAGCGCCGGGTGAGCTGGCGGAAGAGGGTGCGCTGCACGGCGAGGTCGGTGGCGGTGACGTAGTTGGCTGCACTCTTCTCGCGCACGTCGGCGGCCCCGGCCCGGTCCAGAATGAGTGGGCGCAGGGCGCGCACCAGGCGGATGACCTCCCGCTCGGAGACGATCTGCTGCATGGCGTTGCTGACCTCCTGTATCTCTGTATTGGTCTGTGTATCCGGCGGACAGCTGCGCCTCAGACGCGCGGCATGTCCAGCAGGGCCGCGCCGATGATGCCCGCGTCGTTGCCCAGTTGGGCCTTGACGAACCGGGTGGACTGGACGCCCTGACGCACCTGCGTCCGCTCTGTGACCATCCGCTGGAGGGGATAGAGGAGGTTTTCCTCCCGCTCGTTGGCCACCCCTCCGCCCAGACAGATCAGCTCGGGGGAGAAGATATTCACCGCGTTGGCCAGCCCGTCGGCCAGCAGGTCGAGATAGCGCGCGGTCAGCTCTCTGGCCGCCGCGTCCCCCGCCTCCATCGCGAGGAAGGAGGTGCGCCCGCTCACCTGCTCCAGGTCGCCGCCGCAGAGGTCCCACATCGCGCTCTCCGGGTGGCGCTGCATCTGCTCGCGCGTCATGCGCTTGAGGGCGGCGGCGGAGGAATACTGCTCCCAGCAGCCCCGCCGCCCGCAGGGGCAGGGCGCCCCGCCGTGTACGATGACCATATGTCCGATCTCGGTGCCCTGCAGGCGGATGCCGTTGGCGGTCTTGCGCAGATAGCTGCCGCCCACGCCGGTGCCCAGGGTGAACATCATCATAAACGAGCTGTCCCGCCCGCACCCGGCGATCCCCTCGCCGAGCACGGCGCAGCAGGCGTCGTTCTCCAGATAGACCGGCACCGGCCAGTGCTCCTGAAAGAGCGCGCGCACCGGCGTGTGGTCAAAGGCGGTGTTGACCGACTTGACGGCGACGCCGGTCTCGTCGTCCACCATGCCGGGGATGCCGATGCCGACGGCGCGGACTTGGGAGAGGGGCGCGCCGGCGTTCTCCGCCGCCTGCCGGGCGATCCGGGCCATCCCGGCCACCATCGCCTCTCCGGTGGGATATTCGCTCGCGCGGGTCTTGGCCCTGGCGACGATCCGGTTCTGCTCATCCACCACGCCGGCGACCAGATTGGTGCCGCCGACGTCGATCCCGATGCGTACCACAGTGCTGCCCCCTCTCGGTCAGAGCATGCCGCCCCCGGCCAATTGCTGGTCGAAGTGGGCGTTGATCTGGTCGGTGAACTCCTTGGCCGCGTTGTAGCCCATCTTCTTGTGACGGTTGTTCATCGCGGCCACCTCGATGACGACGGCGAGGTTGCGCCCCGGCTTGACCGGGATGGTCAGCGTCGGCAGCTGCACGTCCAGGATGGAGGTGTACAGGCTCTCCAGCCCCAGCCGGTCGTAGAGCATGCCCTCCTTCCACAGCTCGAGGTTGATGACCATATTGATCTCCTGGCTGTCCTTGACGGCGGACATGCCGAAGAGCCGCCGCACGTCGATCACGCCGATGCCGCGCAGTTCCACATAGTAGCGGATGAGCTCGGGGGCCATGCCGGTGAGGGTGTTCGCGCCGGAGCGGCGGATCTCCACCGCGTCGTCGGCGATCAGCCGGTGGCCGCGCTTGATGAGCTCCACCGCCGTCTCGCTCTTGCCGACGCCGCTCTCGCCGAGGAGGAGGACCCCCTCGCCGTAGATCTCCAGCAGCACCCCGTGCCGGGTGATGCGCGGGGCGAGGCAGTTGTTCAGATAGGTGATGAGGGTGGTCTGGAGGGCGGCGGTGTTCTGGTCGCTGCGCAGGAGGGGGCGGTCATACTTCTCCGCCGCCGCGAGGCACTCGGGGAAGATGTCCAGGTTGCGCGCGACGATGACGGCGGGCACCGGCCGGGAGAAGAGGTCGTCAAACCGCTTCTGCCGCTCCTCCGCCGTCAGCCCGGTGAGATAGGTCCACTCCACCATGCCGAGCAGCTGTACCCGCTCGTTGTCAAAGTAGTCGTAAAAACCGACGAGCTGCAGCCCGGGGCGGTTGATGCTCGGCTTGTGGATGCGCACCTTCTCATAGTCCGGTCCGCCGCGGATCACCTGTAAATTGAACTCCCTGATGAGGACGCCCAGCTCGACGTAATAGCCACGGTCCAAGGCAGTCGCCTCCTTCGCTTTCGTGTTCTTTACTTTAGTATATCGGCTTTTCATATGTTTGGCAACGTTTTCTTCTCCGTTTGCAGAAAAACAAAAAAATTTCTCCCGGCACTTGATTTTCTCCGCGCAATCTGATAAAATAACCAATGCTGTTCAATGATACAAAGTGAGGAGGTTATATCAATGGCAAAGTGCGACTTTTGCGGCAAGGGCGTTGTGTTCGGCATTCAGGTTTCCCACTCTCACCGCCGCTCCAACCGTCCCTGGAAGCCCAACGTGAAGCGCGTCAAGGCGGTCGTGAATGGCACCCCCACTCACGTCTACGCCTGCACGAGATGCCTCCGTTCCGGTAAAGTCGAGCGCGCCTGAGCGTGTGCTGACAGAAAACCCCTCCGCTCGGGATGGCGGAGGGGTTTTCTGCATCTTCTGACCGGTATGACCTGCCGCGCAGCGGGCAGAATAGGGTCCCCGCGCTTGCATCCTGCGGCACGGTACACTATAATATGGAGTGAAATTCGACCGGGTGCGCCGGAGGGCGGACCGTCTGGAGGTTATGGTTATGTCAGTGAGCGAGTTGAAGGAAAAGCTCCGCCCCGGTTGCCGGGCGCATCTGGTGGGCGTCGGCGGGGTGTCAATGTTCCCTCTGGCCGAGATGCTGTTGCGCCGCGGCGTGGCGGTCTCCGGGTCCGACCTGCGCGACTCCGCCGCCCTGGAGCAGCTGCGCCGTCAGGGGGCGCCGGTCTATGTGGGCCAGCGGGCGGAGCAGATCGCGGGAGCGGAGCTGGTCATCCGCACCGCCGCCGCGCACGAGGATAACCCTGAGATCGCCGCCGCCCGCGCGGCCGGCATCCCGGTCTACGAGCGGGCGCAGGCCCTCGGCGCGCTGATGACGGACTATACGCACGCCCTGTGCGTGTCGGGCACCCACGGCAAGACCACCACCACCTCCATGTGTACCCACATCGTCATGGAGGCGGAGCTGGACCCCACCATCATGATCGGCGGCAATCTCCCCCTGCTCGGCGCGGGCTACCGCATCGGCCACGGGGACACGGCAGTGTTTGAGTCGTGCGAATACTGCAACTCCTTCCTCTCCTTCCGCCCGACGGTGGCGGTGGTGCTCAACATCGAGGAGGACCACATGGATTTCTTCCACGACCTGGAGGAGATCGAGCGCTCCTTCCGCGCCTTTGCCCGGCTGGTGCCGGAAGGGGAGGGGGCGGTGGTCGCCAACGCGGACAACGCGAACACGATGCGTGCCCTGGCCGGCCTGGACCGGCGGGTGATCACCTTCGGCTTGGACCGTCCGGCGGACGTCACGGCGCGCGGCCTCTCCTGGGAGCACGGCATGGCCCGCTTCACCGTGGTGAGCCACGGCGAGGCGCTCTGCGACGTCGCCCTCTCGGTGCCGGGGCGGCACAACGTGCTCAACGCCCTCGCCGCCGCTGCCGCGGCACAGGCGATGGGCATCGCGCCGGAGGCGATCGCGCGCGGCCTCGCGCAGTTCCACGGGGCGGAGCGCCGCTTTGAGTACCGCGGGACGTGCAACGGCGCGCAGGTCTACGACGACTACGCCCACCACCCCGGCGAGCTGCACACCCTCTTTGACACCGCCGGGGCGATGGGATACCGGCGCATCCTCTGCGCCTTCCAGCCGCACACCTATACCCGGACGATCGCCTTCTTTGACGGCTTCGTGCAGGAGCTCTCCCGGCCGGATGTGACGGTGCTGATGGAGATCTTCCCCGCCCGCGAGACGAACGAGACCGGCATCTCCTCGCGCGACCTGGCCGCGCGCATCCCCGGCGCGCGCTACTGCGCCACCCTGGAGGAGACGGAGGCCGCCCTGCGCGGCCTGGCCCAGCCGGGCGACCTGATCCTCACCGTGGGCGCGGGCGAGCTCAACCGCGTGGCCGGCTGGCTGACGCAGGAGAAGTGAGCGCGGCGCGCGGACAGCGGGACGGAGCGGAGCAGGGCGGGAGCGCCGGGGATGGGCGACTGTCCCTGGCGGCCTTGTCTGTGTGCCAAAATTGACTGCCGTTGGCGCTGTTTGCGGAAAAAGGGAAATGACGCCCGTCCGGCCCAATTGGGAAAAATGACAGAAAAGTGCAGATAATGCCGAGAAAACAAAAGAAACGGCCGATTTCCAAGTGAAATCAGCCGTTTCTTTTGGTACGCCCGAAGGGACTCGAACCCCCAGTAACCAGAACCGGAATCTGGTGCCTTATCCATTAGACCACGGGCGCGTCTGCCGGCGCTCTCAAGCGCTCAATCATTATAGCAACTTCCGGCGAAAAAGTAAAGAGGGAAATCGCAGACTTTTTCCGGCCAGGGCAGGGGGGAGGCATGGCGCGCCCCCGGGGCGTTGCCCGCCCGGTCGGGATGTGGTATAATCGTCTCTGCACAAAATCTTCGCGCAGATGTTGACGCCGCGGCGGCCGGGCCGCCGGATGGGAAGGATCGGTAATTGTATGGCTCTGGCAAATCCTGTTCCACTGCTCTCTTTTTTCCAAAACTGCCGCCTGGAGGGCGCGCTGCGCCCGCTGGCGGAGGACTGTATGCTCCAGGAGGTCGTCCTGCACCGCGCGGACCGCTCAGCCGACCTGCTCGCGCGCTTCTCCTTCCGGCCGGACCCGCGCAGCCTGCGCGCGCTCGAGAGCGTCATCGCCGCCGGCTATGGCCTCGGACGGGTCACCCTCCATGTCCTGCCGGACGGGACGGAGGACGTCCCCGCGCCGGAGGAGTCTCCGGAGGAGGCCGCGCCCATTCCGGAGGAACCGCCGGAGGAGGCCCGCCCGGCGCCGGAGGAGGCCGCGCCTGTGCCGGAGAAGTGCCCGGGAGAGGCAGACCGCTCCGCCCCCGCCGGCGGGGAGGAGGGGCCCGCGGAGGACACGGGGGATATTTTCCGCCAGACGGCCGCCCTGCGTGAGCAGGCCATCCGGCAGAGCGCCCAGCGCATCGCCGCGCCGCGGCCGGGCCAGAAGCGGCGTCCGGCCCCCGCCGCCGCGGCCAATCCGGACATGATCCTCGGCAAGGGGATCCGCCGCCGCCCGATCCCCATGCGGGATGTCACGCTGGAGATGGGCTTTGTCGCCGTCACCGGCAAGGTCTTCGCCGTGGAGCACCGCGAGCTGAGCCGGGCGAAGGCCTGGATCGTCAATTTCTATATCACAGACGACACCGGCGCGCTGGCCGTCTCCACCTACCTGCAAAACGCGAAGGCAAAGCCCATCCTCGAGGGGATCAAAAAGGGGATGTACGTCACGGTGGAGGGCCGTGTGCTCCTGGACAGCTACAGCAACGAGATGGAGCTCAAGCCCTACGCCATCGCCCCCGCCCCCGCGCCGGAGGGGCGCAGCGACGAGGCGGAGGAGAAGCGGGTGGAGCTGCACCTGCACACCCGCTTTTCCACCATGGACGGCCTGACCGAGGTGAAGGACGCGGTCAAACGGGCGATCTCCTGGGGGCACAGCGCCATCGCCGTCACCGACCACGGCGTCGCCCAGGCGTTCCCGGACGCATGGCACGCCGCGGGGGACAAGATCAAGGTGCTCTACGGGGTGGAGGCCTACTTCATCAACGACGTGGACGACCGCGTCGCCGTCCACGGAGAGAGCACGGCCAGTCTGGAGGAGGAGATCGTCTGCTTTGACATCGAGACCACCGGTCTCAACCGTGAGACGGAGTACCTGACCGAGATCGGCGCGGTCGTGCTGAAAAACGGCGAGATCACCGAGCGGTACAACACCTTTGTGAACCCCGGCAAGCCCATCCCGTGGGAGGTGGTCCGCCTGACCGGCATCACGGACGAGATGGTGGCGGACGCGCCCGGCCAGTCGGAGGCGCTCAATGACTTCCTCGACTGGGTGGGGGACCGGCCCCTCGCCGCGCACAACGCCGACTTTGACATGGGCTTTCTCGCCATCGGGTGCGAGCGGATGGGCCGCCCGTTTTCCAACGCCTCCATCGACACCCTCATCCTCGCGCAGAACCTCCTGCCCGAGCTGGGGAAGTATAAGCTGGACATCGTCGCCAATCACCTCAACCTGCCCGAGTTCAACCACCACCGCGCAAGCGACGACGCGGCGACGGTGGGGTATATGCTCGTCCCGTTTCGCCGGATGCTCGCCGACCTCGGCGTGCGGCGCATTGACCAGATCAACCCCGCCATGCGCACGATGCGCCATCAGGGCCGCCGCCGTCAGCGCGCGCAGCACCTGATCGTGCTGGCCAAGAACCAGACCGGCCTGCGCAACCTCTATAAGCTGATCTCGCTGGCCCACCTGGAGCACTTCAAGCGCCACCCCATCATGCCCAAGAGCGTGATCGACGCCAACCGCGAGGGCCTGATCCTCGGCTCCGCCTGTGAGGCGGGAGAGCTGTTCCAGGCGATCGTGGACCACAAGAGCTATGACGAGCTCAAACGCATCGCCGGGTGGTATGACTATCTGGAGATCCAGCCCATCTGCAACAACCGCTTCCTGATCGGCGCGGGCAAGGCCCGGGACGAGGAGGAGCTGCGCGGCTTCAACCGCATGGTGCTCCGCCTGGCCAAGGACCTCGGCAAGCCCTGCTGCGCGACGGGAGACGTCCACTTCCTCGACCCGGAGGATGAGATCTACCGCCACGTCCTCCAGGCGGCCCAGGGCTTTGAGGACGCGGACAAGGAGCTGCCCATCTACTTCAAAACGACGGAGGAGATGCTGGAGGAGTTCGCCTACCTCGGTGAGGAGGACTGTTATAAGGTGGTCATCGGCGACCCCAACCGGGTGGCCAAGTGGTGCGACAATATCCCGCCCCTGCCGCGCGGCCTCTTCGCCCCCAAGCTGAAAAATTCCGCCCAGGAGCTGGAGGACCTGGTCTACTCCAAGGCCCACGCGCTCTACGGGGAGAAGCTGCCGCAAATCGTCCAGGACCGCATCGACCTCGAGCTGCCCGGCATCATCATGCGCAAGTACGACGTGATCTACATGTCCGCCCAGAAGCTGGTGGCCGACTCCCTCGCCCACGGCTATCTGGTCGGCTCGCGCGGCTCGGTTGGCTCCTCGCTGGTGGCCTTCCTCTCCGGCATCACGGAGGTGAACAGCCTGCCCCCGCACTACCGGTGCCCCCAGTGCAAATTCTCCGACTTTGAGGTGGACCAGGTGAAGTACGGCTGCGGGGCGGACCTCCCCGACCGCGCCTGCCCCGTCTGCGGCACGATGCTGAAAAAGGACGGCTTCAACATCCCGTTTGAGACCTTCCTCGGCTACGGCGGCACCAAGGTGCCCGACATCGACCTGAACTTCTCCGGCGAGTACCAGTCCTCCGCCCACCGGTACACCTTCGAGCTCTTTGGACAGAACCACGTCTTCCGCGCCGGCACCGTCGGCACCGTGGCGGAGAAGACCGCCTACGGCTATGTGCTCAAGTACATGCAGGAGCGGGGGAAGAAGGCGAACCGGGCAGAGCTGGCCCGTCTGGCCGGCGGCTGCGTGGGCATCAAGCGCACCACCGGCCAGCATCCCGGCGGCATGGTGGTCATCCCGGGGGACAAGGAGATCTATGAGTTCTGCCCCGTCCAGCACCCGGCGGACGACCCGAACACCGACATCGTCACCACCCACTTTGAATATCACTCCATGGAGGAGAACCTCCTCAAGCTGGACATGCTCGGCCACGATGACCCGACCATGATCCGCATGCTGCAGGACGTCTCCGGCATCGACCCCATCCAGATCCCCCTTGATGACAAGGACACCATGTCCATCTTCTGCTCCTCCAGGGTGCTCGGCTATGAGGACGACCCCATCCTTGGCCCCACCGGGGCGGTGGCCATCCCGGAGTTCGGCACCGCCTTCACCCGGCAGATGCTCATCGACACCCAGCCGAAGGACTTCAACACCCTGCTGCGCCTGTCCGGCTTCTCCCACGGCACCGACGTGTGGCTGGGCAACGCCAAGGACCTCATCCTCTCCGGCACCGCCTCCGTCTCCGAGGCGGTGGGCTGCCGCGACGACATCATGATCTACCTGATCCAGAAGGGGATCGAGCCGCTCAAGGCGTTCAAATTCATGGAGGCGGTCCGCAAGGGCGTCATCCACAAGGGCAAGAGCTGGCCGGAGGGCATCGAGGAGGAGATGCGCGCCCACGACATCCCGGAGTGGTACATCGAGTCCTGCCGGAAGATCAAATATCTCTTCCCCAAGGCGCACGCGGTGGCCTACGTCATGATGGCCTTCCGCATCGCCTGGTTCAAGGTGCATGACCCGCTGGCGTTCTACGCCGCCTACTTCTCCATCCGCGCCAAGGCGCTGGACGCGACGTGCATGTGCCTCGGCCTGGACGTCTGCCGGCAGAAGATGGACGAGCTGCGCGCCAAGGAGGACACCACCGACGTGGAGGACAAGATGCTCGTCACCCTCGAGGTCTGCTATGAGTTCTACATCCGCGGCTTCACCTTTGCCAAAATGGACCTCTACCGCTCCGGGGCCACCCGCTTTCAGGTGGACCGGGCCAATCAGGCGCTCATCCCGCCCTTCACCGCCTGCCCCGGCCTGGGCGAGGCGGCGGCACAGTCCATCGTGGATGCGCGCCAGGGGCGGACCTTCATCTCGGTGGAGGAGCTCAACGCCTCCTGCCCCAAGCTCTCCAAGGCGCACATCGACCTGCTGCGCTATATGGGCGCGCTGGACGGGCTGCCGGACACCAGCCAGATCACCTTTTTCTGAGAAGGGAGGAAACCGCTGTGAGCCACAGCCGAAACAGCGCGGACGTCCGCCTGGGCCGCCTGCTCTGCCGCATCCTGCGCCACCACCCGGAGCAGGTGGGCATCACGCTCGATGAGCACGGCTGGGCGGACGTGGAGGACCTGCTCGCGGCCCTCGCCGGGTGCCGCCCGATCGACCGGGCGAAGCTGGAGGAGATCGTCCGCACCGACGCCAAGCAGCGCTACTCCATGAGCGCGGACGGCCGCCTCATCCGGGCCAATCAGGGCCACTCCATCCCGGTGGACGTCGAGCTGCCGCTCACCCGGCCGCCCGAGCTGCTCTGGCACGGCACGGGGGAGAAATATGCCGCCTCCATCGACGCGCAGGGGCTGCTGCCCAAGAGCCGCCTCTACGTCCACCTCTCCTCCGATGAGGAGACCGCCCGCGCGGTGGGCCGCCGCCACGGACGCCCCGTCCTCTACCAGGTGCGCAGCGGACAGATGTGGGCGGACGGCATCCCCTTTTACCGCAGCGTGAACGGCGTCTGGCTCACCCGGGCGGTCCCGGCGCGGTATCTGGAGCGCCAGCCGGGGCCGATTTGACGAATCCGTCTTTTTGCGGTATGATAGTAGCAGTCTGACGGATCGACTGCCAAGCGAAAGCGGATGGAATGCCTGCACCTCCGGACCGATGTGGCAAGTGTGCGCCCGACAGACGTGGGGCTCTGCCCCGGACCCTACCCACTCCACATCGGAAAAAGGAGGTACCCTATGGCTGGTTATGCGGAAATTGAACGGGAGACGGCCCAATATCTGGCCCGCTGCACCGAAAATGACCGGATTGACCCGGCACTCTTCGACCGCTATGACGTCAAGCGCGGCCTGCGCGACAAGAACGGCAAAGGCGTCATGTGCGGCATCACCAACATCTCACAGATTGAGGCCTTTCGGACGGTCGACGGCGTCAAGGTCCCCTGCGAGGGGCGGCTGTGGTATCGCGGCTACGACGTCTATGACCTGATTCGCGGGCTGAAGGGCAAGCGGATGGCCTTTGAGGAGGCGGCCTACCTGCTCCTGGTGGGAGATCTCCCCACGCAGCGGCAGCTCGACGAGTTCAGCGAGGTGCTCAACAAGTGCCGGGACCTGCCCGCCAACTTCACCCGCGACGTCATCATGAAGGCGCCGAGCAAGGATCTGATGAACTCCATCACCCGCAGCGTGCTCACCCTCGCGTCCTATGACGACTCCATCGGAGATCAGAGCCTGCAGACCCAGTTTGAGCAGTGCATCAAGCTCATCAGCGTCTTCCCGATGCTGGCGGTGTACGGCTACCACGCCTATAACTACTCCCTCCAGGCGGAGAGCATGTACATCCACCGCCCCGACCCCGCCCTCTCCACGGCGGAGAACCTGCTGCAGATGCTCCGCCCGGACAAGCGCTATACCCCGCTGGAGGCGGCGGTGCTCGACATCGCCCTGCTGCTGCACATGGAGCACGGCGGCGGCAACAACTCCACCTTCACCACCCGCGTGGTCACCTCCTCCGGCTCGGACACCTACTCCGTCATGGCCGCGGCGCTCTGCTCCCTCAAGGGCCCCAAGCACGGCGGCGCGAACATCAAGGTGGTCGAGATGATCAACCACATCCGCTCCGCTGTCTCGGACGAGACGGACGAGGACGAGGTCCGCGCCTATCTGACCAAAATCCTCGACAAGGAGGTCTTTGATCACAAGGGCCTGATCTACGGCATGGGCCACGCGGTCTACTCCCTCTCCGACCCGCGCGCGGAGGTGTTCAAGGGCTTCGTGCGCCGCCTTGCCGAGGCGAAGGGGCGGCAGGAGGACTTTGACTTCTACAGCATGATCGACCGCCTCGCCCCCGAGGTGATCCGAGAGCACCGGCACATCTACAAGGGCGTGAGCACCAACGTCGACTTCTACAGCGGCTTTGTCTACAATATGCTCGACATCCCGCTTGAGCTCTACACCCCCATCTTCGCCATCGCCCGCATCGTCGGCTGGAGCGCCCATCGGATGGAGGAGCTCATCAACGCCGACAAGATCATCCGCCCCGCCTACAAGAGCATCATGGTCCCGCGCGAGTACATCAACATCGAGGACCGCTGAGAGAACACAAGAGAAAACGGCCGGAAACCGGGCAGATCACCCGGTTTCCGGCCTCAGTTATTTCATTTGAAGGGCAGGGGAGCGCTGATCTTTCGCCTGCTCCCGCCCGCCTGTCTGATAGTGCCGGCACCAGGCGGTGAGCGGGCAGACCTCGCACATTGCCCGGCGGGCGGTGCACACCTCGCGCCCGAAGAGGACCAGCCGGTGGCAGAAGTTGTTGCTCTCCTCCGGGGGGAGGACCGCCCGCAGCTGCATCTCCACCTTCTTCGGGTCCTTCGTCCCATCGGTGAGGCCCAGACGGCCGGAGATGCGGATGCAGTGGGTGTCCGCCACTACGACGCCGGGGACGCGGTGGACGTCCCCCTGGATCAGGTTGGCCGTCTTGCGCCCCACGCCGGGCAGGCGGAGCAGGTCGTCCATCCCGGCGGGCACCCGCCCGCCGTAGTCGGAGAGGAGCATCTGCGCGCAGCGCACCAGGTCGCGGCTCTTGCCGCGGAAGAAGCCGCAGGAGTGGATGTACCCGCCCACCTCCTCCGGGTCCGCCGCGGCGAAGGCCTCCAGGGTGGGAAAGCGCTGGAAGAGGGCGGGCGTCACCTTGTTCACCCGCTCGTCGGTACACTGGGCGGAGAGGCGCACGGCAAAGAGCAGCTCATAGTCCTTCTCGTATTGCAGCGAGCACAGCGCGTCCGGATAGCGCTCCTTCAGCGCGCCGACAATGGCCAAAACATCCTGATTCTGTGGCAAGTGGATCCCTCCTAGGTGTTATCAGTCAATGTGCGACAGAAAAGTACAAAAACAGTTTAGGAAATCATATTGACAAAAATATATAAGGGTAATATTATACGTAATAAGGAGGTGAGCAAAATGTAGCTTTAGAAATAGATTGCGTGTGCGATATTCTGTCATAAAGGGAGAAACTGCATATGAAGTATTTTTCTTTTATAAGAAGAAAAAATGTTGTGGCTGTTGCAGTTTTGATATTAACCGTTTCTATCATCATAATTGGAATAGTTTCTATCAAGTCTGACGACCAAGCAAATAATAATTCTTCAGTGGCAGATGATGGTTCAACGCTTGAAATGGAAATTATTGGATATATGTATGGAATTCAATATTTTACAGAGTTAAACGTAGAACAGATTGAAGACATGCTAAAGCAAAGACAAACTTTTATTTTATATACTGGAAGATTAACCTGTGAATGGTGTAGGAGACTTGTGCCTGTACTGTCGACAGCAGTTAGGGATAACGATGTTGACATTTATTATCTTGATAGTGAAAATACAGATACGGATGTAGATATTAAAAAATTTCGGGATACATATTCAATACCTACAGTTCCTTCCATAATTTTCTTTGATTCAAATGGTAATGCTCATCATATTGAAAGCAATATATCTGATGAATCCTTCAATGAAGATGATTTCTTGCGAGAAGTAGTATCTTATTATGAGGAGGTAAAGTGATGAAGAAATACTTGTACGCCATTTCTTTAGCTGTTGTTGCTGTTTTGTCCCTATTCAATGTCAGCGCATATGCAGTTGAGGACGCAAATGCGGAAGAGAATCTCACTCATCGCTATGGAGAGTACGCTACCTTTGAAGAGCTTTACGATGCATATTTTGAAGCTGTCGATTCAGGGGATAGCGAGACGGCGGCTAGACTTTTGGAAATCGCAGAGATTACTTTGCAAGAGGATATTGAGAGATCAGAGAATCTCGCTTCTGTGTACAGTGGCAGAGTTGGTGGTTTCTTTGATTATTTCTATGAAGGATACTGGGAAACAAGAAGCAACGGTTTGTGTTTATCTTTGTTCCCGGTTACGGGGCGTGTAAATTGGACTGACGCAGATAAATTGTCTGCATGGAATCATGTCTATAGCAGGTATTCCGGCAGTAGCAATTGGGATAATACTGCTTGCATGAAAGAGCAATTCTATTGTCATGCGCGTTTGGCTTATGCAATTGTAGAAGATGAATGGAATCTTGAGCCGTGGAAGACATCAATCAATGCAATTACATGTAATTAGTCCTGCGAGATACGGTTAATGTCTGTTTGAGGTGATATGTAAGATGTTAGTCAATGTGATTTCCAATGCGCTCATCCCCTGCGCCGCCCTGGCGCTGGTCCTGCCCGTGCTCAATGTCCTGATTTTTTGGCGCAGGGGCTCGTGGCCCGTCTTCGCCGGCCTGACGGCGGTGAGCGCGCTGCTCTTCGGCGTCTCCCTGCTGGCATACAGCTTTGAGATCTGGCGCCTGGTGGACGTGGAGGATATGAGTACCATTATAGACACGGCGGCAGGCTACTGCCTGCTCTTCACCTTTGCCTTCCTCGCCGTCGTCCTGCTCAACCTGATCGCCTGCGCCGTCTGTGTCGGGCGGTCGCGCTCGGACGGCTGAGCGGATCTCATCCCCGGCGGAAGCGGCCCGAGCGGCTGGTTCCGCCGGTTTTTTGCCGCCTGACATGAGTATACCACAGGCCGGGCGGGGAGGGATAGGGAGGCCGGGAAAATTTTTGTTGTCTTTTGGAATGTCTCTGGTATAATAGGAAAGGATATCGACATTTCTGCTGTGGATAAGACAGCCGGTGCAAAGGAGAAGAAGAGTATGGTCCAGGAAATGGTTTCCTTTCTGAAGCTGGCCGACCCCGAAGTGGGCGCGGCCGTCGAGCAGGAGCTGGCGCGCCAGCGCCGCAACATCGAGCTGATCGCCTCGGAGAACATCGTCTCGGAGGCGGTGATGGTGGCGGCCGGCTCCGTCCTCACCAACAAGTATGCCGAGGGCTATCCCGGCCACCGCTACTACGGCGGCTGCCAGTGCGTCGACGTGGTGGAGGACCTCGCCCGCGAGCGCGCCAAGCAGCTCTTCGGGGCCAAGTTTGCCAACGTCCAGGCCCACTCCGGCGCGCAGGCGAACTACGCGGCCTACCGCGCCCTGTGCAATGTGGGCGACACCGTGATGGGCATGCGCCTCGACCAGGGCGGCCACCTGACCCACGGCTCTCCGGTCAACTTCTCCGGCAAGGACTACAAGATGGTCTCCTACGGCCTGGACGTGGAGACCGGCCGCATCGACTATGACCAGGTGCGCGACCTGGCCCGGAAGTACCAGCCCAAGGTCATCATCGCCGGGGCCTCCGCCTATCCGCGCGCGATCGACTTCAAGCTCTTCGCCGACATCGCCCACGAGGTGGGCGCCTACCTGATGGTGGATATGGCCCACATCGCCGGTCTGGTCGCCGGCGGGCAGCACATGTCCCCCGTGCCCTATGCCGACGTGGTCACCACCACCACCCACAAGACCCTGCGCGGCACCCGCGGCGGCCTGATCCTCACCAATGATGAGGCGCTGGCCAAGAAGATCAACTCCGCCATCTTCCCGGGCAGCCAGGGCGGCCCGCTGATGCACATCATCGCCGCCAAGGCGGTCGCCCTGGGCGAGGCGCTGCGGCCGGAGTTCCGCGACTACGCCGCCCAGGTGGTGAAGAACGCCAGGGCAATGGCGGACGCCATCCTCGCCGGCGGCCTCGACTTGGTCTCCGGCGGCACGGACAACCACCTGATGCTCGTCGACCTGCGTCCGGCCCACCTGACCGGCAAGGTGATGGAGCAGCACCTGGACGAGGTGTATATCACCGCCAACAAGAACGCCATCCCGAACGACCCGGAGAAACCCTTCGTCACCTCCGGCCTGCGCCTGGGCACCCCCGCCGTCACCACCCGCGGCTTTGACGAGGCGGACTGCGCCCTGGTCGGCAGCCTGATCTGCCAGACCGCCCACCACTACGACACCAAGGCGGACGAGATCCGCGAGGCCGTCGTCGCCCTCACCGAGAAGCATCCGCTCTATCAGGGCTAAAGACGTCCGCCAGACAGTACCGCGCGTATCCCCGCCAAACGGGCGGGGATACCGCTTCTCAGGAGGAATAGACCATGAAAACCCTGCTCCACTGCTGCTGCGCGCCCTGCGCGAACCAGTGCATCGACGCCCTGCGCGGCGAGGGGCTGGAGGTCACCGGCTTCTGGTATAACCCCAACATCCACCCCGTCACCGAGTACCGCGCCCGGCGCAACACCCTCGAGGCGTATGCCCGGCAGGTCGGGATGCCGCTGGTCATGGTCAACGAGTACGCCCTGCGCCCCTTCGTCCGCGCGGTGGCGGGGGACATCGCGGGCCGCTGCGTCCACTGCTATGAGATGCGCCTCTTCCGCGCGGCGGAGTACGCCGCGGCGCACGGCTTTGACAGCTTCACCTCCAGCCTCTTCATCAGCCCCTATCAGCAGCACGAGCTGATGCGGGAGGTCGCCGGGCGCGCGGCGGAGACGTACGGCGTGACCTTCCTCTACCGCGACTTTCGCCCGCTCTTTCGTGCGGGACAGGAGCGCGCGCGGGAGTTGGGAATGTATATGCAAAAGTACTGCGGCTGTATCTTCTCCGAGGAGGAGCGCTACATCAAGCCGAAAAAGCGGATCCCCTGAGACGGCAGGGGCCGCAGGACCAGAGAGACAAAAATGACTGAGAAGCACCTGTATGGCGCCTCTCAGTCATTTTTATGCCTGATTCTGTTTTGCTCTGCGCGCTGCCTCAGCCGGCCAGGAACTGCTCCAGACGGTCCATGCCCTTGACGATGTTCTCCATCGAGGTGGCGTAGCTCCAGCGCAGGAAGCCGTCGATGCCAAAGCCGGTGCAGGGGACGATGCACACCAGCCCCTCGCGCAGGAAGACGTCGCTGAAGTCGTCGGCGTTGCGGATGAGGGTGCCGTGCAGGGTCTTGCCGATCAGCCCGGAGATGTTCATCATCACATAGAACGCGCCCTCCGGCTTGATGCAGCTCACGCCGGGGATGGCGTTGATCCGCTCGACCATGTAGTTCCGCCGCGCCTCAAAGGCCTGACGCATGCTCTCCACCGTCTCCTGCGGCCCCTCGAGGCCGGCGGCGGCCGCCGCCTGGGAGATGGAGCAGGGGTTGCCGGTGGAGTGGCTGAGGTAGTTGGAGGCGACCTTGGCGATGTCCGCCTCGCAGGCGATAAAGCCCAGGCGCCAGCCCGTCATGGCGTAGCTCTTGGAGACGCCGTTGATGAGGAGGGTGCGCTTTTTGACCTCCTCGCCCAGGGAGGCGACGGAGACAAACTCGTTTCCGTCGTAGACGAGCTGGTAGTAGATCTCGTCGGAGACGATATACAGGTCGTGGCGCACCGCCACCTCTGCCAGCGCGGTCAGCTCCTCCCGGCTGTAGAGCATACCGGTGGGGTTGGAGGGGTTGTTGAGGATGATGGCCTTGGTCTTGGGCGTGATGGCGGCCTCCAGGCGCTGGGCGGTGAGCTTGAAGTCCTCCGCCTCGCCGGCGACGACCGAGACCGGCACGCCGCCCACCATGCGGATCAGTTCGGCATAGCTCACCCAGTACGGGGCGGGCAGCACCACCTCATCGCCCGGGTTGATGAGCACGCGCAGGGCCACATAGACGCAGTGCTTCGCGCCGGAGGAGCAGGCGATCTGGTTGGGGGCATAGTCCAGGCCCAGGTCTTCCTTCAGCCGCTTGCAGACCGCCTTCTTGAGCGCCACGGTGCCGGAGGCGGGGGTGTAGGTGGTCTGATTGTTCCGGATGGCGTCGATGCCGGCCTGCTTGATGTGGTCCGGGGTGGGGAAGTCCGGCTCGCCGGCGGCGAAGCCGAGCACATCAATGCCGTTGGCCTTCATCTCCTTGTAGAGACTGTCAAGGGCCATCGTGGTGGAAGCCTGCACGTTTGCGGCGATGGAAGAGATGGGTTTCAAAGCGATTACCTCCCGTACTGAGTAGTCTTTCGTTCGCATGTTTCAGTATACTTCCCGACTTGCAGATTTGCAAGGGGGAAGCGGCAAAAACAGCAAAAAAATGAAATCGGAATTGCGCCGCCCTTCATTTCTGGAGATACTCACCAAAGCGCCCTCTGGGCGGATGCATTATCCCGCGGGCAAACTTGCAGATGCGGCGCACGAATTGCCCCTTGTTCCCGGCGGGCAGTTGTGCTATACTTTAACCTGTATGATTGCGCCGTCCTGCCCTGCGCTGACCGGGCGGGAGGCATCCTTTGAAGGAGAGTGTTCCTGTGATGAAAATCGTGGTGCTGGCCGGCGGGCTGTCTGGAGAACGCGATGTGTCCCTGTCCTCCGGCGTGATGGTGACAGAGGCGCTGCGCGCGCGCGGCCATCGGGTCGCGCTGGCGGATCTGTTTTTCGGTCTGGAGGGCCGTGACGTCCGGGCGGCGGAGGAGCTCTATGACGCGCCGGCGCCCGAGGCCTGGCGGCGGGTGCCCGCGGGCGCGCCCGACCTTGAGGCGATCCGCGCGGCGCGCCGGGACCGCAGCCGCAGCGTCTTCGGCCCGGGCGTGCTCGAGCTGTGCCATACGGCGGACATCGTCTACCTCGCCCTGCACGGCGACTGCGGGGAGGATGGACGCCTCCAGGCCGCCCTCGACCTGCTGGGCATCCCCTACACCGGCTCCGCCTCCTTCCCCAGCGCGATCGCGATGGATAAGGACCTGACCAAGCGGATGCTCCAGGACACCGATGTGAAGACTCCCGCCTGGCGCAAGGTCTCCTACCGGGAGGAGGAGATCCCCGCCCTCGCGGCGGAGACGGCGTTGCCCGTGGTGGTCAAGCCGCTCGCCTCCGGCTCCTCTATCGGCGTGAGCATCGCCCGCACCCGCCCGGAACTGGAGGAGGCGCTCGCCGACTGCCTGCGCTACGGGGCCTGCGTCGTCCTGGAGCAGTATGTCGAGGGCCGTGAGATCCAGGTGGGCTACCTGGTGGACCGCGCCCTGCCCTCCATCGAGATCATCCCGAAGCAGGGCTTCTATGACTATCAGAACAAGTACCAGCCGGGCGCGGCGGAGGAGATCACCCCCGCCCCCATCCCCCCGGAGTGGGAGGCGCGCCTGGCCCGGGCGACGGAGACCGTCTTCCGGACGATCGGCCTGGCGGTCTACGCGCGGGCGGACTTCATCGTCACACCGGACGGCACGCCGTGGTTTTTGGAGATCAACACCCTGCCGGGCATGACGCCCACCAGCCTGGTCCCGCAGGAGGCGGCCGCCGTTGGCATCGACTACGGCCGCCTGTGCGAGATCATTCTGGAGCAGTCGCTGCGCATCAGAGGAGAGAAGTGAGATGGAGCCAATCAGCGTATCGGAGATCCTCCGCGCCACCGGAGGCCGCCTGCTCGACCGCTTTGATGGGGACGAGGTGGTCACCGATGTGGACACCGACAGCCGCCAGATGCACCCCGGCTCCCTCTTTGTCCCGCTGGTGGGGGAGAACTTTGACGGCCACAGCTATATCGCCCAGGCGCTGGAGGCCGGGGCCCTCGGCTGCCTGACCGACCGCGTCCCGCCCGCGGCAGAGCGCAGGGCGGACCGGTTCTATATCCGCGTGCAGGACACCACCCTCGCCCTCGGGGCGCTGGCGAAGTACTACCGCGAGAAGTTTGACATCCAGGTGGTGGGCGTCACCGGCAGCGTGGGCAAGACCACCACGAAGGACATGATCGCCTCCGTCCTCTCGCAGAAGTACCGCGTGCTCAAGACGCAGGGGAACTACAACAACAATATCGGCGTGCCCAAGACCCTCTTCGGCCTCAACCGCAGCCATCAGGCCGCCGTGGTGGAGATGGGGATGAACCACCGGGGGGAGATCGACTACCTCACCCGCATCGTCCAGCCGGACGTGGCCATCATCACCAACATCGGCGACGCGCACATCGAGAACCTCGGCAGCCGGGAGAACACCCTGCGCGCCAAGGCGGAGATCTTCAACGGCCTCAAGCCGGGCGGGGTGGCCGTGCTCAACGGGGATGACCCGCTGCTGGCCAAGCTGGACAACGTGCTCATCCACCCCATCACCTGGTACGGCGAGCGGGAGGGCTGCGCTTTCCGCTGCACCGATATCCACGAGACGGGGCACGACTGCATGTGCCTGCACGCCGAGACGCCGTCCGGTCCGCTGGAGGCCGCCATTCACTGCCTGGGCCGCCACCTGCTCTATCCGGCGCTGACGGCGGCGGCGGTGGGCGCCCACTTCGGTCTCACGAACGGGGAGATCGCCCGCGGCATCGAGCACTTTGCCCCCACCCGGATGCGGATGGACATCGTCCGCTGCGGCAATGGGATCACCATCCTGAACGATACCTATAACGCCAATCCCCAGTCCATGCGCGCGGCGGTGGACGTGCTGGCTAACTATCCCGGCGCATACCGCGTGGCCGTCCTGGGCGACATGCTCGAGCTGGGCGACCTCGGCCCCGCCCTGCACGAGAGCGTGGGGCAGTTCGCCGGCCGCTCCGGCGTGGACTGCCTGCTCACCGTCGGCGAGCTGGGGGAGTATATCGCCCGGGGCGCGCAGAGCGCCGGCCTCGCCGAGGTCTACTCCCGCCCGAACAAGGAGGAGGCCAAGGTGGTGCTCGAGCAGGTCATCCGGCCGGGCGCCGTCTTCCTGTGCAAGGCCAGCCGGGGCATGAAATTTGAAGAGCTGGTGGAGTTTTTGAAGCGGCTGGCCGGGAGCGTCTGAGCCGCCCATCCGCCGGCAGGAGGAGTGTACACAGAAGATCATGATCGACATTGCGGTGCACAATCTGGTCAAGTCCTTTGAGATCGGGGACAATCTGCTCGACGGGCTCACCTTTCAGGTGGACTCCGGCGAGCGGGTGGGCATCCTCGGCCCGAATGGCTGCGGCAAGACCACGTTGTTCAAGATCCTCACCGGCGAATATGACTATGACGAGGGGGAGATCGTCCTCGCCCCTGGCAAGAAGCTGGGGCTGATCTCCCAGATCCCGCACTATCCGGCGGGGTGGACGGTGGAGCAGGTGCTCGACACCGCCTTCGCCCCGCTGCACGCGATGGAGCGCGAGCTGGAGGAGCTGGCCGCCGCCATGGCGGACCCCGACGCCCCACGCGGGACGATGGAGCGCTATGACCGCCTCACCGCCCGCTACGACGCGGCGGGGGGCTATGACAGCGCCACCCGCCTGGCCAAGGTCTGCAACGGCCTGGAGCTGACGGCGCAGATGCGCGCGCAGGAGTTCGACCTCCTCTCCGGCGGGGAGAAGACCCGCGTGAACCTCGCGCGGCTCATCCTGGAGGACACCGACATCCTCCTGCTCGACGAGCCGACGAACCACCTCGACCTGCACGCGGTGGAGTGGCTGGAGGACTACCTCACCCAGTTCAAGGGCACCGTCCTCACCATCTCCCACGACCGCTATTTCCTCGACCGCGTCGTGGACCGCATCATCCAGATCCGCCGTGGCCGGGCGGAGTTCTATGCCGGAAACTACACCTTCTACGCCGCCGAGCAGGAACGGCGCTATCAGGAGCAGCTCCGGCAGTACCAGAAGGAGCAGGCCAAGATCGCCCAGCTCACTGCCACCGCCACGCTGATGCACCAGCACGGGACGGAGAAGATGCACAAGCGCGCCTTTGCAATGGAAAAGCGCATCGAGCGCCTGCACACCGTGGACCGGCCGGACGGCCCGGCCCGGGCGATGACGGCGGGCTTTGGCGAGCGCACCTTCCAGGGCGACGAGCTGTTTACCGTGCGCGGCCTCTCCAAGTCCTTCGGGGGGCGCGCGCTCTTTCGCGACCTGTCGCTGGAGGTGACCGGCGGCGAGCGCATCGGCCTGCTGGGGGACAACGGGACGGGGAAGACCACCTTCCTGCGCCTCCTGCTCGGAGAGGAACGGCCGGACACCGGCACGATCCGCTTCGGCCCGGCGGTCCGCACCGGCTATCTGCCCCAGATCGTCCGCTTTGAGCACCCCGAGCGCAGCCTGTATGAGACGCTGCTCTACGAGGACAACTGCGCCCCACAGGAGGCGCGCGACCGGCTGGCCGCCTTCCGCTTCCGCGGGGAGGACGTGTTCAAGCCGGTCTCCGCCCTCTCCGGCGGGGAGCTCTCCCGGCTGAAGCTCTGCCAGCTCATGGCGCGGCGGATCAATCTCCTCGTCCTCGACGAGCCGACGAACCACCTCGACATCCGCTCGCGCGAGTGGATCGAGTCCGCGGTGGAGGAGTATGAGGGCGCGCTGCTCTTCGTCTCCCACGACCGCTATTTCATCAACCGCTTTGCCACCCGCCTCTGGCTGCTGGAGGACGGGCAGATCACCGATTTCCGCGGCACCTACGCCGACTGGCTGCGCAAGAAGGCGCGGGAGGAGGAGCTGCGCTCCGTCCTCAAGCCGGCAGCGGCCAAGCAGAAGAAGCCGCGCCGCGAAAAGCCCGCGGGCGGGACGAAGCAGCTCGAGAAGGACCTGCGCGCCCTGGAGCGCCAGATCCAGAAGCTGGAGGAGGAGCAGGCCGCGCTCACCTCCGGGATGGAGCAGTACGCTGCCGATTATCAGAAGCTCACCGAACTCACCGCCCGGCAGGAGGCGCTGGAGGGGGAGCTGCAGGAGGCCTATGACCGATGGGAAAGCCTGTCAGAACAACTGGACGGATGATGGGGAGAGTGGTCCTCTCCCTCTGCGCCGCCGCACTGGCCGCCTTCTGCGTGCTGGAGGGGATCGTGATCGCCGGGAGCCGCAGCGACCTGCGCGCCACGCCGGAGGCGGTGATCGTCCTTGGCTGCAAGCTCTGGGGCGAGGAGCCCTCGCCCGCCCTCGAGCGGCGTCTGGAGGCTGCTCTCTCCTATCTGGAGGACCTGGAGGCGGAGGGCGCAGAACCCCTCATCGTCGTCTCCGGCGGACAGGGGGCGGATGAGCCGATGGCGGAGGCAGACTGCATGGCGGACTACCTGACCGCCCGAGGCGTCCCGCCGGAGCGCATCCTCCGGGAGGCGGAGAGCACCAACACGGTGGAAAACCTCCAGCTGAGCATGGACCGCCTGGAGGAGGCCGGCCTCTCCCGCACTGCCCATGTGACCATCGTCTCCAACGGATTTCACCTTGCCCGGGTGCGCCTGCTCGCTGGGCGGTACGGCGTGGACTGCTCTACTGTGGCCGCGCCCATGCCGGACTGGTCCTCCCGGCTCTACTCCTATCTCCGGGAGGCCCCGGCCCTGGTGAAGTCCTTCCTTTTGGACTGAGGAGCTGCTATGCTGGAGAAACTGGAACAACTGGAACAGCGCTATTCCGCGCTTCAGGCCCGCCTGGCCGCGCCGGAGACCTACGCGGACGCCGCCCTCGTCGCCCGGCTCAACCGGGAGAGCGCGGAGCTGAGCGAGCTGGTGGAGACCTACCGCGCCCGCCGCGCGGCGGAGGAGGCGGCCCGGCAGGCGGAGAGCATGCTCTCCGAGCCGGACGCCGAGCTGCGCGAGCTGGCGCGGGAGGAGCTGGCCGGGGCGAAGGAGGCGCTCGCGCGCCTGGACCGGCAGCTCCAGCTCCTCCTGCTCCCGAAGGACCCGAACGACGCCAAGCCCGTCATCGTCGAGGTCCGCGCCGGGGTCGGCGGGGAGGAGGCCGCCCTCTTCGCCCACAGCCTCTACCGGATGTACGCCATGTACGCCGCCCGCCGCGCCTGGCCGGTGGAGGTGGCGCAGAGCAATGAGACCGAGCTGGGCGGGGTGAAGGAGATCATCTTCACCATCGACGCCCCCGGGGCCTACTCCCGGATGAAGTTTGAGAGCGGCGTCCACCGCGTCCAGCGCGTCCCGGAGACGGAGTCGGGCGGGAGAATCCACACCTCCACCGCCACGGTGGCCGTCCTGCCGCAGCTGGACGAGGTAGACTTCGCCCTGGACCGGAAAGACCTGCGGATTGACACCTTCCGCTCCTCCGGCGCGGGGGGACAGCACATCAACAAGACCTCCTCCGCCATCCGCATCACGCACCTGCCCACCGGTACGGTGGTGGAGTGCCAGGACCAGCGCAGCCAGCTCCAGAATAAGGAGAAGGCGATGCAGATTCTGCGCGCCCGCCTCTGGGAGGAGAAGGTGCGCGCACAGGAGGCCGGCGTCGCCCAGGAGCGGCGCAGCCAGGTGGGCGCGGGGATGCGCAACGAGCGCATCCGCACCTACAACGTCCCGCAGGGCAGGGTGACCGACCACCGCATCGGCCTGACCCTCTACCGGATCGACGAGATCTTAAACGGCGACCTGGACGAGGTGATGGATGCCCTCGCCGCCGCCCATCAGGCGGAGCTGCTGGCCGCGGGCGGCAGGGAAGGGGAGAGGACATGAAGACCGAACTGCTGACCATCCCCCGCGTGGAGGGGCATGAGGAGGAGATCGCCCACGCCGCCGCCCTCCTGCGGGAGGGCTCGCTGGTCGCCCTCCCGACCGAGACGGTCTACGGCCTGGGCGCGGACGCGCTCAACGGCGCGGCAGTCGCCGGCATCTACGAGGCCAAGGGCCGCCCGTCGGATAACCCCCTCATCATCCATGTGCCCAACGACCTCTCCTGGCTCACGCGCTACTGCCGCGACGTGCCGGAACTCGCCTGGCGGCTGGCCGAACGCTTCTGGCCGGGACCGCTCACCATGATCCTCCGCCGCGACCCCTGCGTGCCCGACCGGACCACCGGCGGGCTGGACACGGTGGGGGTCCGCTGCCCGGCCCACCCGGTCACCGAGGCGATCATCCGCGCGGCGGGCCGGCCCATCGCCGCCCCCTCCGCCAACACCTCCGGCCGCCCGAGCTGTACGACGGCCGGGGAGGTGCTCGAGGACGTCGGCGGGAAGATCGCCGCCGTGGTGGACGGTGGCCCGTGCGCGGTGGGGGTGGAGTCCACCATTCTGGACCTCACCGTGACCCCGCCCCGCCTGCTCCGCCCCGGCGGGATGCCGCTGGAGGAGCTGGAGGCGGTCTGCGGGGAGATCGACCTCGACCCCGCCGTGGTCCGCCAGATGGCCCAGGGGGAGCGCCCCCGCGCCCCCGGCATGAAGTACCGCCACTACGCCCCCCACGCCCCGGTCACCGTGGTCACCGGCGACCCCGACCGGACGGCGGCCTACATCGCCCAGCGCGCGGACGGGAAGACCGGGGTCCTCTGCTTTGAGGAGTACCGCGACCAGTTCCCCTGGTCGGTGGTGGCCTCTCTCGGCCCGGCCGGCGACCAGGGAGAGCAGGCGCGGCACGTCTTCTCCGACCTGCGCTTTTTTGACCGGACCGGCGTGCAGCAGATCTTTGCCCAGTGCCCCGCCCCGGAGGGGCTGGGCCTCGCGGTGGCCAACCGCCTGAAAAAGGCGGCGGGCTTCCATGTGATCGACCTGGGAGAGGAGGCCCGGCCATGACCGTCATCGGCATCACCGGCCCCACCGGCGCGGGGAAGACCACCGTCCTCGCCGTGCTGGAGGAGATGGGCTTTTGCGTCCTGGACTGTGACAAAATCTACCACGAATTGCTGAAAAGCGATCTCGCTTTACAGGGAGAGCTGAAGGACCGCTTCGGCGCCGCCCTCTGGGGGCCGGACGGCCTGGACCGCAAGGCCCTCGGCGCCGTGGTCTGGCGCGATCCCTCCGCCCTCGCCGACCTCAACGCCATCACCCACCGGCATATCCTCGCCGCGCTCCGCCGCTCGCTCGACCGCGCGGCGGCGGAGGGACGCCCCGGCGCGGCGGTGGATGCCGCCGCCCTCATCGAGTCGGGGGCGTCGTCGCTCTGCGGGGCGACGGTGGCCGTTCTCGCCCCGGAGGAGGCGCGCGTACAGCGCATCATGGCGCGCGACGGCATCGGGGAGGACTACGCCCGCGACCGCGTGCGCGCCCAGCGCCCGGACGGGTGGTATGCGTCCCACTGCGATGAGATACTGGTCAACGACGCCAGCCAGGAGGAGCTCGCCCGCCGCGCGCGGCGGCTGTTTGAGCGCCTGGCCGGCCAGAAATAAAAGGAGGCATTTGCCATGAAACAGGAAGAACTGCGCAAACAGCTTTTGCTCGACCGCTCCAGCGGCTATGACCGCCTCGCCCCCGGCGAGCTGGAGCGGATGGAGACCTACTGCGACGGCTACAAGGCGTTTCTGAACAGCGCGCGCACCGAGCGCGAGTGGGCCTCTCAGGCCGCCGCGCTGGCGGAGGCGGAGGGCTTTCGCCCCTTCGTGCCCGGCCAGACCCTCGCGCCGGGGGATAAGGTCTACACCGTCAACCGCGGCAAGGCGGTCACCCTGGCGGTGATCGGCTCCGACCCCCTCGACCACGGCGCGGTGATTGGCGCGGCGCACATCGACTCCCCCCGCCTCGACCTCAAGCCCAGCCCTGTGACCGAGCAGGACGGCCTGTGCACCCTCAAGACGCACTACTACGGCGGCATCCGCAAGTATCAGTGGGTCTCCATCCCGCTGGAACTGGTGGGCGTGGTGGTGCGCGCCGACGGGGAGCGGGTGAACGTCTCCATCGGCCGCGACCCGGGCGACCCGGTGCTCACCATCCCCGATCTGCTCCCCCATCTGGGCGACAAGCAGTCCAAGAAGCCCCTCTATCAGGGCATCGAGGGCGAGCAGCTCAACCTGCTGGCCGGCTCCCGCCCCTATCCGGACGACGACGGCTCCGACCGCGTCAAACTGGCCGTCCTCGCCCTGCTGCATGAGAAGTACGGCATCACCGAGGCGGACTTCCTCTCCGCCGAGCTGAGCGCCATCCCCGCCCTCCCGGTGGGGGACGTGGGCCTGGACCGCTCCATGATCGGCGGCTACGGCCAGGACGACCGCGTGTGCGCCTATGCCGCCCTGCGCGCCCTGCTGGACATCGGCACGCCCCGCCGGACCTGCGTGGCCATGCTGGTGGACAAGGAGGAGGTCGGCTCCATGGGGGTGACCGGGATGCAGTCCCAGGCGTTTGACACCTTTATGGACGGCCTCTGCCGGGCGCAGAACGTCTCCCTGCGCGACTGCTTCGCCCGCTCCTTCTGCCTCTCGGCGGACGTGACGGCGGCCTATGACCCCAACTTTGCCGAGGTTTTCGAGCGCGGCAACGCCTCCTATCTCAACGGCGGCGTCGGCATCTGCAAGTATACCGGCTCGCGCGGCAAGTCCGGCTCCTCCGACGCCTCGGCCGAGCTGGTGGGCTGCATCCGCCGCATCTTCGAGCGCGCCGGCGTGATCTGGCAGATGGCGGAGCTCGGCAAGGTGGACGAGGGCGGCGGCGGCACGATCGCCCTGTATATGGCAAACCGCGACATCGACACCCTGGATGCGGGCACGCCGGTGCTGGCGATGCACTCGCCCTATGAGGTGACCGCCAAGCTGGACTGCTATATGACCTACCGCTGCATGAAGGCAGTCTTTGAGGCCTGACGGCCCGCTGACTGTGCCGAAAGGAGGAAACCCCTTGAATTTCCTGACTGCCGCCCTGCTGGGGCTGATTCAGGGCGTGGCTGAGTTCCTGCCCATCTCCAGCTCGGGACATCTGTCTCTGTTTCAGAACTTTTTTGGCCTGCGCACGGCAGAGAATACCAGCCTGTTCTTTGACGTGCTGCTCCATCTGGGCACCCTGGTGGCGGTGTGCATCGCCTACTGGTCGGATATCCGCGGCATGGTGCTGGAGTTTATCGCCATGTGCCGCGAGGTTGCCGGGGCCCGCTCTTCCCGCCCCACGCCGCAGGCTCAGTCGCTGCGGCGGCTGATCCTGCTGCTCATCGTCGGCACGCTGCCGCTGTTTCTCGTCCTGCCGATTCAGGATCAGGTAGAGACGCTTTACAGCAATACCTGGTTTATCGGCGGCGCGCTCATCGTCACCGGGTTTCTGCTGTTCTGGTCCGATCGGATGGCCCGCGGCAGTAAGAATGCCCGGACGATGACCCTGCTTGAGGCGGTGGGCGTCGGACTGTCCCAGGCGGTGGCCACGGTGCCCGGCCTCTCCCGCTCCGGCACCACCATCGCCACCGGGATGCTGCTGGGCCTGGACCGGAATTTTGCCGTGCGCTACTCCTTCCTGCTCAGCCTGCCCGCCGTGCTGGGGGCGAATATTCTCACCCTGATTGACGCCGTACAGCAGGGGATTGACTGGTCCATGATGCCGGTCTATCTGGTCGGCGTGTGCGTGGCGGCCATGAGCGGCTACTTCTGCATCGGCGTGGTGAAGAAGCTCTCGGACAAGGGAAAGTTCGGCAAATTTGCCTACTACTGCTGGGGTGCGGGCCTCGTCGCCCTCGTCCTCTCGGCAGTGCTGTAAACCCCCGCGCGGACCGTCTGGTCCCTGCGGGGAGAGGAGGACCTATGGCTACCACCAAAAAGAAAACCCAGACAACCAGATCCGCCGCCTCCCGGTCCAAGTCCTCCGCGCCGTCCTCCCGGCGCGGAGGCGCTTCCAGTGCCTCCGGGAAGAAGAAAACCGCCTCCGCCGGCCGCGCGCCGGGGAAGGGGAAGCAGAGCAGCGCGCGCAAGCCCACGCGCACCCGCCGCCGGGATTACCGGCCGCGCATCGCCCTGGGACTGGTGCTGCTGGCGCTGGCGGTCTTCTCCGCCTTCGGCTATTTCGGGATAGACGCCGTCTTCATCGCCTGGCTGGTCCAACTTGAGCGCGGCCTCGTTGGCTACGGTTACTGGTTTGTCCCGCCCATGCTGCTGATCGCCGCCGTGGGGCTCGTCCTGCACGGGGGGATGCCCGTCCGCCTGCGCACGGCGGGCGCGCTGACCGCCCCCCTGCTGCTCGGCGGCCTGATCCAGTGCTTCCTGCCCGCGGGCGTCCCGGCGCCGGGCTGGGAGATGTTCGCGCAGCTCTGGAGCACCGGGACACGGATGGCCTCCGCCGGGGCCCTGGGCGGCGCGCTGGCGGCGGTGCTGATCCACCTGCTGAGCGCGGTGGGCGCGGCGTTGGTCTATCTGGCCCTGCTGGCGGCGGACTACTTTGTGCTCACCCGCTCCACCCCGGCGGATGTGGCCGCCTTCTGGACCGGCGTCGGCGTGCGCCATCGCGCGCGCCGGGAGGAGGCGTGGGACGAGCTGGATGAGCTGGCGGACGAGCTCCCGCCCGAGCCGGAGCCCGTCCTGCCCCTGCCCCGCCGCGCCCCGGCCAGACGGCGTACGCGCCGCAGCGAGATCGACATCCCGGTGGACGGCGTTCCGGCCCGGCCGGCGCAGGAGCAGAGCGCCCCTGCGCCCCAGCCGGAGACGGCCCCTGCCCCGGAGCCGGCGCAGACGGAGCGCACCGAGACCGGGCCGCTCCCCGTCTTCCGGAAAGGCGGGCAGGAGGGGGCGAAACCCCTCTTCCGCGAGCGGACGGGCGGGGCCTTCTTCGACCAGTTCTTTGGCCGGGACATCCCGGTGGAGGTCCCCGGCGACCACGGCAAGCAGGAGGAGGCGCCCCCTGCCCCCGCAGCGGAGGCCCCCGCCGCGCCTGCCGCCCCCGCCGCACAGACGCCTGCCGCCCAGGCGGCGGACGGGGAGCAGAGCCAGGAGGAGGCCGCCGCAGAGGTGGCCCGCGACCTGGACGAGGGGATGCGCCGCGCGGAGGAGTATATCCACCCGCCGGTGGACCTGCTCGGGCAGATGCAGGCGAGCGCATCTGCGGACGCGACCCAGGGCGAGCTGGCCGAGACGCGCGCGCGCCTGGACGACACCATCTCCTCCTTCGGCATCGACGCGCATATCATCAACGTGGTCCGCGGCCCCTCCGTCACCCGCTATGAGCTCGAGCTGGAGCGCGGGGTGAAGCTCAGCAAGGTCACCAACCTCGCCGGAGATCTGGCCCTCTCCCTCGGCGCGGTCTCCGTCCGCATCGCCCCCATCCCGGGCAAGAGCTCGGTGGTGGGCGTGGAGGTCCCCAACCGCATCGTCACCCCGGTGCCCATCCGGGAGGTGATCGGCGCGCCGGAGTTTCAGGAGCATCCGTCCTCCGTCGCCTTCGCCGTCGGCAAGGATATCTCCGGGCGCAATGTGGTGGGCAATATCGCCCGCCTGCCCCACCTGCTCATCGCCGGCACCACCGGCTCGGGCAAGTCGGTGTGCACCAACTCCCTCATCATCTCCCTGCTCTACAAGGCGAGCCCGGAGCAGGTCCGCCTCATCATGGTGGACCCGAAGATGGTGGAGCTCGGCATCTACAACGGCATCCCCCACCTCCTCATCCCCGTGGTGACCGACCCGAAGAAGGCCGCCGGCGCTCTGCAGTGGGCGGTGACCGAGATGATGAAGCGCTACCGCCTCTTTTCCGAGCGCCATGTGCGCGACCTGGAGAGCTACAACCAGCAAATCGAGGAGGAACTGGACACCGAGGAGCGCCCGATGCCCCAGATCGTGGTGGTGATCGACGAGCTGGCCGACCTGATGCTGGTGGCGGCGAAAGAGGTGGAGGAGGCGATCTGCCGCCTGGCGCAGATGGGCCGCGCGGCCGGGATGCACCTGGTCATCGCCACCCAGCGCCCCTCCTCCGACGTGATCACCGGCCTGATGAAGGCCAACATCCCCTCCCGCATTGCCTTCGCCGTCGCCTCCAGCCTGGAGTCCCGCATCATTCTGGACACCCAGGGCGCGGAGAAGCTGGTGGGCAAGGGAGACATGCTCTACTTCCCCCTCGGCTCGGGCAAGCCCCAGCGCGTGCAGGGCTGCCTGATCACCGACGACGACGTGAGCCGCGTCATCCAGTTCATCAAGCGCAACAGCGAGAGCGACTATGACGACGCGGTGATGCAGGAGGTGGAGCAGAACGCCCGCAACGCCGAGAAGTCGGGCAAGAAGGGCGCCTCTGCCCCCGAGCCCCCCGCCCCCGAGCCGGGGACCGGGCCGGAGGACGGCGACCCGATGCTCCACGACGCCGTCGAGGTGGTGGTGGAGACCGGCATGGCCTCCGTCTCCATGCTCCAGCGGCGGCTGAAGCTGGGCTATTCCCGCGCCGCCCGCCTGGTGGACCAGATGGAGGAGCTGGGCGTGGTCGGCCCCTTTGAGGGCAGCAAGCCGCGCAAGGTGCTCATGACAAAGGAGCAGTGGGCAGAGCGCAAGTTCCGCAGCGGCGAGAGCCCCAGCGAGATGGAGCAGGCCAAGGCGATGAGCGAGGCCTCCGACCGCGAGGTGCTGGCCGGGGAGATGGATGTGCCCCCCTTTGAGGTCTGACGGGTGCGAGAGTGGAAAAAGCGCCCCTGAGAGGAGAAGAGACAGATGGTCAAGTTGATTCTTTCCGATCTGGACGGCACGCTGGTCCCGGAGGGGGCCGGCGCGCTGCCGGAGGAGCTGTTCGGCCTGATCCGGGCGCTGGAGGACTGCGGCATCGCCTTTGCCGTCTCCAGCGGCCGTCAGCACGCGAGCCTGCGCCAGGTCTTCCGCGGCCTGGACCAGTCGCTCATCATCTCGCTCAACGGCGGCTGCATCTGCCGGGGGGACGAGTGCCTCTACACCAACCCGATGCCGCAGGAGACCGCCCTGGACATTGCCCGGGAGATCTGGTCCATCCCGCACTGCGACGCGATCCTGGAGACCTGCGAGCAGTGCTGGGTCTACGCCCCCAAGGGCGCGCTGATCTGCCGCGAGCTGGACAGCCGGGGCTACCGCTACCGCAAGGCCGGAGATCTCTCCGAGCTGGAGGGGGCGGTCGTCAAGGTGGCCTGCTACGACGAGAGCGGCCATGTGGCCGGCAAGCTGGAGGGCTTCCAGCGCCGCTGGGGCGGCCGGGTGAAGGTCGCCCGCTCCGGAGAGCGCTGGGTGGACTTCAACGTGTCGGACAAGGGGGAGGGGCTGCTGGCCGCCTGCCGCCTGCTCGGCGTCTCACCGGAGGAGACGGTGGCCTTTGGCGACAACCTCAACGACCGGCCCATGCTGCGCGCGGCAGGGCAGGGCTGGGTGGTTGCCACCGGCGCGCCCGCCCTGCGGGAGGAGTTTGCCGTGTGCGCTCACCCCAGTGAGGTGCTGAGAAAAATTTTGGAAAACGCGAAAAAAACGCTTGCAATCTAGGGGAGCCTGTGCTATTATATACCAGTCGCCGGTGAGCAGAACCGGTCGGCATGCGGCAGTAGCTCAGTTGGATAGAGTGTTTGGCTACGAACCAAAAGGTCGGGGGTTCGAGTCCCTTCTGCCGTAGGAAGTCCTGGATCCATTCGGGTCCAGGACTTTTTGCTTTTTGCTCCGCCGGATTTCCGAGTTGACAACGGGCCGGTATTATAGTAGATTGATGACAGCCGGAGATGTTCCGGCCAACTTCGCCTGTGCCGCTTCGCGGCGCGCAGAGGCGGCCCGGGAGGCGGTATTCATGTCCATTCTGATCACCGGCGGCGCCGGTTATATCGGCAGCCACACCTGCGTGGAGCTGCTGAACGCGGGCTACGACGTCGTCGTGGCGGATAACCTCATCAACGCCAAGGAGGCGGTGATAGAGCGCGTCGAGCGCATCACGGGGCGCAGGGTCCCCTTTGTCCGCTGTGAGCTCTGCCATCCGGAGGAGGTGGAGGCGCTGTTTTGCCGCCACCCCGACATCGACGCGGTGATCCATTTCGCCGGTCTGAAGGCGGTGGGGGAGAGCGTGCGCGAGCCGCTGCGGTACTATTCCAACAATCTCATCAACTCCCTCTATCTGCTCCAGTCCATGAAGCGCCATGGGGTGACCAAGTTCGTCTTCTCCTCCTCCGCGACGGTCTACGGCGTGCCGGATCGCGTCCCCATCCGGGAGGACGCCCGCACCGGCGGCACGCAGAATCCCTACGGCACGACCAAGCTCTTTTTGGAGCGCATCCTGACCGACCTCTGCGCCGCAGACCCGGAGCTCAACGTGGTCCTGCTGCGCTACTTCAATCCGATCGGCGCGCATGAGAGCGGGCTGATCGGGGAGGACCCCAACGGCATCCCGAACAATCTGGTCCCCTACATCGCCCAGGTCGCCGCCGGAAAGCTGGAAAAGCTGCACGTCTACGGCGATGACTACCCCACGCCGGACGGGACCGGCGTGCGCGACTATGTCCATGTGGTCGACCTCGCGCGGGGACACATCGCCGCCCTGCGCCATCTGGAGCAGGCGAAGGGCCTCTCGGTCTACAACCTCGGCACCGGGCGCGGCTACAGCGTCCTGGAGGTGCTGCACGCCTATGAGCGCGCCTGCGGCAAGACCCTGCCGTACACCATCGACCCCAGACGGCCGGGAGACGTGGCCGCCTGCTACGCCGACCCCGCCAAGGCCGAGCGCGAGCTGGGCTGGAAGGCGGCCTACGGGATCGGGGAGATGTGCGCCTCCTCCTGGAAGTGGCAGTCCATGAACCCGAACGGCTACGAGGGCTGAACGGCTGGTCCGCAGCCATCCATCTCTTTCACGCGTGTGCGCCCCCGGCCGCCTGACTGGCCGGGGGCGCCGCTCTGCTCTGACAGAGTGATTGACAGGAATTTAACAAAAATCTGCAATCTTTCTTGCTTCTCTCTGGCGGATACGGTATAATGGTGTTGCCCCAAACCTCCGGCTGATGTGCCGAGGACGAGAATATTCAGAGGAAATACGAAAGGTGGATTCAAACCCATGAGAGGAGTCTACACATCCATCACGAAGATCCGTCGTGATATCTTCACCGAGATCGCCCGCATGGCCTACGGCGACGGAGACTACGCCAAGGAGATCGAGGAGCTCCCCTTCAAGATCCTGCCCGGCGAGCACGCGCAGTACCGCGAGAGCATCTTCCTGGAGCGCGCCATTGTCGGCGAGCGCCTGCGCCTGGCCATGGGCCTGCCGGTCCGCTCTGCGGCGGAGTCCGCCCCCATCTCCAAGGGGATCGAGGAGTGCACCAAGCCGGAGATCTACTATGAGCCGCCGCTGATCAACGTCATCAAGTTCGCCTGCCACGCCTGCCCGGAGAAGCGCGTGGTCTCCACCGAGGTCTGCCAGGGCTGCCTGGGCCACCCCTGCACCGAGGTCTGCCCGAAGAACGCCATCTCCATCGTGAACGGGCACTCCGTCATCGACCAGGACAAGTGCATCAAGTGCGGCCGCTGCGTCTCCGCCTGCCCGTACAACGCCATCGTCAAGCAGGATCGCCCCTGCATGGCCGCCTGCGGCGTGAAGGCGATCGGCTCGGACGAGTTTGGCCGTGCGGAGATCAACTATGACAAGTGCGTCTCCTGCGGCATGTGCCTGGTGAACTGCCCCTTCGGCGCGATCGCCGACAAGAGCCAGATCTTCCAGATGATCCAGTCCATGAAGAAGGGCGACCGGGTCTATGCCGCCGTCGCCCCTGCCTTTGTCGATCAGTTCGGCCCCAAGGTCACCCCGGAGAAGCTGCGCGCGGCGATGAAGGAGCTCGGCTTTGCCGATGTCATCGAGGTCGCCGTCGGCGCCGACCTCTGCGCGGCGGAGGAGGCGGAGGACTTCCTGAAGAATGTCCCGGCCAACCTGCCGTTCATGGCGACCTCCTGCTGCCCGGCCTGGTCGGTCATGGCCAAGAAGCAGTTCCCGGAGTATGCCAAGTGCGTCTCCATGGCCCTGACGCCGATGGTGCTCACCGGCCGCCTGATCAAGATGCAGCATCCGAACAGCAAGGTCGCCTTCATCGGCCCCTGCGCGGCCAAGAAGCTGGAGGCCCAGCGCCGCACCATCCGCAGCGACATCGACTTCGTCCTCACCTTCGAGGAGATGATGGGCCTGTTCAACGCCAGGGAGATCGACATCGCCAACATCCCCGCCGACGCCACCCTCTCCGAGTCGAGCACTGACGGGCGCAACTTCGCCGTCAGCGGCGGTGTGGCCCAGGCGGTGGTCAACTGCATCCATGAGACCCACCCCGGCGTGGAGGTCAAGGTGGCCGCCGCGCAGGGCCTGGAGGACTGCCGCAAGCTGATGATGGCAGCCAAGGCGGGCCGCTACAACGGCTATCTGCTCGAGGGCATGGCCTGCCCGGGCGGCTGCGTCGCCGGCGCGGGCACGCTCCAGCCGATCGAGAAGTCCGCCGCCGCCGTGCGCCGCTACGCCGCCAAGGCGGAGATCAAGCACTGCAACGAGACGGACTACCTGAAGGACCTGGCCCGGCTGGAGGAGTGATCCCAGCCGCCGCACAGGACGAAACGCACATATAATATGAGGACCTGTCGCAGAGTGGAAAGATTCTGCGACAGGTCCCTTTATTTGTCCGTCCCGCTTTCCCGGTGCGCGGCCCGGTATGCCCTGGGCGAGCACCCGTATACCGCCCGGAAACGGTTGTGAAAGTAGCTGCTGTTGTCGTAGCCGATGTGCTCCAAGATCCGCTCCACCGTCAGAGGCGTATTGGAGAGCAGATAGGCCGCCTGCTGGAGCCTGCGCTTCTGGAGCAGCTCCTTAAAGTTGGCGCCGGTGTGCTTTTTCAGCAGCCGGCTCACCGTGTAGGTGGGGAGGGAGAGCAGGGCGGACACCTCGGCCAGTGTGCCGCTCTTGTAGTGGCTCTCGATGTATTTCAGGATATAGAACACCGTGTTCTGCTCCTCCTGACCGGGCTGATCGCGGTTGATCTGCTCTGCAAACAGGGACAGGTTCAGAAACAGCAGTCCCATCGAGATCTGATTGATGGTGTTCACCCGGGGGACCTGGTTGAGCAGCGTCCAGATCATGGACTCGAGCAGATGCTCCACCGGCACGATCCCCCTGGCCTGAAAATGCAGGTAGTGGGAGGTGGACTGATCGCTGGAGATGGTGGAGAGCAGGAACTCCCGCAGCACGTTGCTGTCCTCCAGCATGGTGATCGCCCGGTCAAAGAACTCCGGCAGGATGAGGAAGTTGACCCCGATATCCTCCCGCCCGGCGGGAAGGATCTCATGGTATACATTCTGGTGGAAGAAGATCAGGTCCCCCTCCCTGACGGTCACCCGCTCCGTGTCGTTGATGATGTGGGTGGTGCTGCCGGAGCACATATAGAGCAGCTCCACATAGTTGTGCCGGTGCTTGGGAAAGTGGGCAAAGCGGGTGTGGGGCCGGATATCGATGAGGCGGCCGTGCTCGAGCAGCTTCCGGCTGTCAAACACAGACGCGCGCCCGGAGGCATACAGGTCCATCTGCAAATCGGTCCGGCCGTCCAGAATGGCCTGTTCCTCCGGCGTGATCCGCCGCAGCTGCTCCATCAGTTCCTGCTGCATGATGTCATCTCCTCCGTCCCGTCAATCTGCGAGGCCTGTCCTGCAAAACCGCAGCAAAGCACCCTGATGCGTCATTTCCGCGCCCCTGTGGGACAGACGGAGATGACGCTCTTATTTTACCACAGAACAGACTCGCTGCAAATAAGGTCCTGCACTTTTGCAGGCGCGCACGGACCCCTCTGCCTGGAGCGGCTGCTGCCTGCGCTCCGGGGCGGCGCTGTGGACGGGACACCCGTGCCGGACGGCGGCCTTTCCGGGTGAGAGACAACCTGACGGGGAATAGACTGTCAGCAGAAAGGAGATGGACGGCAATGATTTCTCTTTTGGCCCTTCTGCTGCAGGGGACTCTGTTCAGCCTGCGGGTCACCTCCGGCTCCTCCTTCCCGCGGCCGCTCAAGCCGGAGGAAGAGGAGGGATACCTCCTCCGGGCGGCGCGGGGGGATCTGGAGGCGCGCAACAAGCTGGTGGAGCACAACCTGCGCCTGGTGGCGCACATCGTCAAGAAATACTACACCCAGACCGGAGACACAGACGACCTGATCTCCATCGGCACCATCGGCCTCATCAAGGGGATCAACACCTACCAGCCGGGCAGAAAGATCAAGCTGACCACCTATGCGGCCAGGTGTATTGAAAATGAGATCCTCATGTACCTCCGCAAGACCCGCCGCGCGGCGGGGGAGGTGAGCCTGTCCGAGGCGCTGGAGAACGATGACGCCTCCGGCGCGCTCTCCCTGATGGACGTCATCCGGGTGGAGGACAACGTGCTGGACGAACTGGAGACGAGAGAGGCGGTCTCCCACGTCCGCCGCTGTGTCGGCACGGCGCTAGACGAGCGGGAGCGGGACATCATCACCCGCCGCTACGGCCTCGCCGGACAGCCGCCACGCACCCAGCGCGAGATCGCCGCCGAGTGGGGCATCTCGCGCTCCTATGTCTCCCGCCTGGAAAAGCGCGCCCTGCAAAAGCTTCAGGCTGCGCTGGAGGGGCCGCCGGGGCAGCCGCGCCGCAGATAACAGCACACCGACCCCAGAGGGCTCGCCGGAGGGAACGCTTCGCTCCGGCGGGCCCTCTGCCGCATCACACGGGAAATGGAAAATACAGGAATATCCGCCCTGAAATGAGAGGAACTAATTGGAATTTACAGATAAATTAAGAACTATTTAATTGAAATCGACCGGAAGAGTGTTTAGACTTAGGTCAAATCACGCAGTCTGAGGTCATATTCATGGAACATGTCTTGCAATATCTCGAGCGCTCCGCCCACCGTCTGCCCGATCAAACCGCCGTGGTGGACGAGCACGGCGCGCTCACCTACGCCGCCCTGCTGGGCCGGGTCCGGCGCGTCTCCTCCGGCCTGCTGGCGCGGGGGATCGTCTCCGGGCCGGTGGCGGTGGTGCTGGAGAAATCCAACGACGCCCTCACCGCCTTCCTCGGCATCGCCGGGGCGGGCGCGTTCTACGTCCTGCTCAGCCCGGAGCTCCCGGAGCACCGGTTGGGGCAGATCCAGTCCGTCCTCCAGGCCGGATGGGCAGTCACGGACGAGGCCCATTTCGCCCTGGCGCGCACCCTCTTCCCGGACGGGCGCATCCTGCGCATCGAGTCGCTTCGGGAGAGCGCGGTGGAGGAGGACGCCCTCGCCGCCGCGCGGGCGCGGCACCTGGACTGCGACCCGCTCTACGCGAACTTCACCTCCGGTTCCACCGGCCAGCCCAAGGGGGTGCTGGTGAGCCACCGGTCGGTGATCGACTTCATCGGCCACTTCACCCGCCTGTTTGACATCACGCAGCGGGACGTGCTCGGCAATCAGGCCCCCTTTGACTTTGATGTGTCGGTGAAGGACATCTACTCCGCCCTGGCGGTGGGGGCCACGCTGGCCATCATCCCCCGGCGGCTCTTCTCCCGTCCGGCGGAGCTGCTCGACTTTGTGGCCGGACACGGCGTGACCACCCTGATCTGGGCGGTCTCCGCCCTCTGCCTGGTCACCACCTTCCACGCGCTGGATTACCGCGTGCCCGGGCGGGTGGACAAGGTCCTCTTCTCCGGTGAGGTGATGCCGGAGCGGCACCTGCGCATGTGGATGGAGAAGCTGCCCCATGCCACCTTTGTGAACCTTTACGGTCCCACCGAGATCACCTGCAACTGCACCTACCACGTCGTGGACCGGTCGCGGGACTACGGCGGTGTGCTCCCCATCGGGCGGCCCTTCCCGAACGAGGAGGTCTTCCTGCTCGACGGAGAGGACCGGGAGATCACCGCGCCCGATGCGGTGGGGGAGCTCTGCGTCCGCGGGACCTGCCTCGCCCTGGGCTACTACAACGACCCGGAGCAGACGGCGGCCCACTTCGTCCCCGACCCGCGCAACCGCAGCTATCCGGAGACCATCTACCGGACGGGGGACCTCGCCCGCTGGAATGAGAGCGGGGAGCTCGTCTTCGCCGGGCGGAAGGACTTTCAGATCAAGCACATGGGCCACCGCATCGAGCTGGAGGAGATCGAGCGGGCGATGATGGCGGTCCCCGGCGTCGTGCGCGCCTGCTGCCTCTTTGACCAGGAGCGGGGCAAGCTCCTCGGCTTCTATGTGGGCGCGCTGGAGAAGGGGGCGCTGCACCGGACCCTGAGCGAGGCTCTGCCCCGCTTTATGATCCCCAACCGCCTCGTCCCGCTTGAGGAGATGCCAATGACGAAAAACGGAAAGCTCGACCGCGCCGCCCTGCGCGGGATGGGAGGGAGACGGAGATGACCCCATATCAGCTGGAGATGGCCCGCGCCCAGCTCGGGACGCCCTGCTATGTCTTTGACCTCGGCGCGCTGCATGCGCGGCTGGACCTCCTGCGCGCCTCCCTCCCGGAGGGGGTGCAGCTGTGCTACGCCGTGAAGGCGAACCCCTTCCTCGCCCAGTCCGCCGCGCAGTGGGCGGACCGGTTCGAGGTCTGCTCCTACGGGGAATATCAGGTCTGCCGCGCGGGAGGCGTCCCGCCGGAGCAGCTCGTCCTCTCCGGCGTCTATAAGTCGGAGGCGGAGACGGCGGCGATGGTGGACGAAGTGGGGGATCGGGCGGTCTACACCGCCGAGTCAGAGGGGCAGTTTCTCCTCCTCTCCCGCCTGGCAGCAGCGCGTGGGAAGAGGCTGCGCGTCCTGCTGCGCCTCACGAGCGGCAACCAGTTCGGTATGGACCGCACGGTGCTCGAGCGCCTGGTCCGGACGCGGGGAGACCACCCCTGGCTGGAGCTCCTTGGCATCCAGTTCTTCTCCGGCACGCAGAAGGCCTCGGAGAAGAAGCTCGCGCGGGAGATCGCCCGGCTCGACGAGCTGCTGCACTTCCTTGCGGACGAGTACGGCTTCCGGGCGCGCGAGCTGGAGTACGGTCCCGGCTTTCCGGTGCGCTACTTCCAGGGGGAGGACTGGGACGAGGGCCTCTTTCTCGACCACTTCTCCCGCCTGCTGCGCGAGGGGCTGACCTGGCCCTGCGCGGTCACGCTGGAGCTTGGTCGGAGCATCGCCGCCTCCTGCGGCACCTACCTCACCGGCGTGGCGGACGTCAAGCGCAACCGGGGGGAGAACTACGCCATTTTGGACGGGGGCATGCACCATCTGGTCTATTTCGGCCAGACGATGGCGATGAAACTGCCCCACTTCCAGATCCTCCAGGACGGGAAGGACCGGCCGGAGGAGGTCTGGAACCTCTGCGGGGCGCTGTGTACGGCAAACGATATCCTCGTCAAGCAGCTCTCCGTCCCCGCCCTGCGGGTGGGGGACCTCTTCGCCTTTGAGCGGACGGGGGCGTACTGCATGACGGAGGGGATCAGCCTCTTTCTCACCCGCGCCCTCCCCGCCGTGGGCCTGCTGGGGGAGGACGGGGCGATTCGTCAGGTCCGGGGCCATCTCCCCACCGCCCCGCTCAACACACCGTCTTTTGAGACACGATGAAAGGAAGGAAACAACATGGATGAACTGATGGAGATCCTGCAGGAGCTCAACCCCGCGGTGGACTACGCCACCTGCGACAAGCTGATCGACGACCACCATCTCGACTCGCTCGCGATCATCTCCCTCGTCGCCGAGCTGGAGGACGCCTTTGACGTCACCGTTCCGGCGGTGGAGATCGTCCCCGCCAACTTCAACTCCGCCCAGGCGATCTGGGCGATGGTCCAGCGCCTGCAGGAGGAGGGGTAAGGGATGGCCTCCTACTGCGGCGCGCCCTACCTGCTCTTTCTCGGACTGGTCATTCTGGTCTATGGACTGACACCCCAACGGCTCCGTTGGGGTGTTCTCCTCGCGGCGAGCTACCTCTTCTCCTGGTCCATCAGCGGCCGCCTGGTGCTCTGGCTGCTGCTCACCACGCTGACGGTCTACCTGCTCGGCCTGCGGCTCTCCGTCGTGCTGGAGCGGCAGAGGGCGGAGGCGAAGTCTGTCCCCCGCGCCCAGCGGAAGGCGGTGAAGGCGAAATACCTCCCCCGCCTGCGCGCCCTGGCCGCTGCGGGCATCCTCTCTCAGCTCGCCATCCTGCTCACGCTGAAATATGCCGCCTTCTTCTGCAAGAACGCCAACGCCCTCCTCGCCCTGCTCCAAAGCCCGGTGGAGCTGCCGGTGCCGGCCTTTGTCCTGCCCATCGGCATCTCGTTTTACACCCTGCAGGCGCTGAGCTACCTGATCGACGTCTACCGCGGTACGGTGCAGGCGGACCGTCACTTTGGCCGCCTCGCCCTCTGGCTGTCCTTCTTCCCCGGCCTGATGCAGGGGCCCATCAGCCGCTATGGCGACACTGCCGCCCAGCTCTGGCAGGGCGCGGGGCTGGAGTACGGCCGCCTCACCTCCGGCCTCCAGCGCATCGGCTGGGGCCTGGCGAAAAAGATCGTCCTCGCCGACCGGGTGAATCTGCCCATCAAGGAGCTCTTTTCCAACTATGAGAGTTATGACGGCGGGATGATGTTCCTCGCAATGGTCCTCTTTACCGTGCAGGAGTACATGGAATTCTCCGGCACGATGGACGTGGTCATCGGCAGCGCGGAGATCTTCGGCGTCCGCCTGCCGGAGAACTTCCGCCAGCCCTTCGCCGCCCGCTCCATCTCCGAGTTCTGGACCCGGTGGCACATCACCCTGGGCGCTTGGTTCAAGGATTATATCTTCTACCCCGTGGCGGTCTCCGGCCGGATGAAGGAGCTGACCACCCGCGCCCGCAAGCGCCTGGGCAACCACTTCGGGCCGCTGGCCGCCAGCGCTGTCGCCCTCTTCTGCGTGTGGCTGGCCAACGGCCTCTGGCACGGGGACGCGTGGAATTACATCTTCTTTGGCATGTACCATTTTGCCCTCATCCTGAGCGCCAGCCTCTTCGAGCCGCTCTTTCAGGCCATCTTCCAGCGCACCGCCCTGGACCGGCAGTCCGCCCCCTGGCGGGCCTTCCAGGCGGCGCGGACCGCCCTGCTCGTCTGCGTCGGCGAGCTCTTCTTCCGCGCCCACGGGCTGCGGGCGGGCCTTGCGATGTTCGCCCGGATGGTCTCCGGATTCACCCTCGCCTCCTTCGCGGACGGGACCTTCCTCTCCCTCGGGATGGACGGGCAGGACTATGCCGTCCTCCTGCTCGGCATCCTCGCCGTCGCGGCGGTGGGCCGTCTGCACGGGCGGGGCCTGCGCGTGCGCGAGGGCCTCGCCGCCCGGCCCCTCGCCGTGCGCTGGGCCTGCTATTATCTCCTGATCCTGATCATCGTCATCTTTGGCGCCTATGGGGCAAACTATGAGCCGGTAGACCCCATCTACGCCGCGTTCTGAGGAGGGACTGCATGGACCATCAAGCGACACACCGCCCCCTCCTGCGCGCGGCCGCCTTCCTGCTCGGATTGACCGTCCTGCTCTGGCTGGCCGGCTGCGTGCTCCGCCCGAAAGACAATACGCCGGAGGCGGGCATGTCCGACCCGGAGGCGATGGGGATCCTCGCCGAGCCGGAGGACTCCATTGAGGCCATCTTCATCGGCGACAGCCTGACCTATGCCGGCATCTCTCCGATGGAGATCTGGCGCGCGCACGGCATCCCCACCTATGTCTGCGGCACCACCAAGCAGAGGACCTATCAGGGCTATGCCATCCTGCGCCAGGCACTCAGACGCCAGAGCCCCGCCGTGGTGGTGCTCGAGCCGCACACCCTCTTTCAGCCCACCTCGCTCTCCTCCGCTCTGGCGCGGGAGCTCTACCCCTACCTCCCGGCGGTGGAGTACCACGACCGGTGGAAGAGCCTGCGCGCGGAGGACTTCATTGCCCAGCCGGAGTACAGCGCCGTCACCACCCAGAAGGGCTACAAATTCCGCACCCAGCAAAAGTCCGCCTCGGGGGAGCCGTATATGCTCCCGTCGGACGAGACGGAGTCTATCTCCTGGCTCAACCGCCTCTATTTCCACCGGATGGCCGCACTCTGCCGGGAGAAGGGGTGCGAGCTGGCGCTCATCAGCGTGCCCAGTGAGCAGGACTGGTCCTACGCCAAGCATAACGCCGTCCAGGCGCTGGCGGAGGAGTACGGCCTGACCTACGTCGACCTCAACCTGATGCCGGAGGAGGTCCCCATCGACTGGAAGACGGACAGCCGTGACCACGGCGATCACCTGAACTACTACGGGGCAAAGAAGGTCAGCCGCTGGCTGGGGGACTACCTCCAGGAGCGCTATGCCTTTGCAGACCGGCGCGCGGACGAGGGCTATGCCATGTGGAATGTCAAACTGGAGGCCTATGAGGAGCTGACGCAGGGGGCGTAGCGCCACCCCTGTCCTCCGCCGAAAAAGCAAGCAAAAAAGATCTGCGCAGGACGGCCGCTCCGGGTCCTGCGCAGCTTTTTTGTATTCCCGAAAATCTGCCCGTTACCTTCCGTCCGGCAGCGGGTGCTCCGCCTCGCGCGCCAGCCGCCGGAGCTTGTGGAAGATGGAGGTGAGCCAGGCCGCGAGCGCGAGCACCAGCCCCAGGTAACACACCCCCACCGGCAGGGCCGCAGCCGTCCCGCGCACCAGCCAGAACCAGTACAGCGGGAGCAGTGCCAGCAGCGCCAGGCAAAGTGCGAAACGCCGGCAGACCCTGCGGAGCATCTCCACGCGGGAGGCGGCGTCGCTGAAGATCTCCTCCTCGCCGTCCTCCGCCTTCCGCCTGCGGAAATAATACCAGCCGTGGTTGAAGTTCTGGAGAAATTCCCAACCGTAGTCCTCGAACATCCGGAGATAGGCCGCCTCATCCCCGGTCTCCGGCCGGAAGTCCAGCCGGTAGACGTACTCCTCCGGCGCGCAGCGCGCAAAGTGGTACAGCCCGATCCCGCCGACCCGGACAAACCGCCAGCCCTCGCGGTGCATCCGGGCGAGAAAGGCCTCCTCCTCCCGGAAGTCGGCCAGTGTAAAATAGCGGAAGCATCTGCGCTCCATTCGCTCATCCCTCCTTCAGGTTGCGGTACAGCCGCTCGATCCGGCGGCACTCCAGGTCCAAAATCTCCTGCCCCACCGGCGTGATGCGGTAGGTCTTGCGCTTACCCTCCTCGCGGACGAAGCGGATCAGCCCGTCCTTCTCCATGCGCGAGAGGGTGCCGTACATGGTGCCTGCGCCGATGCGCACCGCGCCGTCCGTCATCTCCTGCACCCGCTGGGAGATGTTGTAGCCGTGCGCCTCCTCCCGCAGGCAGAAGAGGATATAAAATCCCGTCTCCGTCATCGGCACATAGCTGCGCCTGAGTTTCCCGTCCATCGCGCGCTCCTTTCCGGGGGCCTCCCCATTTGCCCCTAATATATCATAGCTCGATGCATTTGTCAACGATGCATTTTGGTTCGCTGCATTGTGCTGCGATGCTCTGACGCAAAAAGCTGTTGCCGGGCCGGGGAAAATCCGTTAGTATAGAGACAGAGCCGCGCCGGTCTTCCCGGGCGTGCGCGGCCGGGAAAGGAGTGCGCGGAACATGCATCGACAGGCAGTCAACCCCTTCCTCCCATCCTGGGAGTACATCCCGGACGGGGAGCCCCACGTCTTTGGAGACCGGGTCTATCTCTACGGCTCCCACGACCGCTTTGGCGCCCCCATCTTCTGCGTGAACGACTATGTCTGCTGGTCCGCCCCGGTGGACGACCTCTCCCACTGGCGCTGTGAGGGCGTGATCTACCGGAAGAACCAGGACCCGAAAAACGCGCTGGGCCTGCGCCTCCTCTTCGCCCCCGACGTGTGCCGGGGGCCGGACGGCAGGTACTACCTCTACTACGCCTTTGACTTTATGGGCCTGATGGGGGTGGCGGTCTGCGACACTCCGGCGGGGAAGTACCGGTTCCTCGGCCACGTCCGCCACCCGGACGGGACCCTCTGGGGACGGAAAAAAGGAGACCAGTTCCCCTTTGACCCCGGCGTGCTGGCGGACGATGACGGCCGCGTCTGGCTCTACTCCGGCTTCTACACCCCCACTCCCGCCTTGGCCACCGGCGGGGTGAAGCTGAGAAATGACGGCGGCACGGTGGCCGAGCTGGAGCGGGACATGGTGACTCTCAAGGGGGAGCCCAGGGTGATCTTCCCCAAATCCGGCCCCGGCTCCTTCCCGGGGCATGAGTTCTTCGAGGCCAGCTCCATCCGAAAGGACGGGGACACCTACCTCTTTGTCTACTCCTCCCGGCACAACCATGAGCTGTGCTATGCCGTGAGCCACTACCCGGACCGGGACTTCACTTTCGGCGGCACCCTGGTCTCCCAGGGAGACCTCTTCCTCGACGGGCGGAGGGAGGAGTGCGAGGGGCGGAATTACCTGGGAAATACCCACGGCGGCCTCCTGCATCTCGGACAAGACTGGTATATCTTCTACCACCGCCAGACCAACCGGCACTCCTACTCCCGCCAGGCCTGCGCTGAAAAGCTGGTGCGCAACCCGGACGGCTCCTTCCGTCAGGCGGAGGTGACCAGCTGCGGCCTCAACGGCGGTCCGCTGCGGGGAGAGGGCCGCTATGAGGCCCGGATCGCCTGCAACCTCTGGTCCAGGGACGGGGTGGGCCGGTACGACGGCTCCGGCGTCCGGAGAAAGCTGCGCAATCACCCCTATTTTACCCAGACCGGCCCAGATCGGGAACACAGCGGGGACCAGTACATCGCCAATCTGAGGGATGGGGCGGTGGCCGGGTTCAAGTATTTCCAGCTGGACGGCCCCACCGCCGTCTCCGTCCAGCTGCGGGGGACTTCCGGCGGGGTGATGCAGGTCTCAGACACCCCGGACTTCCGGCGGTATGCGGAGCTCGCGCTCTCCCCGGCCCCCGGCGGCCCGCCCAACCTGACCGGCACATGCCGGGTGGACTTCGGCGCCAGCCCTGCCGCCCTCTATTTCCGCTATGTGGGCGGCGGCGCGGTGGACTTCCTCTCGTTCACGCTCCGTCCGGAGCGCGGCGGATGAGGAGAACGTGCGCCGGTATACCACTGCAACGATAAATAACTGCAACGATAAATGGCCCGCCGCAGAGACGATGCTCCGCGGCGGGCCGGTTTTTGCGTTTTATCGGATGTGATGCAGAGTGGCGCTGCCTGTCAGGCCGCTTCCGCCGGAGGGGGGCGGGGTGGTCATCCGCCGGTAGCCCTCCAGCAGGGGATAGCACTGCCGCTCCAGTGTGGTGGCCACCTCGACGGCCAGATGGTTCTCTCCCGCCTGCCCCTCCAGCACATAGCGGAAGGGGGGGACGATCTGGAGCCCGGCGCTCCGGCCGTTCAGGAAGACCTCCACCCCCTCTGCGGCGTCGGAGAGCTCCAGCAGCAGCGGCCCGGCCTGTTCGAGACAGAAGACTGTCTCGTAGCGGACAAAGCCGGAGAACTCCGGCTGCTCCTCCGCCAGACGGTCGGGGAGGGTCACCGGGACCGCCGGACCAAAGTGGGGATATTCCGCCCCCTCGCAGACCGCCCTGGTCCAGCCGGAGAGGGAGATCTCCGCCCCGGCGGCGGGAGAGCGGTGGAGGGCTTCCCCTGCGGGCAGTCCGCCGAGCGCCAGCACCCGGAGGTGGAGCGGCTCCACCGTGACGGAGACCCGCAGCCCTCCGGCGGTCTCCTCCGCCTCCGCCGCCTCACAGCGGTTGGCCCAGGGGTCGTACCAGAAGCAGGGGCCGGAGAGCCCGGGGAGGGTGATCGTGCCGGTATAGGACGCCGTGCTCTCATTGGTCATCAGGACGCAGGGGGCCTCCCCCTGCACCGTCAGCAGACGCAGCCGGTCATTGGCAGGGCGCAGCACGGGGGCGGACACCCCCGCGCCCCGCAGGAGGGCGGGGAGCTGGGCGGGCTCTGCCGCCGGGCAGTGCTCCAGCAGCTCGGGCAGCGCGCCCCCCTCGCAGAGGGCCTCCGGCCGGCGCCCGGCAAAGAACACCGGCAGCCCCGCCTTGACCAGCTTGGCGAGCCCGTGGGCCGCAGCGGCGGGGAGATACCGCCCGCCGGGGACGACGAAGGCGGCATAGCTCCGCCCGTTCACCGTCAACGGGCTGCCCGGCACGGTCTGATACCGCTCCGGCGCGGAGAAGATGTCGGCGGGGAGGACGTGGCAGCCGATCTGACTGTCATAGAGCGGGCGGACCACCCGCTCAAAGGGCATGGCCTCCGGGTCGCACCACTCCCCCTCGGCGTGGTAGAGCACCGCCGCCTGTACGCCATGCGGTCCGGCGGAGGTCAGGGTGGCCACCCGGTTCATATAGGCCATCAGGGCCCCGAAGTGCCGGTACTGGGGGTTGTGCCCGTGGGCATAGAAGTGGGGCGGGCAGTCCTGGTCGGGGAAGGCCTTGGGGGAGAAGGCATGGGGGACAAAGTAGTTGATCCCCCGCACCAGAAAGTGGTCGGCGAGATATTTCTCCAGCCGGATCCCCTCCGCCCAGCCGTAGTTGCCGAAGATCTCGCACATGGCGTTGCCCCGCTTGCCCGGCTCGATGGCGGCGGCGCTGGCGGCAAGGGTGGCAAGGCCGTAGTGATAGAAGGTGCCGTCCCGGCGCTGGCCCATGCTGTTGCGGGTGGGGCTGTCCTCCCCCTGTGGGAGGACCTGACCGCCGATGTCGTCGATGCCTGCCATGTCCTGCCCCTGCAGGCCGCGGAAGTAGTGGCCCAGGCTGGAGCCGGTGCGGCAGTGCTGTCCGTCGTCCTCGATCACATGGCCGATGTATTGGACCCCGTGCGCCCGGCACCAGTCCCCGAGCTGCCCGCTGAAATGCCGGCCCACCAGCCGGGTCAGGCAGTCCATATAGGCCAGATGGACCCGCGCCGTCTCCCCGCTCCCGTCCTGAGAGAAGAGCCGGGGCAGGGAGGAGGCCCAATCGGCACCCAGCGCCTCCTCCAGAGCGGCCTCCAGCGCCCCGCTCCAGGGGAGATCCTGCCCGCAGCCGAGGGTGTTCCCCTTGGCGTAGAGCAGGCCGTTGCCCAGCTCGGGCTCGTCGGAGAAGAACCCGGCGATGGTGGAGCCGAAGTCGGCGGCATAGTGCTGCCAGTGGGGCTCATAGACCGCGTCAATGAGCAGGCGGACGCTCGCCGGGTCGGTCATATTGATGTAGTCCCGGTGATACCCGGCGTTGCGGCTGGCGGTGACCACCTGGAGGGTACAGGCCCCGGCGGGCTTGTCCCAGGTGAGCGCCGGCCCCTCCACCTGACCCAGCAGGCCGGTGACCGTGCCCTCCGGCCCCACCGCCTGAACGCAGAGCAGCCGGTCGGAGGCCGGGTCAAAGGTGCGGCCGGGCGGGATGCGGGCGGCATAGGCCTGCATGGGGTCGCGCAGGTCGGGCCGGGGCGGGTCCATCAGCCCCGCCGAGCGCAGGTCCAGCGTCACCCGCCCTGCGGTCTCGTCCAGCGCCAGCGCATTGCCCAGGATGCTCTCCCGGCACAGCTCCTCCGGGGCGGTGCGCACCGCCCCGTTGGCAAAGCCGGTGGGGAAGTGGCTGTCATCCAGAATCCACACCTGCATCCCCCGTTTCCGGGCCTCGTCTAAAATCACATCCATATCCGCCCACCACTTCGGGCCGCAGAAGTCCGGATGGGGGCGGCTCTCCACGCAGACCGCCTTACAGTTGGCGTTGCAGATGGCCGCCATATATTTCCGCAGGGTGGCCTCGTCCTCCCCGTGCTGCCAGAAGAAGGGGAGGATATGGTTCTCTGCATCCCCCCGCAGCAGCTGGGCGATGGTCCTGTGTTCCCGCATTTGACTCCCTCCCACGATTAGAAATGCCGGTTGAGCCACTGGGCGCTGGCCTCGAGGCTTTTCACCGGGCTCTTTGCCACCCAGTTCCGGTGGCTCTCCAGTACCACGGCACGGGTGCCGTTGGCCCGGGCCAGCTCCACCCACTGCTCGAGCGGCAGGTTGCCCGTCCCCAGCTCCATGCTGTCCGTCTGGAGGATGGGGGTCATGACGCTCTGCCCGGCGGCGAGGCGGGTCCCCCGGTCATTGATGTGCCAGAGCTTCATGCGGCTGCCCAGTTTCTTCATCCACTGCCCGGCATCCGCGCCCCCCTCGGCAAACCAGTAGCTGTCAAACTCAAAGTTCACCGCCCCGGGGTCGGTCTCATCGAGCAGGATGTCATAGCCCCGCAGGCCGTCTGCCACCCGCTGCAATTCGCAGTTGTGGTTGTGGTAGAGGAGCTGGACGCCCTCCCCGGCCAGGGCCGACCCGGCGGCGTTCAGACGGCGGGCCAGATCGCGCCAGGCCCCGGCGTCCCCATAGGGGAAGCGGTACATCCCGGTGATGACCACATACTCTGTCCCAAAGCGCCGCGCCTCGGCGGCCACCGCCGCCGGGTCCCGCTCCACGCTGCCGAGGTCGGTGTGCAGGCTGATGACGGAGAGGCCGGAGTCTGCCATCAGCTTGGGCCAGTCCAGCTTGCCGCCCTTTCCGGTGGGCATCCCGGCGGCCCGGGTGAGCAGCCGCACCAGAAAGCCGGTGGGGTGGATCATAAAACTGCACAGCTCAATGCCGTCATACCCGGCGGCCTTCACCGCCGCGAGGGTCTCCCGGGCCTGGGCCTCGCTGCTCAAGACAGTGCCCAGCATGAATTGCTGAATTCCCTTCCTGATCATTCCGTCTCCCCTCCGCCGAGCGCAAACACCGCGCCGGGTGTGACGCCGTTTTCGTTGAAGCTGTCCACTGCGATATAGTAGTCCTGACCGGCGGCGAGGGTGGAGAGGACGACCTCCTGCGCCCCGTAGACCAGCCAGCTCTGATAGAGCTTGTCCGGGGCCACCCCGTAGCGCACGTTGCAGCCCTGCGCGCCGGGGATGGGCTCCCAGCGCACCTTGGCGTCCAGCGGACCCAGCCGCCGGGCGGAGGCCCGGGCGGGCGCGGGCCGCGCCCCGCCGCCGTTTCCAAAGACCCGCAGTCCGCTGATCCGCAGCGCCTGCCCATAGGGAAGCGCTCCGCCCACCACCCGCACAAACCGGGCGGAGACGCCGTCTTCATACTCGAAATAGCCGTTGGAGCACTCCCGCTCCACCTGCTCCAGCGCTGTCCAGTGCGCGCCGTCCGCGCTGGTCTCAACGGTATAGCGGGAGAGCTGCGGCTCCAGCTCGATGTGGCGGCTCTTGCGGTCGTCCCCGTAGCACTCCGGGGGGAAGACCACGGAAATTCCCTCGTCCGCCAGATTGACCTGAATGGCCCGGATGTCCATCTCGCGCTCCAGGTCCACCGCGAGCCACTCGCCCGGCTCCGCCCCGGCGGCGCTCCACCAGGTGCGGATGTCCTCGTTCACCGCGAGGGCCGGGCTGCTCCCCTCCGCCGTGGAGGAGGCGAAGGCGGGCTTGGCGTAGGAGAGGAGCATCCACTCCGGCTCCACCGACCAGGGGTCAAACCGCCCGGAGGGAATCCGCCGGGGATAGCAGGCGAAGTTCTGGTTGCAGAAGAGCACCCCATCCCCGTCAAATCCGGCGGGGAAGAGGCCCACCCGCCGCTCAAAGTCGTGATTCACGCTGATGCGCATGGTGGCGGCGTGCCAGTGGTTGCCGTACCGGTCGGCCACGGTGCTGCCGTGCCCCGCGCCGGCGGCAAAGCCGCCGGGGACGGCGCTGAAGGGGTTGGAGGTCTGCCGGGTGAAGGGCCCCAGCGGGCCATCCCCCACATAGACGGCGTCGGAGTAGAGGTTGTACTGAGTGCCGGGGGCGGCATATTGCAGGTAATAGCGCCCCCCGTGCCGGGTCATGTAGGCCCCCTCGATATAGGGCGCGCCGATGGAGAGGAACATCCGGGTCATCGCCTCGGCGGAGTAGCCGCCCAGCTCGGTCATCCCGGCGGGGAACTCGATCTTTCCCGTCTCCCGGTTGAACAGGGGGGCGAGGTGCTGGTAGACCACGCTCCCCTCCTTGTCCACAACCCCGTTGTCCCCGGGGCGCTCATAGCCCAGGGCGTCCGGGTCGCCGTAGATCAGGGGCTGCCGCTCCCCGATGGGCGCGAGGGTCTCCCGGTCCAGCTCCACCCCCCAGATGGGCTCGGTGTTGGTGCAGCCCCAGTAGAGGTAGAGCCGCCCGTCCTCGTCCAGAAACAGGTTGGGGTCCCAGAAGGGGAAGGGGGCGGCCACCTCCTCGAAGGGCTGGTGGAGGGGATCGGCGCTGCGGAGGATGGGGCAGTTCTCGTTCCGCCGGGAGGCGCAGAAGTAGAGATAGTCTCCGATCTGGCGGACGTCTGGGGCGTAGTCGTAGATCAGCAGGTCCGCATCGGCGTGAAAGTCCCAGTGCAGCAGATCCTCCGAGTGGAAGAAGCCCGCCGACATGGAGACAAAGAGGTAGTACCGCCCCTTGAAATACGCCAGCGTGGGGTCCGCCCCCTCCCGGAAGGCGTAGCGGCGGCCATTCTCGTTCATGTGCTGGTAGCGGTAGGGCAGGTCCAGCGGGTTACAGTAGGTGTGCATATTGCGCCCTCCTTTTATTTCGAGCAAATGCAGACATTTGCTCGAGTTTGCAGTCGCGGTTTTCCTCTATGATAGCACACCCTCAGCCCTCTGTCTTGGGGATGCCCTGCAAAATGCGGTTGAGCTGCAAAATGCTCTGCTGGTCCGCCCCGGACTGCTTGAGAAGGCTGACCAGAGTGATGCGGTTCATCATCCGCTGGAGGGCGGGGTTGTCCTTCACCGTCTCGGCGATCTCCCCGTGGCTCTCCGCCCCGCGGGACATCATCTCCTCGATGACCGCCCCCGCCTTGGGATGCTGGCGGATCTCCCCCAGGGTGTCCATGATGGAGTAGCAGGCGGGGTCCACCTCCCCCTGGTCAAACCAGTTGGTCACGCTGGCCGCCCGGCCCGGCTTGGTGTAGGCGGGGTTGGGGGCGTCCACCTTGCGCACCAGCATGACGCTGGCGCAGTCCCCCGCCTGGGCGGAGATGGTGTGCTCCCCGGTGATGGGCACCTGGAAGGAGAAGACCACATGGCCGGTCTGGGTGGCAAAGTGCTTCCCGTCCACAGACAGGCTGACCTCGTCCAGGTTGGAGTAGACCTTGATCTCGGTGACGTCCTCCGTCCGGTCCACATACCGGCTGCCGCAGAGGTGGACAAAGGGCTCCGACCGGTTCCACGCCGCCTTGTAGAGGTAGAAGGCGTCCTTTTTCAGCCTGCGGTCAAAGGTGACCAGTCCCTTCTGGTTCTCCCCGTGCTTGCCGCCCTCGTCCCGGCCATCCGCGCCGAAGTCGAAGAGGTTCCACACATGGGTGGCCCACAGCCAGGGCCGGGCTTCGATCATGCGGAGCATGTGCTCGTGGTAGACGCACTGATAGCTCTCGGTGTAGTCCCCCTTTTCCGGGCTGGGGCTCTGATAGGCCGGGTTGGCGTCCGCCCCGTACTCGGAAAAGCCGATGCAGCGGTCAGGGAATTTCGCGTGGTACTCGTCAAAGAACTGGTCGTTCTGCTCCAGCTCCCCCAGATACCAGCCGAAATAGAGGTTGTAGCTGTTCACATCCGGAATCTCCAGAATGGGGCTGTCGATGTCCAGCATGAAGACGTTGGCCATGGTGGTGGGCCGGGTGGGGTCCAGCTTATGGCAGAGGTCGTTGAGCGCCCTGTGATTTTCCAGCAGGTCCTCATTGACAGCGGAGGCGGCGGTGATCTCGTTGGAGAGGCCCCAGACGGCGATGGAGGGGTGATTGTAGCTCTGCACCACCAGCTCGGTCATCTGGCTGAGGGTGTTCTCCCGCCCGCCCGGCATGTGCATCGTGATATAGGGGATCTCCGCCCAGACCACCATGCCGTTCTCATCGCAGAGGTCGTAGAAATACTGGGCGTGCTGATAGTGGGCCAGCCGGAGGGTGTTCGCCCCCAGCTCGCGGATGATGGCCATGTCCTCCTCCATCATCTCCCGGGTGAGGGCATTGCCCGCCCCCTTCCGGTCCTGATGGCGGCTGACGCCCCGGAGGGGATAGGGCCGCCCGTTGAGGAGAAAGCCCCGCTGCGGGTCGATCTCAAAGCGCCGGCAGCCAAACCGGGCGGAGACCTCGTCCCCGCTCTCCAGCCGGGCGGAGGCAGTGTAGAGCCAGGGGTCCTCCACCCCGTCCCAGAGGCGGACGTCGGGGAGGGAAAAGACCGCCCTGGCATACCCGTTCTCCACAGGCGCGGTCCGGCGCTGGCCCGCCGCCTGGAAGGCGACCGTCTCTGCCGGTCCCTCCACCCAGGCCTCCAGCGTGACCTCGGCGCTCTTTTGCGCCAGATCCACCACAGGGGTCACCTTGAGGCCCGGCCCTCCGTGGTGAGAGAGGGAGAAGTGGGCCTTGGGGACCACGATCAGCTTCACATCCCGGTACAGGCCGCCGTAGAAGGTGAAGTCCGCCTGCTGGGGGTAGACGGAGCGGCTGCGCTCGTTGCTCACCGAGATGGCCAGCAGGTTCCGCTCCTTGAGCTGCCCCGTCAGGTCCACCCGGAAGGTGGAGTAGCCCCCCTCGTGGACGGCCAGCTGTTCCCCGTTGAGATAGACGACGGCGGTCATGGCCGCCCCCTCCACCTCCAGCCAGACCTTACCCCCGTCGGGGAGGGCGGGGCGGTCCAGGTCGCGCAGATACCAGCACCGGCCGCGGTGATAGTCGTCCCCGCCGTCCTGTCCGTCCTCGGCGTTCCAGGTGTGGGGGAGGGTGACGGGGACGCCATCGGCGTCGGAGGGGTGGTCCGCCCGGACAAAGGTCCAGCCGTCGTTCAGATTCAGAATGGTGCGCATGGCGATCTCTCCTCTTCTGTTGTCGTGCGCCCGGGCAGGTTCTCCCTACCCAAGGCTGGGAAAATGGGGTATAATGGCAGTGATATCAGGAGAAAGGCGGTATGCTCCATGCCGGCAGAGGAAAACGTGCGCTTTTTGCAGGAGCTGCTCCTGCTGTGCGACCAGATCTCCACCTGGTGCTATGATGCGAATGGGGAGCTGCTCTTCTCCAACAGCGGGGACGAGGCGGTGCTCAACACCGCCTTTTCCAGCTTCGGCTGCCGGGACTGGATGCTGCGCCACATCGGGGCGCTGTCCTGCCCGGTCTATCTGGGCAGCGCCGTCGGCCTGATGTGGGGGGCGACCGGCCAGCGGGACGAGACGGGCGCGCTCCAGCGGGTCTGGGTGCTCGGGCCGGTGTTCTATACCTCCGGCTCCAAGCGGCAGATGGAGCTGGGCCGCGGGGACTATCAGGGGCTGGAGCTCAGCGTGGCCTGGAAGGCGCAGCTCGTCCAGGCGGTCCGGCGGCTGCCGGTGGTGACCAATGTGCTGCTCGGGCGGTATCTCCTCATGCTCCACTACGCCGTCACCGGCCAGAAGCTGCGCTACAGCGATATCACCGTGCCCGCCGCCGGGTTCCAGCCGGAGGCGGAGCTGCCCCGGACGGAGCGGGACCGCAATCAGGTCTACGCCGCCGAGCGGGCCATGCTGGACATGGTGCGAAACGGCGACCTGAACTATCGGGAGGCCCTCAGCAACTCCGTCATGCTCAGCAGCGGGGTCCCCCTCGACGCGGGGGACGCCCTGCGCAAGGCGAAGACCAATCTGGCGGTGTTCACCACCATGGTCTCCCGGGCCGCCATCGAGGGCGGCCTGAGCCCGGAGGAGGCCTATTCCCTGGGGGATGCCTACATCCAGAGCGGGGAGAACGCCCGCAGCCTGGAGGAGCTGATCCACCTCTCGCCCACCATGTACGACGACTTTATCCGCCGGGTCCGCCGCTGCCGCACGAATCCCCGCTACAGCCAGGCGGTGCAGAAGTGCGTGGACTACATCGAGCTCCATCTGGAGGAGCGCATCCGCGCGGCGGACCTGGCCCGGATGGCGGGGTATGACGAATACTACCTCACCCGCCTCTTTAAGAAGGAGACCGGCCTCGCCGTCTCCGACTATGTGAAGTTTGCCAAGGTGGAGCGGGCGAAGGTGCTGCTCAAGTCCACCCGGCTCAGCGTACAGGAGATCGCCGACAAGCTGGCCTTCTCCAGCCGCAGCTATTTCATCCACAGCTTCCGCAGCGTCACCGGCCAGACGCCCACCCAGTGGCGGGGCGGCGGCAGCAACTAGGACCACAAGGGGAGGGCATGCCCTCCCCGTTGTGTTTTTACGACGCGCTTTCCCCGGCACTTTCGGCGGCCAGAATGGCCTGCTTCTTCTCCGCGATCCGCTTTTGCACGTTCACCATCTCCTCCCGGCTGAGGCGGAAGAACCGCATCGCCACCAGGGTGCAGACCCAGCCGATCATGGGCATCCCGAAGTAGAGGAAGAGGGCCATCGCCTTGATCGCGGGGGTGGGGGCGTCGGTGGGCTGGGGCGCCGTGTTCACATACCCGATGAGGGAGACGCAGACGGTGGCGATGGTGATGCCGAGGGAAGAGATGAGCTGGTCGATAAAGTTGTAGGTGGCGGTGACCACGGCGGGGATATACTTGCCGCTGCGGTCGAGCTCATAGTCCACGATGTCGGCGCGCATGGAGCCGTTGGCGGTGGTGACGCACATCTTCGCTCCGTTCGTCAGCAGCAGGAGGAGGAAGAAGAGAACGGTGTAGACCAGATTGGTGGAGATATTCCCCATGTCGATCACCGAGCAGAAGAGGATGCTGCCGGCGGAGATGATGGTGCAGACCCAGGTCCAGGTGACGGTGGCCTCCTTGCTGCCGTGGCGTCCGCAGTAGCGGGCGCCGAAGATGGCAAAGACGATGGAGGGCAGCATGGAGAGCATGCTCAGGATGGTGCCGAACTGGATGTTGCCGATCAGGATGCCGAAGAGCATGGTAGAGACGATGCTCTGGCTGATCACCTGCTGGGCGAGCTTGTCCGAGACGGCGGCGATGGTATAGAGCTGGAAGGGGCGGTTGTGCAGGAGGAATTTGCCCATATCCCGCATGCTCACGCTCTCCCCACCGGCGGAGATCCCCTCAAAGTTCTCCGGCTTATCCACCGGGGCCAGGCCGATGCAGGCGATCAGGGTGAGTACCCAGGCCACCGCCACATAGATGAGGCAGGTGAGGGAGAGCATCTCGCGGGTATACTGGTTGCCGAACATGGGCAGCAGCACCATGGCGGAGACCAGCGCCAGGATCATCGGGAAGAGATAGTTGTAGATGGTGGCCCAGACCTGGACGGTGGGGCGCTGGCGGGGGTCGTTGGTCATGACGGCGGGGAGCATATTCCCGGCGATGTCAAAGATGGAGTTGCCCACGATGTTGACCATATAGAGGATGGTGAAGAGGACCACGCTCTGCGAGTGCCCGCTGAACCAGACAAAGAGCATCAGCATGGCGATACTGCGGATGGCAAGGCCGGTGAGCATCAGGATGCGCAGCTTGCCGAAGCGGGTGTTGAGCTTGTCGATCCAGATGGCGAGGAAGGGGTCGATGATGCCGTCAAACCAGCGGGTGGCGGTGAGGATGACGCCCGCCACCGCCATGGCGATGCCGTAGCCCTCGCTGGCGACATAGCTCATCAGGCCGACCAGGGAGTAGAAGGCCATCGCCGCGCCGCCCTGCATCTCGGCGATGGCGATGCACCAGGTGGGCACCCGGCGGTATTGGACGCCGTCGAGCTCGCTCTGGGTGGGTTTCTTGTTTCGTGCCATGATATTCCTCTCCTTTGCACTGTCTCCGATGCGGTCCGGCCGGGCGCGCCCGTGCCGGCTTTCTGAGAAAACTCTATCACAGCGACCGGAGATGGAAAATGTAAAAATCATTCCAAAAGAACAATTATTCGACTGTTTGCCAAGAATGGTCAAATTTCTACACGTTATCTCAAATAATTGACTGCACGAATGCCCGCGGATGCGGTATCCTGTGGGAGACGGGGAGGGGAGAGCGCCTCCCGCAGCACGGGATATGCCCGGAAAGGAGCCATGACAAGATGAAATTACCGGCCGGATTTTTCCTCGGCGCGGCCACCGCGCCCCATCAGGTGGAGGGGAACAACACGAACAGCGACTGCTGGGCCGCCGAGCAGATGACCCACACCAGCTATGTGGAGCCCTCTCTGGACGCCTGCGATCACTATCACCGCTACGCGGAGGACATCCGCCTGCTGGCGGAGGCGGGGCTGAACGCCTACCGCTTTGGCGTCGAGTGGGCCCGCATCCAGCCGGAGGAGGGGCGCTTTGACGCCGCCGCGCTGGAGCACTACCGGGACGTGATCCGCTGCTGCCGGGCCAACGGGGTGGAGCCCATCGTGACCCTGCACCACTTCTCCAGCCCGAAATGGCTGATCTCCAAGGGGGGCTGGGAGGCGGAGACCACCCCGGCAGATTTCGCCCGCTATGTCCGCTATGTGATGGAGGGGCTGGGCGCGGAGCTGCGGTATGTCTGCACCATCAATGAGGCGAACATGGGCGTCCAGGTGGCGGCGATTGCCGAGCGCTACCGGAAGCAGATGATGGCCCAGGCCGCAAAGGCCGCCGATGGCGGGGTGCAGATGGGGATGAACCTCCAGAAGATGATGGAGAACCAGAAGGCCGCCGCGGCGGAGAATCTGGCCGTCTTCGGCGTTCCACAGCCTCAGAGCTTCACCAACCCCCGCACAGCCCGGGGAGACGAGCTGGTGATGGAGGCCCACCGGGCGGCCCGGGCGGTGATCCGGGAGGTGGCCCCCCATGTCAGGCTGGGCCTGACGCTGAGCCTGCACGACATTCAGGCCCTCCCCGGCGGCGAGGCGGAGGCGGCCAGGGTCTGGGCGGAGGAGTTCACCCACTATCTCCCCGCCATCGAGGGAGACGACTTTTTGGGCGTCCAGAACTACACCCGCGCCCGCTATGACGGCAATGGCAGCATGACCGCCCCGGAGGGGGCGGAGGTGACCCAGATGGGCTACGAGTTCTACCCCGCCGCTCTGGAGCATGTGATCCGCCGGGTGGCGGAGGATTTCCACGGCGACTTGATCGTCACGGAAAACGGCATCGCCACCGCTGACGACACCCGCCGGGTGGCCTTCATCCGCGAGGCGCTGGAGGGGGTGGAGCGCTGTCTCGCGGACGGCCTCCCGGTGCGGGGCTACTGCTACTGGAGCCTGATGGACAACTTCGAGTGGCAGAAGGGCTTTGCCATGCAGTTCGGCCTCATCGCCGTGGACCGCGCGGGCGGCCAGCGGCGGACCCCCAAGCCCAGCCTGGCCTATCTGGGCAGCCTGCGGAACTGACCGGCCCCGGACAGGGCGCTGCGGCGTCAACGAAAGATCCCAAAACAGAAAGCTGCTGAGAATCCCGGACAGGAGATTCTCAGCAGCTTTTGTGTAGAGTGGCACAGCAGACCTGCGTGCGGCAGAACCCTCCCGCCTCAGCACATCTCGGCGATGTCGTAGATCAGCCGCTTGGAGTCCGTCCAGCCCAGGCAGGGGTCGGTGATGCTCTTGCCGTAGGTGTGCTCGCTCACATCCTGCCGGCCCGGCTCCAGATAGCTCTCGATCATGACGCCCTTGACCAGGCGGCGGATATCGTCGGAGAACTGGCGGTTGTGGAGCACCTCATGGACGATGCGGATCTGCTCGTGGTACTGCTTGTTGGAGTTGGAGTGGTTGGCGTCCACGATGACGGCGGGGTGCTTGAGGCCCATCTTGTGGTACATCTCCTGCAGGCGCTTGACGTCCTCATAGTGGTAGTTGGGCAGGCTCACCCCGCGCTTGTTCACCCCGCCGCGCAAAATCGCGTGGGCGTAGGGGTTGCCGGAGGTCTCCACCTCCGAGCCGCCGTAGGCGAAGTGCTGCGGGTGCTGGGCGGCATAGATGGAGTTGAGCATCACGGAGAAGTCGCCGCTGGTGGGGTTCTTCATCCCGGTGGCCACGTCGAAGCCGCTGGCGGTCTGGCGGTGGTGCTGGTCCTCCACCGAGCGCGCGCCGATGGCGACATAGGACAGCAGGTCCTCCACATAGCCCCAGTTTTCCGGATAGAGCATCTCGTCGGCGGAGGAGAGGCCGAACTCCTCGATCGCGCGCATCTGCACCCGGCGCATGGCGATCAGCCCCGCAACCAGGTCAGGCCGCCGCTCCGGGTCGGGCTGGAAGGCGATGCCCTTGTAGCCGTCGCCGTTCGTGCGCGGCTTATAGGTGTAGATGCGCGGCACGAGCACCAGCCGGTCCTTCACCTGCTCCTGCACCCGGGCCAGGCGGCTGACATAGTCACAGACCGCGCTCTCGTGGTCCGCCGAGCACGGGCCGATGATGACCAGAAATTTATCCGACTGGCCGGAGATGATGTCGGTGATCGCGCGGTCCTTCTCCTGCTTGATCTCATGACCGCGCGGGGAGAGGGGGAGCTGCTCGCGCACCTCCTCCGGCGTGGGCAGTTTTCTCAGACGTGTAAAGCTCATCCTGTTTCCATTCCTTTCTCTTTGCGCCGCGCACGGAACCCGCGGCGCACTGCCCAACCAGTATACCACAGGTGAGGCGGGGAGGGAAAGGGGGAATTGGGGCGTTTTCCGTCCTCTTTTGCCCGCCTCACCCGCTGCTCCGGGACTGGTAATTTTCTCCTGCCTGTGATAGAATAGGGCAAATGCGGGAAGGAGGGCGGCGCCATGGCGGTCTATCTCACCGGCGACCTGCACGGGGAGTTCGTCCGGCTGAGCCGGAGGAGCTTTTATGAGCAGGACGGCCTCACAAAGGAGGACTATCTCATCGTCTGCGGGGACTTTGGCGGCCTCTGGACGGGGGACCGGCACGACCAGGCCGAGCTGGACCTGCTGGAGCGGCGCTCCTTCACCACCCTGTTTGTGGACGGGAACCACGAGAATTTCGACCTGCTCGCCCGCCAGCCGGTGGAGCGGTGGCACGGGGGCCGCGTCCACGTCCTGCGCCCGCACATCCTCCACCTGATGCGCGGGGAGGTCTACCAGTTTGCCGGGCGGCGGTGGTTCGCGATGGGCGGGGCGCGCTCACACGACATCGCGGGCGGCATCCTGGAGCGGGACGATCCCCTGTGCCGGGAGAAAGCCCGCCGCCTGCGCCGCCGTGGGGTCCCCTTCCGGGTGAACCACGAGAGCTGGTGGGCCGCCGAGCTGCCGGACGGGGCGGAGTACGCCAACGCCCGCGCCAATCTCGACCGCTGCGGCTGGCAGGTGGATGAGATCGTCACCCACTGCGCGCCCACCTCGGTGCAGCGGTCGCTCTCGCCGGGCTACGCGGCGGACGCGCTGACGGACTTTCTGGAGGAGGTGCGCGCGCGCTGCCGCTTCCGCCACTGGTTTTTCGGGCACTACCACGATGACCGCGCCCTTCCGGGCGGCTTTTACCTGCTCTATGAGCAGATCGTCCCCCTCTGCCGGGAGGGGGGAGGAGGTGCGGCATGACCGATCTGAGCGCGGCGCTCGTGCGCGCCTGGTTGCCGGAGCGCCCGGCGGACGGGCACAAGGGCACCTTTGGACGGGTGCTGGCGGTGGGCGGCTCCGTCGGCTTCACCGGCGCGCCGGTGCTTGCCGCCCGCGCGGCGATGCGCAGCGGGGTGGGGCTGGTCTTCCTCGGCGTGCCGCGCACCGTCTGGCCGGTGGCCGCCGTCAAGTGCGACGAGGCGATGCCCTTCCCCCTCCCGGAGGACGGGGCGGGCCGCCTCTCTCTGGAGGCCCTCGCGCCGCTGGCGGAGCGTCTGGCGGGCTGTGACGCGGCCCTCCTCGGCCCCGGCCTGGGCCGGAGCGCGGCGCTGGATGCGCTGACGCCCGCCCTGCTGCGCCGGGCCAGCTGCCCCGTCGTGTTGGACGCAGACGGCATAAACGCCCTGGAGGGGCATATAGATGTCCTGTCAGAGGCCGCCGCCCCGCTGGTGCTCACCCCGCACGACGGGGAGTACCGCCGCCTGATGGGCCGCTGGCCGGGGGAGGACCGGGTGTCCGCAGCACAGGCGGCGGCGCGGGCCTGCCGCGCGGTGATGGTGCTCAAGGGGCACCGGACCATCGTCGCCGCCCCGGACGGGCGCATCTGGCGCAACACCACAGGCAACCACGGCATGGCCAAGGGGGGCAGCGGGGACGTGCTCGCCGGCATCCTCCTCGCCCTGCTCGGGCAGGGGATGGAGCCGGGAGAGGCGGCGGCCGCCGCCGTCTGGGTCCACGGCCGGGCGGGGGACCGCTGCGCGGAGCGCCTGGGCCATCGCGGGATGCTCCCGGGCGACCTGATCGAGGCCCTGCCGGAGGTCTGGCGGGACGACCTGGAAAGCTGAGACAGGGGAGGAGAGCGCATGCGCCTGCAAGACGGCGCACGAAGGATGACGGCGCTGGCCCTCCTGCTGCTCCTGACCGGCTGCTCGGGCGCACAGCGCGCGCAGGAGGCGGCCCAGGCGCTGCGGGAGGTGTATGCCGCGCAGGAATATTGCTCCGCCACGGCGGAGGTGACAGCGGACTACGGCGCGCGCGCCTATCAGTACACCGCGCAGTTTGCCGGCAATGAGACGGCGGGGGAGATGACCGTTCTCGCCCCGGCATCCATCGCCGGGACGGGGGCCGCCTGGGCGGAGGGGCAGCTCTGGCTGGAATACGAGGGCATCTCGCTGGAGACGGGGGCGCTCTCGCCGGACGGGCTCTCCCCGGCGGACGTGATGCCCGCCCTGCTGGCCGCCTGCCGGAGCGCGCTGGTGGCCGAGTGCGCCTGGCAGCGCGCCGGCGGCGGGGAGGAGGACTGTCTCTACCTCCTGCTCGAGCCTGTGGCGGAGACCGGCTCTCTCACCCGCATCGCCGTCTGGGCGGACGCGGAGGACTATGCCCTCCGCCGCGCGGAGCTCTATCAGGAGAACCGGCGCGTGCTCGCGCTCGTCTTCTCCGAATTCGTCTGGCCCGACCGGATGCAACCCTGAACGAAAACAGAAAGAAGCGATACAAATGACAGAACTCACCCGCCGCACCTGGGCGGAGATCCATCTGGACCGCCTGGCGGACAACTACCGCCGCCTGCGCGCCCTCGCGCCCCACAGCCGCTTTGCCGGTCTGGTCAAGGCGAACGCCTACGGCCACGGCGCGCTCCCGGTCGCCCATAAGCTGGAGGCGCTGGGCGCGGACTATCTCCTCGTCGCCTGCCTGGACGAGGCGCTCGAGCTGCGCGCGGGCGGCGTTCGCATGCCCATCCTGATCCTGGGTTACACCCCGGAGGAGTGCCTGCCCGACCTCCTGCGCGAAGGCATCACCCAGACGGTCTACGACCCGGAGCAGGCGGAGACGCTCTCCCGCCGCGCCCTCGCACTGGGGGGCCGTCTGCGCTGCCACCTCAAGGCGGACACCGGCATGTCCCGCCTCGGCGTGCTCTGCGACGAGGGGCATCTGGACGCGGCGGCGGACACCCTCGCCGCGATGGCCCGCCTGCCCGGCCTGGAGGCGGAGGGGCTGTTCATGCACTTTGCCGACGCGGACACCTCGCCGGAGTATTCCGCCCTGCAGATCGGCCGCTTCCGCGGCCTGCTCGCCCGCCTGGAGCTGCGCGGGGTGACCTTCCCCATCCGCCACTGCTGCGCCGGGGCGGCCACGCTGAACTACCCGGAGATGCATCTGGACATGGTCCGGCCCGGTATCCTCCTCTTCGGCCACTCGCCCGACCACGCCTGCGACGGGAAGATCGCGCTCCGCCCGGTGATGGAGCTGAAAAGCCGCGTCGCCTCCGTCAAGCGCCTCCCGGCGGGGACATGCATCAGCTATGGCTGCACCTATACCCTCCCGCGCGAGAGCGTGGTCGCCGCCGTGCCGGTGGGGTACGCCGACGGCCTCTTCCGCCTGCTCTCCAACCGGCAGGAGATGCTGGTCCGCGGCCAGCGCGTCCGCCAGATCGGACGGGTCTGCATGGACATGTGCATGCTCGACGTCACCGATGTCCCCGGCGTCCGGGTGGGGGATGTGGTCACCGTCTTCGGCGACGGCCTCCCCCTGGAGGAGAAGGCGGACACCCTCGGCACCATCACCTATGAGCTGCTCTGTGCCGTCTCCCCCCGCGTGAAGCGGGTCTACCGGGAGGACTGAGCGGGCGCATCCCGGAAGAACAGAAACACCGCCAGCCGTGACAGCGCGCGTGCGCTGCCGGCTGGCGGTGTTTTCTCTCTGTCTGTCACCCGATGGAGTGGATGTCGAGGATCTGGATGCCGTCGTCAAACTGCTCGATGACGTCGTACTCCACCGGCGTGTCCTCGCTGACGCCGAAAATCTGCTGGAGGCTGTAGTCCTCCCGGGTGATGAGGTAGACGTTCTCCCGGAAGACGGTGTCCCGGTTGAGCTCCTCCAGCCCCATCGCCTCCAGCTTTTCCTCATACAGCGGGGTATAGGCGGTCCAGCTGCCCGAGGCGATCACATTGACGGAGGTGCGCGGGAACTCGGAGAGCAGCCGTCTGGAGATCTGCGTCGAACGGGTCTCCCGGATATAGATGTTGTCGGGATGCTGGGCGATGTAGGAGAGGTATTCCATCGTCGTATCGTCCGGCGCGCCCCGCTGCGCGCGCAGCGACAGGAAGCTGGCCGCGCCGGTCAGCGCGAGGGCGGCGGCCAGCGCGAGGGAGAGCAGGCGCACGCGGCTCCCATCCGGCAGGGGGACCGGCCGGATGACCAGCTGCATCGCCAGCCCGGCCAGGGCGCCGGTGACGGTGAGGATGCGCAGGGAGTAGGAGATGCGCTCCGGATTGCGCCCCCGGTAGCCGATGAACAGCCAGCAGCAGCCGACAGCCGCCAGCAGGAGCAGGGCCCAGAGCAGATAGCCCCTGCGGTCGCGCCAGGAGAGCATGAGCGAGAGGAGGAGCAGCGCCGCCGGGAGGAGGAAGGAGGCAGCCTGGAGCGGGGTGATGGCGGACAGATCGTCCGGGATGTAGTATGCGATGGCCTGCTTCAGCGAGCGCTTTGCGGTCTTCATCAGACTCTCCGGCTGCTCCTGTGCGCGGACATAGTCCGCCAGCGCGTGGATGTCCTCCGGCTGGAAGGACTCGAGCAGGCCGTAATCGTAGTGGCTGACGGCGTAGTAGGAGTCTGCGTCGTAGCCGAGGGACTGGAGAAACGCCTCGTGCTCGCTGTAGCTGGGGAAGCGGTCATAGTCCTGCAGATAGACCCGGTCGAGGTTGTAGGCAAAGTAGTCGTCCCAGTCGCGGTAGGCGTATTCGTGTATGCCGGCCGCCGCGCCCAGGCAGATCAGCCCCGCCAGGGGGATCAGCCAGCAGCGGGGGCGGGAGAACATCTCACGCGCGTACTTCCCCAGCCATATCACGCCGAGAAAGGCGACGGCGGCAAGGCAGAAGAAGGAGCGGATGCAGTACGCGCACACCAGCAGGACCAGGACGTTGGCGAGAAAGCCCGGCCTCAGGTCCTCCTCCCGCGTCTGCAATGCGAAGGTGAGCACCGTCATACCGGCCACGAAGGCCCCGCAGGTGGTAAAGGTGAAGTTGAGCAGGTTGCCCAGCCACAGACCGGCCACCGCCGCGAGAAAGCCGGCGGCAGCCAGCGGCCGGTGCTCCGGCAGGCGGCGCAGCAGGCGAAAGAGGACGGAGATCATCGCCAGGATACAGATGCCCATCAGCACCACCACATACCAGCAGATCTCGATGCCGGTGCGGTAGAGCATGGAGATCAGCCAGGCGAGCGGGTACTGCATGAAGATGGCGTGCCCGTCCGGCGTGCCGGTGTACGAGCCGTTCAGGATGCCGATCATGCCGGTGTCGTCGTTGGTGTTGAACTGAAAGTCGATCAGCAGGAAGGACAGCAGCATCAGCCCCGCCACGCAGGCGGCGGCCAGGAGCAGGTCGGCTGCCCATCGTTTCACTCTCATCGCGTTTCCCCCTGTCATATGCGTCAAATGGATGTGAGCTACGGTCCAGTATAACAAAGCGGGCGGCGCTTTGCAATCCGCCGCGCACAAAATGCCCCGATACGGCGAAAAAACGGCGTATCGGGGCAAAATGCGTTGCAGCGGCAGATTTGGCTCAGTCCACCCAGACCTTGCCGATGTCGGTGCGGAAATGCATGTCCGTCCAGTGGATGGGCCCTGCTGCCTCGTAGGCCCGGGACACGGCGTCCTTCAGGTCGCGGCCTGCGGCGGTGACGCCGAGCACGCGCCCGCCCTGGTTGGTGTAGACGCCGTCCGCCAGCTTCGTCCCCGCGTGGAAGACGGTGGCCCACTCCGGCACCTCGTCCAGGCCCTCGATGGGATAGCCCTTCTGATAGCTGAGCGGATAGCCGCCGGAGGCGAGCACCAGGCAGCAGGCGGCCCCCTCCTTCCAGCGGATGTCCACCTGGTCCAGGGTGCCGTCCACACAGGCCTCAAAGATCTCCAGCAGGTCGGTCTCCAGCATCATCAGCAGCGGCTGGGTCTCCGGGTCGCCGAAGCGGGCGTTGTACTCCACCACCTTCGGGCCGTCCGGGGTGAGCATCAGGCCGAAGTAGATCACGCCCTGGAAGGGGCGGCCCTCTGCGCGCATCGCCTCCATCGTGGGGAGGAAGATCTCCTCCATGCAGCGCGCCGCGATCTCCGGCGTGTAGTTCGGCGAGGGGCAGAAGGCGCCCATGCCGCCGGTGTTCGGGCCGAGATTGCCGTCATAGGCCCGCTTGTGGTCCTGGCTGGAGAGCATGGGGACCACTGTCTTCCCGTCGGCAAAGGCGAGGACGGTGACCTCGGGGCCGGTCATGCACTCCTCGATCACCACGGTGGAGCCGGAGGCGCCGAACTTGCCGCCCTCCATCATGTCGCGCACGGCGGCCTTGGCCTCCTCCACGGTGGAGGCGACCGTCACGCCCTTGCCCAGGGCGAGGCCGTCCGCCTTGACCACGATGGGCGCGCCCTCGCGGTCGATGTACGCCAGCGCGGCGGCCTCGTCGGTGAAGGTCTGATACTGCGCGGTGGGGATGTGGTACTTGCGCATCAGCTCCTTGGAAAACGCCTTGGACGCCTCGATGACGGCGGCGTTTTTGCGCGGGCCGAAGGCGCGGATGCCCTCCGCCTCCAGCGCGTCCACCATGCCGAGGGCGAGGGGGTCGTCCGGGGCGACGACGACGAAGTCCATCGCCTGCTCCTTCGCCCAGCGGACCATGGCCTCCACATCGGTGGCGGCGATGGGCACGCAGGTGGCCACCTGGGAGATGCCGCCGTTGCCCGGCGCGCAGTACAGCCCGGTCACACGGGGGGACTGGGCCAGCTTCCAGCAGATGGCGTGCTCCCGCCCGCCACCGCCGACGACTAATACCTTCATGCTTGCTCACTCCTTACTCGGTTGAGGATAAAAACGGTCTTCCTTCCAACGAAGGGGATTTGTTTCAATGTAGTGCGCAATTTCCAAATAATCCTGTTCGTTTCGGCTGATATGGTCATAAAAAGATTTTTGCCACAGGGGGAAGCCTGCCTTCCGCGAGACTCCGGACTTATATTGTCCAATGACGGTAGAAATCGTAGGGAACGGTCTTGACCGTTCCGTTTCTCCAGAGTTCCATTTTGCTTCCAGCGTGGGAACGACGGGACGGTTTTCCAGCACAAGAATGACATGGATATGGTTTGGCATAATGACAAACCGGTCAACGCGGACATGGGGGAAGTGCTCCGGCAGGGCCAGCAGGTCCAGATGGGCGATCTCACCGTAATGCGTATATCGGATGCGGGCGGAACGGTCAAGACCGTTCCCTACAAGAATGGAAGAGAGATATTCTTTTCTATTCTTGGTACAGATCGTAATGAAATAGCAGCCTGCTTCCCTGTAATCATAACTACGAAGGCGGTTGCGCTTGCGCCGGGGAAAATCGGGACGCATGAGATCACGCCAGCAGCTCGCGCAGCTTGTCCAGGAACGCCTCCTCGCCGAAGGTGTTCACCTTGAAGAACATCGCCTGACTGCCCCCGGCGGTGATGCCGGAGAGGCAGACCGGCCCGCCCGCCGCCTGGAAGAGGGTGACGGTCAGGCTCAGGCGGTTGCCGCCGATCATGCTGTAGCGCTCAAAGACGGTGACGGCGCACCGCGCGCCAGCGCTTTCAAAGTCGCTGCGGTCGACCAGCGTCGCGGACGCGCTGCCGTTCAAAATGCCGTCTGTGATTCGGTTCCAAAGCGTGTCAAAGTCATAGCGGCGGCTCTGCCATTCCAGTTTTGCCATTGGAAAGCTCCTTTCGCGGGAAACACAGGCGGGGACGGAGGGGAACCCCTCCATCCCCCCAGAACAGATCAATGGTGGAACAGGCGGATGCCGGTGAAGCACATGGTGATGCCGTACTTATTGCAGGTCTCGATCACGTTGTCGTCCCGGATGGACCCGCCGGGCTGGACGATATAGCGCACCCCGCTCTTGCGCGCGCGCTCGACGTTGTCCCCGAAGGGGAAGAAGGCGTCCGAGCCGACGGTCACGCCGGTCATCCGCGCGATCCAGGCGCGCTTCTCTTCCGCGGTGATGGGCTCCGGCCGCGCGGTGAACACGCGCTGCCACGCCCCCTCGGCCAGCACGTCCTCGCTCTCGTCGGAGAGGTAGACGTCAATCGCGTTGTCGCGGTCGGGGCGGCGGATGCCGTCCACAAAGGGCAGGGCGAGCACCTTCGGGTGGTGGCGCAGCCACCAGTTGTCCGCCTTGGTCCCGGCCAGGCGGGTGCAGTGGATGCGGCTCTGCTGCCCGGCGCCGACGCCGATCGCCTGGCCGTTCTTCACATAGCACACCGAGTTGGACTGGGTGTATTTCAGCGTGATGAGGGCGACGATCATATCCCGCTTCGCGCTCTCCGGGAGGTCTTTGCTCTCAGTGACGATGTTCCGGAGCATCTCCTCGTCGATCTTCAGGAAGTTGTGCCCCTGCTCAAAGACGACGCCGAAGATGTGCCGGCGCTCGATGGGGGCGGGGACGTAGTCCGGGTCGATCTGCACGACGTTGTAGTTGCCCTTCTTCTTGGTTTTGAGGATGGCGAGGGCCTCGTCGGTATAGCCCGGGGCGATTACGCCGTCGGAGACCTCCAGCTTCAGATAGCGCGCCGTCGCCGCGTCGCACACGTCGGAGAGGGCGGCCCAGTCGCCGTAGGAGCACAGCCGGTCCGCGCCGCGCGCGCGGATATAGGCCGCGGCCAGCGGGGTCAGCTCCTCGTCCGGTGCGACGAAGTAGATCTGCCGCTCGATCTCGTCCAGCGGCAGGCCGACCGCCGCCCCGGCGGGGGAGACGTGCTTGAAGGAGGCCGCGGCAGGCAGGCCGGTCGCCTCTTTCAGCTCGCGCACAAGCTGCCAGGCGTTGAGCGCGTCGCAGAAGTTGATATAGCCCGGCTTGCCATTGAGCACCGTCACCGGCAGCTCACCCTCCTCCATGAACAGGCGGGAGGGCTTCTGGTTGGGGTTGCAGCCGTATTTCAGTTCCAGTTCCTTCATCTCGTTCGTACCCTCCTCAGCGCTGGTGGCGGTTGATGATGACGTCCTGCGTCTCGTGGCTGGAAAGATTGAGGAAGCGCACGAACAGCGACACGCGGTTGTCCCCGTCCAGGCTCTCCCAGAGCGCCTCGGCGACGGCGTTCACGTCGCCCTCCGGCAGGCAGACCAGCTTCGGCTCGCCCTCAAAGGAGGGGAGGGGATTGCCGTCGCCCTGATAGGTGTGAATAAAGTGTCCGTACCCGGCGGGCGCACCCTCATATTCATAGAAGTAGCGGCAGCAGAAGGCGGGGTCACCGTTCAGGCTCTTGAGGATGGAGAGGTTGTAGCTGCCGTCCTGGCGCATGACACCGGAGATGCGCGGGGTATAGTTGGGGGCGTCCGGCTCAAAGGTGCGCTCGTGCAGGCCGTGGCGGTAGCAGTGCCCGTCGTTCAGGGTCTGCATGATGGTGTCCGTCTGGTCGCCGTTGGTGACGACGGTCAGGTTTTTCACCACCCGCACGGGGTGATAGATGATGAGGGAGGGGTCGGTCATCTTGGCCGGGTCAAACGCCTCCGTCCGGATGCCGTCCTCGGTGACGGAGAAGATGCGGTTGCGGCTGTTCTCGCTGCGGCCCATGATGAAGTAGGCGATCACGGCGCTTTTGCCGTCTGCGCTGCGGCCGAGGACGATGCCGCGGCCGGGGTAGGAATTGCTCTTCAGGTCCTTGGTGATATCCATGATCTGCATCTCGCGCGCTCCTTTCAGGGATGAATCGTCACCCGGCGGCCCGTCACGGACAGCCGGCCCTCGCAAAACAGCCGCACCGCCTCCGGCAGCAGCTGCCACTCCGCCTGCTCCATAATCCGGCGCTGGAGGGTCTGGGGGGTGTCGTCCTCCTCCACCGGCACCGCTTTTTGCAGGATGATCGGCCCGCCGTCGCACTGCTCGTTGACGAAGTGGACGGTGGCGCCGGAGACCTTCACCCCGTAGGCCAGCGCCTTTTCGTGCACGTGCAGGCCGTAGCAGCCCTCCCCGCAGAAGGAGGGGATGAGCGCGGGATGGACGTTGATGATCGCGTTGGGGTAGGCCTCGATCAGTTCGGGAGTGAGCACATAGAGGAACCCGGCCAGCACCACCAGGTCGATCTCCAGCGCGCGCAGCCGCTCGGTGATCGCCCGGGTCATGGCGCGGTTGGAGTCATAGTCCCGGCGGCTGACGACGTAGCCGGGGATGCCCGCCGCCCTGGCCCGCTCGAGGGCATAGGCCTCTGGAGAGGAGGAGAGGACGGCGGCGATTTTGCCCGGCCCCAGCGCGCCCCGGGCCTCGGCGTCGATGAGCGCCTGCAGGTTCGTGCCCCCGCCGGAGACGAGGACGGCGATCCGCGTCACAGGATCACCTCGACGCCCGCGTCGCCGCGGCTGACCTGGCCGATCACGCTCACGCGCTCGCCGCACTGGATGAGGATGTTGACCGCCTCGCCCGTCCTATCGCGCGGCACGGCGAGGACCATGCCGACGCCCATGTTGAAGGTGTTGTACATGTCGCGGCGGGGGATGTTGCCCGCCTGCTGCAGAATGGCGAAGATAGGCCGCTGTGGAATGGCGTCGGCGTTGATGCGTGCGGTCAGGCCGGGCGGCATCATGCGCGGCACATTTTCATACAGGCCGCCGCCGGTGATGTGGCTGATGCCGTGGATGGGCACGCCGTATTCCATCAGGCTGCGGATGGAATTGACATAGATCCGCGTCGGCCGCAGCAGCTCCTCACCCAATGTGCAGGCGAGATCCATATTGTACTGGTCAAAGGTGTTGTTGATGTCGAGCACCTTGCGCACGAGGGAGTAGCCGTTGGAGTGCACGCCGGAGGAGCCCAGCCCGAGCAGGATATCCCCCTCCTGCATCCTGTCGTTGGTGATGCGGCGCTCATAGTCCACCAGGCCGACGGAGAAGCCGGCCAGGTCGTACTCCTTTTCCGGATAGAAGCCGGGCATCTCCGCCGTCTCGCCGCCGATCAGGGCGCAGCCGGCCTGCCGGCAGCCGTTGGCGATGCCGGAGACGATCTGCTCGATGCGCTTCGGATCGTTCTTGCCGCAGGCGATATAGTCCAGGAAGAACATCGGCATGGCGCCGGAGCAGACGATGTCGTTGACGCACATGGCCACGCAGTCGATGCCCACGGTGTCGTGCTTGTCCATCAGGAAGGCCAGCTTGAGCTTGGTGCCCACGCCGTCGGTGCCCGAGACGAGCACCGGGCGGCGCATGCCCTGCATCTGGGGCTCAAACATGCCGCCAAAGTCGCCGATCCCGCCGAGCACGCCGGGGATCACAGTGGAGGCGACAAGGGGCTTGATACGGTCGACCGCCTCATACCCGGCGGTCACGTCGACGCCGGCGGCGGCGTACGAGGCGGACTGACTGTTGGGATTCACGGATGAAAACCTCCTACACGATAGGTCTGAGAATCGAAAAAGAGCGGTCTGCCGGCAGGGGCCGGACAGGGGGACAAAATTATTCCGCGCTTCCCTCCGGCAGGGGGAGGACGTAGCGCCCGGTGAAGCAGGCGTCGCAGAAGTCGAGGTCCAGCCCGGCGGCGACCGTCTTGAGCTGCTCGAGCGGCAGATACTGCAGGCTGTCCGCCCCGATCATGCGGCAGACCTCCTCCTCCGTGCGGCCGTGGGCGGCCATCGCCTCCGAGCGGGGCGTGATGGTGCCGAAGTGGCACTGATAGCGGAAGGGGGGAGAGGACACGCGCATATGCACCTCTTTTGCCCCCGCCTCGCGCAAGAGCTGGACGATGCGCGCGCAGGTCTTGCCGCGGATGATGGAGTCGTCCACCAGGATGACGCGCTTATCCCGCACGGTGGCGGAGACGGCGTTGAGCTTGATGCGCAGGCTCTTTTCCCGTTCCCAGCGCTGGGACTGGATAAAGGTGCGGGCGATATAGCGGTTTTTCACCAGGCCGATGCCGTAGGGGATGCCGGACTGGCGGGCGAAGCCCATCGCGGCGGCGACGCCGGAGTCGGGCACGCCGATCACCAGGTCGCCCTCCACCGTGTTCTGCCGGGCGAGCAGGCGGCCGGCCATCTCGCGCGCCGCGCCGACGGAGCAGCCGTCCACGACGGAGTCCTGCCGGGCGAAATAGATCAGCTCAAACAGGCAGAAGGCCCGCCGGGCCGCCCGGATGCGGCAGTGCAGGCTGGTGATGCGGCCCTCCCGGTCGGCGATCACCACCTCGCCGGGGGCGACGTCGCGCAGAAAGGTACCGCCGAGGGCCTCGATCGCGCAGGACTCGGAGGCGAAGACGACCGACCGGCCCACCCGGCCGACGCACAGCGGGCGAAAGCCGTTCGGGTCGCGCGCGGCGATCAGATGGTCTGTCTGCATCAGGATGATGGAGTAGGCGCCGATCATGTACTCCATCGCGTTGATCACCGCGTCCTCCAGGGTGTGGGTGCGCAGGTGCTCGCGCACGATGAGGTAGCTGATGACCTCCGCGTCGTTCGTGCCCTGGAAGATGCCGCCGCGGTACTCCGACTCCTCGCGCAGCCGCCGGCCGTTGACCAGGGTGCCGTTGTAGCACAGGGCCATCGACCCCGAGGCGTGGTGGACCACCAGCGGCTGGGTGTTGGCGGGGTTGACCGACTCGGCGTTCACCGCGTGGCGGACGTGGCCGATGGCGGCCTGCGCGCCCTGGAACTGCCGCAGCTGCGGCAGGGAGAAGATATCCGGCACCAGCCCCTTGCCCTTGTGCACCGTCAGCTCCCCGTCGAGGCTCACGGCGATGCCGCAGGAGTCCTGTCCGCGGTGCTGCAGGGCGAAGAGGGCGTTGTAGGCGTCAAAGGCGGGCTCCCGGTCCTCACCCGGCGGCGTGAGGATGCCGAAGACGCCGCACTCCTCGCGCAGAGTGCCCATCAGTGCTGGCCGTCGCCCATCAGGCGGCGCATGACCTCCTGGTAGGCCTCCTCCGCGCCGCCCAGATCGCGGCGGAACCGGTCCTTGTCCAGCTTTTCGTGGGTCTTCTCATCCCAGAGACGGCAGGTGTCCGGGCTGATCTCGTCGGCCAGGACAATGGTCCCGTCGGCGGTCTTGCCGAACTCCAGCTTGAAGTCCACCAGGTCGATGCCCACGCCCTTGAGGAAGCGGCGGAGCAGGTCGTTGACCTGGAAGGCGTATTTCTTGATCAGCTCGATCTCCTCCCAGGTGGCCGCCTTGAGGGCCACGGCGTGGTAGGAATTCATGAGCGGGTCGCCCAGCTCGTCGTTTTTGTAGGAGAATTCGATGGTGGGCTCGTCAAACACGATGCCCTCCTCCACGCCGAAGCGCTTGGCGAACGAGCCGGCGGAGATATTGCGGATGATGACCTCCAGCGGGATGATGGAGACCTTCTTCACCGCCGTCTCGCGCTCGGAGAGCTCCTCGATATAGTGGGTGGGCACGCCTTCGGCCTCCAGGCGGCGCATCATGTGGTTGCTCATACGGTTGTTGATGACGCCCTTGCCCAGGATGGTGCCCTTCTTCAGGCCGTTGAAGGCGGTGGCGTCGTCCTTGTAGGAGACGATGACCACATGGGGGTCGTCGGTGGCAAAGACCTTCTTGGCCTTGCCCTCATAGAGCTGTTCACGCTTTTCCATGACAATGACTTCCTTTCCTTCCGCCGGCCGCCCGGACGGGGCCGGCTGACATGAGATCAGACGTTATATTCCTCGCAGACCTTCTCGTCCTTGGCCGCGACGGAGCGGGCCATCTCGGCCTTGTACTCCGCCAGGCGGGCGGCGATCTCCGCGTCCTCGATGCCGAGGAGCTGGGCGGCCAGGATGCCGGCGTTCGCCGCGGCGTTGACGCCGACGGTGGCCACCGGCACGCCGCTGGGCATCTGCACGATGGACAGCAGGCTGTCCAGCCCGCCCATCATCGAGGTCTTGATGGGCACGCCGATCACCGGCAGGGTGGTGTAGGCGGCGAGCACCCCGCCCAGATGGGCGGCCTTGCCCGCCCCGGCGATGATGACGCCGAAGCCCTCCGCCCGGGCGGACGAGGCAAAGGCCTCCGCCGCGGCGGGCGTGCGGTGGGCGGAGATGATGCGCACCTGATACGGGATGCCGAAGCGCCGGAGCTGCTCGAGCGCCTCGCGCATGACGGGCAGATCGCTGTCAGAGCCCATCACGACGGCTGCTTTCTTCCCCATACTAGAAAACCTCCTCTTCCAAATGGAGAACAAAAAAGGCAAGCAGATGGACTGATCTGCCTGCCGGCGGGCCTGATGGCCCTACTTGCACAGAGGAAGAGGGCGGAGGGCAGTCTGACGCATGGAGGAAAAAGACATCTCGTTCCAGCGCATTCCGCTCACCGCCTTCTCTCACTAATTAAGTACATTTTAGCCCAAGGAAGGGGAAGTTGCAAGAGAAGAGGAACCTGAAAAACTTTTTTGTACGCTTGTACAACGGAAAAATGAAATCGGAAAGACCGCTTGTCCAAAAAGCTACGCCGCCGGTTCAGAGTAAGCCGTTGCTCTCAAGGATCCGCTCCGCCTCCGCCGCGCGCAGCTCCCAGGCGGCCTCCGCGCCGTAGCGCCGACGGCTGGCGGGGGCCCAGGCGCTGTTCTCCAGCACCGCCTGATAGCACGCGTCCACAAACTCCTTCGGCGAGCGCGCGCCGTAGACCACGTCGGGATAGACCGGGATGAAGCGCGCCGGATACATCGCCGCCACCGGCTTTCCCACCATCAGGTATTCATACAGGCGGCTGGGGACCACGTCCTCGTCCGGGTCCTCCGTGTCGAGCAGGTCAAAGAGCACGTCAAACTGTGCCGCGTAGCCCGGCAGGTTGAGCCGGTCGATCTTGCCGAGAAAATGTACGTTCTCCAGCTGCTTCATCTGCCTGTAGAGGGGATTTGCCTGGCTGCACCGCCCGGCGAAGATAAAGCTCCACACCTCATGTGACCGCGCCGCCAGATAGACCGGGCGGAGGTCCACATTCCGCCCCACGTCGCCGAGATAGCCGAACAGCGGCCCGCGGATGTGCATCAGCGGGGCGGGGACCTGGAGCGTCAGGTCGTCCGCCTTGGCAAAGAGCTTCTGGTCGCCGCCGTTGGGCAACAGGGCGATGTTGGTGTTGCAGGGGGCGAGGTGGTCCACCAGGCCGGGCGAGGCGGCGAAGAGCACGTCGGCGCGGTTGGCCAGCAGGCTCTCCCAGTGGATGTCGAAATCCGGCCAGTCCTGATAGCAGTCATAGACCAGCCCGCGGTACTCCAGCGTCTCGAGCAGGGTGGCGTACAGCGGCGAGCAGGCCCAGAGCAGGGCGTTGCGCGGGAGCATGTCCTGCCCGGCGCAGCGTTCGGTGATGTAGTCCGCCATCCGCTTGATATTGCGCCGCAGGAGGAAGGGGTGGCTGTCGTCCTTGATGCCAAAGACGGGCGGGAGGGTGTAGACCGTGATGTTCGGCTGGACCGCGCGGCCCTTCTTCTTGTAGTCGTGACGCCGCGGGTCGCGCGTCAGGCGCGGGGGAGGGGGCTGGAAAAAGAGGATCTTGTGGCTGCGGTTGAGCTGTGTGAGCAGGCGCTGGGTCCGTGTGGGGATCTTGCACCAGCGCGTGCTGGCCAGACAGATGATATCTGCCATTCCGACGCCCTCCTTTCCACGGTCTGGGTACTTAACATAATGCGTACTATATTGTATCCTCTTTTTGCCCGGAACGCAAGCCGGAATCGGGCGAAAAGAGGGGAAACAATTTGTGAATAACGGAGAAAAAGGATGAAATACGGGAAAATTTCCCTTTTCCTGATGGAAATAACCGGAAAATATGCGGCTGCGGGCGCAGAAAAACGTCAGGTTCCGCCGCCTCTGGGGCCTGTGCGCAGCAGCTCGCGCAGGCCGACGGCGAGCAGGGCGAGACCGAAGGGCCGCCGCAGCGCGCCGGTCTCCAGTCCGGCGGAGAGCCAGGCGGTCAGCGCGGCGGTGATCGCGCCCGCGCCTGCGGCCCAGAGGACGCCGCGGGGGCGGAGGTAGCCGTTTTTCCCGTGCGACGGCAGGGCGGCGGCGGAGACGGGGAGGAAGAAGAGCAGATTGATCCCCTGTGCCTCCCGCTGGCTCAGGCCGGCAAAGAGGGTGAGCAGGAGGAGGAGGACCGTCCCGCCGCCCAGCCCAAAGGAGGAGAGGACGCCCGCCGCGCACCCGATGCCTGCCGCGAGGAGGGCGCTCACAGCAGATACCTCACCCCGCCATAGAGCAGGAAGAGGGCGAAGACGCGCCGCAGCGGCGCGGCCGGGATGCGGCGGAAGAGCCGCCCGCCCAGCCAGCCGCCCGCCAGTCCGCCGAGCAGGTAGGGGAGGGCGGCGAGCGGGTCGAGCGCGCCGCGCAGCCAGTACACCCCCGCCGAGACGAGGCAGAGCGGCAGGATGATTGCCGTGGAGCAGGCGAAGGCCGCCTTCTCCTCCACGCCCACCCAGCCGAGCAGGAGCGGCACGAGGACCATCCCGCCGCCCGCTCCGAACAGGCCGTTCACCGCCCCGGCCAGCGCGCCGGAGACCGCCCACTGCCAGGGGCGCTGCGTTTCCCGATGCAAGTGCATCCCTCCCGTTTTTCCTCCGATGGGGATAAAAATCCCCTTCCACAGCAGTTTGCTGTGGAAGGGGATGGAGGCTGTCAAAAAAGTGTTTTTGACAGCCTTCCAAGCAAATGCAAGCATTTGCTTGGAGTTTGCAGTCCTCCCACGCGCACGGATTTTTGTTCCAAAAATCCGCACACTCGTCGGACTATCAGTATTTTTCGGCCGGTACATGCCCGTCCGAAAAATAAATCGCACTCTATTTGGCCCTGCGGGCCAAACTCGGTGAGACCTTTTCTGACACGCTGAATCCCCTTCCACAGCAGTTTGCCGTGGAAGGGGATGGATTATACCCGAAAAGGGGAGAGGTCTGCTTACGCCCCGGCGTCCAGAGCCGCGTAGCGCATCAGGAAGGTCTGGGCGCCGCCCTCCTCGCTGCTGTGCTCACTGAGCCACTCGCTGTAGCGCTCGGACTGGATCGCGGACTGAGCGATCGTCTGCCAGTAGTACAGGTCGTCATAGCCGGTAAAGTAGACCAGGCGGTAGCCGTGCAGGGTCTCGTCGCGGATGATCTCATAGTCGCCCGCCGCATGCTCGCTGCCGAAGAGCCACTCGTCCACCTCGGTGTTCTGGGCGCCCTTGGCGATGTTGGTGTACTCCACAGTGGAGCCCTCGGTGTTCTCCTGCGCCATGGTGAGGAAGCTCTCAGCGTCGCCGCCGCCGGCGAGCCACTCGTCGCGCAGGGCCTCGATCTCAGCCAGGGCGGTGTCCCAGTCGTACTGGGTCCCGGTGGAGGTGTCCTCAGCGGTCTCCTCGGCCTCAGCGTCGTCGGCAGCCCCGGTGTCCTCCGCGGCCTCGGCATCGTCTGCGGCCCCGGTATCCTCAGCGGCCTCGGCGGTCTCGGCATCCTCAGTGGCTTCGGTATCCTCAGCAGTCTCGCCAGTCTCGGCATCCTCCGCGGTCTCCGCGGCCTCCGCGTCTTCGGCGGTGGTGGAGCTGCTGGAGGCGTCGCCATCTTCCGTGTCCTCAGTGATGGCGTCGGCCTGGATCAGCATGTTGTACATGTTCGCCCCGTAGTACTCGTCCAGAGAGCGGCTGTCAAAGCGGACGACATAGTAGCCGTAGAGGTATTCCTCCCCCTCGCTGTTGGTGGAGTTGTTGGGCACCTTGCCGGTCTCCCCGGCGGTGCGGCCGTCCTCGGCCAGCCAGGCGCCGAAGTCGTAGTAGGCCAGCGTGGTGCCGCTGAAGCCGTTGAGCGTGCTGGCGCCGTACTCCGAGACCAGAGCGGCGATCTCGTCGGCATCGCCTCCGGCGAGGGCCTCAGCGAGGGTGTCGGCGCGGGTCTCCAGCTCTTCCTGGGCCGCGGCCAGCTCGTCCGGGTCGTAGTCGAGCTGATTGCCCTCGTCGTCATACTGGGCCTCGAGGTCGACGGTGACCAGATAGGCCTCGTACTCGAAGTTGTCCAGCGTGGCGGCGTTCTCGCTGTAGTAGGCGTTCATGTCGTCTTCGGTGATCTCGAAGTTCTCCCGGAGATGGGCGGCGTAGTCCTGAGCGAGGCACTGCTCGGTGACCGCCTTCTCATAGGCAGAGGGGGTCATGAACCGGCCGTACATCGAGGTGAGGTAGGTCCCCACCGTGATGCCGTAGGACTCGGCGGTGGCGCTGAGCGAGTCCATCGCCGCGTCGATGTTGGCCTGACCATCCTCGGAGATGGTGTACCCCTCTGCGCGGGCGGCGCTGAGCAGGGCGCCCGCCTCGTCCATCGAGGTCAGCGCGCTCTCGAGCAGATAGTCGTACCAGGTCTGCCCGTCGGCATACTCCTGCTCCTTCAGGCTGACGGTGGTGTCCAGCCCGATATAGGAGGCGTAGCTGTAGACAGAGCTGTACTGGTTATAGAAGTAGTAGTCCACGTCGGTCACGGAGAACGAGGTGCCGTTGGTCTCGTAGGCGGGGGCGTGGCGCTGGAAGACGCCGGAATCCCAGATCAGCAGCGCCGCGACGAGGGCGACGACAACGGCGGCGATGATGGTATACAGCCGCACCTTCTTCTGCTGCGCCTGCTGCTCCAGGACCTCCTGGCGGCGGCGGACAGACAGGGAGCTGAGATCTTCCTGCGGATTGGACTTCTCTTTGTGTTTCATGCTGTTTTTCCTCCTGTGTATGACATCGGCGCCGGACGGGTGCCGAAAACCTGCCGTGCCGGTCCGGGCCGCGCGGGCCGGGGACCGGGAGAAGGGCCGCAGAGGGCGCCCGGAAAACCGCCTTAAACGTGGAACATTATATACGATATCACCAAAAGATGCAAGAAAAAAATCGACCGGACAGGGAAAAGCTCCCGTCCGGCGACGCAAATTTCAGCTTGATTTCAGGTTGGCGTGGGATGAACAGAAAAAGACCCCCGCTCTGGCCGTGTGACCCAGTTCAAACCTGCACCGTAGGGCAGGTGGGACGCCTCCGTCTGGCTTTACTGCTTCCAACTTCCGGCGCAGAACGCGGGGAGGCCTGCAAACCGCCAGCCGAGTTCCAGCATCCCGTATGAGAATTGTGGGTTTAAATATGGGCCATCACGCACCGAGCAGGGATCTCTTTGACAAAGGGAGACGGGGAAGGGCTTACTCCTCTTCCTCCTCGTCGTCAAACATGGACTCCATGAACAGATCGTACACCGCGTTGAGCTCCGCCTCATCGTCGATGGTGACCAGCTCCTCCTCCTCGCCGTTGTCCGAGACGACCTTGAGGATGATGAGCCCGTACTCCTCGCTGTTCTCCACGGCGGACTCCTCCTCGCCCTCCGGGATGGTGGGGAAGAAGGACATGTAGACCGCGCCGTTATATTCCACGGTATCCAGGTATTCCAGCTCGATCTCGTTGCCGTCCTCGTCTGTCAAGGTGATAAAGGTGCTCTCGAATTCTTCACTCATCGGGATTCACCTGCCTTTCTGTTTTCTGCCTCTATTGTACCGTGCGCAGGGGAAAAAAGCAAGGGGGATTTTCCGTTGCTTTTTTTATAAAAGAGGCATAGGCGGCTTTCGCCTGCCGGTCAGGAGCTGAGGTCCTCCAGCAGGGCGGCGAGCTCCTCCCGGCTGCGGACCGCGATCCCCTCCTCCAGCGCCGCGCGGTCCTCACGCGGCAGGGTGGCGGCGGCGACGCCGGTGCGCAGCACCACCGTCCCGTCCAGGCAGAGGCAGATCTCTCCCTCCACCGCGCGCAGCACATAGCCCTCCGCGGCGGCCTGCGGGGACGCCGGCTCCGCTGCCTCCTCCGTCTCCGGCTCTGCCTCCGGCGCGGCGGCGGCCTGGGCGGCGGGGGACTGCTCCTCCTCCGAGGCGCGCTCCGGCCGCGCCCCCTGCGCGGCTGCGCCGAGGGCGCACAGGTACAGGCTCAGCGCCGCCAGCGCGGCGAGCAGAAAACGCTCTCTTCTTCTCATGGACATCCCTCCCTGAGGCCATTGTACCCCGGAAGCGGCCAGACTAAACGCGGCGGAGAAAAAGAGCGCGCATGAAAACCACTTTCTTGACAACCTCCTGCCGGAGAGCATACAATTGAGGCAGGACGAACCGTTTCGGGCGACACGCCGGGGTTCCAAAACTGCGCAAAGACAGGAGCTGTACAGCGATGGACAAACTCACCATTGACGATATCGCCCGCGAACTGGGCCTGTCCAAGACCACCGTCTCCCGCGCTCTGTCCGGGAAGGGGCGCATCAGCCCGGCCACGCGCGCGCGGGTGGCGGAGTACGCCTCCAGGGCGGGCTACGGCCTGCCCCGGCAGACGCACAATATCAGCCTGGTCATCCCGCCGGAGTTTGTCCGGCTCGATCTGCCCTTCCTGCGCCGGTGCATGGGGGGCGTCTGCCGCGTGGCCCAGCTGCGCGGCTATGACGTGCTGCTCTGCTACGCCGACGAGAGCAGCCCGGAGGCGCTCGAGCGCCAGCTCGGCACGCACAAGACGGACGGGGTCATCCTCACCCGCACCAGCGCCGCCGACCCCTGCCTGGAGCTGGTACGACGCCATGACGTCCCCTTCGTCTCCATCGGCCGGGTGGACGGGGCCGGCATCTATCAGGTGGACAACGACAACCTCGGCGCCGCCCGCGAGCTGACCAGCGTGCTCCTGCGTTCCGGCTTTCGGCGGATCGCCCTCTTTGCCGGCCGCCTGGCCTATCCGGTGAATGCCGACCGGATGTCCGGCTATCTGCGCGCGCTGGCCGAGCGCGGTGTGGAGCCGGACCCCGACCTGCTGCTGACTGAACTGGTCACGCCGGAGCAGCGGGAGGATGCCATCAGCCGTCTGATCGAGCTGCGGCCGGACGCCCTGCTGTGCGGGGACGACACCCTCACCCTCTTTGCCATGCGCCGCCTGACGCAGCGCGGCGTCCGCGTCCCGGAGGACCTGCGCGTGGCCTGCCTCTTTGACAGCGAGCAGCTCGCCTTCTGCCCTGTCTCGGTGACGGCGGCGCAGTTTAACACCGAGGCCCTCGGCGCGGCCGGCTGCCGGATGCTCCTCGACCGGCTGGCCGGGAAAAAGACCGCCTCGATGCTCCACCGGGGCTATCAGCTCGTGCTGCGCGATTCGACGAAGTAACGGTTCCTGTATCAATTGGCATTGCAACTAAGTTGCGCAGGCTGCGGCGGGAAAAACGTCGCGGCCTGCACGCATTTTTGTACAGTTCAACCAAAATGAGGGGCGATATAAGGAGGGGCAAATATGAAAAAGCTGCTCGCACTGATCCTTGCTCTGGTCATGGCGCTCTCGCTGGCCGCCTGCGGCGGCGGCGGCACGTCCGCTGACGGCGCCGGGGATACCTCCGGCGACACCACGTCGGATACCGGCGATACCGGCGATGCCGGCGACACGGGCGACGCCGCCACCGGCGACCAGTCCACCATCTCCCTGCGTCTCTGGGGCGCTGAGGAGGACCAGACCCTGCTGGCTGAGCTGGTGGAGGGCTTCAAGGCCCAGTACGCCGACTACGCCAACTTTGACATCCAGATCGGCACCGAGTCCGAGTCCAGCGCGAAGGACACCGTCCTGACCGACATCGAGGCGGCCGCTGACGTGTACGCCTTCGCCTCTGACCAGCTCACCGACCTGGTGAACGCCGGCGCGCTGCAGGCCATCGACGAGAACATGAGCCAGGCCCTCGAGGCCTATGCCGGCAAGAGCCTGGACGACATCAAGGCCGCCAACGTCGAGGCCTCCGTCGAGGCCGCCAGCAAGGACGGCACGATGTATGCCTTCCCGATGGGCGCTGGCAACAACTACTTCCTGTACTATGACTCCTCCGTCGTCTCCGCCGAGCAGGCGCAGAGCTGGGACGGCCTGCTCGAGGCCGCCGCTGCCGCCGGCAAGCAGGTGGGCATGACCTTCAACTCCGGCTGGTACAACGCCTCCTTCTTCCTGGGCGCCGGCTTCACCGTCGGCCTGAACGCTGACGGCTCCACCGCCATCGACTGGAACGGCACCTCCGCCACCAGCATCTCCGGCGTGGACGTGGTCAAGGGGATGATCGGCATCGCCTCCAACGACGCCTTCATGCCCATCGCGGACGGCGACATCTCCAACCAGATCGCCGCCGGCGGCCTGTGCGCCGTCATCTCCGGCACCTGGGACGCCTCCGCTGCCCAGGCCGCCTTCGGCGACGGCTATGCCGCCACCAAGCTCCCCACCTACACCTGCGGCGATCAGCAGGTCCAGATGGGCTGCTACTCCGGCTTCAAGCTGATCGGTGTGAACGCCTATTCCCAGAACGCCGGCTGGGCCACCCTGCTGGCGGAGTACCTGACGAACGAGCAGGCCCAGATCGCCCGCTTCGGCGCCCGTCAGCTCGCCCCGACCAACCTGGTCGCCTCCGCTGACGAGACCGTCGCCGCCGACGTGGCCAACGCCGCCTCCGCCGCGCAGGACGCCTACGGCGCCATCCAGAACGTGGGCGGGAACTACTGGGACCCGACCGCGAGCTTCGGCGCAATGATCGCCCAGGGCGAGCTCTCCGCCGATGATGACGCCGCGATCCAGGCCGCGCTGGACAGCCTGGTGGAGGGCGTCACCGCTCCCATCGCCTGATCTGAGGCAACCCCCGATCGTCCTGTGAAGACCATGTAACACGAGCGATCACGGCCCGTATGCACCCGCCGTGCATACGGGCCTGTTTTTTGTCAAACTGTAAAGAGAAAAGGAGGCAGCAATGGATAAGGTAAAATCCGCCTTTCGCTCTTTCGGACTGTTCTTCGCCGAGTTCGGCGAGGCGGTCGTCAAGGGCGACCTCTGGACCAAGCTGACCCTGGTCTGGATGGGCGCGGGCTATCTCGGACGCCGGCAGTACATCAAGGCCCTGATCATGACCCTCTTCCAGGCGGCGGTCATCTACTTCTCCTGCACCTTCGCCGTGGAGTATCTGGCAGACTTCGCCACTCTGGGCACGGTGCAGCAGGAGAGCGTGTTCAACGTCGTCACGATGCAGAATGAGTTCAACGACTATGACAACTCCTTCCTCATCCTGCTCGGCTCGGTGATCTCCCTTGTGGTCTGGGTGGGCTTCTTCTTCGCCTGGATCTTCAACGTCAAGTGCGTCTGGCGCATCGAGCGTCAGGCCAAACTGGGCAAGCATGTCAACAACTTCCGCGAGGACCTGCGCGGCTACATCAACGAGCGCTTCTACGTCACCCTGCTCACCGTCCCGGTCGCCGGCGTGGTGATCTTCACCATCGTGCCGCTGATCATCATGATCTTCGTGGCCTTCACCAACTACGACCAGAACCACATGCCGCCGAGCGCCCTCTTTGACTGGGTGGGGCTGAACAACTTCATCTCCCTCTTCGGCGGCTCCGGGCTGACGGTCAGCTTCAGCTACGCCTTCGTGCGCATCCTGATCTGGACGCTGATCTGGTCCTTCTTCGCCACCCTGACCTGCTATTTCGGCGGCATCCTCCTCTCCCTGCTCATCAACGGCAAGCGCACGATGGGCAAGAAGCTCTGGCGCGCCCTGTTTATGGTCACCGTCGCGGTGCCGCAGTTCGTCTCCCTGCTGCTGGTGCGCAACTTTTTTGCAGACAACGGCATCGTCAACACCATCCTGAACAACATCGGGGTGATCGGCGCGCTGCGTGACCTGGGCGTGATCTCCAACACCTACATCCCCTTCCTCTCCTCGCCCGGCTGGGCCCATGTGATGATCCTCATCATCAACATCTGGGTGGGCGTGCCCTACCAGATGCTCATCGCCACCGGCGTGCTGATGAACCTGCCCACCGACCAGATCGAGAGCGCCTCCATCGACGGGGCGAACAAGTGGCAGGTCTTCCGCCACATCACCATGCCCTACGTCCTCAACGTCACCGGTCCCGCCCTGGTCACCGACTTCGTGAAGAACATCAACAACTTCAACGTGATCTACCTGCTCACCGAGAGCGTCTACACCACTACGAATCAGACCATGGCCAACTCCCAGGCCAAGGAGGTGGACCTGCTGGTGACCTGGCTCTTCCGCCTGACGCAGGACAACTACAACTATAAGATGGCCTCGGTGATCGGCATCGTCATCTTCATCATCTGCGCCGTCTTCACCCTGGTCTGCTTCAACCGCATCAATCGGAAGGAGGGCGAGTACGCATAATGAAACGGAAATATGTGGACATCGCGGTGCGTCACATCGCGCTCATCCTTCTGGCGGCGATCTGGCTGGTGCCCATCCTCTGGCTGGTGGTCACCTCCTTCTCCGCCTATGACGGGCGCAACACCTCCCAGTTCTTCCCCGCCGAGTGGAGCCTGCACCAGTATACCAACCTGGTGCTCCATCCGGACACGGTGGCCAACTTCCCTGCATGGTTCAAGAACACCCTGATGATCGCCTGCGGCAACTGCGTGATCTCCTCCATCTTTGTGCTGATGGTGGCCTACGCCTTCTCCTGCATGCGCTTCAAGGGCCGCCGGGGCCTGCAGAACCTCTCCGTCATCGTGAACCTCTTCCCCGGCGTCCTCTCCATGATCGCCATCTACTTCGTCCTGCGGACCTTCGGCCTCACCAACAGCCACTTCGGCCTGCTGCTGGTCTACTGCGGGTCCTCCGGCCTGGGCTACCTGATCGCCAAGGGCTTCTTTGACACGGTGCCCCGCGGCCTGCTGGAGGCGGCCAAGATCGACGGGGCGAGCGAGGCGCGGTGCTTCTTCCAGGTGGTCATCCCCCTGAGCCGGCCCATCATCGTCTACACCGTCATTAACGCCTTCCTCGCCCCCTGGATGGACTTCGTCTTTGCCAAGATGATCCTCAACGCGGGCGTCTCGGCGGACTGGACGGTGGCCATCGGCCTGTACAACATGCTCGAGCGCAGCCTGATCAACTCCTACTTCGGCCAGTTCTGCGCCGGCGGCGTGCTCATCAGCATTCCGATCTCGATCCTGTTCATCATCATGCAGAAATTCTATGTGGAAGGAGTCACCGGCGGCGCAGTCAAGGGCTGACCGGCGACAGGGAACAGCTATGGAAGAGAAATTCATCCTCAACATCATCCACCGCCCCGAGATGGTGCCGGAGTACGCCGAGAAGGTGACCGGCCACGGCAAGGGGGAGGACCTCGGGCGCAAGGCGCTGCTGACCGAGAGCCTGGACATCTTCAAGCTCCAGCAGGAGGCGGCCCACCGCAACGGCCTGAAGACCACCATCCAGATGACCTACGCCAGCCTCTTCAACGACGAAGCGGTGGAGCTGGCCAAAGAGCACCACGCCGTCTACGGCGATGAGATCGCCCTCACCCTGCTCGGCCTGCCGTGCAAGCAGTTCCGGGAGAAGTACAAGACCAAGGACTTCTGCATCTGGATGTTTGACATGGAGACCAAGAGGAGCATCGTGGACGACGTGTTCGGCAAGTTCTATGAGCGCTTCGGCTTCTACCCCGAGTCCACCGGCAGCTATTATATGGACGCCGAGCTCACCAACTACATCAAGTCGAAGTACCCGATGGTCAAGTGCGCCGTCGCCACCTGCTGGGAGGAGGGGCCGAAGGCCTACCACACCTGCAATAACTCGTGGTACACCTTCATGGACGGCGGCCCCTGGGCGCCCTGGATCCCCTCCAAGGTGAACACCCACGCCCCCGCCGCCAACGAGGCGGAGGACAGCGGCATCGTCGCCATCCCCCATCTCAGCCGCGACCTGATCGCCTGCTATGACGGCAACGGCTCCAACTTCGGCACCCACCCGCAGAACGTCCTGCGCGGCATGCTCTACACCCCCGGCCAGTTCGGCCCGGACGGGACCTATTCCGGCCAGACCTATCCCTATCTCTACAACCTGATCGACCAGTTCCGCTATCAGGCGAAGTTCAACAACGGCTATGCCTACAACATGATGTTTGTCGGCCCCGGCTGGATGAACAAGATGGGTCGCTGGGAGGCCCCCTATGAGCTGCTCAAGGCGAGCTATGACGATGGCTGCGCCTACTACGGCCAGCTCAAAAAGGAGGGCAGGCTCACCGACATGACGATGAGCGAGTTCGCCGACTTCTACCGCGCGCGCAAGCACTACACCGAGCCGGAGTGCGCCCTCTGGCGTGACCTGATCTACGGCTCGGACAAGCAGCTCTTCTGGTACTGCGACCCCTATATGCGCGCCTGCGTGAACATGGACCAGGGCGGCGCGATCGTGGACCTGCGCCCCTACGCCGCCAAGCTGGAGTGGCCGGTGGGCATCGGCACCCCCCATGTCCAGGAGTGCGGCTACCCCTTCCTGATCCAGGAGAAGTACCGCGCCGGCTACTTCACCCACTACGCCGGCGAGGGCACCGTCCGCTCCGCCAAGCTCTGCTGCGACGGGGAAGAGGTGGACCTCTGCCTCTGCCGGACCAAGGCGCACTTCTCTGAGGAGGACGGCGTGCGCACCCTCACCCTCGACCCGGTGGACATCGTCTTTGCCGCCGCGACGGTCAAACTCCAGACCGTCCTGCGCTTTGAGGAGGGGAGCGGGGCCATCCGCATCGAGCGGCACATCCTCTCCGTCTCCGACCCGGAGGCGAAGATCACCCTCAACGAGTACATGGTCGCCTGCTACGGCACGACGGAGTACCCCGAGGACATGACCCCGGTCCGCCTGAACGTGAAGCGGGGCGGGGAGGAGCATCCCCTCCAGTATGCCTACCGCTGCCGCGAGGCGGAGCTGGACGGGGCGGACGAGGTCTCCGCCGTGATCCCCCCCATCAAGACCCGCGTCTGGATGGAGGCGGAGGGGCGCGGCAAGCGCGGCTACTACCGCGAGGGCTACGCCTTCAGCCCGATGTTCACCCTCGGCTATACCGGCGAGGTCAAGGAGAAGGAGGTGTTTACCACATGGCTCAGGCTGGCAAGGGAAGATTGAATTACCGCTGCCCGTCCTGCTTCATGCGGGACCTGGACATCGACATGTTCTATGACGCGGACAAGGGAGAGTACTACTGCATCCGCTGCCAGTATACCGGCAGGGAGGAGGATGTGCTGAAAAAGAACGACCTGGCCCGCTTCCGCTACCGCTGTCTGACCAGACGGTTTGCGATGGACGAGTTCGAGCAATTCTGACACGACAATCTGCGGCGCAGTCCCCCTCGGCAGGAGGCTGCGCCGCACTGTTCTGTCCAGCCGCCCGGGCGGGCGGTAGAAAGGAGATCTCTATGGAATGGATCAAGGGTGTGGACGTGTCCACCCTGCTGGAGGTGGAGCGCTGCGGCGGCCGCTTTTTCGACGGCGGCCGGGAGGGAGACGCGCTGGAGATCCTGCGCGCGAACGGGGCGAACTATGTCCGCCTCCGCCTCTGGAACGACCCCCGCGACGCCGCGGGCAGGAGCTACGGCGCGGGCGTCTGCGATCTGGCGCACACCCTCGCGCTGGCAAAGCGCGCCGTCTCCCTCGGGATGCGCTGGCTGCTCGACCTGCACTACTCCGACTTCTGGGCCGACCCCGGCAAGCAGACCGTCCCCAAGGCGTGGCGCGGGCTGGATGCGGCGGGGCTTGAACGCGCGATCGAGGCGTACACCCGCGAGGTCCTCGCCGCCTGCCGCGACGCCGGGGTGATGCCGGACATGGTCCAGGTGGGCAATGAGCTGACCTATGGCCTGCTCTGGCCGTATGGCCGCACGCCGGAGTGGGAGAACATCTCCCGCTTTCTCGGCGCGGGGGTGCGCGCCGTGCGCGCCTGCGCCCCGGAGGCGCTGGTGATGATCCATCTGGACAACGGCGGCAACCGGGCGCTCTACCGCGACTGGTTCGGCGAGTTCTTCGCCCGCGGCGGGGACTGCGACGTGATCGGCCTGAGCTACTACCCCCTCTGGCACGGGACGATGGAGGACCTACGGGCGAATCTCCACGCCCTCGCTGCGCGCCACGGCAAGCCCCTCATCATCGCCGAGACCAGCATGGGCTTCACCCTGGAGGACTACGGCGGCCATGAGCGCCTCGGCCCCGGCGCGCGCAAGGGAGCGGCGGCGAAGCCCTCCCTCGCCGCGCAGGTGGCCTACCCCATGACGGAGGAGGGGCAGGCGGCCTTCCTGCGCGACCTGCTCGGCACCGTCGCCTCCGTCCCCGGCGGCCTGGGCCGGGGCATCTTCTGGTGGGAGCCGGCGTGGGTCCCGGTCCCCGGCTCCGGCTGGGCCACCGAGGCGGGCTGGACCTATGTGAACGAGCGCGGCCCCGGCGGCAACGAGTGGGCCAATCAGGCGCTCTTTGACTATGAGGGGCGCACCCTCCCCGCCCTGCGGGTGTTCCGGGATTTTCAGCCCGGCGCGGGCTGTGAAAACTGACCGCCCCGGGCCCGGCCGCGTCCCCTCTCTCCGTTCAAAATGCGGAAATCCGGGGTTCATTTCTTAAAAATGGCGAAATATGCCGCCCCTGACTTGAAATTTTCTCCATTCTTTGGCATAATGAGCGTGATCAAGACTGCCGCGCCGCCAGAGGGACGCGCGGCGCCCTTTTTCCATCGCACAGACGCCGCCCCGGACCGACCGGCAGCGGCGCTGACAGGAGGGATGTACGCTTATGGCAAAGGGACGGCCATCGCCCGTGCTGCAGGGCATCAAGGCCTTCTTCAAATGGCTGATGGTCATGCTGGGCACGCTGCTGCTCATCTGCGCGGCGACGGGGGCGATCCTGGCCTGCTACGCGGCGGGCTATATCCAGACGGTCATCATTCCGGAGGCCCAGGAGGCCACCGCGGCCCTCGACCTGATCCGCTCCGACGTGGACCTCACCTCGGCGATCTACTACTACAACGCCGGCTCCGGCGCCTATGAGGTGCAGGAGACCCTCTATGGCGAGGCCAACCGCGTCTGGATCTCCTACGACGAGCTGCCGGAGGACCTGATCAACGCCACCGTCGCCATCGAGGACAAGCGCTTCTGGACCCACGGCGGCGTGGACTGGGTGCGCACCGCCAGCTCCATGCTCAAGTACGCCACCGGCGGGCGGCAGGAGGGCGGCTCCACCATCACCCAGCAGCTCATCAAGAACCTGACGGGGAACAACGAGGTCACCGTCCGGCGCAAGGTGCTCGAGATCTTCGAGGCGCTGGAGTTTGACAACACCCACACCAAGGAGGAGACGCTGGAGTGGTACCTCAACGTCATTTTCCTCGGACGCCAGTGCTACGGCGTCTCCACTGCCTCCTACCGCTATTTCGGCAAGGACGTGAGCGAGCTGTCGCTGGCCGAGTGCGCCTCGCTCATCTCCATCACGAACAACCCCTCGCTCTATGATCCGTATAACCACCCGGACAAGAACTACAGCCGCCGCTGCCTCGTGCTCGACGAGATGTGCGAGCAGGAGATGATCTCCGAGGCGGAGCGGGACGCGGCCAAGGCAGAGGAGATCGTCTTCCAGCGCGGCGAGGCGGAGCAGGAGACGGAGAGCACCTCACTGGACAACGACGAGTATTTCTCCTGGTACACCGACACCGTCATCCGCGAGGTCGCCCTCGATCTGATGGAGGTCTACGGCGTGGAGGACTACGACGTGGCGCTGCAGATGATCTACTCCGGCGGCATGCGCATCTACAGCTGCCTCGACCCGACGGTGCAGCAGGCGGTGGACAACGTCTATGAGGACACCTCCCGCTTTGCCGGCAACAAGTCTGACGGCGGGCAGGACCTCCAGTCCGCCATCACCGTGGTGGACAACAGCTCCGGCGCCGTGGTCGCCATCTCCGGCGGCATGGGGCAGAAGGAGGGAAACCTCCTCTGGAACCGGGCCACCCGCACCCTGCGCCCGCCCGGATCGTCCATCAAGCCGCTCTCGGTCTACGCCCCGGCGCTGGAGATGGGCATCCTCACCCCGGACGACCTGATCGAGGACAGCCCGATCACCCTCTCTGACGGCACGACCTATCCCACCAGCAACTCCGGCCGCCGCTTCACCGGCGACATGGTCACGGTGGACTACGGCCTGACCCAGTCGCTCAACTCGGTCGCCGTGCAGATCCTCAACCGCGTGAGCCCGCGCTACGCCTTCAACTTCCTCCAGGAGCGCTTCGGCATCACCAGCCTGGTGGAGGAGTACACCAGCCCCACCGGCCGGCAGTTCACCGACCTCGCGATGGCCCCGCTCGCCCTGGGCGGCCTGACCTACGGCGTGAGCACCTATGAGCTGACGGCGGCCTACGCGGTCTTCGCCCGCGACGGCCTCTATGTCGAGCCCTATGTCTACACCGTGGTGACCAACAGCTCGGGCGAGATCATTCTCTGCCAGGACGGCTATGAGCTGGCCACCAACGCCGACGGCAGCGTGACCGTGCGCGGCTACGCCGCGGGGGATGCGGTGCTCAAGCAGAGCACGGTCGACAGCATGGACGAGATGCTCCAGCACGTCGTCACCCGCGGCACCGGCTCTGCCGCCCAGATCGGGGACATCGCCGTGGCCGGCAAGACGGGCACCACCGATGACGACTACGACCGCTGGTTTGCCGGCTACACCGAGCGCTACACCGCCGCCGTCTGGACCGGCTACGAAAACGCGGACACCGTCAACTATGACGGCAACCCCGCCGTCGATCTCTGGCACGACGTGATGGTGCAGATCAACTGACGATCAACTGACAGAACAGCAGACAGCCCGGAATCGGAGATCTCTCTCTCCGGATTCCGGGCTGTTTCGCGGCGTCCGGCGTGCTCTGAGGGGAGACGGGGCAAGGGTGATCTGCCGCGTCTCACGCACCTCCCGGATGTTTTCCCTTCACGGTTTTGCGGCATTTCCGGGCGGAAAACCGGCGGGTGGGAGAAAAAATTGTGCGAATTTTCTATTGCAATGCAGGTAGCTCCATGCTATACTTGCACTGACCTGTTGCAAAACGGTCCGATCCGTATCCATTCACGCGAGAAAATGTGTCACCATAGGAGGTCATTCCCAATGAAGTACGAGCAGATCGTGAGCAAGGCCAGAAATATGCTCACCAAATATACCTATGCCGAGCAGGCCGGCAGCTTTGCCGTCGAGGTCAACGTCACCGGCGCCGGCGAGGGTATTTTCTACATCCGCGTCCAGCAGGATGCCGACGGGGTCGGCGTGGACGTGCAGCCCTACAACTACTATGACCACAACGCCCGCATCACCGCGCCCTTTGCCGCCCTGCGCCGGATGATGGAGCGCACCAACACCGCCGATGAGCTCTGCGCCGCCGGCAAGATGGAGGTGGAGGGGGACATGCAGGCGGTCTACACCCTCGAGTCCATGTTCTCCAACTACAAGACCATGCACGAGGCGGCCAAGGCGGCCAAGCCCGCCAAGCCCCGCAAGCCCCGCGCGGCGAAGGCCAAGGCGGCGGAGTGAGTCTGCAAGACGAGAAGACCGGCGCGCTATCCCGGAGAGACGGGAGAGCGCGCCGGTTTTTGCCTTGTCCTGCCCGCGCACGGCGGAGGGGTGAGGACCTCACTCCTCCGGGGCGGCGCGGAAGCTCCAGAGATTCTTGACCTGGTCGCGGAAGGTGTCAAAGCTCCAGACCTTCTCGCTGTTGGACGGGCTGTTCGGGTCGTTGATGGTGAAGCCCTGGCCCTCGACATAGCCGGTGATGACGATGAAGTGGCCGTTGTCGGTGAAGATGCCCTCGCCCATCGCGCAGATCACCGGCTCGCCCGCCTCCAGCGCGCGGAGGATGTGGTTCTCATCCAGCGTCAGCTCGGTGGCGGTGAGGCCGAAGTGGGCGCTCGCCTCGCTCATCAGCGTCCAGGCGGAGCCGGAGCCGTTGTAGTAGTAGCCGTTCTCCCCGGCGTACTGGGCGATGGAGGCCGGGTCGTTGCCGTCCCAGCCGCACAGGTGGATGGCCACCATGGACAGGCAGGTGGGCCCGCAGCCGGTCCAGCCGAGCAGGCCGTCGCCGTAGCTGGTGTAGCCCCAGCGGCTGTCCCACTGGATGAGCAGGGGCACGCCGTCCGCGGCCGCCTCCCCGCTCAGGTCGAGCTCGAGGGAGAGATTGCCGTTGATATAGTCCGGATAGGCCGCCGCGAACGGCATCGCCTCCGGGAAGCGGACGACGAATTCCAGCAGGCGCTCCGGATAGAGCGCGAGGTTGCGCAGCACATAGGCCGCCTCCGGATGCTCGTCCAGGAGGTCATAGAGCTGACCGGCATAGCCCTCCGCCCCGTCATACTGGGCGAGGGCAGAGGCGGCGGTCCCGCTCTCCTGCGCGCCGCCCGCTTCGCCGGAGGTGTCCGAATCTGTGCTCTGGCCTTCGCTCTGATCCGTCTGGTCCGCGCCTTCTGCGGCGGACTGGTCCGCGGGGGCCGCCGGGCGCAGCGCGCCGGCCAGCCGAAACGCGCCGTTCACCGTCATGAGCAGTGCCAGAAGCACCGCCAGCCAGAAAAAGCCGCACTCCACCGCCGGCCATTCCCGCTCTCTGCGCCGTCTGCGGCGGACGGGAGGGGTCTGCTCCACCGAAGTCACTTCCTCTCTATCCTGCGCGGCGGCTGCCACGCGATAAAAACATAAAAATGGAGCTGTCAAATTGATATGACAGCCCCATTATAGCATTTCCGGCCCGCTTTCGACAAGAGCGGCGGGTGATTTTTCAAAGTTTTTAGGTTTTGGCGGGGGAGGGGGTCAGAACCCCAGGTCCTCCCCGACCAGAAGGACGTGGATGCGCCCAGGACGGCGGCTGCGCCGGGTGATCACCACCTGACAGCAGATGCACTCCTCACTCTGGCAGTTGCAGCAGCGGCCCACCTGCACGCAGGGGGTGTTCAGCCCCAGACGGGTGGCGTTGGTGGGGCCGGCGATGTTGCGCGCGCGGGAGAGGGCGGCGTCCAGATCGGCGGCGACCTTGTTCATCCCGACGATGAGCACCACCTGCTTCGGCCCGAAGCAGAGGGCGGCGACGCGGTTGGCGTTGCCGTCGAGGTTGACGAGTACGCCGTCCATCGTCACGGCGTTGGCGGACATGAAATAGGTGTCGCAGAAGAGGATCTGGCGGTAGATCTCCTCCTGTTCCTCTTCCGAGGCGGCCGCGTGGCGGTCGAGCACGGTGCAGCCGCTTGCGCGGATGGCCTCCAGGCCGCCGATCTCCTCCAGCGAGGCGGTGCCGCCCCAGGCGACCGACCGGCCCGGCTGGAGATAGCGGCGGACCGCCGCGAGGGCGTCCGCCTTCGTGGGGCAGTATTCCCCCGTCATGTTCCGCCGCTCCAGCCCCTTGAGGACGGTCTGGGCCGCGACGGCGCGCGTCTGCTGTAAATAGGTCATCGCTGTTCAACCTCCCTGTCTCAGTGCCCGCCCGCGGGCGGAGTTGATCTGTCCTGATTGTACCACCCCGCCCGGCGGCGCGCAAGACGAAAAAACCGCGCGCAAAACATGCGCACGGCGGCAAAAAGCCTTGACAGGCCGGGAAAAATGAGATACAATAAATTGCTATTGCGGCAGAAATGCCATCATATCCCCGCCTCACAGTGCTCACAGTATAGCACAGCCTGCAGACAATTGCAAGAGTGATTGCGAAAAAGAACGGCCACGCTGCCGTGCGTATCGCAAAATGCGGGGGAGACCGCTGGACAGAATCGACGAAATGGGAGTGAAATCATCTATGGTCAAAGACGTAACCTTCGGCAAGACGACGCGGAAGAGCTTCATTCGCCACGACGAGATCGCCCAGATGCCCGACCTGCTGGAGATCCAGAAGAAGAGCTACAAGTGGTTCTTCGACGTGGGTCTGCGCCAGGTGTTCAAGGATGTCGGCAGCATTACCGACTATGCCGGCAATCTGGAGCTGAGCTTTATCGACTACTCCATGAACAAGCCCCCGAAATACAGCGTGGAGGAGTGCAAGGCCCGCGACGCGACGTATGCCAAGCCCATCAACGTCAAGGTGCGCCTGCGCAACCGCGAGACGGACGAGATCAAGGAGCAGGAGATCTACATGGGCGACTTCCCCCTCATGACCCGGGGCGGCACCTTTGTGATCAACGGCGCCGAGCGCGTCATCGTCTCCCAGATCGTCCGCTCCCCCGGCATGTACTACGGCCGGGAGGAGGACAAGGCGGGCAACATCATCTACTCCACCACCGTCATCCCCTACCGCGGGGCCTGGCTGGAGTATGAGACCGACCTCGCCGACTGCTTCTTCGTGCGCATCGACAAGAACCGCAAGATCCCCGTCACCTGCCTGCTGCGCGCCGTCGGCCTGAAGACGGACGCGGAGATCCTCTCCGTCTTCGGCGAGGACCGCCGCATCGTCGCCACGCTGGAGAAGGACGCCTGCAAGACCTATGAGGACGCGATGCTGGAGATCTACCGCAAGCTCCGCCCGGGCGAGCCGCCCACGGTGGACTCCTGCGAGACCCTGCTCGAGGCCCTCTTCTTCGACCCGCGCCGCTATGACCTCTCCGAGGTGGGCCGGTACAAGTTCAACAAGAAGCTGGACATCGCCCGCCGTCTGGCCGGGCAGAAGCTGGCGCTGCCGGTCGTCGACCCCTGGACGGGAGAGATCCTCGCCGAGGCGGGGGAGGTGCTCACCCGCGAGCAGGCCCAGGCCCTCGCCGCGCGCGGCGTGAACGAGGCGTTCGTGGACGTGGACGGCGAGACGGTGAAGGTCTTTGCCAACAACGTGGTGGACATGTCCTCCTTCGTCGACTTTGACCCCGCTGAGTGCGGCATCACCGAGCGGGTGCGGGTGAATGTGCTGCGCGAGCTGCTCGAGCAGTACAGCGGCGAGGAGCTGCGCCAGGCCGTGCGCGACCGGGCGGACGACCTCGAGCCCAAGCACATCACCGTGGACGACATCCTCGCCTCGGTCAACTACCTCAACTGCCTGGCCCACGGCATCGGCACGAAGGACGACATCGACCATCTCGGCAACCGCCGCCTGCGCTGTGTGGGCGAGCTGCTGCAGAACCAGTTCCGCATCGGCTTTACCCGGATGGAGCGCGTGATCCGCGAGCGGATGACCATCCAGGACCAGGACATCGTCACCCCGCAGTCGCTCATCAACATCCGCCCGATCACCGCGGCGATCAAGGAGTTCTTCGGCTCCTCGCCGCTGAGCCAGTTCATGGACCAGACCAACCCGCTGGCCGAGCTGACCCACAAGCGCCGCATCTCCGCCCTCGGCCCCGGCGGCCTCTCGCGTGAGCGCGCCTCCTTCGACGTGCGCGACGTCCACTACAGCCACTATGGCCGCCTCTGCCCGATCGAGACGCCGGAAGGACCGAACATCGGCCTGATCTCTTACCTCGCCTCCTATGCGCGGGTGAACCGCTACGGCTTCATCGAGGCCCCCTACCGCAAGGTGGAGCACGGTACCTGCCGCGTGACCGACGAGGTGACCTATATGACCGCCGACGTGGAGGACCAGTTCATCGTCTGCCAGGCCACCGAGCCGCTGGATGAGAACGGGTGCCTCGCCAACCAGCGCGTCACCTGCCGCCACCAGGACGAGATCGTGGACGTCGACCGCGAGATGGTGGACTATATGGATGTCTCGCCGCAGATGATGGTCTCCGTCGCCACCGCGATGATCCCCTTCCTGGAAAACGACGACGCCAACCGTGCCCTGATGGGCGCGAACATGCAGCGCCAGGCCGTCCCCCTGCTGGTCACCGAGGCGCCCATCGTCGCCACTGGCCAGGAGTACAAGAACTGCCAGGACTCCGAGATCTGCATCCTCGCCGAGGGAGACGGCGTGGTGGAGAAGGTGAGCGCTGACGCCATCACCGTCCGCTATGACGGCAAGGGCGCCTGCACCCACCAGCTCACCAAGTTCATGCGCTCGAACAACGGCACCTGCATCAACCAGCGCCCCATCGTCAACGTGGGCGACCGCGTGAAGGCCAGAGACACCCTGGCCGACGGCCCCTCCACCTGCGACGGCGAGATCGCCCTCGGGCGCAACATCCTCATGGGCTTCATGACCTGGGAGGGCTATAACTACGAGGACGCCGTTCTGCTCTCCGAGCGGATGGTGAAGGACGACGTGTTCACCTCCATCCATATCGAGGAGCACGAGCTGGAGGCCCGCGAGACCAAGCTCGGCCCGGAGGAGATCACCCGCGACATCCCCAACGTCGGCGAGGACGCCCTGAAGGACCTGGACGAGCGCGGCATCATCCGCATCGGCGCCGAGGTCACCACCGGCGACATCCTGGTCGGCAAGGTCACCCCCAAGGGGGAGACCGACCTCACCGCCGAGGAGCGCCTGCTGCGCGCCATCTTCGGCGAGAAGGCCCGCGAGGTGCGCGACACCTCCCTCAAGCTGCCCCACGGCGAGAGCGGCATCGTGGTGGACGTCAAGGTGTTCACCCGTGAGAACGGCGACGAGCTCTCCCCGGGCGTGAACCAGTGCGTGCGCGTCTATATCGCCCAGAAGCGCAAGATCTCCGTGGGCGACAAGATGGCCGGCCGCCACGGCAACAAGGGCGTCGTCTCGCGCATCCTGCCGGTGGAGGATATGCCCTTCCTGCCCGACGGCACCCCGCTGGATATCGTCCTGAACCCCCTGGGCGTGCCCTCCCGTATGAACATCGGCCAGGTGCTCGAGGTCCATCTGGGCTATGCCGCCCGCACCCTCGGCTGGAAGGTGGCCACCCCCATCTTCAACGGCGCCAACGAGAAGGACATCCAGGACCTGCTGCGCCAGGCCGGACTGAACGAGACCGGCAAGAGCTGGCTCTACGACGGCCGCACCGGCCAGCGCTTTGACAACCCCGTCACCGTCGGCTACGTCTACTTCCTCAAGCTGCACCACCTGGTGGACGACAAGATCCACGCCCGCTCCACCGGCCCGTACTCCCTCGTCACCCAGCAGCCCCTCGGCGGCAAGGCCCAGTTCGGCGGCCAGCGCTTCGGCGAGATGGAGGTCTGGGCCCTGGAGGCCTACGGCGCGGCCTACACCCTGCAGGAGATCCTCACCGTCAAGTCCGACGACGTCACCGGCCGCGTGCGCACCTATGAGAGCATCGTGAAGGGACACAATATCCCGCGCCCCGGCGTGCCCGAGTCGTTCAAGGTGCTCATGAAGGAACTCCAGGCCCTCTGCCTGGACGTGCGCGTGCTGGACAAGGCGGGCAACATCGTCGAGCTCAAGGACGACGAGGACGACGACTACCAGCCCGGCCGCGGCAAGGACTATGACGACTACTACGCCTCCGGCGACGAAGGGGAGTTCGCCGCCCACGGCTACACCACCGGCGAGATGGACGCCGAGGGCAACGTGGTCGAGGACCAGAGCGCCTTCGAAGAGGGCGACCTGTTCCTGGACGATGCCGGCGCTATGGATGAAGACTAATCAGGAGGAGGACGAAACATGAGCTGCCCCGATTTTGACGCCATCAAAATTTCCGTCGCCTCCCCGGAGCAGATTCGGGAGTGGTCCTACGGCGAGGTCAAGAAGCCGGAGACCATCAACTACCGCACCCTCAAGCCGGAGCGGGACGGTCTGTTCTGCGAGCGCATCTTTGGCCCCACCAAGGACTGGGAGTGCCACTGCGGCAAGTATAAGAAGATCCGCTACAAGGGCAAGATCTGCGACCGCTGCGGCGTGGAGGTCACGCGCGCGAAGGTCCGCCGCGAGCGCATGGGCCACATCGAGCTGGCCGCGCCCGTCTCCCACATCTGGTACTTCAAGGGCATCCCCTCCCGGATGGGTCTGATCCTGGACATCAGCCCGCGTATTCTGGAAAAGGTGCTCTACTTTGTCTCCTATATCGTCACCGACCCCGGCTTCACCCCGCTGAGCAAGAACCAGATCCTCACGGAGAAGGAATACCGCGACATGCGCGAGAAGTACGAGGACGACTTCGACGCCGGCATGGGCGCCGAGGCGGTGAAGAAGCTGCTCCAGGAGATCGACCTGGAGGCCCTCTCCGCCGAGCTGCACAAGCAGCTGGAGACCGCCTCCGGCCAGAAGAAGGCCCGCATCGTCAAGCGCCTGGAGGTGGTGGACGCCTTCCGCGTCTCCGGCAACCGCCCGGAATGGATGATCATCGACGCCCTGCCGGTCATTCCGCCTGAGATCCGCCCCATGGTTCAGCTCGACGGCGGCCGCTTCGCCACCAGCGACCTGAACGACCTCTACCGCCGCGTGATCAACCGCAACAACCGCCTCAAGCGCCTGATGCAGCTCCACGCGCCCGACATCATCGTGCGCAACGAGAAGCGCATGCTCCAGGAGGCGGTGGACGCCCTGATCGACAACGGCCGCCGCGGCCGCGCCGTCACCGGGGCGAACAACCGCGCCCTCAAGAGCCTCTCTGACATGCTCAAGGGCAAGCAGGGACGCTTCCGCCAGAACCTGCTCGGCAAGCGCGTGGACTACTCCGGCCGCTCCGTCATCGTCGTCGGCCCGGAGCTGAAGATCTACCAGTGCGGCCTGCCCAAGGAGATGGCGGTGGAGCTCTTCCGCCCCTTCATCATGAAGAAGCTGGTGCAGGACGGTGTGGCGAACAACATCAAGTCCGCCAAGAAGATGGTGGACAAGGGCCGCGCCGAGGTGTGGGACGCCCTCGACTTCGTCATCAAGGACCACCCCGTCATGCTCAACCGCGCCCCGACGCTGCACCGCCTGTCCATCCAGGCCTTCGAGCCGGTGCTGGTGGAGGGCCGCGCGATCAAGCTGCACCCCCTGGTCTGCACCCCGTTCAACGCCGACTTCGACGGCGACCAGATGGCCGTCCACGTCCCGCTCTCCGCTGAGGCCCAGGCTGAGGCCCGCATCCTGATGCTCTCGGCCAACAACCTCCTGCGCCCGCAGGACGGCGGCCCGGTCACCACGCCGACGCAGGACATGGTGCTCGGCTCCTATTACCTGACCTACGAGAAGGACCCGCTCAACGACCCCGCGCGCAGCTATGAGACCGCCGCGGCGGCCGCCGCCGCCCTGGAGGCCGGCGAGATTGAAGGGGACGAGACCATCTGGGTGCATGACCCGGACGAGAAGCGCTATCAGCCCTGGATCCGCACGACCGGCTTCCTCGCCCAGGAGGCTGCCGCCTCCGGCGCTCTGCCGCGCGAGATCTACCACTGCTATTCCGACGACGGCGAGGCCCAGCTGGCCTACAGCGAGGGCGAGCTGGAGCTGCACGAGCCCATCCTGGTCCGCCGCACCGGCACCTGCCGCGGCGAGACCATCAGCCGCATGGTGCGCACCACCGTCGGCCGCCTGATCTTCAATGAGCAGGTGCCGCAGGATCTCGGCCTGGTGGACCGCGACAACCCCGAGACCGCGCTGGTGCCCGAGGTCAACGTGGTGTGCGGCAAAAAGCTGCTCGGCAAGATCATCAAGGCCTGCATTGAGCGCCACGGCTTTGCCATCTCGGCCAACATGCTCGACGCGATCAAGGCGCAGGGCTATCACTACTCCACCGTCGGCTCCCTCACCGTCTCCATCTATGACATGACCATTCCTCCGTCCAAGTACCAGATGGTTTCCGACACGGAGAAGCTGGTCGTCCGGATCGAGGACATGTACCGACGCGGCAAGCTGACCAACGACGAGCGCTACCGCCTGGTCGTGCGCGAGTGGGAGAAGACCACTGCCGAGGTCTCCAAGGCGCTGACGGAGAACCTGGACCAGTACAACCCCATCTTCATGATGGCGGACTCCGGCGCCCGCGGCTCGCAGGCGCAGATCCGTCAGCTGGCCGGCATGCGCGGCCTGCTGGCCAACACCGCCGGCAAGACGATCGAGATTCCGGTCAAGGCCAACTACCGTGAGGGCCTGAGCGTGCTGGAGTACTTCATCTCCTCCCGCGGCGCCCGTAAGGGCCTGGCGGACACCGCGCTGCGGACCGCCGACTCCGGTTATCTGACCCGCCGCCTGGTGGACGTGTCCCAGGAGGTCATCGTCCGCGAGGAGGACTGCCAGACCACCGACGGCATCAGCGTCTACGAGATCGCCGAGAACGGCCAGGTGATCGAGACCTTCGGCGAGCGCCTGAACGGCCGCTATCCCTGCGAGCCGATCTGCGACCCGCAGACGGGCGAGCTGCTCTTCGACACCGACCACATCCTCAGCGAGCGGGACGCCGCAGTGCTCGAGGCGCACGGCATCCACGCCGTCAAGGTGCGCAGCGTGCTCACCTGCCGCGCCCGCAACGGCGTGTGCTCCAAGTGCTACGGCCTGAACCTCGCCATCGGCGAGCGGGTGGGCATCGGCGAGGCGGTGGGCATCATCGCCGCCCAGTCCATCGGCGAGCCGGGCACTCAGCTCACCATGCGTACCTTCCACACCGGCGGCATCGCCGGCGGCGATATCACCCAGGGTCTTCCCCGTGTCGAGGAGCTGTTTGAGGCCCGCCGCCCGAAGAAGATGGCCCAGCTCGCCGAGATCAGCGGCCAGGTCAAGGTGGGCGAGGTCCACAAGGGTAACCTGGTCAGCGTGAACATCACCGCCCCGGACGGCGACATGCGCAGCTATATGCTCCCGCAGTCCCAGCTGCTGGTGAAGGACGGGGACTACGTCGAGCAGGGCTTCCAGCTCGTGCCCGGCGCGCTCTATCCGCAGGACGTGCTGCGCGTGCGCGGCATCCATGCCCTGCACGAGTACCTGGTCAAGGAAGTGCTCAAGCCCTACCGCAGCCAGGGCGTGGACATCCACGACAAGCACATCGAGGTCATCTGCCGCCAGATGATGCGCAAGGTCCGCGTGGAGGACGCCGGCGACTCCGACCTCCTCTCCGGCTCCAACATCGGCGTCACCGCCTATGAGGACGCCCGCGACGCCGTGCAGGCGCGCATCGACGCCGGCGAGCGGCGGGAGGACGGCAGCGAGCTCCGCCTGCCCACCTGCACCCGCCTGCTGCTCGGCATCACGAAGGCCGCCCTGGCGACCGAGAGCTTCCTCTCCGCCGCCTCCTTCCAGGAGACCACCAAGGTGCTCACCGAAGCCGCCATCTACGGCAAGGTGGACCACCTGATGGGCCTGAAGGAGAACGTCATCATCGGCAAGCTGATCCCCGCCGGCACCGGCCTCGACCAGTTCCGCGTGGAGGAGAGCCCCGCCGCGGAGGACGGGACGGCCATCGCAGACGCCGAGGCCCCCGAGACCTCCGACGTCCCGGAGGAGAGCGAGCCCCTCTTTGTGGAGGAGGGCCTCTTCCTCGACGAGAGCGCCGCAGACAGCCCCAGCCTGAGCTGAGCGCCGCATGTGATCCCAATTCCAGCCCGGGACCGGTCGGTTTCCGCCGGTCCCGGGTCCCGCCCGCAGGCGGTCTGCCTGCGGGCGGGGAAAACGGATTTTTTCCGAATTCCCCTTGACAAAACGGGTCTTTTTCGGTAAAATACAACTTGCGTCTGTGAGATGTAGCTGGAGAGATGTCCGAGCGGTTTAAGGAGCTGGTCTTGAAAACCAGTGACTCTCACAAGGAGCCGTGGGTTCGAATCCCACTCTCTCCGCCACTCTTTCCCCAAGACGCACAAGTGCATATCCCCCTTTGTTTTCGGTTTGGAGAAGTACTCAAGTGGCCGAAGAGGCGCCCCTGCTAAGGGCGTAGGCGTGTTACAGCGCGCGAGGGTTCAAATCCCTCCTTCTCCGTAGAAAAATCCCGCTCTGCAATTGCCGCAGAGCGGGATTTTTGCTTTCTTTCGTGCTGATTTGCATCGAAATTGTGACGGGCCGCAGATTTCCACCCCCAATTTTACCCCAATGGCGTTTCAGTTGTGAATCTCATCAGCGCACCCCGCCGGTCCTCTCGGTTTCCGGCGGGGTGTCTCTTTTCTTCCGCGCCTCCCGATGTCGTTCCGGGGCGGTCTTCCGGTGCGGCGGCATGGCTGTGCCGTCCATAAAAAACCGGACGTCCCGCCTGTGGTATCATATGAAATAGGGAGGTGTCCGCACTCCGCCGGCATCCCCTTGACGAATGATAGTGGCTCTGATAAGATTTCAATATCGTTGATTTAGATTTACAAAAGAATTGCCGGAAAAGGGCGAACGAGGGGGAGCGGAGATGCAAAATAGATGCGAGCGCTGTGGAAAGACCCTGTGGGGGGAGGTCTGTCCCTCCTGCGGCTACGACCGCTCGACGGATTACACCCGCTGGCCGACGGCGCAGCCGGTGCCGCCCGGCCTGCTGAAGAGGACGGGACAGCCTGACATCGCCCGGCTGGTTGCGGGGCTGACCGACCAGGGCAGGGCAGAGGTGTTCTTCCTGCTGGGCTGCTGCTGCGGCGACAGCCGCGCGGTACAGCCGGATGAGGGCCGTGCGTCGGAATGCTTCCGCGTGGCGGCAGAGCTGGGCCATGCCGAGGCACAGCGCGATCTGGCCGATCAATATTTCATGGGAGAGGGCGTGCCGCAGGATTACGCGGAGGCGGTCCGGTGGTACCGCAAGGCAGCGGAGCAGGGACACGCAGAGGCGCAATGCAAGCTGGGCGACTGCTATCACTATGGCTTCGGCATGACGCAGGATTACCAGGAGGCGATGAAGTGGTACCGCGCTTCGGCAGAGCAGGACTGCGCCGAGGCGCTGTACCAATTGGGCGACTGCTTTTACTTTGGCGATGGCGTCCCGAAGGATGATGTAGAGGCTAAAAAGTGGTACCGCCGGGCGGCGGAGCTTGGCCACGACGGGGCACAGGATAGCCTCAGAGGCCTCTTTGATGAGGAGCCGTCCACACCTGAGACCGCCGAAACGGCGGAGGAGTGGTATCGCCGCGGCGAAGACTATTATGAGGGCCGCGGCGTGCCGCAGGACTACGCGGAGGCGGCCAGGTGCTATCGCAAAGCGGCGGAACAGGGGCATGCCAGGGCGCAGAGCGATCTGGGTTTCTGTTACGAAAAAGGCCAGGGCGTACCCAAGGATTCCGCCGAGGCGGCGAAGTGGTACCGCAAGGCGGCAGAACAGGGGAACGCAACAGCGCAGAACAATCTGGGCATGCGCTATTATTCTGGCCGCGGCGTATCCAAGAACGAGGCGGAGGCGGTCAAGTGGTTCCGCAAAGCGGCGGAGCAGGGACATGCAAAGGCACAGAATGATCTGGGCTTTTGCTATGAGAAGGGCCTCGGCGTGGCGCAGGACTACGCGGAGGCAGTCAGGTGGTACCGCAAATCTGCGGAGCAGGGGTATGCTGAGGCGCAGAACAATCTGGGCGTATGCTACAAAAACGGTCTCGGCGTGCCGCAGAGCTACACGGAGGCAGTCAAGTGGTTCCGCAAAGCGGCGGAGCAGGGGAAGGCCGAGGCGCAGAACGCTCTGGGCGTCTGCTATTATTATGGCAACGGCGTGCCAAAGAACTACGCAGAGGCGGTGAAGTGGTACCGCGCGGCGGCGGAGCAGGGGAACAGGGACGCCATGAAGCACCTGAGCAACTGTTACCGGTGGGGCCGCGGCGTGCCCCGCGACCCGGCCCAGGCGAGGGCATGGGAGAACAGGGCAAAACAGGCTGGCAAATGAAGCTGACAGGAGGATGAGAGGACCATGTGGCAATGCCCGGCATGTAAGAGAGAGATCGGCGCGGGCTGCATCTGCCCCTCCTGCGGCTATGACCGCTCGATAGATTACACCCGCTGGCCGACGGCACAGCCGGTTCCACCCTTCCGGGGCCGGACGGTCAGGCAGAGTGCGCAGATGCAGGACGCCGGGGAGCTGAACCGGCGGGGACTCCTCTATTATTATGGAGAGAACGTGCCGAAGAACTATGCCAAGGCGGCAGAGCTGTTCCGCGCGGCTGCGGAGCAGGGGAAGGCCTCGGCGCAGTACAATCTGGGGATATGCTATGCAAAAGGCCGCGGCGTGCTGCAGAACAACGCAGAGGCGGCCCGGTGGTACCGCCGGGCCGCGGAGCAGGGGCATGTGAAGGCACAGCGCGAGTTGGGCATCTGCTATGAGCGCGGTCTGGGCGTGCCGAGAGATGACCGGCAGGCGTTTCGCTGGTTCCGCAAGGCTGCGGAGCGGGGCGACCGGACCGCGATGAAAAAGGTGAGCGACTGCTACCTGAAGGGGCGCGGGACGCCCCGGAGCCCAGCAGATGCGGCGCATTGGGCCCGCCGGGCGGAGTTGCCCTGAGACAGGAGGAGAACAAGATGACGTGGCAGTGCCCGGCATGCAAAAGAGAGAATGACAAGGGCTGCGTCTGCCCCGCCTGCGGCTACGACCGTTCGACGGACTACGCCGGCTGGCTGACGGTGCAGCCGCTGCCGGAGGGCTTGCGCAGGCGGCTCACGCGGGAGCAGGCGCTGGCAGAGTATGTGCTGCGAAAGGCGGGCGAGGGCAGCGCCGCCTACCAATGCCTGGCAGGTATGTATGCGCTGCTCGGCGTGGGGGTCCCGCAGGACGGGCAGGAGGCGGAGAGATGGTTCCGCCAGGCCGCCCGGCAGGGCTGCGCCCCGGCACAGAAGCTGCTCGACAGGACGTCCACACCACCGGCGACTGAAACGGCGGAGGAATGGTATCGCCGCGGCGAAGACTGTTATTACGGGCGCGGCGTGGCGCAGGACTACGCGGAGGCGGCCAGATGGTACCGCAAAGCAGCGGAGCAGGGACATGCAAAGGCACAGAATGATCTGGGCTTTTGCTATGAGAAGGGCAACGGCGTGCCGCAGGACTACGCGGAGGCGGCCAGGTGCTATCGCAAATCTGCGGAGCAGGGATATGCCGTGGCGCAGAACAATCTGGGCGTCTGTTACGCAAACGGCTGCGGTGTGACGCGGGATTACGCAGAGGCGGTCAAGTGGTACCGCAAGGGGGCAGAACAGGGGCATGCCGGGGCGCAGAACGGTCTGGGTGTTTGCTGTTACAATGGTAACGGCGTGACGCAGCACTACGCGGAGGCGGCAGAGCTGTTCCGCGCGGCGGCGGAGCAGGGGAAGGCCTCGGCGCAGTATAATCTGGGCGTCTGTTACGCAAATGGCTGCGGCGTGGCGCAGGACTTCGCGGAGGCGGCCCGGTGGTATCGCAAAGCGGCGGAGCAGGGGCACAGGGGCGCCATGAACAGCCTGAGCTTCCTTTACCAGAAGGGCCTCGGCGTGCCCCGCGACCCGGCCCGGGCGAGAGAATGGGCTAACAGGGCCAAACAGGGCGGCAAGTGAAGCTGACAGGAGGATGAGGGGACCATGTGGCAATGCCCGGTATGTGAGACAAAATATCCGCAGGAGGGGGTCTGCCCCCGCTGCGGCTTTGACAACAGCCGCCACTATGAGCGCTATCACACCTTCTGCGCCGCGGTGGAGCGCCGGGCGGTCTCCCGCATCCGGACGGACTGGCTGGCGCGGCAGCTTGCGCAGGAGGAGGCGCGCGCGCCCGGCCTGCTGCGCTGTCCGAAGTGCGAGGGCGCCCATTTCCTGATCTCAAAGGAGCTGCGCGCTTTCTGCTGCACGCGCTGTGAGGCGCAGGTGCCGCTGGGCGAGGTGTTCCCGGCGATCGCCGTACCCCGGAGCGCGCCCCGTTCCCCTGAGGCGGAGCAGCGGGGAGAGAGCGCCGCAGCCCGCAGGAGCGCCCCCGCCGGCTGGGCGAGGAACACCATCGCGGGCGGCGACTACCACGCGGTGGCGATCCGCCGGGATGGCTCCGTGGCCGCGACGGGGCGCAACCGGGACGGGCAGTGCAATGTGAGCGCCTGGCGGAACATCGTCTCCGTCGCCGCCGGGCGCGCGCACACCGTCGGCCTGCGCGCGGACGGGACGGTGATTGCCGCCGGCGCGAACGGGAACGGACAGTGTAACGTGAGCCGCTGGAGAGACATTGTAGCCATCGCGGCGGGGGCGGCGCACACCGTCGGCCTGCGCTCGAATGGGACGGTGGTGGCCACCGGTCTCAACGGCGACCATCAGTGCGAGGTGGGCCGCTGGACCGGGATCACGGCCATCGCGGCGGGCGGCAACCTGACTGCCGGGCTGCGCGGCGGCTCTGCCGTCCTGACCGGGCAGCAGAGCGCGCCGGGCGGGCAGTTTGAGCGCACGGTCAGGCGCTGGACAGACCTGCGCGGGATCGCCCTCGGGCCGAGCCACGCCGTCGCTCTGCGGTCGGACGGGTCCGCCGTGGCGGCGATGCGCGCCGCGGCAGAGGACAGCCCGTGCGGCGTGGACGGCTGGCGCGACCTGAAGGCGGTGACGGCGGGCAAGCTCTTCACTGCCGGCCTGCGCGCGGACGGGACGGTGGCCGCCGCCGGCTACCGGCAGTACGGGCAGACCGACGTCTCCGGCTGGTCGCAGATCGTGGCGATCGCCGCCGGGGCCTGCTATCTGCTCGGCCTGCGGTCGGACGGCACCCTGGTGGCGGTCGGGCGCAATGACGACGGCGAGTGCGAGGTCCGGGAATGGGCCGGCATCCGCCTGCCGGACGCGCCAGAGGGCGAGCGTCCTGCCGCAAAGCCGGAGGCAGCCCCCCCGCGCGCGCAGACCGCCCCGCACCGCGTCCTGACCGCGCCGCGCCGCCCCCCGATGGCCACCATCGCCGCCGGAGACTATCACTCCGTCGCCGTGCGCGAGGACGGCAGCGTGCTGGCCACCGGCTGGTACCGCGCCGGACAGTGCGAGGTGGGCACATGGCGGGGGATCGTCTCCGTCGCCGCCGGACGGTCGCACACCGTCGGCCTGCGGTCAGACGGGACCGTGCTCGCGGTGGGGAACAACCGCTACCATGAGTGCGACGTGGGCGCGTGGCGGGAGATCGTCTCCGTCGCCGCCGGGTCGATGCACACCGTCGGATTGCGCTCGGACGGGACGGTGCTCACCACCGCGCAGGACAGCCAGGTGCAGCGCGAGGTCCGCCAGTGGCGCGGCGTCGTGGCCGTGGCGGCGGGCCGGGAGATGACGGTCGGCCTGCGGTCGGACGGGACGGTGCTCGCGGCGGGGGAGAACGTCCTCCAGCGCTGCAACGTGGGGCTCTGGCGGGACATCGTCGCCATCGCCGCCGGCGAGGAGCACACCGTCGGCCTGCGCGCGGACGGCACGGTGGTGGCCGCCTCCCTCAAGCCCCACCTCTGCTGCCATCTGGCCGACTGGAGCGGCCTGACCGCCATCGCGGCGGGGCACTACCACACCGCCGGCCTGCGCGCAGACGGGACGGTGGTCGCCGTGGGCAACGGCTATGACGGCAGGACGGATGTGGACAAGTGGACCGGCGTGGTCCAGATCGCCGCCGGAGCCTGCTACACCCTCGGCCTGCGCGCAGACGGCAGGATCCTGGCCGCCGGACGGAACGCGGACGGGGAGTGCAACGCCTGCCTGTGGTCCGGCATCCGGGTCCCCCGGTCGGCCGCCCAGAGTGGGAAAACTGGTTAAACTGCCCGGCCTCTGACCGTGAAGGCGGGGGGCGGCTTGGCAAAATGCCCGCTTTTGAAAACGGTTTAGGTTGACAAGGACGCACAGGAAAGCATATAATATTTCAAATGGTTTTTTGATAGAATGGACACCGTGCACGCATATATCCGCGCGGATGCGCGCCGCCCGGCCGGCACGGGAGGGGCGGGGTGCGTCCCGGAAGGAGGGCGCGGAAAGACGGACCTCTGCCGGGAAAAACCGGACAGATGTCGAAAAACAGGCGTTTTTTCTCACTGTCCGCCCGTCTGACGGGGAGAAAAAAGACGCGTTTTGCCCCGCTTCGGGGCGGAGAGAACAAATATATGGAGATTCGGAGGGCACTATGAAAGGAAAGTTGGATCTGTCGCGATATGTCAACAGCCAGACCCTGGCCCAGGCGGAGGCGATCTGCCGGGACGGTCAGGTCAACCACCTCAACGGCCAGCAGCAGAAGGACGGCAGCACCGAGCTCACCGGCAAGTGCGTGGACAGCTTTCAGTTTGTCGATCATCCCCGGGTGCTGCTCAGCGCGGACGGGGACCGGGTGCTGCACCACGCCTGCGACTGTCCCGCCGCGCGCGCAGGCGCCGGGATGTGCGCACACTGCGCCGCGCTGGTGCTCGCATACTGCGCTGAGAACTGACCGGGCCGCACAAAGGGCCATATGGGGGAGGGAGTCCGCCTCCCTGCCGATGACGAAGATACAGGGGTGAGTGCTTTTATGGAGTGGAACATTGAGAGAGAGGGCGGTCTGGGCCCGGCAGCGCTCGAGCGGGGCGACGGCTTCCTGCGCAGGTATCAGCTGATCCGAAAGGTCCGCACGCAGCAAGAGGACGGGACGGTCCTCCTGCGGGCCAAGGCGGTGGACAGCTTCAATTTCGTCAACCATGTCTGGCTGCTGCTCGATGCGGGCGGACGGCGCGTGCTGCGCTGCGGCTGTGACTGCGTGACCGCCGGCAAGCGCGCGCCGGTCTGCGAGCACTGCGGCGCGCTGGCGCGCGAGCTGCCGGACCTGGACGGCGGGAC
>CASDSM010000018.1 GCA_949283375.1 uncultured Eubacteriales bacterium | reverse complement strand
CTATGAGCACTGGACCCGGATCCGCACCAACAATGTCATTGAGCGGCTGAACCGGGAGATCCGCCGCAGGACCCGTGTGGTGGGGACCTTCCCGGATGGCAACTCTGCCCTCATGCTGGTCTGCGCCCGCCTGCGCCATGTGGCCGGCACCCAATGGGGCAACAAGAAGTACATGAATATGAAGCACTTGGAGGCGGCTCTGGAAGACGTCTCTATTGCCGGTTGACTTCATTCAGCCGGAGTCTGCAAACCAATTTGCGCATAACTCTTGACGGTACCCCCGTTTCAGCAGTGCAGCCCCATTTTCGCAAGGAAAACCGGCACGGCCCGCGCGGCAGCTCTATGGCAAGAGGATAAAATGCTTGTTTTCATTATACCAGATTTACATATCCTTCGGAAGGAGAAAAAATATCTTTTTCGTTCTGCTCAAAAGGAATCAGCCCGCCGAACCGTTTTGTGGGAGCGCCCCAAACCATCTGAACAGACCTCGCCGGTGCGCCCAGGGCGGGCAGGTCCTGGATGGTGCTCCAGCTGGCAGGCCAGGCCGGCAGGCGCCCGGTTTTCGGTTTCTGACATCGGGGGAAAAAATTGCAGAGGATAGGCCGGCGGCGCAGGGACATGCTATAGATGGACATTCCGAGAGGGAAATGGCCAGGAAAGACCCAGACAAAATGAAAAAGGAGATGTTCTTATGTCCAGCAGCAAGCAGTCTCTGGTCCCTGCCGCCCGCGAGGCGCTCGACAAGTTCAAGATGGAGGCCGCCTCCGAGGTGGGCGTCAACCTCAAGCAGGGCTACAACGGCGACCTGACGAGCAAGCAGGCCGGCTCGGTCGGCGGGCAGATGGTCAAGAAGATGATCGAAGCCTACGAGAACGGCCTGAAGTAAGCATTCCCCAAACCAACGCAGGAACCCCCCGCCCCCGGAACTCTCCCAGGGCGGGGGTTTCAGCGCGTCAAAGAGGGCTGACAGCGTTTGGCTCCACAGCCCGTGCGCGTCCAATCGCAGATTTTGAGCGGACGTGCCCAACCGTCCTGGCGCGCTGAGCGCATTTCGGCGGCCGTTTGCGCACACGCCTGCGCGGCGCCGTCCGGGACGCTCACAGATACCGCCCCGTCACGCTCTCCGGCACGGCGCGCAGCTCCTCCGCCGTCCCGCAGGCCACGATGCGACCGCCCGCCGCGCCGCCGCCCGGACCCATGTCGATCAGGTAGTCGGCGTTGCGGATCACATCCAGGTCGTGCTCTATCACCACTACAGTGGCCCCGTGGCCGATCAGCGTCTGGAAGACCTCCAGCAGGGTGCGCACGTCCAGCGGATGCAGGCCGATGGTGGGCTCGTCGAAAACGAAGACGGTCCCGTCCTGCGCCCGCCCCATCTCGCTGGCCAGCTTGAGCCGCTGCGCCTCGCCGCCGGAGAGGCTGGGCGTCTGCTCTCCCAGCGTCAGATAGCCCAGACCGAGGTCCTCGAGCACCTGAAGGCGCTGGCGCACCACCCTGATCTCCCCGCAGGCCTCCAGCGCGGCGTGTACGTCCATCGCCATCAGCTCCGGGAGGGTGTAGGACGCCCCGCGCCTGGTCCGGTAGCGTATCTTGCCGGCCTCCCGGGCATAGCGCGCGCCGCGGCAGTCGGGGCAGGGGATCTCCACGTCGGGCAGGAACTGCACGTCCAGGCTGATCTGCCCGGTCCCGTCGCAGACCGGGCAGCGGAGCTTGCCGGTGTTGTAGGAGAAATCTCCTGCCCGGTAGCCGAGCGACTTCGCCTCCGCCGTCCGGGCAAAGAGCTTGCGCAGCTCGTCGTGGACGTTGGCGTAGGTCGCCACGGTGGAGCGGACGTTGATGCCGACCGGCGTGGCGTCGATCAGCTTGACCTGCCGGATGCCCTCCGCCTGCACCGCGCGCACATGCCCGGGCAGTTTTTCACCGCTCAGGACGGCCTGCAGGCCGGGGACCAGACTCTCGAGCACCATCGTCGTCTTGCCCGAGCCGGAGACCCCGGTGACCACCGTCAGCCGCCCCTTCGGGATCTCCACCTCCAGCGGCCGGACCGTGTGGATGGCCCCGGTGACGAGGCGGATGCGGCCCAGGGCAAAGAGCTCCGGCCGCGGCGTACGCGCGCGGACCTGTACCGTCCGCCCGTTGAGATAGGGGCCGATGAGCGAGCGGGCGTTCTCCGCCAGCGCGGCGCGCGTGCCCAGGGCGATCACCTGTCCGCCTGAGGCCCCCGCGCCCGGCCCCATCTCAATGATATAGTCCGCCTCGGAGAGGATCTGCGTGTCGTGGTCCACCAGCACCACCGAGTTGCCGTCGGCGATCAGGTCGCGCATCACGCCGGTCAGCCCGTCGATGTTGGACGGATGCAGGCCGATGGACGGCTCATCCAGGACGTAGAGCACGCCTGTGGTCCGGTTGCGCGCCGCGCGGGCGAGCTGCATCCGCTGCCGCTCGCCGGTGGAGAGGGTGGAGGCGGCGCGGTCGAGGGTGAGATAGCCCAGCCCCAGCTCCAGCAGCCGCCGTGCGGCGGTCTGGAAGCTCTCGCAGATGCGCAGCGCCATCGGGCGCAGCTCCTCCGGCAGGCTCTCTGGCACCCCGTCCACCCAGAGCGTCAGCTCGGAGAGGGTCATCCGGCAGGCCTCGTCCAGGCCGATGCCGCGCAGGCGGGGCGCGCGGGCCGCCTCAGAGAGGCGTGTGCCGCCGCAGTCCGGACAGGGGCCTGTGGTGAGGAACTTCTCCACCCGCTTCATCCCCTTTTCGTCCTTCACCTTGGACAGGGCGTTCTCCACCGTGCGCGTGGCGCTGAAATAGGTGAAATCCAGCTCCGCCAGCTCGTTGGTGTGCCTGGAGTGGTAGAGAATGTGCTTCTTCTCCGGCGGACCGTCATAGACGATCGCCTGTTCTGCCTCGGTCAGCGCACGGAAGGGGACGTCGGTACGCACCCCCATCGCCCGGCAGACGTCCACCATCAGCGACCACATCAGCGAATTCCACGGGGCGACCGCGCCCTCCTCGATGGTCAGCCGGTCGTCCGGCACCAGCGTCGACCGGTCCACCGTGCGCACCTCTCCGGTGCCTCCGCAGGTGCGGCAGGCCCCCTGACTGTTGAAGGCCAGCTCCTCCGCCCCCGGGGCGTGGAAGGCGGTCCCGCAGACCGGGCAGACCAGCGCCTGACCGGCGGCCACCGCCAGCGTGGGGGCGAGATAGTGCCCGTTGGGACAGCGGTGGCTCCCGAGCCGGGAATACATCAGCCGCAGGCTGTTGAGCAGCTCCGTCCCCGTGCCGAAGGTGCTGCGGATGCCGGGCACGCCGGGGCGCTGATGCAGGGCGAGGGCGGCGGGGACATAGCGCACCTCGTCCACATCCGCCCGCCCGGCCTGGGTCATCCGCCGCCGGGTGTAGGTGGACAGCGACTCGAGATACCGCCGAGACCCCTCGGCATAGAGCACGCCGAGGGCCAGCGAACTCTTGCCCGAGCCGGAGACGCCGGCGATGCCGACCATCCGGCCGAGCGGCACGTCCACATCCACCTGCTTGAGGTTGTGGACCCTCGCTCCGCGAATTTCAATGGCGTCGATCATGAACCTGTTTTCCTCCCCATGCCTGCCGGGGCAGGCGGACGCTGTGGTAGTGCAGAACCTGTCAGGCAGTATTATACCACAACAGACGCCGCCTGCAATCCTCGGCGGACTGTCTGGTGAACTGCCCAAAACGGACCCCGCCGCACTTGACGTTTTGACGAAATTGTGCCCTCCGGCAGAAAGTGGGTTGACTTTGATAAATGGGGATGCTATGATTACTTCCATACAGAAGGGTTTGCCGTGCGGCGGGCCGTCGGTTGGATTGTTACCGGTGATGCGGGCTAGACCAACTCCAGGGGCGTCTTGACAGAGGCGTCTGTTGGAGCTGGTTTTTTTCTTTCGGAGGAATCGGGGGCGGACAGGATGCGGATCAAGAAGGTCATCAACAACAATATCCTGTGCGTCATCGACAGACAGGGCCATGAGAGCATTGTCACCGGCCGCGGCCTGGGCTTCGGGCGCAAGGTGGGGCAGTTTGTGGACCCGGCGTCGGTGGAGAAGGTCTACCGCATGGAGGATAAGACGGGGCAGCGCCGCCTGCGCGAGCTGGTGGAGCAGATCCCGCTCGACCACCTGCAATTGACGCAGGAGCTGATCGCCGAGATCCGCACCGTGATCTCCCAGCCGCTCAACGAGTCGCTGCTCATCACCCTGGCCGACCACATCAGCTTCGCCATCCGGCGCAAGGAGCAGGGGATCGAATTCAAAAATCCCCTCGCGGGCAGTATTTTGTGCTACTATCCCATCGAATTCCAGCAGGGACAGCGCTGCCTGACCCTGATCCGGGAGCGCTGCGGCGTCCAGCTCAGCCCGGACGAGGCGAGCTTCATCGCCCTGCACATCGTCAACGCTGAGCTGAACACCAGCATGAGCGAGATGTACGACATCACCCGCCTGATCGACGGGGTGGTGGAGGTGGTGGAGTATTTCTACCGCGGCCAGGGGACCTTTGACCGCGAGTCGCTCGACTTCAGCCGCTTTGTCGTCCATCTGCGCTACTTTGCCCAGCGCCTGTTCCAGGATAAGCTGATGACGGACGCCCCGGAGGAGGCGGACAGCGCCTTTCGCCAGATGATCGTGCGCAGCTGCCCCCGGCATTATAAATGCGCCCAGTGCGTGGCGGACTATGTGCGCAATACCTGGCGCCGGGAGCTGCCGCAGGAGGAGCTGATCTACCTCACCATCCACCTGAAACGGGTCTCCGGCGGCCTGCGATAGAGAAAACTGCATCTCCGGATGGTGACCGCACCCTTGCTGTGTGGGCCAGACCTGTATGCTCCCGTGTCCGGCGCGGCCCCGCTGCGCCCTTTCGCGGGGGATATGGGTCTTTTTTGATAGAGAACCTTTCCACTGACAGACGCATCCACCCAAACGGGGAGATCAAAGGAGGCACTCAAATGAAAGACAAGATCTTCGGCGTATTGCAGCGCGTGGGCCGCTCGTTCATGCTGCCCATCGCCCTGCTGCCGGTGGCCGGCCTGCTGCTCGGCATCGGCAGCTCGTTCACCAACGAGACCATGCTGGAGGCCTACGGCCTGACCGGCCTGATCCACCAGGGCACCGTGATCTACACCGTGCTCGACATTATGAACCAGTGCGGCAGCGCGGTGTTCAACAATCTGGCCCTGCTCTTTGCCATGGGCGTCGCCATCGGCATGGCCAAGAAGGAGAAGGAGGTGGCCGCCCTCTCCGGCGCCATCGCCTATCTGGTGATGAACACCGCCATCAGCGCGATGATCAACGCCGCCGGCGGCGTGGAGGCGATGGCGGAGAACACCACCACCTCCATGCTCGGCATCACCACCCTGCAGATGGGCGTCTTCGGCGGCATCATCGTCGGCCTGGGCGTCGCGGCCCTGCACAACCGCTTCTATAAGATCCAGCTCCCGCAGGTGCTCTCCTTCTTTGGCGGCACGCGCTTTGTCCCCATCATCAGCACGGCGGTCTATCTGATCGTCGGCATCGCGATGTTCTATGTCTGGCCGCTGGTGCAGCACGGCATCAGCCTGCTGGGGAACCTCGTCATCAGCTCGGGCTATGCCGGGACCTTTATCTATGGCCTGATCGAGCGGGCGCTCATCCCCTTCGGCCTGCACCACGTCTTCTACATGCCCTTCTGGCAGACGGCGGTGGGCGGCACCGCCGTGATCGACGGGGTGACCATCCAGGGCGCGCAGAACATCTTCTTCGCCGAGCTGGCCTCCCGGACGGTCACGGAGTTCTCGGTGGACGCCACCCGCTTTATGACCGGCAAGTTCGTCTTTATGATCTTCGGCCTGCCCGGCGCGGCACTGGCGATGTACCGCACCGCCCGCCCGGAGAAGCGCAAGGTGGTCTCCGGACTGCTCCTCTCCGCCGCGCTGACGGCGATGCTCACCGGCATCACTGAGCCGCTGGAGTTCACCTTCCTCTTCATCGCCCCGACGATGTACGGCGTCCACTGCGTCTATGCCGGCCTCGCCTATATGCTGATGCACCTGCTCAACGTCTGCGTCGGCATGACCTTCTCCGGCGGCCTGATCGACCTCACCCTCTTCGGCATCATGCAGGGCAACGACAAGACGCACTGGCTCTGGATCGTGCTGGTGGGCATCGTCTACTTCGTCCTGTACTACTTCACCTTCACCATCATGATCCGCAAGATGGACCTCAAGACCCCCGGCCGCGAGGCGGATGACCAGGAGCCCAAGCTCTACACCCGCTCCGACTTCAAGGAGAAGACCGGCGTCGGCCCGGACGGGGCGGGCGCCTCTCCGGAGGACGCGGTCTCCATCGCCATCCTGCGCGGCCTGGGCGGCAAGGCGAACGTGACCGACGTGGACTGCTGCGCCACCCGCCTGCGTGTGACGGTGGCCGACCCGGCCAAGGTGAGCGACGCGGTGCTCAAGCAGAGCGGCGCCTCCGGCGTGGTCCACAAGGGCAACGGCATCCAGGTGATCTATGGCCCGCAGGTGGCGGTGATCAAGTCCAACCTGGTGGACTTCATGGAGACCCCGGCGGCCGACCTGCTGGATGAGGCCCCCGTCCCCGCGCCCATGCCCGCCCCGGTGGCCAAGCCCGCCGCCCCGGCCCAGAAGGGTCCCGCCCGGACGCTCGCGGCCCACATGGCCGGCGTCGTGGTCCCGATGGCGGAGGTCCAGGACGAGGCGTTCGCCTCCTGCGCCCTGGGCGAGGGCGTCGCCATCGAGCCCACGGAGGGCAAGCTCTACGCCCCGGCGGACGCGGAGGTGGATAACCTCTTCGGCACCCACCACGCCATCGGCCTGGTGACCGGCGACGGGGTGGAGATCCTGCTGCACATCGGCATCGACACCGTCAAGCTGGGCGGCAAGCACTTCACCGCCCATGTCGAGCCGGGCCAGCAGGTGAAGCAGGGCGACCTGCTCATCAGCTTCGACCTGGACGCCATCCGGGCGGAGGGCTACCTCTGCACCACCCCGCTCATCATCTGCAACACGGACGACTACGCCGCCATCACCCCCCTCGCCTCTGGCACGGTCCAGCCGGGCGCGGACCTGCTCTCGGTGGAGTAAGCGGCGCACAGAGCCCCGCCGGCCCCCTTTCAAGGCGGAAGGGTCTGTTGCAAAATGTGGTTTTCAGGCCAAAGCAGGAAATTTTCACATTAAAAAGTCAGCGAGAACCGTCAAAGCGGCGGTTCTCGCTGGCTTCTTCTTTGTCCCGTTTTCTCAAAATCCTGTTTTGCGACAGGTCCTGCTGCTCTGTCCGCCTGAAAAGTGTCCCCGTCCAGAGGAGGACGCCCCCCTCCACCCGTGCATCGCGTTATTCCTCCGGACAGGTGATGCGGATGCCCAGCGTTCCCTCACTCAGACTGACGGAGACGGCGGTCTCCTCCCGGATGAGCAGGAAGCCGCCGGCGCTCTCCTCCTGCGCATCGGCGGCGCGGCGAAAGCCCGCCTCCTCCAGCGCCTGCAGGTAGGCCTCCCCCTCCTCTCGCGTGATGCCGGTGAGGAAGACGGCGCAGGCGTCCCCGGACAGGAGCGCATACTCCGGCGTCCCCGCCTCCGGGCGGGGGAGGGAGTCGGTGAAGCGGTTCTCCGGCCAGTCGGAGAGGGGGATGTATTCCGGCGGGTCCGCCTCCCCGTGCCCGATGGAGCAGGCGGCCAGCGGCAGAAGGAGGAGCAGAGCCGCGAGCAGAGGAATCAACCGCCGCATTACGCGCCGCCTCCCTTCCGCCGCGCCCGCAGACAGCGCCGGACGGCGAGGATGGCGCACAGAACTGCCGCAGCCGTCAGCAGCCAGAGCGGCCACGGCACGCCCTGCACCCAGAGGTCGGCGGGGCCGTCGGCATAGCCGATCACGTCCGCCGGGACCCGGCTGCGCCCCTCCAGAACCCAGCCGAGGAGCGCGAGGACGGCGGGCAGCGCGCAGAGCGCCGCCTGGGGCCAGACGGGCGGACGGCGCGTCTCCTGCGGCGGGGCGGGCGGCACGGCGCCGGTCAGCTCCTCCAGCGGCGCCTCCAGACAGGCGGCGAGGGCGAGCAGATTGGCGGTGCTCGGCTTTGCCGCGCCCGACTCCCACCGGGTCACCGCCTGACGGGAGACGTCCAGACGCTCCGCCAGCGCCTCCTGTGAGAGCTGCCGCGCCGTGCGCAGCGCACGGATGCGCGCGCCCAGCGCGTTCTCCTCTGATGAGTTCTGACGCATCTGTCTCTCTCCTCTCCGGCGATCTACCCGTTCAGCTTACCGCATCCGGCGGCCATTGTCCAGCAACCGGGCGGCAACTTTTGGTTGCAAGGAGCGTCAAACAGGGTCTCACCGGGTCTGTCGCGCAGGAGAAGGAGGGGACCCTTGGGGGGCGTCCGTTCCCGATTGCGTGCCGCTCAGCCCTCCATCCGGCCGAGGGCGTCGAGCAGGGCGGGGACCATCTGCTTCTTCCGGCTGAGCATGCCGGCCAGGCGGACGCGCCCGGTCTCCGCGCGCACGGCAAAGGCGGCCTGTACCAGCGCCCGCGCCCCCGCGCCCTCGCAGAGGAGCTCGGTGGACTCGTCGATGATATTGGTGAGCATGAAGAAGACCATGTCCAGCTTCCGGCTCTCCCGCGCGCGCTCAAGGCAGGGGACGATCCGACCGCGCAGCTCCTCCAGCTCCTCCGGGCTGACCGAGCTGACCTGCCCGATGCCGAAGGAGACGGACTCATAGTGAAACTGTTTGAAATCCGACCAGAAGATCTCCTCCGCGGCCCGTCCGGCGAGCTGGCTCCCGGCGCGGAACATCGCCAGCGCCAGCTCCTCCGCGTCCAGCCCGGTCTCCCGGGCGAGCTCCCGCGCGGCGAGACGGTCTGTGCCGGTGCAGGTCGGGGAGCGGAAGAGGAGGGTGTCGGAGAGGATCGCCGCCAGCAGCAGTCCGGCGATAGGCTGGGGGAGGGGGACCTCCTGCTCGCGGTACATCTGGTAGATGATGGTGGCGGTGCTCCCGAGGGGCTGGTTGCGGAAGAGGACGGGCTGGATGGTCTCCAGATTGCCGAGCCGGTGGTGGTCGATGATCTCCAGGATCTCCGCAGAGAGGATGCCGTCCACCGCCTGGGCGCGCTCATTGTGGTCCACCAGCACCACCGGCTGGGGTTTCAGGTCGAGCAGGGCGCGCCGGGTGACGAGGCCGAGATAGTTCCCGTCCTCGTCCAGGACGGGGAAGCAGCGGTCCCGGTGCCGCGCCATGACGGGGCGCAGCTCGCTGACCGGGTCGTCCGCGTCAAAGGTGATGAGCCCCTCGGTCTGCATGATGTGGCGGACCGGGATCGCCTGATTCATCAGGCGGGAGGCGGTGTAGAGGTCGTAGGGGGTCACCAGGACGGCGCAGCCGGCCGCGCGCGCCGCGCGCAGGACGGACTGGGAGACCGGAGCCCCCATCGTGACCACCACGCAGGCCGCGCCCCCCTCGATGGCGGCGCGCTGGGATTCCGCCCGGCCGCCGGAGAGGACGATGTCCCCCGGCTCGAGCAGATGGGCGGTCATCTCCGGGCAGTCCGCCGCCACCACCACCTTGCCCCGGCAGATGCTGCCGGAGAGCTGCCCCTCCAGCAGGTCGGCCTCCAGCGTGCGCAGCAGATTGCGGTACGGCGTCGCGGCGCGGGAGAGGGCGGTGCACTCGTGGTCGGTCAGGTAGGAGTGGGCGATGCCGTCCAGACTCACCAGCCCGGCCAGACGGCTGCGGCGCAGGACGGGCAGGGTCTCCACCCCCTCCACGCGCATCCGCTCCCACGCCTCGAGCAGGCTGGCCTCCGGGGCCAGACCGTCTGCCCGCGTCAGGCGGAGGTCCTCCGCCCGCGGCTCGAGGGATTCCAGCAGGGGAGGGGCGGGGACGGCAAAGCGGGAGAGGACATAGGCCGTCTCCGCGTTCACCGCCCCTGCCCGCCGCGGCTCGTGCGCCCTGCCGGTCACCGTCTGGCGCAGATGGGCGTAGGCGATGGCGGAGCAGATGGAGTCGGTATCGGGATTTTTGTGGCCAATCACATAGATCGGGCGCATAGGTCACCTCCTGACGGGCTGGCCTGCCTGATCCGCCGGGGCGGAGCGGCGGCCTGCAAAGGGTGGAACGGGAAGACGCCGGCGCAGGTCCGTCGCGCGCCCGGCGTGCCGGGGATGCGCGGGAGTTGTGCCGGCGCCTCTGGTGTTCAGGGGTTCTTCTCTGTCGGGTCGCGCATTTTGACGTATCTCTGCTGCTCCGGCTCGACGTAGTCCAGATGGACATAGTCGTTGAGGTCGAGCGAGAGATGGTGCTTGCGCAGGCTGCCGTTGACGATCTCGCTGAGGATGGAGCTGATGACGGCATAGAGCGGCACGCCGATGATCATGCCGACAAAGCCAAAGAGCCCGCCGAAGAAGAGGATGGCAAACAGCACGCCGAAGGCGCTGATGCCGGTGGCGTTGCCCAGAATGCGCGGGACCATGATGTTTCCGTCAAACTGCTGGAGGGCGAGAATAAAGATGGCGAAATAGATGCACTTGATGGGGTCGGTCAGCAGGATCAGCAGCCCGCAGGGGACCGCGCCGAGGAACGGGCCGAAGAAGGGGATCACGTTGGTCACGCCGACGACGACGCTCACGAGCGCGGCATAGGGGATGCCGAGCAGACTGGTGCCCAGGAAGCAGAGCACCCCGACCAGGATGGCGTCGATGATCTGCCCGCGGATAAAGCCGCCGAAGACCTGATGGATATAGCGAAAGCGGAGCATCGCGTTGTTGCCGTGCTGCGCGCCGAGCAGGGCGTAGAGCAGTTTTTTGGCCAGCGCCATGTGCAGGTTCTTCCCCGCCAGCAGATAGGCGGCGATGATAAAACCGAGCACCAGATTCTTGATCGCCTGCACGGCCACCACGACGCCCTGGACCACGCTGCCGAGGACGGTGTTCACGCTGCCCTGCATCAGCTCGCTGAAATTCTCCAGATTGGGCATCAGCTCATTGCTCACCCAGCTCTGCAGCATGGCAGAGAGGTTGTCAAACGCGCCGTGGATCATGTCGCCATAGAAGGGGTAGTCCTCCGCCAGACCGTTGATCCACGCCTCGATCTGGGAGAGGTAGGCCGGCATGGAGTTGACCACGCGCGTGATGCTGGCGATGAACTGCGGGACTACCAGGGCGACCACGCCGCCGAGCAGGGCGAGCGCCGCGAGGATGGACAGCAGCACCGCGCAGCCGCGTGCGAGCTTGCCCGCCTGCTTTTTGTGCAGCCGGCGGGAGAAGAGACTGTCCAGATTCCGGCAGAGCAGGTTGTACAGCGGCGCGAGGAGATAAGCGATCACAGCGCCGATCAGGCAGGGCATCAGGATGTCGATCAGCTTGACAATGAGGTCCCGGATGACCCGAATCTCATAGAAGACGAAGAAGAGCAGGATGCTCGCGGCGATGACGGAAAAGGCGGTCAGCCCGATGGCGACGTATTGGTTGATCTTCCGGTCTTTCATGGACCTTCACCTCCCGGAAAGAGAGACTGCCGTCAGACAGAGAGCTCCACCGTCCCACCGTCGAGCGCGGCGGCATACCGCTCCAGCACAGGGGCGATCTCCCCGCGCAGGAACTCGGTCACTTGGTCCGGGCTGCGGCCGATGTAGCGGCCCGGCTCCAGATGGGCGGTGAGCTCCTCCTTCGTCATGCCAAAGAGGGGGTCGGCGGCGATCAGGTCGATCAGGTTGTTCGCCAGGCCGCGGTCCTTGACGTTGCGCCCCGCCTCGAGGGAGTGGACGCGGATGCGCTCGTGGAGCTGCTGGCGGTCCCCGCCGCGCAGGACGGCGTCCATCAGGATGTTCTCGCTGGCCATAAAGGGCAGCTCCTCCAGAATATGCTTTTCAATCACCTTCTCATGCACCACCAGGCCGGAGGTGACGTTCTGGCAGATGAGCAGCACCGCGTCGGCGGCGAGGAAGGCCTCCGGCACGGACAGGCGCTTGTTGGCCGAGTCGTCCAGCGTGCGCTCAAACCACTGGGTGGCAGCGGTGATCGCGGGGTTCATCGTATCGCTGAGGATATAGCGGCTCAGGCCGCAGATGCGCTCGGAGCGCATGGGGTTGCGCTTGTAGGGCATGGCGGACGAGCCGATCTGCTTCTTCTCAAACGGCTCCTCCACCTCCTTCAGGTGGCTGAGCAGGCGCAGGTCGGTGGCGAACTTGGTCGCCGACTGGGCGATGCCGGCGAGGACGTTGACCACGAAGGAGTCCATCTTCCTGCTGTAGGTCTGGCCGGAGACGGGCACGACGCCGTCAAAGCCCATCTCGGCGGCGATCTTGGCCTCCATCGCGCGGATCTTCTCCTGGTCGCCGCCAAAGAGCTCCATAAAGCTCGCCTGGGTGCCGGTGGTGCCCTTGCTGCCGAGGAGCTTGAGGGTGGAGAGGCGATACTCCACCTCGTGCAGGTCCATCAGAAAATCGTTCATCCAGAGCGTGGCGCGCTTGCCCACAGTGGTGAGCTGGGCGGCCTGGAAGTGGGTGAAGCCCAGCGTCGGGGTCGCCTTATACCGGTCGGCAAAGCGGGCGAGGTTGGCGAGCACCCGCACCAGCTCGTCCCGGATGAGCTCGAGCGCCTCGCGCATGAGGATGATGTCGGTGTTGTCCCCGACGTAGCAGCTCGTCGCGCCCAGGTGGATGATGGGCCGGGCCTTGGGGCACTGGTCCCCCCAGGCGTGGATATGGGCCATCACGTCGTGGCGCAGCTCGCGCTCGTAGCAGGCCGCCGCGGCAAAGTCGACGTTGTCCACATTGGCCTCCATCTCGTCGACCTGCTCCTGGGTGATGGGCAGACCCAGCTCCATCTCCGCGCGGGCCAGGGCAATCCACAGCCGCCGCCAGGTGGTGAACTTCTTGATGGGGGAGAAAATGTACTGCATCCGGTCGCTCGCGTAGCGGCTGGACAGGGGGCTTTCATAGCGGTCGTTCATCGGCGATTACCTCGTATTTCTACAGAATGGCCCCGCAGGGGAGGCCGTCGTTGCTGGTTCTGGTCTATTATACCACATTCCGGGGGGCTTGAAAATGCGGCCCTTCCCATCTTTCGGAAATTTTAACCGTTTTTCAAGATCCTTTCGCCTTTGCGGCCGAGAAAGGCCCCGCAGAGCCTGCCCCAACGGTTCAGGCTCTGCGGGACCTCTTTGGAAGGCATCAGGCGGCTTCCGCCACCTCCTCGCCGGACAGGTTAGCGCAGCGCGCCAGCGCCGCCTCCCAGCTCGTCTGCTCCGGCCAGTCGGAGGTGTCAAAGCAGGCGCGGATACAGGAGAAGAAGTAGCTGAGCTTTGCCTGCGCGTGTGCGCCGGTGAAGAACTCGCCCGGGCCGGTGTAGATATCCGCGAGGAGGTACTCCATCAGCCGCGCGCGGTCCTCCGTCGGGTAGGTGGTGGAGTAGGTGTCGATGAAGTAGGCGTTCTCCAGGCTGCCGAGGTAGTACTCCGTGCTCCAGGCGGTGTAGGTGTCATCCCCCGACCACTCGTAGCTCTCGCCGTTCTCGTCGATGTAGGCATAGTAGTAGTCAAATCCCTCCGGGTTGAGGGCGCTCCACGCCTCCTCGTCCAGATGGTCGTTCGCCCAGAGATAGCTGTCGAGCACATGGTTGAGCTCGTGCACCACGTCCTGCACGCGGATATAGTCCAAGTTGAAGGCGACCATCTGCACATCCCCCATCGGGCAGGCGAGGCCGCCGGGATTCTGGATGTTCAGGTCGGGATAGATGGGGGTCATCGTCCCGGTCAGGTAGAAGCAGATGGCGCGGTTGGCCTGATGGCAGAGCTCCTCGAGATAGCTGGGCGGATAGAGGGCAAAGGCCTCCTCCAGCACGTCCAGGGCGGCAGACATCTTCTCCTCCTCCAGGCAGGCGCTCGTGGTATAGTCCGGGAAGGTGACCACGGCGTTCTCCCCCAGATAGATGCGCACCCCATAGGTCTCCTCCAGCTGCGCGGCCCGCTCGGAGAGTGCGCCGTAGTCCACCGTCTCCGGCGCGGAGAAGACCTCCCACGGCGCCTCCTCCGTCTCAGTCAGGGACAGGGCGCTGTAGTCCCAGAGGATGGGGCGGTTCTCCCCCTGCCCCACCTCGAACAGGAGCACGGTACGCCCCCAGCAGTCGTTCGGGGAGGTGACGGAGAGCCAGCAGTCCGCGCCGGTCACCCCGTCCTCCGGGCGCAGGAGGAGGGAGAGGTCGAGCGAGGTCGCCGCCGTGCCGTCCGGGCCGGCGGCGGTAAGACGGTAGCGCTCGGCTGAGCCGTCCTCCAGCAGGGAGGAGATCTGCACCTCGCTGGTGTTCTCGCGGGTGTATCCGCCGGTGTAGACCCCCTCAACGCCCCCGTCCGAGAGGCGCTGGAGGACGGTCACTCCGCTGTTGCCCCAGACCTCCGTCCCCTGAAAGATGGCGCAGGTCCCGTCCAGTGTGAAGCCGTAGAAGTAGAGGCTGACATACTCCGCCGGGAGCACGGCGAGCTCCGTCACCGCTCCGCCGGAGAGCGGGCGGCGGCAGAGGGTGTGCGCCTGCTGGGAGTAGTAGTACCACATCCCGTCCCGGACGGTGACGGCGGAGCAGTCGATCGAGGTGTCGGAGAGGGTGCAGACCGTCTCCTCCTCGCTGTCCCAGTAGAAGACGCGGCTGTTCGCGTAGTCCGCGACCAGGAGGGGGTCGGCGGAGAGCAGGCCGGTGGACCAGTACTCCGCCTCCTCCCCCAGCTCGAAGGAGAACAGGCGGTCGAGCGCCCCGGTGGTGAGGTCAAAGGACCAGACCTCGTCCCCGAGCGCGCCGGTGAGCAGGACCAGCGTATCCTCCGGGGCGAGGGCGGCGCTGCGGATGGAGAGACCCGCGATCTGCTCCAGACGGCTGAGGTCAAAAAAACCGGGCGCGCCCTCCACGGCGAGGGGGGCATAGTCCAGCGGCTCCGGCTCCGGTTCGGGCTCCGGCTCCGGTTCGGGCTCCGGGTCCGGCGCGGACGGCTCCTCCGTCCCGTCTGTCTGCGTACTGCCGGGGGCCTCCGGCTCCTGCGGCGTGTCCGTCTGCGCCGGCTGGCAGGCGGTCAGGGCGAGGGCGAGCAGCAGGGCGAGCAGGGCTGCGGTCAGTCTTCTCATGGGATTTCCCTCCTTTCCCAGTTCTGGGAGAAATAGACAGAAAACAAAAATGGCCCGCAACCTCCGGTTGCGGGCATGGGATCACAGTCCGAGGCCGCCCAGGTTCAGGCCGCCCGTGAGCCGGTTCATGGAGGAGCTCGCGTCCTCGTTTGCCAGGCGCAGGGCCTCGTTCACCGCCAGCAGGACCAGGTCCTCCAGCATGCCGGCGTCCTCCGGGTCGATCACCTCCGGCTTGATGGTGATCCGGGTGAGCTCCTTCTTGCCGGAGACCACCGCCTCCACCATGCCGCCGCCCGCCTTGCCGGAGTAGGTCTTCTGCTCCAGCTCGGTCTGCATCCGCTCCATGTCCGCCTGCATCTTCTGGGCCTGACGGACCATATTGTTCATGTTCAGGCCGCCCATGCCGCCCATGCCGCGCATATTGCGGCTGTTGAATCCTTTTGCCATCGGGTCGCACTCCTTTTCTGATATCAAAACTGTAAAAAACTCAGTCGATCTCCGCCCCGAACTGCTCGCCGAGCTGGAGCAAATCGTCAAACGGGTCGGTCTTCTGCCGCGTCTTCTGCGCCGCCGCCTGTCCGGCGGGAGCGGCAGGGGGGACCCCCTCGCGGGCCACCGCGTCCACCGCGCGCCCGGCGCGCTGGGAGGCGGCGCGGGCGATCTTCTCAAGCAGGGGACGCCGGTTCACCGTCTTATAGGCGAACTGGTCGGCGGCGTAGATCACCAGCGTGTCGTTCTCCAGCCGTCCGGCGATGGTCGCGCCGTCGGTGAGGGGCATATATTCCCACGCGCTCATCTGTCCGCGCAGCACGGGCAGGAGGGATTTCCAGAATTCCCCGTCCCCACTCTGGCTGGCCGCGGCGGCCGGCGCAGAGGGGCGGGCGGCCTGCCGCGGCGCGCGCTGCGGGCGGGCGGGCTGAGGGGGCGCCTCCTGCCGGACCG
>CASDSM010000017.1 GCA_949283375.1 uncultured Eubacteriales bacterium | reverse complement strand
TGACGGGCCCGCTGCCAGCCCCAAGCCGGCAGCTGCCAGGGAGAGCGCCGCACGCCCCGCCGCCGCGCGTCCCGCTGCCGACCGTCACCAGCCGCCCGCCGGCTCTGAGCGCATCGACACGACGGCGGTCGCCGCCGCCTCGGCGCAGAAGGTGCAGCAGGCCAAACAGAACGCCATGGCCGCCAAGGCGCGCACCACGCCGCCGGCGCCCCCCGAGGGCCCCGGCGAGGAGGATTTCAACTGGTCCGAGCGCAAGCATCCCCGCCGCAAGGCCAAGAGCTCCACGCCGGTGATCGCGGCGGTCTGCGCCCTGCTCGCCCTGATCATCATCGCGATGATCGTCCTCATCGGTCGGCTCGTCTCCGGAGACGGCGACACCGGCGCGGATGGCAATACGCAGAACAGCTCCGTCTCTGACACCAACGGCGACGAGACCGGCAACGGCGCTGTAGACGGCGGCACCGTGACCCCGGACGACAGCGCGGCGGACGGCGGGACCGGCGATGCCGAGGCTCCGGATGACGGCACAACGCCCGATGACACCGGCGATGCCGAGGCCCCGGACGGCGGCACTGCGGACGGCGAGACCGGCGGCGCCGAGGTCCCGGACGGCGGCACTGCGGACGGTGAGACCGGCGATGCCGAGGCCCCGGACGGCGGCGCGGCGGACGGTGAGACCGGCGATGCCGGCGGCACCGAAACCCCGGACGATGGCGCGGCAGACGGCGATGCCTCCAGCGAGGGCGGCTCCACTGAGCAGCCCGCCCTGCCCGAGATCACCGAGGTCAGCGACACGGTCTACGCCACCGCGAGCCTCCGCGTGCGCGACTATCCCGGCACGAGCGGCGCGGTCATCAACTCCCTGACGGCCGGCCAGGCGGTCACCCGCACCGGCCGCTGCTCCAACGGCTGGAGCCGCGTGGAGATCGGCGGCGTCACCGGCTATGTCTCTGAGCGCTATCTCTCCGCCACCCCGCCGGACACCAGCGCGGACAGCGGCTCCGGCTCTGACGGCGGCAGCACCAGTCTGGACGGCATCACCATCACCGAGGTCAACGAGACGGTCTACACCACCGCCGGCGTGAATGTCCGCAATTATCCCGGCTCTTCCGGCAGTGTGATCGCCACCGTCGCCGAGGGCCAGGCGGTCACCCGCACTGGCCGCTGCTCCAACGGCTGGAGCCGCGTGAGCGTGAACGGGGCCACTGGCTACATCTATTCCAGCTATCTTTCCGGCGCGCAGTCCGGCGGCGGCTCCGGCTCTGACGGCGGCAGCACCAGCCTGGACGGCATCACCGTCACCGAGGTCAACGAGACGGTCTACGCCACCACCGGCGTCAACGTCCGCAGCTACCCCGGCTCCTCCGGCAGCGTGATCAACGTCCTCACCCGCGGTCAGTCGGTCACACGCACCGGCCGCTGCTCCAACGGCTGGAGCCGCGTGAGCGTCGGCGGCGTCACCGGCTACGTCTACTCCGGCTATCTCTCCACCTCCCAGTCCGGCAGCGATTCCGGCAGCGGCTCCGGTTCCGGCGGCACGAACAGCAGTTACATCCTGCCTGACAGTGACTCCCGCTACTACTCCCGCTCCGAGCTCTCCAGCCTCTCCGCCTCCGAGCTGCGCCTGGCCCGCAACGAGATCTATGCCCGCAACGGCCGCCGCTTCAGCGACAGCTCGCTTCAGGAATACTTCAACAGCAAGAGCTGGTATTCCGGCACGGTGGACCCCGACACCTTTGACGCCAACGTCAACCAGTACCTCAACGCCTACGAGCTCGCCAACCTCCTGCTCATCATCGAGCTGGAGAACGGCTGATCTCCGGACAGCAGACGACCGGCCCACGCTTGTCTCAGGCGTGGGCCAGTCGCGTGTCGGAAACGGCTGACACACAGAGCCCTCCCGCCCCAACCGGGGCAGGAGGGCTCATTTATTCTTCTTCACCGTCTATACTCTCGTTGATACCCCAATACCAATCCGAACCGTATTGGACCAACTCTATCTCCATATCGTCTGCGTTCTTTAGCCCGCGATCTCCTACTTTGACCTGTGCCAAAACCGTCACGATCACACCCGCACGGATCTGTTCCACATCCACGCCATAGGCCGCCAGTTCCTTCTTCATCGCGGTGAGCTCTTCCTCCGTGCAGTCCCAGCTCCCAACGATCTCCCACGCGAGCGACACTTCTCCAGAATAGAGCTGATTGATCCAATACACCTGTTGGTCCATCCCATCCTGGAGTTCCTCTTTGAATTCCTCCTCTGTCATCCCCAATCGGATCAACTCGCTGTCCAACATTCCCGGAATCACCACATCCATATAGGCCTCTGCAAACTCATCTGTAAACACCGCAGAGAGCAGCCGGTCTACAGCCTCTTCATAGGTCCGCCCTATTACGGCTTCCGTCCCACCGGCCGAGTTACCCGAGGCAGTCGGGAGCTGTACCCCCATACAGCTCTGGATGAGCAGCGCAAGCAGTATGATAGACAATATCCCTGTCGCTCTCGACACCATCCATCCCCATGTAACTGTTCCCATCACAGTTTTTCCCTTTTGATCGCTCCCGAACAACAGAAACAGGATTCCGCCCGCAATCAGCAAAACGACAAACGCAAGTGCCACTTTTTCTCCCCTCCCAATTCTTAATCCTATCATGATGGGCAAAGCTCACCTTTTCACATCCCTGTCCAGCAAGGCAGCGGGCCGTCAAAGTGACTCCTCCGGCGGCCCGCTGTCATTTATGCAGTATAAGCAAAATTCGCAGGGCTCCAATACCAGTGCCGTCCGATTTTTATCAGCTCTATGTCGAAACTGGAATCTTCCGCGATATCATTTCCGTTTTCGGAAAAGGAAACCGTTATCTGAACGGACTTTCCCTCCTGAACACTTGTGGCGTCCATCCCGCAAAGCTGTAATCTGTCGCGCAAATCAGACATGGCCTCGGAATAATACTCCGACTCGCTCACAGTCGTCCAGGATACCTCCAGTTTCTCGCCACATTCTTCCTGCAGCATCTCTGTGAGCAGCTGGATGTGATAGCCTTCCTCACCAAGCCATCCCCACGCCTCTGTCTCGGTCATGCTGTCTTCTCCCCACAAGTGGTTCCAGGCCTCCTCCGGCACCAGCTCCTGAGCCGTCTCGGAGAGGTCCCCCTGAAAGGCGGCAGCCAGCATCTGGTCCAGGACCTCCTGCGCCGAGCGTCCTCCTCCACCCCTCAGGATGGCAATCACGGCAGTAATTCCTACCAGCAATATCAGCGCGCCTTTCACCGCGGAACGGAGCTTCAATCTGCCAAACAGAAGTTTTTCCCGCAGCGGTCCGCCTGCCAGCAAAAATACCACCCCTACGGCAAGAGCAAGCAGCCACACAATATCTGCAACTGTGATTTCCTTGAGCAATTCGAATTAATTCACTTTTTCTCCTTTCTCCGCAAAACGATCGCAACATGCTATTTTCCATTTCTGTAATGCCGCCACCTCCTCCGCAGGAGCAATTCTTGCTTTAGTATAAACTCATTTCGAAGTTCTGTCAACACGTTATGAGTTTTTCCTTCTGTAATTTGCTAAAAGTAGGCTATAATACCAATCATATGTATTGTCCTTTCTTTGCCCCGGTCGGGCAGATACAGGGCAACACATCATCACACCATCTACGGAGCAACCTTTTAATGAATTTCGGAACTGTTTTGCGCGCTTTGTTGGAAGAACGGGGCATCTCCCAGCGCCAGTTGGCTCAGGAGCTCAATATGGCGGCTTCTACAGTGGGCAACTATATTCGCGGCATACGCGAGCCGGATTTTGATTCTCTCTGTCGATTTGCCGACTATTTTTCCGTCTCAACAGATTTTCTGCTTGGGCGCCAGCCTCCCACCGCAAGCAAAGCAGAGATACAACAGGCCACACAGATTTTCTGCGCCCTCGCCCCGGAAGACCGCAGGCTTTGGATGGAGCAGGGGAAACTCTTGCTTCGCCTGCATCGTGATCTGCCGTCTCAGGACGATGCCTAAGTGTTGCCGCACTTCAGAAGGTCCAGCGGCAACTTCCCACGAGATGTGGTTTCCATTTGAATGGCAAAGGCAGGGCCACGATTGACAGCAAACGACCGGCCCCTGTTCAACAGGAACGGGGGCCGGTTTTCTTTGCAAAAGCGCCGCGCCGGTCGGGGCACTTCCCTTCCGGCGCGGCGTTTTTGTATCGCTTACGGGTTCTGGTGGACCTGATAGCGCTTGATCTTGCGCGTGGCGGTCTTCTCAAACTCGCTGGTGCGGAATCTGATCTTGTGGATCTTCTTGAAGTTGGGCAGCTCGCTGTTGAGCTGCTTGATCCCCGCCTCGATGGCCGCGCGGGCCTCCTCCTCGGAAATCTCGGTGCTGTCCGGGAAGATCTCCGCCGTGATCGCCTTGTCCTCCTCATAGGCGACCACCTCGGCCACCTCCGGGATGCGGAGGATCATCTGCTCGAGCTCCTCCGGGGAGACGTTCTCGCCGTTGGCGAGGATGATGAGGTTCTTCGCCCGGCCGGTGATGAAGAGGAAGCCGTCCCGGTCCAGATAGCCGAGGTCGCCGGTGCGGTACCAGCCGTCCTCGAACGCCTCCTCGGTGGACGCCTCGTCGCGGTAGTAGCCCATCATGACGTTGTCGCCGCGGACCTGGATCTCGCCGATCCCCTGCTCGTCCACATTGGCGATGCGGACGCTCACGCCGGGCAGGACCTGGCCCACGCTGCCGTCGCGGTGGTAGTGGTTGCGGTTGACCGAGAGGACGGGGGAGCACTCCGTGATACCGTAGCCGTTGAGGATCTCCACGCCGAGGGCGCGGAACTCCTTCACATAGCGCGGGTCGAGCGCCGCGCCGCCGCAGATGATATATTGCAGGTTGCCGCCAAACTTGGAGAGGACGGACTGGAAGATCTTCTGCCGCTGGTCGATGCCCACCTTGAGCAGGGCGTTGCTGAGCGCCATGCCGCGCCGCAGGGTCTTCTCCTGCCCCTGCTTGCGGGCGGTGCGCCAGATGGTCTTGGAGAAGGTCTCCACGAACAGGGGGACGAGGAAGAGCGTGCCCGGCCTGGCGATGGGGATCTCCTTCATAAAGTCGGCCAGGCTGGAGTTGATGAAGATGGGCCGCTGGTAGTGAAACGGCATCATCACCCCCGTGACCAGGCCGAAGGCGTGGTGGAACGGGAGCACCGCCATCACCCCGCCCTCCGTCGGGCAGAAGTTCTGCACGGCGAAGTTGATGTCAGAGGTCATATTCCGCTCACTGAGCATGACCGCCTTGCTCGTCCCGCTCGTGCCGGAGGTGAAGAAGATGGTGGCCAGCCGGTCGGGATCAGGCACAATGCGGTCATACTTGCTGCGCCCGCGCTCGTAAAAGCGGCGGCCCTTCTCCATCCAGTCCTCAATGTCCTCCAGACACATCAGGCGGACCCGGCCGAGCTTCTTCTTCCCCGCCTCCACGATGGGGCGGCAGGCGGCGCTGGTCACAATGACGTCCGCCTCACTCTGGGCGAGCAGGACGCCCGCCTCCGCCGCCGTCTGCTCCCGCGCCAGCAGGACGGCGACGTTCCCGCTGGTGACGATGGCGAAGTAGGACAGCAGCCACTGATAGGAGTTCTCCCCCATCAGGGCGATCTTGCGCCCGTGCACCCCGCGCTTGAGCAGATAGGCGCCCAGCCAGCGGACTTCCTGATAGAACTCGCGGTAGCTCTTCTCCACCAGCGTCCTGTGGCGGACCATATAGCGAAACGCGATCTCGTCCGGCACGCTGACCGCCTTCTGCTCGATCATCTGGCGGATGTGCTCCAGTTTGGGCAGGTAGTGATAGAGCGGATAGTCTCTGTTTTTCATCTCTGTACGGCACCCTCTCTCCCGATGTACAGGTTCTCCCAAAGCATGCTTGTCGTCTGTTTTTATGATACCATACCGCGCTTTCCCTTGTCAAAGCAAACCGCGTCACCCCGGCAGTCCGGGCACATTTTTCTCCGTTTGCGCGGCGCGGGAAAATCTGCTACACTGTCGGGGAGAACTGTGAGAGGAGCTTTCCGATGGAACTGTCCTTTGCCCCGCTGGAGGGGGTCACCGGCAGCCTGTACCGCCGGGCGCACGCGGCCCTCTTCTCCGGCATAGATACCTACTACATCCCCTTCCTCACCCCGCGGGAGGGGACGCTCTTTGACCGCCACGACCTGCGCGAGGCGGACCCGGAGGAAAACCGCGGCATCCCCACCGTCCCGCAGATCCTGACCAACCGCGCGGACGCCTTCCTCGCCGGGGCGGAGCGGCTGGCCGGTCTGGGCTACCGGGAGATCAATCTGAATCTCGGCTGTCCGGCGCGCACGGTGGTGAGCAAGAGAAAGGGGGCCGGCCTGCTCGGCCGCCCGGAGGAGCTGGAGCGGCTGCTGGACGGCATCTTCTCCCGCACGCCGCTGCCCGTCTCCGTCAAGACCCGGCTCGGCGTCTCGTCCGAGGAGGAGTGGCCCGCCCTGCTCGCGCGCTTCCGGCGCTATCCCCTCGCCCGGCTCATCGTCCACGCGCGCCTGCTCACCGACGGATATACCGGCCCCGTCCGGTGGGACGCCTTCCGCCTGACGCTGGAGGGCGCGCCGTGGCCGGTGTGCTACAACGGCGACCTCTTCACGGTGGAGGACTTCGCGCGCTTCCGGTCCGCCTTCCCCGGCGTGCAGTCGGTGATGCTCGGGCGGGGCGCGGTCTGCAACCCCGCCCTCGCGCGGATGATGCGCGGCGGCGCGCCCCTCACCCGGGAGGAGCTGGCCGCCTTCCACGCCCAGCTCTACGCCAACGCGCGCGAGCGCCTCTCCGGCGACCGGCATGTGCTGTGCTGGATGAAGGAGCTGTGGCACTATCTCGGCTGCCTCTTCCCCGACGCGCAGCGCGAGCGCAAGGCCATCCGCAAGGCCCAGCGCGCGGCGGAGTACGAGGCGGCGGTGCGCCGCCTGCTCGCCGTGGGCGAGCTGCGGACCGAGCCGGGGTACCGGCGGGGATAGATGCGTCAATACGGCCCGCCGTTGCCGTCCCGCTCCGCCGCCCTGCGCCGGTACTCCCCCGGCGTGACGCCAAAGCGCGCCCTGAACTGGCGGGCAAAATACCCCGCGCTGTCAAAGCCAGAGGCCAGCGCGATGGCGGAGATGCTGTCTCCGGTGCCGGTGAGCAGTCTGGCCGCCTGCCGGAGCCGGTAGTCGATCAGATAGCGGACGGGGGAGGTGTGCAGGTGGGTCCGGAACAGGTGCAGGACGCTGTTCTTGCTCAGGGAGACCCTGCCGGCGATGTCCTCCAGTGTGAGATGCCCGGCGTAGTGCGCCTGGATGTATTGCAGCATGACCTGGAGCTGCGCCCTCGCCTGGACCGGCGGCCGGACGGCCGGCCCATCCGCCCGGCGGGCCGCTTCATAGAGATGCCGCCACAGCTTCCAGAGCAGTCCGACCGTCTCCAGCTCCGCCGTCTCCCCCCTTCCCTGCGCGTCAAAGATCTCCCGCAGGGTCTGGAGCATCTCCCGCTGCCGCGCGTCTTCGGGCGAGAGCACCAGGTACTCCAGCGGGCCGTCCAGGACCGGCCGGAGATAGCGCCGGTAGAGCAGGCTGTCCTCCGGCGCGAGCAGGGAGGGCAGAAAGACGATGTTGGGCAGGATGGTCTGCGACTCGGCCGTAAAGCGGTGGATGGTCTGGGCGTTGATGAAGGCCCCCTCTCCGGCGCGGAGGGTGCAGCGCCCGCTGCCGAGGAAGCACTCCCCCTCCCCCCGCTCCAGATAGACCAACTCTACCTCCGGATGCCAGTGCCAGTCGACGCAGTGGAGGTCAAACGCCCAGATGTCCTCCTCATAGTAGCAGAAGGGGTAATCCGGGCTGCCGTGGCGGGCCGTCTCGCGCAGCGTCTCGTCCTTCCGGATCCTCGGATAGCTGTTGTTCTGTCCCATGCGCCCTCCTTCTGTGATATCGTGTCATTATCATGTGATATTCTGTATTGAACGCTTCCCGCTCTGTGATATACTCTCATCGTATCATCAGACAGGGAGGCTGTCAACGCATTATGAACTACCGCAGAACACTTCTGGCCTGCTACCTCGGCTTCATCACCCAGGCGATCGCGGCCAACTTCGCACCGCTGCTCTACCTGACCTTTCACAACGAATATCAGATCCCGCTGGGGCAGATCGCGCTGATCTCGTCCACGCTGTTTATCACGCAGCTGGTGGTGGACCTCCTGTGCGCCCGCTACGCGGACCGGATCGGCTACCGGACGTGTGTGATCGCGGCGCAGGTCTTCTCCGCCTCCGGGCTGATCGCCCTGGCGTTCCTGCCCGGCCTGCTGCCCGACCCCTTCTGGGGCATCCTGCTCGCCACCGCGATCTACGCCGTCGGGAGCGGTCTGACCGAGGTGCTGTGCAGCCCCATCGTGGAAGCCTGCCCCTTTGACCACAAGGAGGCGGTCATGAGCCTGCTCCACTCCTTCTACTGCTGGGGCTCGGTGGGCGTGATTTTGCTCTCCACCCTGTTCTTCGCCCTCTTCGGCATTGCGCACTGGAGGGTGCTCGCCTGCATCTGGGCGCTCATCCCGCTCTCGAACATCTATAACTTCTCTGTCTGCCCCATCTGCCACCCCGCGCCGGAGGGGAAGGGGATGCAGACGGGCGCGCTGCTGCGCGTGCCCCTCTTCTGGTTCGCCATCCTGCTGATGGTCTGCGCCGGCGCCTCGGAGCTGGCCATGGCGCAGTGGGCCTCCGCCTTTGCCGAGTCCGCGCTGGGGCTGAGCAAGTCGATGGGCGACCTCGCCGGGCCATGCCTCTTCGCCGTCACGATGGGGATCAGCCGGGTCATCTACGGCAAATACGGGGACCGGCTGGACCTGACCCGCTTTATGGTCTGCTCCGGCCTCCTCTGCCTGGGCTGCTATGTGACCGCCTCTGTCTCCGGCGCCGCGCTGCTCAGCCTGGCCGGCTGCGTCCTGTGCGGCTTCTCCGTCGGTATCATGTGGCCCGGCGCCATCAGCATCTGCTCCCAGCGCATCCCCACCGGGGGCACCGCCATGTTCGCCCTGCTCGCCATGGCCGGGGACCTGGGCGGCGCGCTCGGCCCGAGCATGGTCGGCGCAGTCACGCAGCACGCCGGGAACAATATGCAGCAGGGCATGCTGACCGGCTGCATCTTCCCGCTGGGGCTGCTCCTCTCCCTCGCGGCATTGCAGGGCATCCGCCAGCGCAAGGCTGCCGCCTGAGGGCCGCTTCCCCGGCGCAAAGCCAAACCGGCGCACACAGAATCGAATCAGAGAACCCGCTGCCAGATGCGTTTCATTTGGCGGCGGGTCCTTTTATTTTACCAAAACTTAACGTGTTCTTTGCATATTCCTGATAGCGGTGCGCGCGCCCCGGCTGATAAACTAAAATAGAACATTTCTGCCCGCGCGGCAGATTTTGTGCCGGAGACCCCAAAAACCGGGCCTCTGCTTTCGTATTCTATAACGGAGGGATCCGCCGTGGTACAGACAGAGCATGCGATCGCCGCCCAGGTGCAGGCGGCCAAAACCGACCCGGACGCCGCCGACGCACTCATCCGCCAATACATGGATTTTATCCGCAGTGAGACGTCCAAATTTGTCAAGGTGCCGCTCACCGGCGCGCACGACGACGAGCTGAGCATCGCCATGCTCGCCTTTTACGAGGCGATTTTGAGCTATCAGCGGCTCCGGGGCGCGTTTCTGTCCTACGCCGCGCGCAGCATCCGCAGCCGCCTGATCGACCATTACCGCCGGGAGAAGCGGCACCACGGCGTCCTCTCCCTCCACAGCCCGCAGCATGACACAGAGGACCTCCTGCTGCTCGACACGATCGAGGACGAGCGCGACCTGATCGACCACTTCACGGTCCGGGAGGCGACGGCGAAGGAGATCGCTGAGTTCTCCGCGGCGCTCGCCCGCCTCGGCCTGAGCTTTTCCGGCGTCGCGGAGAGCTGTCCCCGGCAGGAGCGCACCCTGCGCGCCTGCCAGAGGGTACTCGCCTGCGCCCGCCGGAGGCCGGAGCTGATCGACCGCTTTGAGCGCACCGGCCGCCTCCCCATCCGTGAGCTGGCCCAGGAGTCCGGCGTGGAGCGCAAGACGATCGAGCGCCACCGGAGCTATCTGGCCGCCCTCCTGCTCGCGTTCACCAACGGCTATGAGTTCATCCGCGGGCATCTGTGTCAGGTCACACCGAAGGAGAGGTGGAGAGCATGAAGTATCTGGTGCTGGAGACGCATCTGGCCTATGCCGTCGTGCTGGACGAGACGGGGCGTTTCCTGCGCGTGGCCAACCGGAGCTACCGTGTCGGAGAGACGGTGACGCAGGTCTGCCCGCTCAGAGATACCACCCCCGCGCCGCGCGCCGGGCGGCCGCCGGTCATGGCCGTCCTCTCCGCGGCCGCCTGTCTCTGTCTGGTGCTCTTCGGCCTTTTCTTCGGCTACTACCAGCCCAACTACACCGCCTACGGCTCCCTGCGGATGCAGATCAACCCGGAGGTGGAGCTGACGCTCAGCCGGAGCGCGCGGGTCCTCTCCGTCTCCGGGTGCAACGAGGACGGAGAGGCGCTGCTAGACGGCTACGACTGCCGCGGCAAGACCGCCAACGAAGCGGTGGAGGAGCTGGTGGAGCGGGCGCTCTCCCTTGGCTATCTGGAGAACGGCGGGCTCGTCGCCCTCCAGGCGGAGAGCGACGACGCAGATTGGCAGGCGCAGGAGGAGGGGGCTGCCGCCCAGGCGCTCGAGGCGCGCTACGGCGGGACGATCACCGTCATCACCGGCCCCGCGCCGGAGGAGCCGGACCCCATCCTCGCCGGGGAGGATGACCGCGTGGTGATCGCCATCGACCCGCTGCCCGACTCCCGGGAGGAGGCGGAGGCGCAGGAAGAACCGGACGCACAGGAGGAACCCGCCCCCTCTGCCAAAGACAATGACGCCGTCACAGAGCGGCCCGCCGCGCCGGACACCGGAGGCGGCAACCGTCCCTCCGGAGGCGGCTCCGTCCGCCCCGCCGCGCCTGCGGCAAGTGACGACGACGACGGAGACGATGATGACGGCGACGACGATGATGGCGATGACGACGACAATGATGATACCGATGATGACGACGGTGATGACGATGACTGAGAAAAAGACGGCTCAGAAAATTTTCTGAAAAAACTTCTGAACGACCCCGCTTTTCCCCTCCCGCCTCCGTACTCTGTATATGCAAACAAAAAACAGTCATTCAACCCCCAAATCAAAAGGAGCTGAAGAACATGAAAAACCGTACCCTCGCCAGACTGCTCGGCATCGCACTGACTGCCGCCATGACCCTCTCCACCCTGACCAGCTGCGGCAACGCGCCGTCCGCCCCCAGCGACACGCCCGCCGAGCCCACCCAGACGCAGACCACCGCCCCCGCAGAGCCCGAGGCCGTGGGCACCCTCCGGCTGAGCATCAACCCCGAGATTGAGATCACCTACGACAGCGACGGCAATGTGGTCCAGATCACCGGCCGCAACGACGACGGCAAGACCGTCCTCACCGGCGCCTCGGTCTATGACGGACAGCCCTGCAAGACGGTGGTGGCCGACCTGATCGTCAAGATCAACGAGGCGGGCTACTTCGTCCAGACCTTCGAGGGACACGAGCGCAACATCATCCTCCTGGTGACGGAGGGCTCCCAGTATCCCAGCGAGGGCTTCCTCCAGGAGATCGCCCAGGAGGTCCAGAACGTCGTAGACCAGCACAACATCGGTTCCACCGCCCTGACGGTGGATGAGGATGACTTCGACGACGACCACGAGGGCTACATCAACGCCGAGACCGCCGAGAGCATCCTGGCCGCCCAGCTCGAGCGGGACGACCTGCAGTTCGTGGAGAAGGAGTACGACCTGGACGACGGCGTCTATGAGATCGAGTTTGTCCTCGACGGCATCGAGTACGAGTATGAGGTGGACGCCGAGACCGGCAAGGTCATTGAGGCGGAGATCGACCGGGTCGATGATGACGACGACTGGGATGACGGCGACGACCGGGACGACGATGACGACGACCGCGACGACGATGACGACGACCGCGACGACCGGGACGACGATGACGACGACCGCGACGACCGGGACGACGATGACGACGACCGCGACGACCGGGACGACGATGATGACCAGGACGATGACCGCGATGATGACGATGACGATGATGACGACGACCGTCCGGCCTCCGGCGGCGCCAACCGCCCCGTGACGGACGATGACGATGACGACGACGATGATGACGACGACCGTCCGGCCTCCGGCGGCTCCAACCGTCCCGTGACGAACGACGACGATGATGACGACGACGATGATGACGACGACGATGATGACGACGACCGTCCGGCCTCCGGCAGCGCCAACCGTCCCGTGACGAACGACGACGATGATGACGACGA
>CASDSM010000016.1 GCA_949283375.1 uncultured Eubacteriales bacterium | reverse complement strand
GCAAGCAGACCGGCCGGAGCGTCGTCATCAGCGGTCTGGAGAGCGGCAGGACCTACACCTTCACGGTGCGCGGCACGAACGGCACCGTCCTGGGCGGCTATGACCGCGACGGCGTCTCCCTCGTGCGTCTGAACACGCCGGACATGGTCTCCGCCGTGAGCGCGGGCAGCGGCATCCGCGTGACCTGGCGCGCGGTGGAAGGCGCGGAGAGCTACCGCATCTACTACAGAGAGGGGACGAGCAGCACCTGGATCCGCTGCGGCAGTGACCTGGACGGCACGAGCTACCTCTTTGAGGATGGCAAGCCCGGCACCCGCTACACCTTTACCGTGCGCGCGCTGAGCGGCAAGACGCTCAGTGACTACGAGCGGACCGGCGTCGCGGCCTACTACCCGAGCTGACCCCAGCAGCGTTCACGACAGACACAGCAAAACAGCAAGGGCCTGGCACAGCAATGTGCCAGGCCCAAATTATGTTACAGTCGAATGTTTTCAGATGGTCACTCCATCGACGCCGCCCCGAAGCCGTGTGCCAGCAGTTCCTCCAGCGTACAGACGGCGTATGCCCCCTCGCGGTTGGCCGCCAGCACCCGCAGGCCGGGGGCGAACTCATAGAGCATCTGCCGGCAGGCCCCGCAGGGCCAGCAGTGGTCCGCGCCGCTGCCCACGATGGCGATGGCGGCAAAGCCGCCGCGGATGCCTTCGCTCACCGCCTTGACCAGCGCGCAGCGCTCGGCGCAGAGGGAGGAGCCGTAGGCGGCATTCTCCACATTGCAGCCGGTGAAGACCCGCCCGTCCTCGCACAGGAGGGCTGCGCCGACTGCAAAGCGGGAATAGGGGGCATAGGCGTACTGCCGCATCCCGGCGGCGATGGCGATCAATTCACGGTCTGTCATTTCCGTCACCCCTCCTCAGGCAGATAATAGGCGGCCAGCAGATCGACGCAGGCCCCATAGCTGTGCATCACGTCCTCCTGTCCGAAGCTCTCGGCAAAGCCGGAGTAGATGCTGGTCGCGGCGGTCTCCATCGCCTCCTCCACCGGGGAGTCAAACTGCGCCCAGTAGGCGTTGTTTTCCATCAGGTCGGCGCGCGCCTGCTCGCCGAGCAGGGAGTATGCCTCCTGCCAGAGGGAGGCGTCGGCGGAGTAGAGGGCGTTTCCGAGGTGGATGTAGCCCAGCAGGGCGGAGGAGTACTGAAACGCCACGTCATCGCACTGCAATCCCGCCACGATGGCGAGGAAGTTGCACTCGTCCTCCAGTGCGACGTTCTTCTGATGCGCGTACTCGTGCAGGATGGTGGAGGGCACGAGCACGGCGGGGGCGTCCACATTTACCATGGACTCTCCGGTAAAGGAGAAGTAGAAGCCGGTAAAGCCGAGCACACTCATCAGCCGGGAGTAGAACATCGGCTTGGCCTGCACCTCCGTGCGCTCCAGAAAGGGAAACTCGTCATAGAGCGCGGCATACAGCCCCACACTGCGCGCGAAAAGGTCCTCCTCGCAGAAATTCCCATCTGCATCCCGCTCTACCTGCCCGGCCAGCTCGCTGCAGCGGACGGCAAAGGCGGCGGTGAGCTGATAGAGCTCCTCGTCCGTCGTCTCCCGCCCCTCCAGTCCGCTGCGCTCGGAGAAGGTGTCAGCGTAATAGTTGACCCCCCAGGTGAGCGTATAGGCGGCATAGACCAGCCCCCCGGCCGCCAGCAGCGTCAGCGCGCGCCGCAGCAGGGCGCGCAGCGGATGCCCCGCGCGGCCCTGAAGGGCGTGCGCCGCCTCCAGACAGACCGTCCAGAACGAGTGGAGCAGGAATATGATCAGTGCCAGCACGCCCACCGTCCAGCACACCTCCGCCGCAGAAAACGGCAGGAGCGCGCAGAGCCGGCCGAGGGCCTGCTTCACCGGCGTGGTCAGGGCGGTCAGCCCGTTTGCCAACACTTTCCGCCCGCAGACCGTCCGCAGCAGCCCCAGCAGGACGAGGGCAGCCGCGAGGGCGATCAGCTGCGGCCGGTAGCGCCCCAGCCGTCCCGGCGGCGGCGCGGGGTGGGTGATGATGTCGTAAATTGTCTTTCGCATAGAGAAACAGTCACCTCGGTTTTTCTCTCCCACAGGATACCACGTTTTTCGCCCCACGGCAAGGGAGCGGACCGGAGTCCGGTTTATGGGACGTACGGAGGGCGCGCCCTTGCCAGCCGCTCCCACCATTTGCTATAATCATCCTCAGAACATACGACAGAAGGGAGGCGCCGTCATGCTCAAGCTGCTGCTCGGCCGCGCGGGAACAGGGAAGACCACGCGGCTGATGTCCGCCGTGCGGGAGAACGGGCCGAAGCGGCCCCAGATCATTCTGGTGCCCGAACAGGTCTCCCATGACCGGGAGCGCCTGCTCTGCCGGGCCTGCGGACCGTCCGCCTCGCGCTGGGCGGAGGTGCTCTCATTCACCCGCCTGGCCAGCCGCGTCTTTCACGAGGCGGGTGGGGATGCCGCGCCGGTGCTGGACGCGGGCGGTCGCATCCTGCTCATGAGCCAGGCGGTCGCCCTCGCCGCCGGCGGCCTGCGCGTCTACGCGCGGCCCTCGCGCAAGGCGGCCTTTCTCGAGCAGCTCCTCGCCACCGGAGACGAGCTCAAGAGCTACTGCGTCCGCCCGGAGGACCTGCTCGCCGCCGCCGGGGAGGAGACCGGCCCGGAGGCGGACCGGCTGCACGACCTCGGCCTGATCCTCGCCAGCTATGAGGCGCTCACCGCCCAACGCGCCAGCGACCCGCGCGACCGGCTCACCCGCCTGGCAGACACCCTGCGCACCTGTCCCTGGTTTCAGGGGAGGGACGTCTACCTCGACTGCTTCACCGACTTCACCCCGCAGCAGCTCCGGGTGCTCGCGCGCGCCCTGCGCGAGGCGCACAGCGTCACCGTCGCTCTCACCTGTGATGGACTGGAGGAGAGCGGCGAGGCGGTCTTCCAGCCCGCGCGGCGCACCGCCCAGACCCTCATCGCCCTCTGCCGGGAGGAGGGGGTGGGGATGGAGTACGAGGTGCTCACCGCATCCGGCGACGGTGTCTCCCCCGGCCTGCGCCATCTGGAAGCCCATCTCTTCTCCGACGGCGCGCCCGCCCCGGAGGAGGACGCCGTCCTGCGCTTTTTCTCAGCCGCCAGCCCCTATGAGGAGGCGGAGTGGGCCGCCCAGCAGATCCTCTCCCTCGTGCGGGCGCATGGCTGGCATTTTCGTGAGATCACCGTTGCCGCCCGGACGCTGGAGCGGTATCAGCCGGTGCTCGAGAGCGTCTTTCGCCGCTATCAGATCCCCCTCTTCCTCGGCCGGATGGAGGACATTCTGGAAAAGCCGGTGCTCACCCTGCTCACCGCCGCCCTGGACTGCGTGCGCGACCGCTATGAGCCGGACGACCTCTTCCGCTACCTGAAGACCGGCCTCGCCGGCCCATCCTGGGAGGAGATCGACCTGCTGGAGAACTACGCCCTGCGCTGGGACATCCGCGGCGGCCGCTGGACCCGCCAGAGCGACTGGAACTGGCACCCGGAGGGCTACGCGCTCCCGTGGCGGGAGGAGGACCGTGCCCTCGTCGCCCGGCTGGACACCCTGCGGCGGGAGATCGTCGCCCCGCTGGAGCGCCTGTCCCAGGTCCGCCGCGGCACGGGAGAGGAGCTCTCCCGCGCGCTCTACCGCTTCCTGGAGGAGATCTCACTACCGGAGCGGCTGACAGAGCGGGCGCAGGCCCTGCGCGAAGCGGGAGAGCTCCAGCAGGCGGAGGAGTACCGCCAGCTCTGGCAGGTCCTCATCGGGGCGCTGGAGCAGTGCAGCGACCTGCTCCGGGAGCAGGTGCTGGAGCTGGACTATTTCACCGACCTCTTCCGCCTGGTGCTTAGCCAGTATACCGTCGGCTCCATCCCCGTCGCCCTTGACCGGGTGAACGGGGGAGATGTGGCCCGCATCGCCCACACCCGCTGCCGGGCCCTCTTCCTGCTCGGGGTGGACGACAGCCAGTTTCCCCTCGTCACCGAAGCCCCAGGCCTGCTCACCGACCGGGACCGCGCCCTGCTCGGCGAGCGCGGGCTGGAGCTCGCCCCCTCCGCCGGCCAGCGGCTGGACCGGGAGCAGGCCCTCGCCTATGGGGCGCTCACCCGCCCGGACACCTTTCTCTTTCTGAGCTATCCCCAGGCGGTGGACGGCGCGGCGCAGCGCCCCGCCGTCCTCTGGGAGCGGCTGGTGCGGATGTTCCCCCGCGCGCCCCGGGGTGGACTGGAGGACGCGCTGCGCCTGCTCGCCCCGCTGCCCGCCCTGGAGCTTGCGGCGGAGCGGGGAGACGAGGCGATGCTCGGCCATCTCGCCTCTGTGCCCGCGTGGGAGCCGCTGGCGCGCCGCGTCCGCTCCGCCCAGGCTTTTGAGCGCGGCAGTCTCTCGCCCGGGACGGTGCGCGCCCTCTACGGGCAGGAGGCGGCCCTCTCCGCCTCCCGGATGGACAAGCTCAAAAGCTGCCATTTCTCCTATTTTCTGCAATACGGCCTCAAGGCAAAGGCCCGCCGCCCGGCGGGATTCGACGCGCCGGAGGTGGGCACCTTCGTCCACTATGTGCTCGAGCATGTCCTGCGCGCGGCGCAGACGCACGGCGGCGTCGCCACCCTCACGGAGGACAGCCGGCGCGCCCTGACCAGGGAGGCGGTACAGTCCTATCTCGAGACCCAGCTCGGCAGTCTGGAGGAGCAGACGCCCCGCTTCCGCTATCTCTTTGCGCGGATGCTCCAGTCGGTCGAGCTCATCGTGCGCAATGTGGCGGACGAGTTGGAGCACAGTGAGTTTGTCCCACTCTCCTTTGAGCTGGGCTTTGGCCGCGGCGCGGACCTGCCGCCGGTGCGCGTCGAGGCGGGGGACCTGACCCTCTCCGTCTCCGGCTTCGTGGACCGGGTGGACGGCTGGGAGAAGGACGGGCGGCTCTATCTGCGCGTGGTGGACTATAAGACCGGGCAGAAGTCCTTCAGCCTCACCGACGTGTGGCACGGACTCTCGCTGCAAATGCTGCTCTATCTCTTCACCCTGCAGGAGCGGGGAGAGGTCTACTACGGCCGCCCGGTCCTCCCGGCGGGGGTGCTCTACCTCCCGGCGCGCGACCTCCTCCTCTCCGGCAGCCGTGAGATGGACGAGGACAGCCGCCGTCAGGCGGCAGACCGCGCCCTGCGCCGCTCCGGACTGCTGCTGCGCGACGAGGAGGTGCTGCACGCGATGGAGCACTGGACGGAGGGCGGACCGCGCTTTCTCCCCATCCGGGTGAGCCGTGCGGGCGCGCTCACCGGTGACAGCCTCGCCACCGCCGAGCAGTGGGGCCGTCTCCAGCGGCGGATGCACGATCTCCTTGTCGAGATGGGGCGCGAGCTCGCCGCAGGCGACATTGACGCCGACCCCTACTGGAAGGGCTCCGGCCACACCGCCTGCGACTTCTGCGATTTTGCCCAGGCCTGCCACTTCGAGGAGGGCAGGGGCGGCGACCGCCGCCGGTATCTCTACTCCGTGCGCGGCAGGGAGTTCTGGGAAGGGGGGAACGACAGTGGGAATTGAGCTGACCGCCGAGCAGCGCGCTGTGGTGGAAAACCGCGGCGGGGAGATCCTGGTCTCCGCCGCCGCCGGCTCGGGCAAGACCCGAGTCCTCGTCGAGCGCCTGCTCGACCGCGTGGAGGGCGAGGGGCTGGACGTGGACCGCTTTCTCATCATCACCTTCACGAACGCCGCCGCCTCTGAGCTGCGCGGCAAGATCCTGCAGGCGCTCAACCAGCGCCTGGCCGAGCGGCCGGGCGCCCATCTGCGCCGCCAGCTCACCCTGGTCTACCGCGCGCAGATCTCCACCATCCACGCCTGCTGCACGGCGCTGCTGCGCGAGTTCGGCCACCTGCTCGACCTCGACCCCGACTTCCGCGTGGCGGAGGAGGCGGACGCCGAGCTGCTGCGCCGGGAGACGCTGGACCGGCTGATGGAGGATCGCTACGCCGCCCTCGCGCCGGGGGACCCCTTTGCCGGTCTGGTGGACACCATGTCCGCCGGACGGGACGACCGCCGCCTGAAGGAGATCGCGCTGGACATCCACCGCCGCATCCAATCCCACGCCGACCCGCGCGCGTGGGTGGAGCGCCGGCTCGCCGACTTTGACCTCACCGCCTGCCGCGATGTGGGGGAGACGGTCTGGGGCAGGCAGATCCTCGCCCGCGCCGAGCGTCAGGCGCGCTACTGGTACGGCCAGATGCTCCAGGCCCTCAACGAGATGATGGACGACCGCGAGCTGGAGGCGGCCTATTCCCCCAGCTTCTGCGACACGATGGACAGCATCGACGCCTTTCTCAGCTCGCTCGACCGGGGCTGGGACAGCGCCCGCACCCTGTGCGAGATTGAGTTTCCCCGCCTGAAATCCTCCCGGAAGATCACGGACAAGCGCCTGCAGGAGCGGGTCAAGGCGGTGCGGGAGCGCTGCAAACGGCGGCTCAAGGGGCTGGGAGACCTCTTCTACGCCTCCAATCAGACGCTGCTGGACGATATGGCGGCGGTCCGTCCTCCGGTGGAGGCCCTCTTTGCCCTTGTCCTTGACCTGGACGAGGCGTTTCGCGCGGCCAAGACGAGACGCCGGATGGTGGACTTTGACGACCTGGAGCACCTCACCCTCCGCCTGCTCACCGGTCCGGACGGCGGGCCGAGCAAGCTGGCTGCCACCCTGCGCGCGCGCTACGCCGAGGTGATGGTGGACGAGTATCAGGACACGAACGCCGTCCAGAACGCCATCTTTGACGCCCTCACCGACGAGGGGAAGAACCTCTTCCAGGTGGGGGACGTAAAGCAGTCCATCTACCGCTTCCGCCTGGCGGACCCCACCATCTTCCTGCGCAAATACCATCGCTTTCGCCCTGCGGCGGAGGCGAAGGAGGGACAGGGGAGGCTCCTCATCCTCAGCAAAAACTTCCGCTCCCGCGCCAGCGTGCTTGAGGGGGTCAACTTCGTCTTCTCGCACATTATGTCCCGCGACTTCGGCGAGCTGGACTATACGGAGGACCAGCGGCTGAACCCCGGTTTTCCCTATCCGCCCCACCCGGACGACGCGGTGGAGCTGGATGTGCTCGACCTCGCCGCCGTCGGGCGCGTGGAGCATCAGGCGAAGACGCCCCGCGACCAGCTCGAGGCGGAGCACGTTGCCCGACGGGTGCGCGCGCTGCTGGAGGAGGGCTTTCCCATCACGGGGGAGGACGGCGCCCCGCGCCCCGTCCGTCCGCAGGACATCGCCATCCTCTACCGGTCGCCCGGCGCGGTGATGGGCTATCTCACCCGGGCGCTGGACGAGCGCCAGATCCCCTGGCAGACGGAGGGGGCGGAGGACTTCTTCCACACCACCGAAGTCCAGTGCGCCGTCGCCCTGCTGGAGATCATCGACAATCCCCGCCAGGATGTGCCGCTGCTGGCGGCGCTGCGCTCGCCGGTCTGGGGCTTCACCGCCGACCGGCTGGCCCAGCTCCGCGCCGCCTCGCCGGAGGGGGACTTCTACACCTGCCTGAGCCGCGCGGCAGAGCGGGGAGAGGATGACGCCGCCTCGTTCCTCAACGCCCTCGCGCGCCTGCGCCTGCGCGCGGCGGACACGAGCTGTCACCGACTGCTCTGGGACCTCTATGACGGTCTGGGGATACTCGCCCTCTTTGGGGCGATGCCGGGCGGCCCGCGCCGTCAGGAGCATCTGCTCGCCCTCTACGACTGGGCGCGCAGCTTCTCGCGCGGCGGGCGGCAGGGGCTCTATGACTTTGTCGCCTGGCTGCGCCGCTGCCAGCAGCAGGGCCAGCGGACGCCCGGCATCAACCGCACGGACGGCAGCGGCGTGCGCATCCTCTCCATCCACCGCTCCAAGGGGCTGGAATTCCCCGTCGTCCTCCTCGCCGGGCTCAACCGGACGATCAACCGGACGGACGAGCGCGCCCCCGTCCTCTTCCATCCCAAGCTGGGGGTGGGGCCGAAGGGGGTAGATCTCGCGATGCGGGTGGAATACCCCACCCTCGCCCGGCGCGCAGTCGCCCTCAAGCTGGAGGAGGAGACCAAGGCGGAGGAGCTGCGGCTGCTCTACGTCGCGATGACCCGCGCACGGGAAAAGCTCATCATGACCCTCGCCATGAACGACGCCGCGCGCGAGCTCGCCGCCCTCCTGCCGGAGGCGGGCCCCCACCCCGACCCGCAGGCCCTGCAGGAGAAGGACACCGTCGGCCAATGGCTCCTGCTGCCGGTGCTCGCCCGGACGGACGCCGCCGCCCTGCGCCTAGGGGAGGACTGCCGCGTGCATATCCCGGCCTCCGGCTGGAAGATCCGCCTCGTCCCCGCCCAGCCGCCCGCCGCCGCACAGACGCACCAGATGGTGGCGGAGCAGGCCGCTCCCGCCCTCGACCTCTCCCTGCTGGACTGGCGCTATCCCTGGCGGGGGCTGGAGGCGATGCCCTCCAAGGTCACCGCCACCCAGCTCAAGGGGCGGCTGCTCGACCAGGAGGCCGCGGAGGAGACGCACATTCCCCCGCCGCCCCCCGACTTTCCCCGCCCGCGCTTTGAGCAGGCGGAGCGCGGCCTGACCTCTGCCCAGCGCGGCACCGCCCTGCACACCGTCATGGAGCGCATCGACCCGCGCCGGGCCTCCACCCCGGAGGGGGTGCGCGAGGAGGTCGCCCGCCTCGCCGCGGGCGGCTGGCTCACGGCGGAGGAGGCCGGGAGCATCCCGGTCCGGCAGATCGCCGGCTTCTGGAGCTCGGCGCTCGGGCAGGCGGCGGCAGCGGCGGAGGACCTGCGGCGGGAGTTCAAGTTCTCTCTCCTCGTCCCGGCGGACTCGGTCTATCCCGGCGCGGCGGAGGGGGAGGAGGTACTCCTCCAGGGCGTGGTGGACTGCTGCTTCACCGCGCCGGGCGGCTTTACCCTCATCGACTTCAAGACTGACCGCATCCGTCCGGGGGAGGAGGCGGAGCACAGCCGCCGCTACCGCGCGCAGCTGGAGGGCTATACGCGGGCGTTGGAGGAGATTTTCGGCCGCAGGGTGGCCCACCGGGTGCTTTGGTATACCGCCCTCGGAAGCGGCTTTGAAATTCCGTGAAAAAAAGCGGAAAAAGTAGTTGCATTTTTCTCCGGTGTGTGCTATTATCTTTAATGCTGTTTGAGAGCAATCAGGGCTCTCACCGAAATACTTTTCAGATTTGAAAGAGGTGAGCATCATGAAGGCAGGAATCCATCCTGATTATCAGCAGACCACCATCCGTTGTGCTTGTGGCGCGGTCTATCCTACCGGCTCCACGAAGAAGGACATCCGGGTCGAGGTTTGCGCCAAGTGTCACCCCTTTTTCACCGGCAAGCAGAAAATGGTGGATACTGGCGGTCGCGTGAGCCGTTTCAACAAGAAGTTCGGCCTCAAGTAAACTGCAAGAGAACCCGCATCGGCTACCGGTGCGGGTTCTTTGCATCCTGCCCGGCGCGCTGCGCCGGCAAAGCGCAGGGACAGAGCAAAAGGAGGAGCGCAGTATGCTGGAAAAAGTGAATGTGGAACAACTGGATCTGAATGTCTTCCGGGCGATTGGCAAGCAGTGGATGCTCGTCACGGCGGGCCGGCCGGGCGAGTGCAACACCATGACCGCAAGTTGGGGCGGTCTGGGCGTCCTCTGGGGCGCGCCGGTGGCCACCGCCTATATCCGCCCGCAGCGGTATACGAAGGAATTTATCGACCGGGAGGGATACTTCACCCTCTCCTTCCTGCCGGAGCAGTACCGCGAGGCCCTCGCCTACTGCGGCAGCCACTCCGGCCGGGACGGCGACAAGTGGGCCGCCACCGGCCTGACCACCGCCGCGGCGGACTGCGGGGCGGCCTATGTGGCCGAGGCGGAGCTGGTGCTCGTCTGCCGCAAGCAGTTCTGCCAGCGGATGGACCCGGACTGCATCCTGGACCGGGCGGCGGAGGCCAAGTGGTATCCGAACCATGACTATCACGACATCTATATCGGCGAGATCGTGGAGGCCTATCAGCGCCGCTGACCGCCGGTGGAGGGACGAATGACAGAATTTGACACCATCAGAGAGGGCGAGATCAACCGCGCCATCCTCGTCGGGCTCAACGCCCGCCGCCTGAGCGTGGGGGAGACCGCCACCGAGGCGAGCATGGAGGAGCTGGCCGCCCTGCTGGAGACGGCGGGCGGCACCTGCGTCGGCTCCCTCCTCCAGAACCGGGAGACGCCCGACCCGGGCAGCTTCATCGGCGAGGGGAAGGCGCAGGAGCTGCGCGAGCTGGTCAAGACGCTGGAGGCCGACCTGGTCATCTTTGACAACGCGCTCTCGCCCACCCAGGTCCGTGTGCTCACCGAGACGGTGGGCGTCCAGGTGATGGACCGCGCCGGGCTGATCCTCGATATCTTCGCCAAGCGCGCCCAGACGCGTGAGGGCCGGCTCCAGGTAGAGCTCGCACAGTACCGCTATATCCTCCCCCGTCTGACCGGCATGTGGGGCCATCTGGTCCGCCAGACCGCCTCGGGCGGCAAGTCCCCCATCGGCACCCGCGGACCGGGCGAGACCCAGTTGGAGACCGACCGCCGCCACATCCGCCGCAAGATCACCCGCCTGGAGGCGGACCTGCGCGAGGTGCGGCGGGTCCGCGCCGTCCAGCGTGAGCGCCGCGAGAAGAATGAGGTGCCCGTCGTCGCTCTCGTCGGCTATACGAATGCGGGCAAGTCCACCCTGCTCAACCGGCTCACCGGGGCCGGCATCCCGGCCAACGACCGCCTGTTTGACACGTTGGACACCACAACACGGACCCTGGAGATCTCCGACACCCTCACCGTCCTCCTCTCGGACACGGTGGGCTTCATCCACAAGCTGCCCCATCAGCTCGTGGAGGCCTTCAAGGCCACGCTGGAGGAGCTGACCCACGCCGACCTTCTGCTCCATGTGATCGACGCCTCCCGCCCGGACTGGCGGGAGCAGGCGGCGGTGGTGGAGTCGCTCATCGCCGAGCTGGGCGCGGAGAAGACCCCGCGCATCGACGTGTACAACAAGTGCGACCTCTCTCCGGCGGAGATCCTGCCGCGCGGGGAGGACGCCGTCCGCCTCTCGGCCAAAACGGGGGAGGGGGTCGATGAGCTGCTGCGCGCCGTCGCCCGCCGACTCGACCAGGGCCGCCGCCGGGTGCGCCTGCATATCCCCTATGACAGGGGCGGCCTGCTCGACCAGCTCTACCGCGAGGCGAGCGTGGAGCAGGTGGACTACGGCAGGACGATCGAGGTCACCGCCGTCTGCACCCCCCGCGTGCTCGGCCAGCTGCGGGACTATCTCGCGCCGGAAGGGGAGGGGTGAGCGGTGGAGCCTTACTGCATCCCGACCCGGGCAAGCGAGACGGAGTTTGTGGAAAAGCGCTCCCGCTTCATCGGCCGCGTCAAGCCGGTCTCGACGGAGGAGGAGGCCCGTGCCTTTCTGGAGGAGATCCGCCGCCGCCATCACGATGCGCGGCACAACTGCTGGTGCTATCTCCTGCGCGAGGGGCCGGTCCGCTACTCCGACGACGGAGAGCCGCAGGGCACTGCGGGCCAGCCGATGCTGAATGTCTTCACCCGCGAGGGCGTGACCGGCCTCGTCTGCGTCGTCACGCGCTACTTCGGCGGCGTGCTGCTCGGCGCGGGCGGGCTGGTGCGCGCCTACACCCGCAGCGCGAAGGACGCGCTGGACGCGGCGGGCATCTCCATCGTCCGCCCCTGGTCCGCCATCACCCTCACCTGTCCGTATCACCTCTTCGCCCGCCTCAAGCTGGAGGCGGAGCAGGCGGACGGACTGGTGTCCGGGACGGAGTACGGCGCTGAGGTCACCCTCCACCTCCTCCTGCCACAGGAGAGGGCGGAGCGCTTCTGCGCGCGCGTGGTGGAGGTGACGGCGGGGACGGTCCGTCCCCGCGTGACAGGGACGGAGTGCCGTGCGGTGCCCCGGTCCTGATACGGAGGAAATACGCATGAAATTCAAGCCCTATCAACACGACGCAAAGTACTATGAGACGGACCAGATGGCCGTCGTCCACCACTCCAACTATATCCGCTGGTTTGAAGAGGCGCGGATCGACTGGATGGAACAGGCGGGCATCCACTACGACGAGATGGAGGCCCGCGGCATCATCATCCCGGTCGTCGGCGTCTCGGCGGAGTATAAGACGATGACGCACTTCCGGGACACGGTGGAGGTCTTCTTCTACCTCGACCGGTACAACGGCGTCCGCTTTTCCATGCGCTATCAGGTGCGCGACGCCAGGACGGGCGAACTGCGCTGCACCGGCACGAGCGAGCACTGCTTCCTCGCGCGGGAGAGCTACCGCCCCATCAACCTCAAGCGCCACGCGCCGGACTATCACGCCATCTTTTCAGATATGCTGGCCGGTCAGGACGAGCTGCCGCCGGAGCGCTGAGCGCACAAAAAAAGACACACGGACGGAAGGTCTCCGCCGTGCGTCTTTTTTCATCTGTATTACCGGATGCAGAGCTCAACGAGCACCTCTGCGGCGACAGCTCCGGCCTCCGCACTGCCCGAGCCGCCGTTCTCCACCAGGACGACGAAGGCGTAGGGGTTGTCTTCGTCGTCGATAAAGCCGGTGAACCAGGCGTGCGGCTCCAGACCGCTGCCCACCTCAGCCGTTCCCGACTTGGCGCAGACGGCGAGATCTCCAAACTGCTCCTGTCCGTAGTGATTGAGGACGTTGTTGCGCATGAAAGTCTTAAGGATCTGGCATGTCTCCGCCCTCCAGCCGATCCGGGCGGTTCCGGCACTGGATGAGCCGCCCATCGGCAGGCCGAACGGTCCGCTCACCGACCGGAACAGGGTCGGCTCACTCGCGTGGCCTTCTCCGGCAATGCAGCCCATGAGCACCATCTCGGCGCAGGGGTTGACCAGATTGGTGGACTGTCCCACGCCGGACCAGCCAAGCTCGGCGGAGTGGTCCGGCGAAATCTCAAACCGCCCCGCAGCGGAGGTGATGCCGTCCATCTCTACCCCCTCCAGCAGGCCGGCGGACTGGGCATAGCCGTAGAGCACATCGCCGCCCAGTTCCAGCGCCAGCTCGGCGAAGGCCCCGTTGCAGGAGTCCTCCAGCGCCCCGGCGAGGTCCAGCGTCCCGTGCGCATAGGGACAGGTGATCCGGTTCCCGTCCACTGTCATGGAGCCGGTGCAGGTGTACTGAAAGTCCTCCAGCGCATCCAGCTGTTCGATCGCAGCCGCCGAAGTGACCACCTTGAAGATGGAACCGGGCGTGAAGGTGGCGGAGAAGAAGTGATTCAGATAGACCCCCTGATACCGGCTCTCTCCGGCGTTCACCGCCTCGAGCACCTCCTCAGAGTCGTAGGGATCAAAGGAGGGGGAGGAGACCATGCAGACCACCTCGCCGGTCTTGTAGTTATACACGCCCACCGCGCCGCTGCGCCCATCGAGCGCCTCATAGGCGGTCTGGCAGAGGGCGGCGTCGATCGTGAGACTGACGGTGTTGCCCGAGCTGCTCACGCCGTTGATGAGGTCATAGCCCCCCATCTGGCTGGAAAAGAGGAGCTTTGCCCCGGTGAGAATGTTGCCGTATTCATCGCCCACCGCATGCAGCGTGGCGGTGCGGATGCCGCCGTTCTCTGCATAGGCCCCCGTCTCCCCGTCATAGAGGAGCAGTCCGCTGCGGTCGGTGATGGAGCCGGTCGCGATCCGGCCGCTGTTGTTATAGAGGTGCCGGTTGGCGGAAAAGGACGCCCACTCCCGCCCGTGCAGGACGTACATGGCCAGCAGAACGCACATCCCGGCCGTCAGCAACAGGGTAAAGAGCATGACAAACCAAGTGCGGCCATGCAGTTTTTTCATCTCGCATCCTCCTCCCAGGGCAGGTCATACGGCCATTCCTCCCCGTCCATATGGATGGACAGATCGGCGGAAAAGCCGTCCTGATCGGCCAGCGGCAGCTCGACCGGCGGACGAAAGGCCTGCGTGGCGTCTCTGTCGTCCGCGATACGGTGCGGCATGCGCCTGCGGCTGAAATGCGGCTCCCGCTCCGGAGGGGTCTCCTCCACGGCGTTTTTTTTCCTGCGCTTGGGCAGACGGACGGCGATGCCGGCATTCTGCCGGGTATCCGAGGCCTTGATATAGGCCAGCAGGCACCAGCAGGCGAGCATGCTCGACCCGCCGCAGGAGACGAAGGGGAAGGTCACTCCGGTCAGCGGCAGCAGGTCGGTGGAGCCGAAGACGTTGAGCATCGTCTGCACCAGAAAGATCATCGCTGTTGCGCAGGCGGCGATCACATAGAAAGAGGACCGGCCCGCGGCGGCGGATTTGATGGTGAAGAGGGCGAAGAGAAGGATGACCACGACCGCGAGCACCGCGATGATCAGGCCAAGCTCCTCGGCGAGCACCCCGAAGACCAGGTCGGTATTGGCCGCGCCAATGTTCTTCAGCCAGCCGTTGCCCAGCCCCTGTCCGAACAGGCCGCCGCTGGCGAGGGCGGAGAGGGTGCGCGTCTGCTGGTAGCCCAGGCCGGAGGGGTCCTCCCAGACATGGAGGTAAACGGAAAAGCGGTTGGCGATATAGGGCCGGTACTGGAGCACCAGAAACCCGGCAAACACGGCGGCCGCCGTCATAAAGGCGACAGAGGGCAGATCGCCCGAGCGCAGGAAGGCGATGGCGAGGAAGGCGACAAAGAAGATGAGCGCCGTGCCGAAGTCGCTCATCAGCGCCAGACAGCCCACGCAGTAGGCGGAGAAGACCAGCGTGAAGATCAGGTTGCGGCGGGCGAACATACGGTCCAGGGTGGTGGAGCCGGCCAGGATAAAGACCACCTTCACCAGCTCGGACGGCTGAAAGGAGATCGGACCGATCTTCACCCAGTTGCGCGCGCCAAAGAGCACCTCGCCGAGCAGCACATTGAACGCCAGCAGGGCCGCCGCGCCGAGGACGGCAGGCCAGCGGAGCTTTTTCGACAAAATCAGGTCGCGCAGAAGGATGGACAGGACGAAGAAGGCGACCAGTCCCATCACCACCGTGAGAAGCTGGCGGTACAGGCTGTGCGGCTCAGAGATGGCGGTCACCGTCAGACACAGCGAGGTGAGAAAGAAGGCCAGCGTCTCGATCTCAAAGCCGGTCCGCCGGAGCACGCGGTAGATGGTGTAGGACAGCCACATCAGGCCCGCCAGCACGGCAAAGGAGAGATAGACCGCCCGCTGATACTCCAGCTCCACCACGCCGGCGAGCTGGAGGCAGACAATGGCCTGAAAAAAGGTGAGCAGAATGAGCGTCATGCCGGGAGAGAACATTTTGCCCGGACGGGTGCGCGACTCCGCCTGACGCCGCTCCTCCTCGGCGGAGATCGGGCGGAAGGCCAGCTCGGTCTCGCCCAGACCGAGCACATCGCCGGAGCTCAGCTTCGTCTCCTGCGTGACCGGCTTGCCGTTGAGCATCACGCCGTTTTTGCTGCGCAGGGGATAGAGGGACCACTGCCCCCTGTCATCGCGGATCATCGCCGCGTGGTTGCGGGATACGGTGGGGTCTGTCAGGACGATGTCGCACCGGCGGGAGCGTCCGATCAGGATCTCCCAGTGCTCCAGCGGCAGACGGCTCCTGTCCGGGCGGATCAGCCAGCCCCAGGTCTCCGTCTCCAACTTGCCCTGCAGCAGGCTGCGCGCACAGCGGACAACCACCAGCAGGGCGAGCAGCGGCAGCAGGATACGGGCGGCGCCGTTCAATATGCCGAGGAGAACGGCGGCGGTTCCCTCCTGCCCCAGCAGACCGGATACCAGGCCGCCCACCGCGTCCCGGAACCTGCTCCAAATATCATATAAAGCGGAGAAATCCATCATTTCCTCCCTTCCGGAGATCTCTTGTACATCCATCCATCAGGAAAAAGATCCTCCATACCGCTCTATGGAGGATCTCAGAGGCCGCAGACTGTGTGCAGCGTGTCAAAAAAGTTATCCTGCCACGCTTCGTCCGTTTTTGAAACTTCTTCCAGGTTCCCAAAACGGTCTTGACGGTACGCAAAGGGGGGCCTCCGCCGCTCTCGCGCGGAGGTCTCAGCGTAGTTTTTCGACAGTCTGTGTGTGGTCATGTGTCCATAAACCTGACGTACTCCGGCATGACCTGTGCGGTCGGCCCTGTCATGCGGATATCGCCGTCATGCAGCCAGATGACGGTATTGCACAGGTTCTGGATGGTGTCATTGCTGTGAGAGACGATGACCACCGTCCTCGTCTTCTCTGAGATCAGCTCGAGCATCTTGTTGAAGCTCTTCTTCTTGAACTTCGCGTCGCCCACCGACAGCACCTCGTCCACCAAGATGATGTCCGTCTTCAGGATGGCGGTGATGGCAAAGCCGAGCTTCGAGGCCATGCCGCTGGAATAGGTGCGCACCGGCTTTTCAATAAACTCCCCCAGCTCAGAGAAGTCGATGATCTCCTCCACCTGCTCGTCGATCTCCTGCTTGGAGAAGCCGAGCAGCATGCCGGACAGATAGATATTCTCCCGGCCGGAGAGATCCTTCAAAAAGCCGACGCCGAGCGCCAGCAGGGAGACGGTGCAGCCGTGCAGATCCACCGTGCCGGAGTCCGGCTCAAAGATGCCGGCCAGCACGCGCAGCAGCGTCGATTTCCCCGAGCCGTTGCGCCCCACCAGTCCGACGATCTCTCCCCGCTGGATCTCAAAGGAGATGCCGTGCAGCGCCTCAAAATGCTCCACGCGCCCCTTGCGGCGGATGGAGGCGGTGTTGGATTGTTTGCTGCGGCGGGACACAGGGACAATGCTGCGGTAGCTGAGATGAATGTCCTGCGCGGTGATGGCCGGTCCGGCCTGAAATTGCTTCTGTTCCACTATGATGCATCCTTTTTGTATGCGAGATAGATAGGTTCACTATATCATCTTTCCAGCCAAAATGCAAGATGCCCCATCCATGTGCACCGCTTCCCCCTCTTCCGAAAGTGCACCGGTCCACAGCGGAGAGACCGCTCCATTTTTGCAATCTATGTAAAATTTCCCCTCTTCTCCGACACGTTTCGTAAGATTGTTTTATAGACTTTCCCTGACGGGTATGATATGATGAGCATGTAAAGCGCCCTTTTGCAGGCGGAAGAGAGGGGAGAGGGGCCTATGCCGGGAAAGCTGATCGTGCTGGAGGGAACGGATGGGTCGGGCAAATCCACCCAGTTTGCCCAGCTGTGCAGACGGCTTGAGCGGCAGGGCATGGCGTTTCACCGCCTGGCCTTTCCCCGCTATCAGGAGGAATCCTCCGCGCTCATCCGCCTCTATCTCAGCGGCGCTTTTGGCGCCCGGCCCGGGGATGTGAACGCCTATGCCGCGTCCTCCTTCTATGCGGTGGACCGCTACGCGTCCTACCGGCAGGACTGGGGGTCGTACTACGAGCGCGGCGGGCTGATCCTCGCCGACCGCTACACCACCTCCAACGCCGTCCACCAGGGGGCCAAGCTCCCGGCGGCGGAGCGGGAGGACTTCTTCCGCTGGCTCTATGACTATGAGTATGCCCGCCTCGGCCTGCCAAAGCCGGACCTGGTCTGCTATCTGGATATGCCCACCTGCCTGTCCGTCTCTCTGCTGCGCGGCCGTGAGGCGGCCACCTGCACCCGGGCGGACATCCACGAGCAGGACACGGCATACCTGACCGAGTGCCGGCTCTGCGCCCGTCAGGCGGCGCAGGTCCTCGGCTGGCAGACCGTCCCCTGCACCGGCGGGGACGGCGCGCTGCGCAGCGTGGAGGAAATATCACAGGACATCTGGAGCGCCGTATCTCAGGCGCTTGGATGATAGATCGCACAACAGAACGAAAGCAACACAGAGAACCAGAGCAGACTGACGATTTGTTTTTGAGGGGAGAACAGGTATCATGGTTTACATTTTACTGGGCAATGGCTTTGAGACGGTAGAGGCACTCGCTCCGGCTGATCTGCTGCGGCGGGCCGGTGTGGATGTCGCGCTTGTCGGCGTGGAGGATAAGACGGTCGTCTCCGGCCAGCAGGTCACGGTGCAGGCCGACCTGCTGCTCAACGAGGTTTCCTATGACGATATGGAGATGCTGGTCCTGCCCGGCGGTCTGGGCGGTGTGGACGTCATCTCCAAGAGCATTCCCGCCATCACGATGATCCAGAAGGCGGAGGAGCAGGGCCACTGGGTGGCCGCCATCTGCGCCGCGCCCACCATTCTGGGCCGCCTCGGCCTGCTCGACCGCCGGCACGCCACCGTCTACCCCGGCATGGAGGAGGACATGCTCTCCGCCGTGGTCACCGGCAATCAGCGCGTTGTCCGCGACGGGCGCATCATCACCGGCCAGGCGGCGGGTTCTGCCTTTGATTTCGCCCTCGAGCTGGTCAAAGTCCTGCGCGGCAAGGCGGTCGCAGAGCAGGTCCGCCTTGGCATCCACTATCAGGACTGAGGCCAAGGCCGCGCTCCGCCGCGCCATCGCCGCGCAGGAGCGCGCCATGACGGCCGCAGAGCGCGCCGCGAGCGACCGGGCGCTGTTTGACCGCTTGCTCCGCCTGCCACAGGTGGAGTGGGCGCAGCGCCTGCTGCTTTTTTGCGGCATGGGCACAGAGCCGGAGACCGGTCTGCTGCTCGATGCCCTGACGGCGCGCGGAAAAGAGCTCTGCCTGCCGCGCTGCCTGCCGGGGCACGAGCTGGAGCTCCGGCGCTATTGCGGCCCGGCACAGCTGGTCCGCCACCGCTACGGCATGCTGGAGCCCTCCGGGGACTGTCCCCTGGTGGAGGACGGCTGGCCGGAGATCGCCCTGATCCCCGCCGTCTGCTATGACAGGCAGGGTGGGCGTCTGGGCAGGGGGGGCGGATTTTACGACCGGTTTCTCGCCCGCTACCGCGGACTGACCATCGGCCTCTGCCGGGAGGCCCTGTTACAGGAGGCCGTCCCGCGCGAGGCGCATGACCGGGCGGTCTGCCTGGTCGTCACGGAGCGCGGAGTCTTCCGGCCTGACCACAGCATTCACATCTGACCATAAGGAGGGACTGAAATGTCTGAGCAGGAAAACATCTATTCCGAATCCCACCCCGAGCACACCCGCGACCTGGGAGAGACCGGCGACGCCCGCTTCAGGCCTGATTCGGACGCCCTCCATGATGTCGTGCCGGACGGGGAGCCCGCTGCCCTCCCGGAGGACGTATGGGAGGAGCCGTCCGCGCCGGAGATGGACAGTCCGTCCGCTGCCGGAGCGGAGGAACTGCCGGATGGGGAGGCATTCTGGCCGGAGGAGGTCCCCGCCGCGGAACCTGCGCCGACGGAGCGACACGCCGCCGCGCCGCGCCGCCGCAGGAAGGTCCGGAGCATGGGGGTGACCGTTCTGGTCGCCATCCTCTATGTGGTCTCCGTCCTCGCCATCGCCTTTATTTTGGCCACTCTCGGCTGGCGCTGGGCGGGCGATGTGCTCGCGCTGGACAAGCCGGAGCATTCCGCCAGCGTGGTCATCGAGGCGGGGGAGAGCATTGACGATGTCGCCCAGAGCCTCTATGACGAGGGTCTGATCGAGTATCCGCTGATCTTTCAGATTTTCGCCGCCTTCACCGACAAGGCCTCGAGCATCTCCAGCGGCACCTATGAGCTGAACACCTCCATGGACTACCGCGCGCTGCTGCGCAACATCAGCGCCAGTTCGTCCACGCGCGAGACGGTCACCGTCACCATCCCGGAGGGCTATACCGTCGAGGAGATCTTCGAGCTGCTCGAGGTGCAGGGCGTCTGCACCGTGGAGGAGCTGGAGGAGGCCGCCCTGACGGAGGAGTATGACTACTCCTTCCTCGCGGGACTCTCTCAGGACGATCCCCACTGGATGGAGGGCTATCTCTTCCCGGACACCTATGAGTTCTATGTGGGAGGCGATCCGCACGTCGCCCTCTCCCGTATGCTCTACAACTACTCCCAGAAGTTTGACGCCGAGATGCGCACCCGCGCCGAGCGTCTGGGCTATACCCAGCGGGAGATCATGATCGTCGCCTCCATCATCGAGGAGGAGACGGACGGCTCCGACCAGCGGGACATCGCCTCGGTCATCTACAACCGTCTGGAGACGGAGGGAGAGACCAACGGCTATCTGCAGATGGACTCCACCATCCAGTTCCTGCTCGAGGAGCGCAAGGAGGAGCTGACCCAGGACGACCTGGCGATCGACAGCCCCTACAACACCTATCTCTATCCCGGCCTGCCCGCCGGCCCCATCTCCAATCCGGGCATGGAGTCCATCGAGGCAGCGCTCTATCCCAACTCGACCACTTACTACTACTTCATCCTCGGCAACGACGGTCAGACCCACTTCTTCTCCACCGGTGAGGAGTTCATGGAGTACCGCGCCCTGGTAGAGAGCGGACAGGACGTGGCCGAAGAGGCAGAAGGGACGGACGAGACGCCCGATGAAGCGTGAGCATTTCCCCCTGCCGGAGCTGCTGGCCCCGGCAGGGGACATGGAACGGCTGAATATGGCGATTGCCTACGGCGCCGATGCGGTCTATCTGGCCGGCTCGGCGTTTGGCATGCGCGCCTTTGCCGGAAATTTCAGCAGAGATGAACTCTATGAGGCGGTCCGCCGCTGTAAGGCGGCAGGGGTGGCCTGCCATGTGACGGTGAACACCATGCCGCGCAACGGCGAGGCCGCCGCCCTCCCCGCCTGGCTGGAGACGCTGGAGGACGCGGGGGTGGACGCCGTCATCGTCGCCGACCTCGGTGCCTTTACCATGGCGGGCCGGTATGCCCCCCATGTCAAGCGGCACATCTCCACCCAGGCGAGCGTCGCGAACTATGAGACCGCCCGCGCCTGGCACGACCTCGGCGCGAGCCGCGTCATCCTCGCCCGTGAGCTCAGCCTGGAGGAGGTCGCCGAGATCCGCGCGAAGACCCCCGCCAGCCTGGAGCTGGAGGCGTTTGTCCACGGGGCGATGTGCGTGAGCTACTCCGGCCGCTGCCTCCTGTCCAACTATATGACCGGGCGGGACGCCAGCCGCGGCGCCTGCGCTCAGCCCTGCCGCTACCAGTACCATCTGGTGGAGGAGAAACGCCCGGGGGAGTACTTCCCCGTCTTTGAGGACGAGAAGGGGACCTACATCCTCAACAGCCGCGACATGTGCATGATCGACCACATTCCAGAGCTCTGCGCGGCGGGCCTCAGCTCGCTCAAAATCGAGGGACGGGCCAAGAGCGCCTACTATGCCGCCATCGTCACCGGGGCCTACCGCCATGTGCTTGACGACGTGGGCGCGGGACGGTCGGTGGATCCGGTCTGGCGCAACGAGGTGGAGAAGGTGAGCCACCGCCACTACTCCACCGGCTTCTGGTTCGGCCAGCCGGGCCAGTACTATGACGATGCGCGCTATCTGCGCGACTGGCAGGTCTGCGCCGTCGTGGAGCAGTGCAGCCCGGAGGGGCGCGCCTTGCTCTCGCTGCGCAATAAGTTCCGCGCGGGGGACCGGGTGGAGCTGGTGGGCCCAGACTGCCGCCCTGTCGCATTTGACGCCCCCGGGATGCAGACGCTGGAGGGGGAGGCCCTCGACGAGCCGCGCCACCCGCAGATGCGCTTCTGGATGCAGCTTCCCCAGGCGGTCCCGCCGCTCTCCCTTCTGCGCCGGGAAGTGCTGCTCAGCCCCTGATCTGCCTGCCGCAATGCGGTTGACAGCGGGGTAAAATGTGTTATAATGATTTCTGCTGAATAAGCCACGCTGCGGTTTATTCGTGCGGCGGCTGCCGCGCAATTCCATTGTTATGCCAAACAGGCTGTGACGAAGCCAGGCGCGACCGGAGGACCCAAGCGAGCGGGGGGAGGGTGCAAGCCCCGCGGCCATCCCAGCGCCAGCCACTTCCGAGCCGCCCGCGATGAGCGGGACGATTCATCCCCGTTACCGGATGAGCTGAGAGGTCCTTCTCTCCGGAGAGGGACAATCAGGGTGGTACCGTGGAGCAGACGCTCCGCCCCTGAGCCGGGGCGGGGCGTTTTTTGTTGTGCCGCCCATTGAAACATCAATTCTGGGGGCATACGCCCCATCTGGAGGTCATCAACGTGAAGAAACCCACTCCCTACGGCTTAAATGAGCTGCGTGAGATGTTCCTGCGCTATTTTGAGAGCAAGGGCCATCTCCGCCTGCCCAGCTTCTCCCTCATCCCGCAAAACGACGCCTCGCTGCTGCTCATCAACTCCGGCATGGCGCCGATGAAGCCTTGGTTCACCGGCGAGCAGATCCCGCCCCGCCGACGCGTGACCACCTGCCAGAAGTGCATCCGCACCGGCGACATCGAGAACATCGGCCACACTGCCCGCCACGGCACCTATTTTGAGATGCTGGGCAACTTCTCCTTCGGCGACTACTTCAAGGCCGAGGCCATCCCCTTCGCCTGGGAGTTCCTCACCAGCCCGGAGTGGGTGGGCCTGGACCCCGACCGCCTCTATCCCTCCGTCTTCGAGGGCAACGAGACCACGCCCGCCGACGAGGAGGCGTTCCGCATCTGGCACGAGGTGATCGGCATCCCGGAGGACCGCATTTTCAAGTTCGGCAAGGAGGACAACTTCTGGGAGCACGGCTCCGGCCCCTGCGGCCCCTGCTCCGAGATCTACTACGACCGCGGCCCGGAGAAGGGCTGCGGCAAGCCGGGCTGCACCGTCGGCTGCGACTGCGACCGGTATATTGAAGTCTGGAACATCGTCTTCTCCCAGTTTGACAACGACGGCCAGAACCACTACACCGAGCTGGCTCAGAAGAACATCGACACCGGCATGGGCCTCGAGCGCCTCGCCTGCGTCTGCCAGGAGGTGGACTCCCTCTTTGACGTGGACACCGTGATGAACATCACCAACAAGGTCAGCGCCATCACCGGCGCGCATTACGGCCAGAGCCACGAGAAGGACGTCTCCCTGCGCATCATCACCGACCACATCCGTTCAGCGACCATGATGATCTCCGACGGGGTGCGCCCGTCCAACGAGGGCCGTGGTTATGTCTTGCGCCGCCTGCTGCGCCGCGCCGCCCGGCACGGCCGCCTGCTCGGCGTGACCGATCCCTTCCTCTATGAGGTCTGCGACACCGTCATCCACGAGAACCAGACCGCCTACCCCGAGCTGGTGGAGCGTCAGGAGTATATCACCCGCGTCATCCGCACGGAGGAGGAGAACTTCGCCCGCACGATCGAGGGCGGCCTGCGCATCTTCGCCGAGCTGCTGGCCAGCCACAAGGAGAAGGGGGAGACCGTCTTCTCCGGCTCGGACGCCTTCCGTCTCTACGACACCTTCGGCTTCCCCATCGACCTGACGGTGGAGATGTGCGCCGACGAGGGGATGACGGTGGACAAGGACGGCTTCGCCGCCGAGATGCAGGCGCAGAAGGAGCGCGCCCGCGAGGCGCGCAAGGCCCTCGGCGACCTCGGCTGGGAGCACATCGACCTCGGCGACATCGACAAGACCCCCACCCGCTTCACCGGCTACGACCAGACCAGCTCGACGGCCAAAATTGAGGCGATCCTGGAGGACGGCGAGCTCTCCGGCACCATCCACGCCGGCAAAAAGGGCATCCTCGTCCTCGACCAGACCCCCTTCTACGCCGAGATGGGCGGCCAGGTGGGCGACCATGGCCGCATCGTGCGCGGGGAGTCCGTCTTCGAGGTCACGGATACCCAGAAGACCAAGGGCGGCAAGTACCTCCACTACGGCCAGATGCGCTCCGGCAGCCTCTCTCTGGAGGATGAGGTGTGCGCCGAGCTCGACCTGGAGCGCCGCCGCGCCATCGCCCGCGCCCACTCCGCCACCCACCTGCTTCAGACTGCGCTCCAGCAGGTGCTCGGCGACCACGTCCATCAGGCGGGTTCTCTGGTGGAGCCGGACCACCTGCGCTTTGACTTCACCCACTTCGCCGCCATTGAGGGGAAGGATCTGGTGCAGATCGAGCGCCTGGTGAACGAGGCGATCCTCGCCGGCTACCCCGTCTCCGCCGAGGAGATGAGCATGGACGAGGCCAAGGAGAAGGGCGCCATGGCCCTCTTCACTGAGAAGTACGGCGACCGCGTCCGCGTGGTGGACATGGGCGGCTACTCCGTCGAGCTCTGCGGCGGCACCCATCTGGATAACACCGCCAAGGCCGGCTCCTTCCACATCGTGAGCGAGGGCTCCATCGCCTCTGGCGTGCGCCGCATCGAGGCGACCACCGGCAAGCGCACCCTCGAGAGCCTCCTCAACACGGAGCACCAGTTCTTCGACCTGGCCGCCGCCCTCAAGGTCCGTCCGACGGAGCTGGCTGCCAAGGCGGTCGCCCAGGTGGAGGAGATCAAGCAGCTGCGCAAGATGGTGGAGAGTTTCAAGGCTCGCGAGGAGCAGGGCGTGGCGAACCAGTACCTCCTCGCCGCCAAGCAGATCGGCGGACTGAAGGTGATCACCGCCAGCCTGTCCGGCCGCACCCCGAACGACCTGCGCAAGCTGGGCGATTTCCTGCGCGACAAGGAGCCCAACGTCGTCGCCGTCCTCGCCACCGTCAACGGCGAGAAGCTGACCTTCCAGGCCGTTTGCGGCAAGGGCGCGATCGCCGCCGGCGTGAAGGCGGGCGAGTTGATCCGTTCCGTGACCCAGATCTGCGGCGGCTCGGGCGGCGGCAAGCCGGACTCCGCCATGGGTGGCGGCAAAGACATCCTCAAGCTGGACGACGCCCTTGCCTCGGTGGACAACTTTGTGGCCGGGAAGCTGGGCCTCTGAGCCAGCAAACTGCATTGACGAAAGGAGCGATGATCCATGAGCTGCCTGTTCTGTGCCATCGCCGCGGGGGAGATCCCCTCGAAGAAGGTCTATGAGGACGAGTTGGTCTACGCCTTCTACGACATCGACCCCCAGGCCCCGACCCATTTTCTCGTCATCCCGAAGGAGCACATCCCCTCCTGCGCGGCCATCACGGCGGAGAACGCCTCCGTCGCCGCCCACTGCCTGGAGGTGATCGCCAGGGTGACGAAGAAGCTGGGCATCAGCGACTTCCGCGTGGTCTCCAACTGCGGCGCGCAGGCGGGTCAGTCCGTCCCCCATCTGCACTTCCATGTGCTCGCGGGCCGCGACATGACCTGGCCTCCGGGCTGATCGGCCCATGCCGCCGAAAAAGAAGGATGCGGGCGAGGCGTTACGGCGCCTGAAGCAGGACCTCAAGGCGCACACCCCTGGCCAGCTCTATATCTTCTACGGTCCGGAGGACTTCCTGCGAGAGCACTATCTGGAGTCCCTCCGGAAGGAGACCTCCGATGGACCGATGGAGGCGTTTAACCTCCACAGCTTCCAGGGAAAAGAGCTGGAATTCCGCACGCTGGAGCAGGCGGTGGAGGCGGTGCCGGTGATGAGTGAGCGCTCTCTGGTGCTGGTCTATGACTACGACCTCTTCCAGAACAAGGACCGGCAGGCCGAGCTTCTCGGCCTGCTGGGCGACCTGCCGGAGTACGTCTGCCTCGTCTTCGTCTATGACCAGATCAGCTGGTCCGCCAACGCCTCCACCCGCCTGGGCAAACTCCTGAAGGAGAAGGCCCAAGTGGTGGAGTTCGCCCAGCAGAGCCAGAGCGACCTGAACAGCTGGATGCGCCGCCGCCTGCGCCATGACTGGGATAAGGAGATCGACAATACCACGGCGGAGTACCTCACCTTCCTCTGCGGCGGGCTGATGACCAGTCTGGCCGGGGAGCTGGACAAGGTGGGGGCCTACGCCAAGGGGAAAGAGGTCACCCGCGCGGACATCGACGCGGTGGCCGACCCGGTGCTCGACGCGCGCGCCTTTCAGATGACGGACGCCATCGGCGCGGGCGACTATGACCGGGCGATGTCCCTCCTCGGAGAACTCTGCCGGATGGGGGAGAGCCCGATCTATATCCTCGCCGCCGTCGGCCGCCAGCTCCGGCAGATCTGGAGCGCCCGCCTCGCGCTGGAAGCCCGGCAAGGGGAGAGCTACCTCGTCGAGCTGTGGGGGATGCGCGGCGGCTGGCAGGCCCGCAAGCTGCTGCAGACCGCCCGGCGCTACGAACTCGCGTGGTGCCGGGAGGCGGTCCGCCTGGTCCAGGAGGCAGACCTCGCCATGAAGCTGGGGGGCCGCGACGGGGAAGAGGTGCTCACCGAGCTTCTGCTCACCCTCGCCCAGTCCGCCCGCCAGCGCAGCGGGGTGCGCAGGTGATCCGCATCCGGGAGGCCATCGTGGTCGAGGGGCGCTATGACAAGAACGCCCTCTCCCAGGTGGTGGACGCCCTGATCATCCAGACCGATGGCTTTGCCATCTTCCATAATGGGGAAAAGCGCACCCTGCTGGCGGAGCTGGCCCGGAAGCGCGGGCTGATCCTGCTCACCGACAGCGATGGAGCCGGCTTTCTCATCCGCAATCACCTCAAGGGGATGCTCCCCGCCGATGGGGTCAGGCAGGCCTATATCCCGGACGTCTACGGCAAGGAGCGCCGCAAGCGCCGTCCCGGGAGAGAGGGCAAGCTCGGCGTCGAGGGGATGCCGCCGCAGGTCCTGGTGGACGCCCTGCTCCGGGCGGGGGCGACCGTCCTGGATGGGCCGGCATCGGACGGCGCGCGCACGCGGGCAATCACCAAGGCGGACTTTTTCCGCGACGGCCTGACGGGCCGTCCGGACAGCGCAGCCCGCCGCGCCGCGCTCCAGGCCAGGCTGCACCTGCCGGAGCGGCTCACGACAAACGCGCTTCTGGAAGTACTCAACGCCCTCTACGACTACCCCAGCTATCAGGAGGCGGCGGCGGAGCTGGCCTCCGACCCCGCAGCGCCACAGCGATCTGAAAACGGCTGACCGGAAAATGATATTCCGGTCAGCCGTTTTTTCAGAATTTTCAGACGCAAAGCGGCCCTCTTTGACGCCGATGGACAAAAAGCACATCCTCCTGACTTCCGGCGACAGCGCAATTGTCGAACTCTGCGATAATTTTTCCTTTGAAAAATGGAAAAATTCGCTATAATAATGTCTAATGAATCAACTGTTCAATACGCATGACGGCAGAGTATATTCCACCTGATATGGGGGTATGCGGGATGAAACGGGAATGGCAGACCGAGCAGATGCTGGAGCTGGAGGACGGCCGCCGCCTGAGCCTCGATTACTGGCTGCTGACCGACCAGACCTGCTGGGGGGAGAGCTTTGGCATCGCCATCACCGACAGCACCGGCTCTGAGGAGGCGATCCGCCATATCACCATGCACCGGGACGAGGCAGAGCGCCTGCTGCACCTGCTGGCCAGCGGAGGTGTGACGACCGTCACCGCAGAGGACATTGTGTCTGACTATCTGAACGCCATCTACCGACCCTCATGCTGACACCCGGCTCCGGCCGTCTTCCCATCGCATGGGAAGACGGCTTTTTTGCCCCGCGTCAGAAAAACGCAGAGCAGCGGGATATCGTAAATAATTCTTTAAGACTTCCACCGCTTCTTGACAACGCGCCGGAAAAAGAGGTACTATGTGACCCAAGGCAGCGATGCCCACCGGCCGCCTGCGCGGCCCGTTCTCTGGGAGGTAAGTGGAATGAGACGCAGAATACTCTCTCTGGTCCTTGTCCTGGCGATCCTGCTGGCCGGCCTGTCGGCCTGCGGCAATCCGGCGGCAGACCAATTTTACGATATGGTCGATGAGATGACGCAGCTGGAAAACGCGCGCATCTCGCTGCGTATGCCCTATCACGGGGCCAGCATGGTGGTGGAGGGCTTTGTCTGCCGCTCCAGCCAGACGGCAGATCTCACCGTGACGCTCCAGGGGACCGGCGAGGCGACGGACGGGCTGTGGACCGAGCTGCGCATCGACGGGAACGATATCTGGCTCAACGTCGAGGCGATGGCCACCCGTGCGCTGGCCTTCCCCCTGCTCGACCTGCGCGAAGGAGAAATCGACGACTTTCTCTATGAGCAGACGGATGACTGGGTGCTCTATCAGTGGCAGGGCAACTTCTGGGACGGTTCGCCCTCTCTGGCGGACCTGCTGCGCAATCTCTGGCACAGCACCCGGTCTGACCTCAGCGACAGCATCTCCTCCGAGGGGGAGAGCTGCTCGCTCGAGCTGTCGGAGGCAGACTACCAAACCGCCCTGATCCATGTGGCGGAGGACCTGGTCGCCACAGAGGCGGACTGGCAGTCGGCGGTTCTCGCCGTGACGGACGCACAGCCGGAGCTGACGCTGGCCACCACCTGGGACCCGACCATGCTGCTGGGCACCTGGTGGTCCAGCCTGTCGGAATGGCTGGAGAGCGGCGCAGCGGTGGAGGGCGGTCTCTCTGCCGCCGTCAGCCGGACGGAGGACGGCGCATATCAGGCCAGCATGACCCGCGCAGAGGAGACGTGGAGCCTCACGCTGACGCCGTGCGGGGAGCAGCCGGTCTCCGAGCCGGAGGACTATATGGAGTTTGGCGCCTACGATGCGTGGCTCTATTATCTGACGACCTTCTCCTGGCAGTACATCGGCGAGGCCTATGACGGGACGCAGGATATGCAGGCGGAAGGCATGCTTGAGGTGGGCTCCGAGCAGGAGCTGATGCCGATGACGGTCTCCGGGGCACCGGGATATACCGGTATCTCCACCATCCAGTTTGTTCCGGAGGACGGCGTCGCTGAGATGCTGCCGGTGCTCAACGGCTATCTCTCCAACGAGGTCTCCAGCATCGCCGGAGACGGAGCGCAGATCACCCAGCTCACGCTGCACGGCCCCGGCTGGACCCAGATCTTTGAAACGGAGACAGCGGGGGAGAACGCCTCTGCTGTTGCCGCCTCCCAGATCGAGGCATATTATTCCACCTTTATCGACACCTCCGGATACCTGCTCGTGCAGGACATCTCCGAGGTATCCCGCTCTTCCGATGGGATGAGCGCCGCACAGGGCTTCAGCTACCGGAGAGATGACTTCAGCGACCCGGAGGGGCGGATCATCATCGCCTACCGGCCCGGCGGCTGCGCGACCTATACGGTGATCGAACTGGATCTGTCGCTCGCCTCGCTGTCAGACGAGACAAAGAGCGCCATCTCCGAGCTCTTTGCCTACCTGAATCTCGAGCTGCCCATCAGCCTGGAAGCCTGACGGGGCGGTAGGGCTCATAACTCACCGACTCGAGAAAGAGCCCCTGCGGCGCGAGTGCGCCCGGAGCTGCCGCGCGCTCCCGCGCCGCGAGCACCTCAGCGGCCCACTCCGGCGGTCTGTGTCCCAGCCCGACCTCCACCAGGACGGCGGAGAGGATGCGCACCATCCGGTTCAGAAAGCCGTTTCCGGTGAAGCAGAGGGTCACCACCTCTTCTAACCGGTCAAGCCCGATGGCGTAAACCGTCCGCACGGTGGACTTGCGAAAGCGCGTCAGGCCGCAGAAGGAGCGAAAGTCGTGCTCCCCCTCCAGCAGGCGGGCGGCGCGCCCCATCGCGTCGAGATTGAGCGGCTCTGGCAGCGCGAGGCGGTATTTCCGACCGAAGACGTCCGGCGCGGGACTGTTCCAGATCTGATAGCGGTAGGTCTTATAGCAGGCGCTCAGGCGCGCGTGAAAGCGCTCCGGCGCCTCCTCGACGGCGAGCGCGCCGATGTCCTGCGGCAGATAGCGGTTGAGATAGTCCAGGATCTCCCCGCAGGTCAGGCCGGTCTCCAGCCGGACGGTCGCCACCTGGCCCAGCGCATGCACCCCCGCGTCCGTCCGGCCGGAGGCCTGCACGTCCGCCGGATGGCCGCACATCCGCTCCAGCACCGCCGCGACGCGGGCCTGAATGGTGTGCTCCGTATTCCCCTGGCCCTGCCAGCCCTGATAGCGGCTGCCGTCGTAGGCCAGCGTCAGACAATAATTTTTCATCTCATCACCCCGCACCCATTGTACCCCCTGACCGGGCACGGTGGCAAGCGGCGGAAAGGATGTTGTGTTCCATGCATGTCAATGAAACTGTCTTTCAGGGCCGTCCACGGCAGCGCCGTTCTGCCGTGGAAGAGGCCATCTTCGACCGTCTGGATGAGCTCGGCATCAGCTATCTGCGCGTCGATCACGACCACGCGGACAATATGGCCGACTGCCTGGAGGTCGAGCGGGTGCTCGGCGCGCGCATCTGCAAGAATCTCCTGCTGTGCAACCGGCAGAAGACGGACTACTACCTGCTCATGATGCCGGGCGACAAGCCCTTTAAGACGAAGGATCTCTCCGCCCAGCTCGGGGTCTCCCGTCTCTCCTTTGCCGAGCCGGACGCCATGACCAGGCTGCTGGACACCACCCCCGGCTCGGTCAGCGCCCTCGAGCTGCTCTTTGACCGGGATGAGAAGGTCCGTCTGGTGATCGACCGCGAACTGCTGGAGGACACCTGCATCAGCGGCCACCCGGGCATCAGCACCTCCACCCTCCGTCTGGACGCGGGGGATATGCTCGCCTATCTCGCCTCGACCGGCCACACCCCCACCTACGTCACCCTGCCCCGCCCGGCGGCGGAGTGACTGGGAGGGACCGATATGCCGAAAGGACTGCGCATCGTCAACCTGGAGCAGGGGATGCCCCAGGTGAGCACCGCCCTGCGCTGGCTGGAGGGGGAGCTCTACACCAGCCGCCGGATGGGGGTGGCGGCCGTCAAGCTGATCCACGGCTACGGCTCCTCCGGGACGGGAGGGAAGATCCGCACCGCTGTGCGCCGGGAGCTCGCGGCGCGCCGTGCGCGCGGGGAGATCGCCGGCTTCATCTGCGGGGAGGACTTCTCCATCTTCCACGAGGAGACCCGGCGCGCCTTTCTCATCTGCGACGCCCTGCGGCAGGATGGAGATCTCGACCGGTACAACAACGGCGTCACCTTTGTCCTGCTGTCCGGAAAGGGCAGCAGATAAGCGAATTATTTCACAAGACGGAGAAAACCGGCTCAGGAGGGAAGTGTCTCTCTCCTGAGCCGGTTATGTTCTGTCTATTGTGCGCCGTCTCCCTGCGCCGCTGCCTGCTCCGCCTCCAGCTCGGCCAGCAGCTTCCTGTCCTGTTTGGAGGAGAGGTCCAGCTTCTCATAGAGATCAGGCCGCCTCTCCCGCGTGCGGAGGATGGACTGCTTGCGCCGCCACCGGGCGATGTTCGCGTGATGGCCGGAGAGCAGAATAGGGGGGACCTTCCGCCCGTGCCACTCCTCCGGACGGGAGTACTGCGGGTATTCCAGCATCCCGTTCCAGTGGCTCTCGTCCTCATAGCACTCCGGGTCGGGCAGGACGCCGGGCACCAGGCGGCAGACCGCGTCCGCCACCGCCATCGCGGCGATTTCCCCGCCGGTGAGGACGAAGTCCCCCAGCGAGATCTCCTCATCCACACACTCGTCGATAAAGCGCTGGTCGATCCCCTCATAGTGTCCGCAGACGAGGATGAGCCGCTGGTATTCCGTACTCAGCCGCTTGGCGTCCTGCTGGCAGAAGGTCTTCCCGCAGGGGGAGAGGAAGATGGTGTGCACCCGCTCTCCCGCCTCCCGGCAGAGATGCTCCCAGCAGCGGTAGAGGGGGTCTGCCTGCATCACCGCGCCGCGCCCGCCGCCGTAGGGGTAGTCGTCCACCTGCTTCTGCTTGTTGACGGTGTAGTCCCGGATCTGGTGGCAGTCGATGCGGATATGTCCCCGCTCCTGCGCCCGGCCGAGAATGGACTCGCAGAGCATGTCGCCCACCGTGTCCGGGAAGAGGGTCATGATGTCGATGTGATACATCACTCACCCATCCCTTCCAGCGGCGTGAAGGCGATATAGCCCTCCTCCGGGCAGACCGCGCGGACAAAGGCGGGCACATCCGGGATGAGATAGCGCTTTTCCCCCTCCACGACATAGAGATCGTGCGCGGGATATTCCAGCACATCCGTCACCCGGCCGAGCACCTCGCCTGTCTCCGCGTGGCGGGCCTCCAGCCCGATCAGGTCAACGACGAAGTGCACCCCCTCCTCAACGGGCATGTCCTCCCGCCGGGCCAGGAGGACGCGGTTCTTCAGCGCCAGCGCCGCATCCATCGTGTCAACGCCCTCCAGCGTGAGCAGGGCAAAGCCGCCGTGCACCCGGCCGCGGAGGACTCGGTAGGCCCGCGGCCCGATCTGGACGGACTCCAGCGCACAAAGCACCTCCGGGCTGTCGCACCAGGACTGCACCTTGACCTCGCCGCGCACCCCGTGGGTGTTGAGTATCTTTCCCACTTCCAGCATGGGTTCGTTCATCCTGCCACCTCCTATGGTTCTTCCAAAAACGGAAAAAGCGGAGTGCAGTATGCACTCCGCGCTTCTCCTCAGTCCATAATCTCCACGGAGACTCTGGTGTTCTTCCGCTGCGCGAGGGAGCGCACGATGGTACGGATCTCCTTGGCGATCCGGCCCTGACGGCCGATCACCTTGCCCATATCCTCCGGCGCCACATGCAGCTCCAGAATCACCTCGCCGTCGCAGTCGATCTCCTTGACGTCCACCTGCTCGGGGTGGTCCACCAGGCTCTGCGCGACGTAAGCCAAGAGCTCTTTCATGAACGCTACTCCTCCCGGGGCTTAGAGCACACCGGCGGTCTTGAACAGACGCTTGACGGTGTCCGTGGGCTGAGCGCCGGTCTTGATCCAGGCCTGGGCGCGCTCGGCGTCCACGCTGATCTCCGCCGGCTCCTTCAGGGGATCATAGGTGCCCAGCTGCTCAATGAAACGGCCGTCGCGGGGATAGCGGGAGTCAGCCACCACGATACGGTAGAACGGAGCCTTCTTGGCGCCCATGCGGCGCAGTCTGATTTTAACCATTTATCCTTCACCTCCAAATGAAATCAAATCTCTATGATCGACGCGCCGGGGAAGCTCCCCGGGCGTAAATCAGCGTTTTTTGCGCTTGCGCTTCTTGTTGTGGCTGTGCGTGTGCACATGGCGCGGGGCGGGGGAGCTCATCTGCCCCAGGGCCTCCATCATGTCCGGGGAGTCCATCCCGGGCATCCCCTTCATCCGCCCGAGCAGCTTGCGGATGCCCTTGGGCATCTTGCCGCCGGACATCTGCCGGGTGAGCTTCTGCATCATCTCAAACTGCTGGATCAGCCGGTTCACGTCGGCGACCTGCACGCCCGCGCCCGCGGCGATTCTCCGCCGGCGGCTGGCATTGAGAATGGAGGGGTCATCCCGTTCCTTGGGCGTCATGGAGAGGATGATCGCCTGCAGGCGGTCCAGGGCACGCTCGTCGATATTGGCGTTCTCCAGCTGCGCGGCGTTGATGCCCGGCATCATGCCGAGAATGTCGCGCACGGAACCCATCTTGCGCACCTGGAGGAGCTGGTCATAGTAGTCCTGGAGGGTGAAGCGGTTCCGGCGGATCTTCTCCTCCAGCTCGGCGGCCTTTTTCTCATCCAGGGTGGTCTGCGCCTTCTCGATCAGGGAGAGCACATCGCCCATGCCGAGGATACGGCTCGCCATCCGGTCGGGGTAGAAGACCTCGATCGCGTCCAGCTTCTCGCCCACACCGACAAACTTGATCGGCTTGCCGGTGGTCGCCTTGACCGAGAGGGCCGCGCCGCCGCGGGCGTCGCCGTCCAGCTTGGTGAGCATCACGCCGGTCAGGTCCAGGGCCTGATCAAAGGCGGAGGCGGCGTTCACCGCATCCTGACCGATCATCGCGTCCACCACGAGGAGGATCTCCTGCGGCTCCACTGCGGCCTTGATCCGCCGCAGCTCGTCCATCAGCGCCTCGTCGATGTGCAGGCGGCCGGCGGTATCCAGAAAGACCACATCGTTCGCGTGCTGCCTGGCATGCGCCACGGCGGCCGTCGCGATCTCCACCGGGTCGATCTGCCCCATCTGGAAGACGGGCACACCCACCTGACGGCCCACTACCTCGAGCTGGTCGATGGCGGCCGGGCGGTACACGTCGCAGGCGACCAGGAGGGGGCGCTTGCCCTTCTTCTTGAGCATCCCGGCGAGTTTGGCGCCGTTGGTCGTCTTGCCGGAGCCCTGCAGGCCCACCATCATGACCACCGTCGGCCCGTCCTTGGAGATGTTCAGCCCGGCGGCCTCGCCGCCCATGAGGGCGATCAGCTCCTCATTGACGATCTTGACCACCATCTGCCCCGGCGTCAGGGACTCCATCACGTCCGCGCCGATGGCACGTTCCGTCACCGTGCGGACGAAGTCCTTGACCACCGGATAGCTGACGTCCGCCTCCAGCAGGGCCAGCCGGATCTCCCGCATCGCCTCACGGACGTCCGACTCGGTGAGATGGCCTTTTCCGCGCAGCCGGGAGAATACGGCATTGAGTTTTTCCGTCAAACCTTCAAAGGCCATGGGCGAAAATGCTCCTTTCTCAGTCGCCGCCGCGCCGTGTGCGGCCGGTCACTCCTCCAGACTGCCGATCTGCCGCCGGATCTCGCCGGTCAGCTGGGAGAGCTGCAGGTCGTGCAGCCGGGTCTGGTTGCGCTGATCGATCTCAGCCGTCAGCCGTTCGATCTGCTCCAGCGCGCTGCGTGTGCGCAGGAACCGGGCAACGATGCCGGTCTTTTCCTCAAAATCGTTCAGGATGGCCTCGGCGCGGATGATCACGTCGCGCACCCCCTGCCGGGTGATGCCGTAGTTCTCCGCGATCTCCGCCAGAGAGAGGTCCTCATTGTGATACAGGTCGTAGAACTCCCGCTGACGCTCGGTGAGCAAATCGCCGTAGAAATCAAAGAGCATGGTCATGCGAAAGGCCTGATCCTTCATGGGACGCCTCCTGAATCATTTTGTAAAGCCAAGGCGCTTTACAAGCCGATACTATACTATATTTCTCATCCGTTGTCAAGAGGAGATCGCCGTTTTTTTGAGAATGAGGCGGGATATTTGCGGGAAAAATGCACCTATTGGGCGGCGGGCAACGCCGCCCGCCGAGGGAGGGATCTCTGATGAAGGATGGATCTCGCAGCCGGGAGCGCGTCTGGGGCGAGGCGCTGGCCAACGCCTGGGTGCTCGACGGACGGCTCTCCGCCCGCGTGCTGCGCCGCCGCGTGCGCGACGATCTCGCGGCGCTCGAGGCGCTTTGCCGCCGGCTGGAGCGCCGCCATACGGAGCAGAGCGTGCCCGGCGCGGTCCGGTGGCTGCTGGAAAACCACTATCTGGTCCGCCGCGCGGGGGCATCCGTCTGCCACGTGATGCGCGCCCGGCGTCTTCCGGCGGTGCGCGCCGGGGGCCGCGTACTCCGCCTGGAGCAGCTGGGCGACGCGCTCTGCACGCTCGACAGCCTGGAGACAGACCGGTTGACCGCCTATCTCTCCGGCATCCAGACGGTCCAGCCGCTGGAGGAGGGGGAGCTGGAGCTGCTGGCGCAGGCGGTCATGGCGGGGCTGATCTCCCGTCTCCGCCAGACCGGAGAGGCGCTGGAGCGCGCGGCGCAGTCCGCCCTCTCTCAGAGAGACTGGGAGGGGGAACTGCGCTCCCTTCTGGAGCGGCTGCGCCTGCTGCTGCGCGCCGACCTTCGCCCCGCCCTGGAGCCGATGAGCGAGGTGGACCGCCTCTTTCGGCTCGACCCCGCCGGCGTCTATCCGGAGATGGACGCCGCCAGCCGCCATGGCTACCGCACACGCCTCTGCCGCCTGGCGCGCCGGGCGCACATGAGCCAGACCGCCTGCGCGCAGCGGGTGCTGGAGCTTGCACAGGCAGGGGAGGGGGAGCGGTCCCACATCGGCTGGTATCTCTTCCGCGCCCCGCTGGGGCGTCCCGCCCGGACAGAGCGGTGCGGCTGGTATCTCTCCCTGCTGGCGGTCCTGACGGCCGGGTTCTCCATCTGGGCGGGGATTTTGCTGCGCCGGTGGTGGGCCATTTTTCTCTTTCTTCTCCCCGTCTCCGAGCTGGTAAAGAGTGGGCTTGACTTTCTCCTCCTCCATCTGGTCCCGCCGCGGCCGGTCTTTCGGATGGAGCTGCGCGGCAGCGTGCCCCCGGAGGGGAGGACGCTCTGCGTCATCGTCTCCCTGCTCACCGGCCCCTCCTGTCCCGGGGATCTGGCCGAACGGCTGGAGCGGTACTACCTGACCAACCGGCAGGCGGGGGAGGAGGTGTCCTACGGCGTCCTGGCCGACCTGCCGGACGCCCCTCATCCCATGACAGAGGCCGGGCGGGCGCTGCTGGAGGACCTGCGCAGTCAGATTGAGGGGCTCAACCGCCGCCACGGCGTCCATTTCCACCTCCTCTTCCGCCCGCCGGAGTATGCCGCGCAGGACGGCTGTTACCGTGGGCGGGAGCGCAAGCGCGGGGCGGTGGAGGAGCTCGCCCGCCTGCTGCGCGGCTGTCCCTCCCAGGTCCAGGCGCTTGCCGGGGAGCCGGAGCAGCTGCGGCGGGTGCGCTTTCTCCTCCTGCTTGACCGGGACACCGTGCTCACCATCCAGTCGGTCGTGCAGCTGGCCGGCATGATGCTCCACCCGCTCAACCGCCCGGAGGTCGACCGGGAGCGGGGCGTGGTCACACAGGGCTACGGCATCCTGCAGCCCCGGGTGGAGCCGGAGCTTGCGGCGGCGGGGGCGACGGAGTTTGCCCGCCTCTTTTCCGGTCAGGGCGGCATGGACCCCTACCGCTGCTGCGCCAGCGACCTCTATCACGACCTGTTCGACCGCGCGAGCTTTCAGGGCAAGGGGCTGCTCCATCTGGACGCGTACGCCGCCTGTCTGGACGGACGTCTGCCGGAGGGACAGGTCCTCTCCCACGACCTGCTGGAGGGGGCCTATCTGCGCACCGGCTATTGCAGCACAGTGGAGTGGATGGACGGCTGTCCGCCCAACGCCGCCGCCTGGCTGGGGCGCTATCACCGCTGGGTCCGGGGGGACTGGCAGCTCCTGCCCTGGCTGGGACGATGGGTGAAAAACGGGCGCGGGGCGCGGGAGCGCAACCCCCTCGGCCGCCTGGACCGCTGGAAGCTGGCGGACAACCTCCGCCGCTCCCTTGTGCCGCCCGCCACCCTGCTGGCCCTCCTGCTCGGACTGCTCTTTGGCGGACCGCTGCTCACGGCGGCGGCGGTGACGGCGCTCGTCTCGGCGGCCTCCCACCTGCTCTGTACGGCGGCGGAGCTGGCCGGCCGCCGGGGACAGGGCTGCTTCCGGCGCTACCGCTCCGGCCTCTATGCCGGACTCTCCGGCGCTGCGGTCCGCATGGCCGCTCAGCTGCTCTTTCTCCCGCTTCAGGCCGCCGCCGCTCTCTCCGCCGCCGGCGCTGCGCTCTGGCGCATGGCGGTGAGCCGCCGCCGTCTGCTCGAATGGGTCACCAGCGGCCAGAATGGGCGAGAGGAAGGCCTCCTTGCATGGCTGGGCGTCTTCTGGCCTGCTCTGGCGGTGGGGGCGGCGCTGCTGACCGGCGCTCACGGGGCCGCAGGCAGGCTTGCCGGGCTCTGCTGGCTGCTCAGCCCCGTCCTCTTCCGCCGCCTCGGACGCCCCGCCGGACGCCGGGAGGTGCTCTCGGAGGGGGACCGCGCCTTTCTGCTCCACGAGGCCGCCCTCATCTGGCCGTATTTTGACCAGTATCTCCGTCCGGAATATCACTACCTCATCCCGGACAACGTACAGGCCATGCCGGACCGGGGGGCTGCGCCGCGCACCTCGCCCACCAATCTGGGCCTTGCCCTGCTCGCCTGCCTTGCGGCGCTGGACCTCCATCTGACCTCCCGGCAGCGGGCGGTGGAGCTGATCGCCCGCCAGCTGGACGCCATCGCCGCCCTGCCGCGCTGGCGCGGCCACCTCTACAACTGGTACGACATCCGTACCGCCCGGCCGCTCGCGCCGGACTATATCTCCACCGTGGACAGCGGCAATCTCTGCGCCTGCCTGATCGCCCTCGCCGCCGGCCTGCGCCGTCTGGGAGAGGAAGACCTCGCCCGGACCGCGTCCCGGCTGGCGGAGGAGATGGACTTTGCCGCGCTCTATGACAGCGGCAGAGGACTGTTCTACGTCGGCTACGATCCGGCCCGGGGCGCATACCAGCCCAATCACTACGACCTCATGGCCAGCGAGGCCCGCCTGACGAGTTATCTGGCCGTCGCCTGGGGTGAGGTCCCCGTGCGGCACTGGCAGCAGCTCTCCCGCGCGCTGGTCCAGCAGGGGCGGTATACCGGCATGGCCTCCTGGACCGGAACGATGTTTGAGTATCTGCTGCCCCAACTCTTCCTGCCCTGTTATGAGGACTCCCTGCTCTATGAGAGCCTACGCTTCTGCCTCGCCGCACAGCGCCGCCGCGGGCGGCGGACGAGGACGCCGTGGGGCGCCTCCGAGTCCTGCTATTACGCCCTCGATGCCGGGCAGAGCTATCAGTATAAGGCGCACGGCGTCGCCGCCCTCGGACTGCGCCACGGCCTGGACAGCGAGCTGGTCGCCGCCCCCTATGCCTCCTTTCTCGCCCTGCTCATCGAGCCGAAGGCGGCGGTCCTCAACCTGCGCCGCCTGCGTGCGCTCGGCGCGGAGGGCAGATATGGTTTCTATGAGGCGCTGGACTTCACCGCCGCACGCGGCGGCACGGTGTCGGACCCGCTCATCGTCCAGTGCTGGATGGCCCACCACCTTGGCATGAGCCTGCTGTCGGTGCAGAGCTGTCTGGGCACAATGCCGCCCGCCCAACTCTTCTTCTCACGCCCCGACCTGCGTGCCTGCCGCGAGCTCCTGCAGGAGAAGGTCCCTGTCGGCGCGGCGGTGCTCCATCCGGAGCGGCAGGCGCCGGAGCCGGTCCGGCCCCGTCCCGGCGTCCGCGCCCCCTGGCAGCGGACCGGCCAGGGATTTCAGCCGGAGCGGCCCGTCTGGGGACTGCTCTCCAACGGCGGCTACACCGTCCTCCTCTGCGCCAACGGCGCGGGTGGGAGCACGCTCGGACAGAGCACCATTGTCCACCCGGACGGCCTGGAGATCGCCCTGACGCGCTCCGGCGGACGGGAGCAGATCTTTCCCCTCCCATCCGCCGGAGCCTCCCTCCGCTGGCGCTACGGACCAGGCAGCACCGCGCTGGTCCGCCGCGGGAAAGACTACACCCTCCGGGAGGAGGTGCTGGTGGACCGCCTCCATGCCGGAGAACTGCGCACGATCACCCTGCAGGCCCACACGGCGCTGGAGGGCACGCTCTGCCTGCTGCTGCGTCCGGTCCTCGCCCCTTGGGAGGAGTACGCCGCCCACCCCGCCTTTTCCCGGATGTGCGTGGAGAGCCGCTATCTGGGCTGCGGCGTCGCCTTCACCCGTCCCCCCGGCCGCAGCCGGGAGCAGCCGGCCCTCACCGTGCTCTGGGAGGAGGAGTCGCTCGCCTGGACCACCAACCGGGAGCGCTATCTCACCTGCGGCTCCATCCGCCACGCGCCGCGCGAGGGGGTGGTGCTCGACCCGTGTCTGGCACTGGAGAAGGCGCTCTCCCTCTCGCCCGGGCAGAAGCTCACCCTCCGCGTGGCGCTCGCTGCGGGAGAGCTCTCCCAGAGCCGCCTGACCGCCCAGGGCCTGCTCACGCTGCGCCGCCACCGTACGGCCGACCGGCTGGAGCGTCTGGCCCGCCAGCTCTCTCTCACCCGCGGGGAGATCACCGCCGCCTTTGTCCTCCTCTCCCGCCTCCTCTCGCCCGGACAGCGGGGGAAGGAGGGGCAGGCAGCCGGACAGGAGGGCCTCTGGCCGGCCGGCATCTCGGGTGACCTGCCGATCGCCGCCTGCCTCGTCTCGGAGGAGCTGCCGGAGGAGGCGCTTCGGCTGGCGGCGATGCACACCTTTCTCTCCCGGCTCGGCTTTGCCTTTGACCTCGCACTCCTCCTGCCAGAGGGGGGAGGCTATCACCAACCGCTGCGCGCCCATTTCACAGACCATCTGCGCGCGCTGGGGGCGGAGCGTGCCCTCGGGCGGCGGGGCGGGATCCATCTGCTCTCCGAGCCGCGCGCGGACTGGGCCTCCGTGCTCGGCATGGCGTCCGCCGTCCTGCATCCGGGCGACCGTCTGGAGCAGGGGGAGATGGCGGGAGAGGAGTCGCCCATCTCTCCCGTCCGCCCCCCGGTCTCTGCCGCGCTGGACTGGCACTGGGAGGACTGCCGCTTCGTCCTGCGGATGCAGGGCGGCCTCCCGCCGCTGCGCTGGAGCCACATCCTCACCAATCGCCAGCTCGGCTGGCGCTGTGACGAGGCGGGCGCCGGCCACCTCTGGGCGCGCAACGCCCAACTCGGTCAGATCACCCCATGGGAGAACGACCCTGTCGCCCTCTCCGGCCCGGAGGACCTGCTGCTGCGCTGGGAGGGGGGAGAGGTCTCCCTCTTTGCCCGGCGGGACGGCCACCCGGTCACCGTCACCTACGGTCCGGGCTGGGCGCGATGGAGGAAGTCCTTTGCCGGGCGCACGGTCACCCTCACCGCCTTTCTCCCGCCGGAGCGTCCAGTCCGGGTGTTCCGGGTTCAAATCGAAGGTGCCGGAGCGGAGGACTGCCTGCTCTGGCGCATGCGCCCCCAGCTCGCCCAGCGGGAGGCGCACCGCCTCTGGGTCCGCTGCCAGCCCTGCGCGGGCGGGCTGCGGCTGGAAAATCCGGCGGGCACGATGGCGGGGGAGACGGTCTATCTCTCCGCCTCCTGTCCGGCGGCAGGCTGGTCCTTCCGCCGCGGCATGGCAGAGCTGCGCTATCCCGCCGGCAGCGAGCTGACCCTGCTGGCCGGGCTGACCATAGAGGACCTCCCCGCCGCCCGGGCGGCAGAGCTTCTGGGGGAGACAGAGCGGTGGTGGCGCGCGCGGACCGCCTCTCTCACGGTGCAGACCCCGGAGCCGGCGCTGGATCACTATCTCTCCTTCTGGGGGCGGTATCAGACGCTCGCCGGGCGGATGCTCGCGCGCAGCGGCCTGTACCAGTGCGGCGGGGCCTACGGCTTTCGGGACCAGCTTCAGGACGCGCTCGCCCTGATTCCCTATGACCGGGAGACGGTCCGCGCACAGCTGCGCCGGGCGGCCCGCTGCCAGTTCCGGGAGGGGGACGTGCTGCACTGGTGGCACCCGCCTCGAGAGGCGGGCGGTGCGATGCGCGGCGTGCGCACCCGCATCAGCGACGACCTGCTCTGGCTGCCCTACGTCCTCGGCCGCTGGACGGAGGAGACGGGGGACCTCTCCCTCGCCGCCGAGCGCGTCCCCTATCTCCAGGGAGAGGCGCTGCGGGAGGGCGAGCAGGAGCGTTATCTCATCTGGACGCCCACGGAGGAATGTGAGACCCTCTACCGGCATGCCGTCCAGGCCGTCGAGTGCGTCCTGAACCGCGGCGTCGGTGCGCACGGGCTGTGCCGGATGGGCGCGGGGGACTGGAACGACGGCATGAACCGCCTCGGGGCACAGGGCCGGGGAGAGAGCGTCTGGCTGACGTGGTTTCTCTCCCTCACGCTGCGCACCTTTGTCCCGCTCTGCGCGCAGATGGGGGAGGGGGGACGGGCGGAGCGCTACCGGTCCCTCGCGGGCCAATTGGCGCAGCAGGCGGCTGCCGCCTGGGACGGCAGGTGGTATCTGCGCGCCTATGACGACGACGGAAACCCCGTCGGCAGTCACCGGAACGCCGAGTGCGCGATCGACTCCATCTCCCAGTCCTTCGCCGTCTTCGCCCCCTCTCCCGACCAGGAGCTCGCCCGGCAGGCGGTGCGCGCCGCGGCGGAGCGGCTCTACGACCGAAAGCACCAGCTCGTCCGTCTGCTCGACCCGCCCTTCTCCGGCCGGAGTGACCCCGGCTATCTGCGCGGCTATCCCGGCGGCCTGCGGGAAAACGGCGGACAGTACACCCACGCCGCCTGCTGGCTGGCCCTCGCCCTGCTGGAGGCGGGGGAGCGGGAGACGGGCACAGCCCTCCTGCTCGACCTGCTCCCGGAGCGCCACCCGAGCGAGCGCTACCGCGCAGAGCCCTATGTCCTCGCCGGAGACGTCTATACCGCGCCCGGCCAAGTGGGCCGCGGCGGCTGGAGCTGGTATACCGGCGCGGCGGGGTGGTACTGCCAGGCCGCCACGCGCGGCCTGCTCGGCCTCCGGCTGCGGGGCGGGGCGCTCTGTCTGGAGCCCAATCTCCCGGACAGCTGGCCGGGCTACACCGCCCGGTGGGAGGGAGCGCGCTTTACCCTCCACATCACAGTCCGGCGCGGCGCGCCGGCAGGGCTGACGCTGGACGGACATCCGCAGCAGGGCGGCGTCCCCCTCGACGCGCTGTGCGGAGAGCACTTCCTTGAGCTGGTCCTGCCGGAGCGGGCAAAAAATGGTGGAACAACGGTGGAAAAGGATGTATAATAGTGTCTGCCAAATCCGCCGTTTCTGAGGCTCTGTTCCTCGCATATCCTCAGAAAACACACAAGGGGGGTGCTCTCATGCTGCAACCAGTCCGCATCGGGCTGATGCCGGGCGTCCGGCTGACGGCGCTTCAGACGCGCGCCTATAAGCGCAGCGTCTGGTCGCTCTGCCTGCACACCCAGCTGCGCCGGGAGACCGCCGCCGTGACCGCCCTGCTGCCCTCCGTCCTTCTGGGCGGCTCCGCCCGTCTGCCCGACCGGCGTCTGCTGCGCGGCGCGCTGGATGCGCTCTACGGCGCATCCGTCTCTCCCGTCGTGGCGCTGGAGGGGGAGCGTCAGATCGCCGGCTTCGAGGCCGTCTTTCTGGACGACGCCCTCGTGCCGGACCGCACGCCGCTCTGCCGCGAGGCTGCCGGTCTGCTCGGCAGCCTGCTCGTCCGCCCCGCCACGAGAAACGGCCGCCTGCGCGGGGACCATCTGGAGGCCGCCCGCCAGCGCCTGCTCACGTCGCTTGCGCAGGAGGAGGGCGACCCAGTGCAGGCCGTTTTCTCACGTCTGGTGGAAAAGATGTGCCCCGGGGAGCCGGTCACCGTCGGACGGATGGGCAGTGCGCGGAATCTGGAGGCCGTCCGCATCGGCCGTCTGAACAACCGTTACCATGCCTGGCTGCGGGAGAGCCCGGTGGAGGTGGGCTACTGCGGCTCCCTCTCGCCCGACCTCGCCGCCCAGGCGTGGACAGAGGCCCTGATGGGACTGCCGCGCGCGGAGACCATCGCGGAGCCGGAACCGCCCGGGGGAAAGCCCCCACGGCGGACGGTGCGTCAGGTCCAGGCCCCGCTGCCGGGCGCGCAGGACCGGCTGGCCCTGGGCTTTCGCATCGCAGCGGACCCCGCCCGGCCGGAGGACCCCGCCCTCGACCTGCTCGCCGCCCTGCTGGGGGCGGGCGCGGAGCGCCGTCTTGACCGGGAAAAGGGCCTGCTCCTGCTCCAGTTCGCCCTGAACGCGGAGGAGATGGACGCGCGTCAGGAGGCGCTGCTGTCTCATCTGGAGGCCCTGCGCGCGGGCAGCTGCCCCGCTGCGGCGCTGGAGTCCGCCCAGCGGCGGGTCCTCGGCCAACTCACCCGGATACACGACAGCCCCACAGCGCTGCTGCGCTACTGCACATCGCGCGCGGGTGCGCTCTCTCTGGAGGAGCGCGCCGCCCTGGTCCAGGACGCCGGGGGAGAGGACCTCGCCCGCGCGGCGGAGCGCCTGCGTCTGGACACGGTCTGCCGCTTTGCCGCGTCCGGCGGCGGGGAGGTGTGAAGATGGAGAAGTTTTCCTACCCCCGGCTGGGGGAACTCTGCTATCTGGACCGTCTGGAAAACGGCATGACAGTCTGCGTCGTGCCCCGGTCGGGATACTGGGGCTATCACGCCTGTCTCGCCGTCGCCTGCGGCGGTATGGACCGGCGCGCCGCCATGCCGGACGGCACGGTGGCTGACTTCCCGCCCGGCACGGCGCACGCGCTGGCACGGGCCCTCTTTCACTGCAGAGGCGGCGTTCTGGATGTCCTCGCCGCCCTCGGCATAGAGGCGGAGGTCCGGTCCGCCCCCGATCTCACCTTCTGCCGCTTTTCCTGCGCGCACACGCTGGAGAGCGCGCTGCGCACCCTGCTGCGTCAGGTCCTGCGCCCGGAGCTCTCCCCGGAGCGGCTCGCGCGGGAACAGCGCCGTATCCTGCGGGAAACCGGCCCGGTCCCGGCAGACCCGGACCAGGTGCTCTGGGCCAATCTGCTGTGCGGCCTCTATGCGCGCCACCCCATCCGGGACGCTTCCTCCGGCGCCGCGCCGCACCTCTCCGCCGCCACGCCGCAGGAGCTCCTGCAATGCTGTCAGGCGCTCTATTGCCCGGGAAACATGGTGCTCTGCGTCTTGGGCGATGTGGACCCGCGCCGGATCTTTTCCGTGGTGCGGATGGTACAGCCGGAGGGGACGCGCCGCCCGGCGCGGCGCATCCTGCCGGAGGACGAGCCATCCGGCGCCGCCAGCCGCTTTCATCAGGTGGAGATACGCCTCTGCTCGCCCCGCACTCTCCTCGGCTGCAAGGCGCCCGCCCCGCCGGAGGGAGGCGCCGGGCTGCGCCAATTGCTCACCGGAGACCTCGCCGCCCGCCTCCTGTCCGGCGCGCTGGCAGAGGACAGAGGCTGGGCAGTCCAATACCACCAGTATCCCGGCGCGGCCTTCCTGACGGTGGGCGGCGCGGACTGCGCGGCAGAGGAGCTGCGCGGAGAAGTGCTGGAGGAAGCCGGACGACTCATGAGTGCGCTGGACGGCGCGCATTTCACCGCCGTCCGCCGGGCGGCCTACGGACAGCGGCTGCTCGCGCTGGACCACGCGCCGGAGACTGCGCTCCATCTGGCGCGCGCCTGCCTGAGCGGCGCGCAATACTACGACTGGGCGGACCTCTATGACGAGATCGGTCCGGAGGAGGTGCGCGCCCTCCTGCGCGCGGCGGTCTGCGAGACAGCCGTCAGCCTCTCCGTGGTCCGCCCCAAAGGAGGAACCGTATGACCCCCATCGTCTTTCCCGGTCTCGGCATCGAGGTGACCATCGACCGGGTGGCCTTTACCCTGTTCGGCTGGCCCATCTACTGGTATGGCGTCATCATCGCCTGCGGCTTTCTGCTCGGGCTGACCTTCTCCATGCGTCAGGCCCCCCGGCTGGGGCTGAATCCGGACGACCTGCTGGACATGATGTTTGCCGCCGTTCCCTGCGCCATCCTCGGCGCGCGGGCCTACTACGTCATCTTCTACCTCGACCTCTACCGCGACGCCTCCGGGGCGATCGACTGGGGAGAGGTGGTCTCCATCTGGGACGGGGGCCTCGCCATCTACGGCGGCCTGATCGGCGCGGTGCTCGCCGCAGCAGTGTTCTGCCACCTGCGCAAACTGCCGTTCTTTACGGTGGCAGACTGTGTCTCCTATGGTCTGCTGATCGGGCAGCTCGTGGGGCGGTGGGGCAACTTCGTCAATCAGGAGGCCTACGGCGGCCCCTGCACCGCCCCGTGGCGGATGGGGCTGACGGCAGGGGGGACCTACATAGAGGTCCATCCCACCTTCCTGTATGAGTCGCTGTGGAACCTGCTCGGGCTGGTCCTGCTTTACACTCTGGTCCGCCCGCGCCGCAGATTTGACGGGCAGCTCTTTGCCAGCTATGTCCTCTGGTACGGCCTGGGACGGGCCTGGATCGAGGGGATGCGCACGGACAGCCTCTACCTCTTCGGCACCGGCATCCGCGTCTCCCAAGCCCTCGCCATCGTCTCCGCCGCAGCCGCGCTGGCCGTCATTCTCCGGACGCTCCGCCGCCGGAAAACCGACCCCAAGCCCCTCTACGCCGAGCGCGTGCGCGATGCGCAGGACGCCGCATCAGAGACCGGAACCGACCAACCCAACCGGGAAGAGAACAAAGAGAAGGAGTAAAAGTTATGGCGATCATCATGGACGGAAAGGCCCTCGCGGCCAAATGCAAGGAGGAGATCCGCCAGCAGGTCAGCGCGCTCGAGCAGCGCCCCGGCCTCGCGGTGATCCTGGTGGGCAATAACCCCGCCTCCCGCGTCTACGTCACGAATAAGGAGAAGGACTGCGCCCAGTGCGGCATCTACAGCGAGGAGTTCGCCCTGCCGGAGAACGCCGGACAGCGCGCCCTGCTCGAGCTGATCGACGAGCTCAACCGCCGCGATGAAATTGACGGCATCCTCGTCCAGCTCCCCCTGCCGCGCGGCTATGACTACGACGAGCAGGAGGTGCTGCTGTCCATCGACCCGCGCAAGGACGTGGATGCCTTCCATCCCTTCAACGTCGGGCAGATCATGATCGGTGACTACACCTTCCTGCCCTGCACTCCCGCCGGGGTGATGCGGATGCTCGACGAGTACGGCATCGACCCGAAGGGGAAGCACTGCGTCGTGGTCGGTCGTTCCAACATCGTCGGCAAGCCCCAGGCGATGCTCCTGCTGCACCGGCATGGGACGGTGAGCATCTGCCACTCCCGCACCCCTGACCTCGGCTCCATCACCCGTCAGGCGGATATCCTGGTGAGCGCCGTCGGCAAGCGGGGCCTCATCACCGCGGATATGGTGAAGGAGGGGGCCGTGGTCGTCGACGTGGCGATGAACCGTGACGAGAATGGCAAGCTCTGCGGTGACGTGGACTTCGGCCCCGTCTCCGCCAGGGCGTCCCATATTACGCCGGTCCCCGGCGGCTGCGGCCCGATGACGCGGGTGATGCTGCTCTACAACACCCTCGCCGCCGCCCGCCTGCACGGGAAAAGCTGAGCCATCCGAAACCTGACCAACCCGCGCCGCTTCGGCCTGTTCCCGGATCGGCGCGGGTTTTTATGCGGATTCCTCTCCCTTTCGCTGCATGGACAGCAAATGCGTGGTAGTAATTTTTCGTTTTTTCCTGTATACTGTATTTAATTTGTGAGACACCAGTCAGAATATACGGAGGTGGAAAATGAAGAGGAAATACTGCGCGTTACCGGAATCAATGAGGGACATGGAGATGTACGGGTTTCACTGGATGGAGTTTGTGATCTCTGTCCCTTCGCCGCTCTGCATCGTGACCTCCTATAAAAGCAACGGACAGCCGAATGCCTGTATGCAGTCCTGGACAACCTTTACAGGCGGGAAAAGCGGCTACTATGCGATCGTCTCCGCAGTCAGCAAATACGGACACCTATACCGGACGCTCCATGAAACAGGGGATGCCGTCATCAATTTTATGTCTGCCGATCTGTACGACCGGTGCATGTCGACCTGCAGAAACAACGGGTTTGAGATGGATGAAATCAGGCAGGCCGGCCTCACTGCGGTCCCGGCAGATCTCGTGAACGCCCCGCTGATCGAGGAGTGCTTTCTGAATCTGGAGTGCCGCTTCCGATGGGAGAAGGAGATCGCGCAAGGTGATGACTATGTCCTGGTGTGCCTTGAAATCGTCAATGTCCATATCGATGAGAGGCATTTAGATGAAAACGACCTTGGACGGACGGGAGAGACGGGAATTCTCTACAACATCCATCATCCCATCAATCCGGAAAATTTCAACGGGACAGCCCATGATTACGTCGGCACGGTCAAAAAGATACGGGATTACGCCGAATATTGAGCACAGCGAGGCCCTCCGCATGACATATCTCATACGGAGGGCTTTTGCTTACATATGGGCATTTGGGCGCTGCATTCAGGCCTCCCAGCCCTTGCAGACGTCCACCCAGCCGGAAAAATGATCGGCGCAGGTCTCCAGTTCTGCACAGCTCATCTCGACAGCGGAGTTGGCGCTCCCGGCTGCGGGGTATACGGTGTCAAACCGCCGCAGCGAGCGGTCCAGGTAGGTCTTGACCGGCCGGTCCCCCAGCGCGAAGGGGCAGACGCCGCCCGCGGCGTTGCCGGTCAGCTCCTCCACCTGCGCGCCGTGGAGCATCTTCGCCTTGGTCCCGAAGAAGTCCTTGAACTTGCGGTTGTCCACCTTCGCATCTCCGGCGCAGACCACCAGCGCCGCGCCCTCTCCGATCTGAAAGGAGAGGGTCTTGGCGATGCGCGCGGGGATGACGCCCACCGCCTGCGCGGCCAGCTCCACCGTCGCGCTGGAGGCGTCAAACTCCTGCACCCGTCCATCCGTTCCGAACTGGGCCAGATAGGCCCGGACCCGTTCCACCGACATGGTTATCCCTCCAGCTTCGCGTAGCATTTGGCGAGGAACTTCTCCTCCCCGATGACAAAGCGCTCGTGCGTCCCGCCGCCGATGCGACCGCGCGCGTCAAAGGCCTCCACGGCAAAGGCGACCTTCCGCCCGTTTACGGCGGTCACCTCCGCCCGGGCGGTGACCGCCATTCCCACCGGGGTGGGCGCGTCGTGGGTGATGGTGAGCGACACGCCGACGCTCCCCTGGCCCTCGTCCAGGCCGGGGGCAATCGCCTGCCAGGCGGCCTGCTCCATCAGGGCGGTCATGCGCGGGGTGGCGAGCACCGGGAGGGTGCCCGAGCCGTGGGTCAGGGCGGTGTCCGCCTCAGTCACGGTGATTTTGGCCTCGGCGGCCATACCAACGGTGAGATTCATACCGGATAACCTCTCTTTCCTCCATCGGCGGCGGTCATTTTGCCGCGCCGTTCATGCTCCAGCGCTCAAAGCACCAGACGCGCCTTTGGGCTGTCATCCCCTCCAGCATGGGGAACCACGCGTCCTCCGGCAGGGTGGGATAAGCCAGAGGGCTCTCCCGCCAACTCCGGTCAAGCAGCGCGCGGGCGGCGGAAGAGGTGGTGGAATAGCCGCAATAGACCGCGCTGCGCGCGAGCGACTCCCGGGTGCAGAGATAGTCGATCAGCTCATAGGCGTAACAGGGATGCTGCGTGTCCGCCGCGACGGCATAGGAGAGCTCGATCCTCCAGCTCCCCTCGTTCGGGATGACAAAGCTCAGATGCGGGCAGCGCGCCATCAGCGCACTGGCGGCAGAGGCATAGCAGGGCGCGAGCGTGGCCTCGCCAGTGACAAAATACGACTCCAGCTCCTCAGGCGAGCAGCGGGCGACGACCATGGACTGCTGCTGCTCCAGGGCAGCCGCCGCCCGCTCCAGCGCAGACTCGTCCTCCGTATTGACGTCCAGCCCGAGCGCGGCGAGCGCCACGGCAAACGCCTCCCGATAGCGCTCCGGCATCACGATCTGACCGGCAAAGCGGGTGTCAAACAGGTTGTCCCAGCCGGTCACCTGGTGGTCAGAGCGCATAGGGTTGTACAGCAGGCCCATCGACGTCCACAGGCAGGGGAGGGCGTATGCCTCCAGCTCTCCGCGCGCGAGGAGATATTCCTCGTCGATCAGCCCGAGGCTGCTCAGCCGGTCCGTCTCCAGCCCGGCCAGGATCCCCTGTCCAGCCAGCGCACTGAGCAGCTCGCTGTCGGCGAGCAGCACATCCGCCTCTCCCTGGCGCAGCGGGTCCTCTGAGGTGATATAGTCCACCTCAATTCCGGTCTCCTCCGTGAACGCATCAAGCAGGGCGGGGTCCACCCAGTCGCCCTGGCTGTAGAGGGTGACAGAGGCGCGCGCCACGCTGGCCGATCCGCCTAAAACAGAGAGACAGAGGACCAGGCAGAGCGACAGGAGCAGAGAAATCAATTTATTCAATATAGAAACCCTCCCATAGGGAAAGCAAACGACATTCAGAGCTTCGAGAGCGAGACGCGGGGAAAATACTCCTTCACAAAATCCACCGACGGCACCCGCCAGCTCCGTCCGTTCAGTCCGGAGAGCACGCCGGCATCGGTGGTGAAGCGAAAGGTGAGCGACCAGGCGCAGAGGGCCTGACGGCGGCGGTGATACTGCCGGTTCCAGCGCTCCTGGCCGTACTTCCCGTCTCCGAGCAGGGGACAGCCCGCCGCGGCGAGCTGGGCGCGAATCTGATGGGTCCGCCCGGTCACCAGCTCGCACTCCACCAGGGAGAGGGGGCCTTCGGTGGCGAGCGTGCGGTAACGCGTCACCGCGGTCCGCCCGCCCGGCACCGGACGGCGGTGGACGGAGACCTGCTTCCTCGTCTCGTCTTTGAGCAGGTACTGCTCCAGAGAGCCGGCAGGCGGCGTAAGACGGCCTACGCCGACGCAGAGATAGCGCTTTTCCACCTCGCGGTCGCGGATCTTCTGGTTCATAATCCGCAGTGCCTCAGCGCTCTTGGCGGCGATGACGATGCCGCAGGTGTTGCGGTCGATCCGGTTGCAGAGCGCCGGGGCAAAGGCGCCCTCCTCACGGGGGTCCCAGCTCCCGTTCTGATAGAGGTAGGCCTGAATGTGGTTAATGAGGGTGTTGACCTTTTCCGCCTCGTCAGCGTGCACCACCATGCCGGCGGGCTTATTGACCAGCATCAGATGCTCATCCTCGTAGAGAATCTCCAGCTTAGGCTGGAACAGGGCGAAAAAGGTGTTCTCCTGCTCCGGCTGGGCAAAAAACTCATCGTTGATATAGAGCTGCAGGACATCGCCCGCCTCCAGGCGGACATCCCGCTTGGTCCCTTTGCCGTTGCGTTTGACCCGCTTGAGGCGGATATACTTCTGCGCGAGGGGAGCGGGGAGGAGGGGCAGGTTCTTCGCCAGCCAGCGGTCCAGCCGCTGCCCGGAATCGTTTTTTCCGATGGTAAACTCTCGCATGACCGTTCCTCCCGTCTCTGCCTGTCCATTATAACAAAGCGAGCCGCCCCCTGACAATCCCTATTTCTGCCGGAAAAGAGACGGTCCGCCCCGAGAAATTTTGACACGGAGCGGAGCTCCGCTTGTAGTCAAATGCAAAACCTGTTATACTGTCGAATAATATAGAAGGGAGGCGTCTGCCATGGTGGAAGAACGCGTTTTTTCTGTGCCACAGGGAGAGGTTCATTACTGGGTCAGCCGTTGTGGCGGACCGGAACGGCCGTGGCTGGTCTTTTTACCTGGACTGACGGCGGATCACCGGCTGTTTGACCGGCAGATAGAGGGACTGAGCACCAAATTTTCCTGCCTGACCTGGGACCCGCCGGCCCATGGGGCATCCCGCCCGTTTCGCCTGGATTTCACCCTGGAGGACTGGGCTCTCTGGCTGCGCGGCATTTTGGAGCGCGAGGGGGTGTCCCGCCCCGTCCTGGTGGGGCAGTCCATGGGGGGCTACCTGGCTCAGGTTTTTCTCTCGCGCTATCCCGGACAGGGAGCCGGATTTGTCTCCATCGACTCCTGTCCGCTGGAGCGGAGCTATTATACCGCCGTCGAGCTGTGGCTGCTCCGGCACACGGGAGGCATCTTCCGGTCCATTCCCTGGCCGCTGCTGCGGTATTGGGGGATCCGGGGCACAGCGTCGACGGCCTATGGCCGGGCTCTGATGGGGGAGATGATGGACAGCTATACCCGGGAGGAATACTGCCGCCTGGCGGTGCACGGTTATCGGATGCTGGCCTGGGCGGCAGAGTCGGGGCTGGTGGACCGGCCAGGCTGTCCGGTCCTGCTGCTGTGCGGCCAGCGGGACGCCGCGGGCTCCTCCCGGCGGTATAACCGGGCCTGGGCCAGGCGGACAGGCTACCGCGTCCACTGGCTGACCGGAGCGGGACATAACGCCAACTGCGATGCCTGGGAAGAAGTCAATTTCCTGATCGAACGGTTTGCCGGCAGTCTTTCTGAGAACAGGGAGCAGTGAGGGCTTTCCACACCGCCCCGGATGGAAAGGAAAAATACTTTCCGCAGATGGGAGAAAGTGCTTGACAGTCGGACCTTCTTCCGTTATAATGCCACTTGTGTCGTTATGCGAGGTGTGTTATGCGTCTTGATCTGAGAGACATCATCCACGTTCCGGGTGGTGAGATACCCTTTGACTTCACCATGGATCTCTCCGGACTCGAGTTTGCCGGGCAGACGCCCGTCTGCGAGCCGGTGCATGCGTGGGGGAGTGTGCGCAATCGGGCGGAATTGCTGACGCTGGAGGCAAATGTGCAGAGCAATCTGCATCTGCGCTGTGACCGGTGCGGGAAACCCTTTGAGCGCGTCAAGACGGTGACGGTCCAGCGTCTGCTGGCCACTGAGCTGCAGGACGAGGAGGACGACGATATCATTCTCCTGGACGGCTCCATTCTGGATCTGGACGAGGTAGTGCGCACCGAGTTCATTCTGGAGATGGACCAGCAAAATCTGTGTCGGGAGGACTGCAAGGGGCTGTGCCCCGGCTGCGGGGCCGACCTGAATACGGAGCCCTGCAAGTGCAAGCCCGACATAGACCCCCGCCTGTCCGTGCTGGCCTCGCTGCTGGAGGACAAGGCGGACGGAACGTCGTAACTTTCCGAAAGGTGAATGAGGAGGTGTCATAGATGGCAGTCCCGAAGAGTAAAGTATCCAAGGCCAGACGCGACAAGCGCCGTGCCAACTGGAAGCTGGTGGCTCCCGGCCTGGTCAAGTGCGAGTGCGGCGCGTATCGCCTGCCCCATCGCATCTGCCCCAGCTGTGGGAATTACAACGGCCGCAACTACAGCAAAACGGCCGCGAGCGAGGCCAAATAAGCCGGATACCGGAGGGAAAGAGCCTGTGAGAAACGGGCTCTTTACTTTTGCCCGCTCGCTGGCTATAATGGATATGTCTGACAGAATCTGCGCACAAGCGGCCGGTTTGTCCGACTTTTCCGCTCCGATCAAGAAGTGTACGGACTTCCCCAGAAAGGGAGTGAAGCATTGAAACCGATTGTCGCCATTGTCGGCCGGCCCAACGTGGGCAAGAGCCTGCTCTTTAACCGACTGGCCGGAAAGCGCCTGTCCATCGTGGAGGACACCCCCGGCGTCACCCGCGACCGGCTCTATGCCGACTGCGAGTGGCTGGGCCGGGAATTTCGCATCGTGGACACCGGAGGCATCGAGCCGAATACCGACAGTGAGATTTTGCAGTTTATGCGCGCGCAGGCGGAGATCGCGATCTCCGGCGCGACGGTCATTGTCTTTGTCTGTGACCTGCGCACCGGCGTGACTGCCGCCGACCAAGACGTGGCCGGCATGCTCCAGCGCGCGAAAAAGCCGGTGGTGCTGGCGGTCAACAAGGCTGACTCCGCCGGGCCGGTGGACCCGGATATCTATGAATTCTATAACCTCGGCCTGGGCGACCCCATCGCCATCTCCGCCATGCACGGGCTGGGGATGGACGAGCTGCTGGACGCCTGCGCCGCCCACTTCCCGCCCCAGGAGGATGCGGGAGGGCGTGAGGACGTGATTCACGTCGCCGTCATCGGCAAGCCCAACGTGGGCAAGTCCTCTCTCGTGAACCGAATTCTTGGAGAGGAGCGCGTCATCGTCAGCGACATGGCGGGCACCACCCGGGACGCGGTGGACTCCTACTTTGAAAACGAGCACGGCAAATACTGCTTTATCGACACGGCCGGGATGCGGAAAAAGTCCAAGGTGACCGACCGGGTGGAGCAGTTCTCCGTCCTGCGGGCCACCATGGCAATTGACCGGGCGGACGTCTGCCTGATCCTGATCGACGCGCTCGAGGGGGTCACCGAGCAGGACACCAAGGTCGCCGGTCTCGCGCACGAGGCGGGGAAGGCCTGCATCATCGTCGTCAACAAGTGGGACGCGGTGGAGAAGGAGACCAACACAATGGAGCAGATGCGTGCCAAGGTGCGCGGCGCCCTGGCGTATATGCCCTACGCGCCCGTCCTCTTCCTCTCCGCCCTCACCGGCCAGCGGGTGCCGAAGCTCTTTGACGAGATCAATCATGTCTATGAGATGTCGTGCCTGCGCGTGCGCACCGGCACGCTCAACAGCGTGCTGGCCGACGCGGTCGCGCGCGTCCAGCCGCCGACGGACAAGGGCCGCCGCCTGAAGATCTACTATATGACGCAGGTCGGCATCCAGCCGCCGCACTTCGTCGTCTTCTGCAACGACGCGAAGCTGTTTCACTTTTCCTATCAGCGCTATCTGGAAAACCAGATTCGAAACACCTTCGGCCTGGAGGGCACCCCCATCCGGCTCACCATCCGCCAGAAGGGCGATAAGGAGGACTCGTGATGTTGGGGATCACTGCGCTCGCCATCGCCGCCGTGGCGCTGGTGTCCTACCTGCTCGGCTGCCTGAACAGCTCCATCGTCATCTCGAAGTATTTTCTGAAGGATGACGTGCGCAACCACGGCAGCGGCAATGCCGGACTGACCAACTTCTACCGCGTCTTCGGCAAGAAGAACGTCGTCTTTGTCATCCTGCTCGACGTGCTCAAGGCGGTACTCTCCTGCCTGATCGGCGCCGCCGTGCTGGGCAACCTGATGGGGCTGGAGGTGCTCGGGCGGTATATCGCCGGGCTGTTCTGCCTGCTCGGCCATGTGTTCCCCTGCATGTTCGGCTTCCGGGGCGGCAAGGGCGTGCTCTCCGGCGGGGCGATCGTGCTCATGCTGGACTGGCGGATCGCCATCGTGGTCTGGGCGCTCTTTCTCGTCCTGGTCGCGGCCTCCCGGATGGTCTCCCTCGGGTCGATGGCGGCGGCGATCGCCTTTCCCATCATGACCTGGGTGGTCTACCAAAGCTGGCTGCTGCTGGCCATCGCCATCTGCATCAGCATCCTGATCCTCTGGCGGCACAAGGACAACGCCCAGCGCATCGCGCACGGCGAGGAGAACAAGCTGGAATTTCACGAATGACGGAGGAATCTCAAAATGAATGTCACGGTACTCGGCAGCGGCGCCTGGGGCACCGCTCTGGCGCTCCTGCTGCTGGAAAACGGAAATGATGTGACCCTCTGGTCCTATTTTCAGGAGGAATCCGACCGTCTGCGCGCCGAGCGGGAGAATCCGATGCTGCGCGGTGTCCCCCTGCCGGAGGAGCTTCGGCTGACGGCGGACATCGGCTGCGTGCAGCAGAGCGACGTCATCGTGCTCGCCACCCCCTCCTTCGCCGTCCGCTCCACCGCCCGGCAACTCGCCCCGCTGGTGAAGGACGGGACCATCCTTGTCAGCGTCGGCAAGGGGATCGAGAAGGACACCGGCCTGCGCCTGAGCCAGATCATCGCTCAGGAGGTGGGGGAGCGCTGCCCCGTGGTCGTCCTCTGCGGGCCAACCCACGCGGAAGAGGTGGGCCGGCGCATCCCCAGCGCGATCGTCGCCGCCAGTGAGAGCCGCGTGGCCGCGCACATGATCCAGGAGCTGTTCATGAATCCGCGCTTCCGGGTCTACGCCTCTCCCGATGTGATCGGTGTGGAGATCGGCGCGGCACTCAAAAACGTGATCGCCCTCTGCACCGGCGTGGTGGACGGCATGGGCTTTGGCGACAACACCCGCGCCATGCTGATGACGCGCGGCCTGACCGAAATCGCCCGCCTCGGCACCGCCCTCGGCGGAAAGCAGTCCACCTTTGCCGGTCTGACCGGCGTGGGCGACCTGATCGTGACCTGCACCTCGATGAACTCGCGCAATCACCGGGCCGGCATCCTGGTCGGCAAGGGGATGCGCATTGAGGACGCGATGAAGGAGATGGGCGGCGCCGTGGTGGAGGGCTACTACGCCGCGGCCTCCGCGAACGACCTCGCCCAAAAGGCGGGGGTGGAGATGCCCATCACCCAGGCGGCCTATCAGGTGCTCTACGAGGGCCGGGACATCAACCAGGTCTTCCAGGAGCTGATGACCCGCCAGAAGAAGGACGAGATCGAGGACACCTGGCTCTGATTTCCCTTGGCAGCAAAACCCCCACGAATATGACGCCCACAAAACAGCCTCAGTCCCGGCAGATATCAATGCCGGGACTGAGGCTGCATAGATCGAAGTTGTATGACATGATAAGACGGGCCGATGACCTCAAATTTACAGGAGATGGTATCTTGATTGGGACGAACGGAATCCCTGTCAGGTGTATGTGATATCTATCAAATCAGCCAAATTTTGCAAACTGGAGCAGGAGCCCGTCTGACGGCGCTGCCTGCCGCCGCAAAGCAGCGCTCCCCGGGTGGCGGTCAAACCGCAAACCCGGGGAGCGCTCTGTTCTCCCGCCTGTGTCAGCCGAGCGCCCGCTCCCGCAGGGGAAGGGTGAGGCAGAACATCGCCGCGAGTACCAGCGTGATGGACGCCCCGGCGGACGAGCCGATATAGTAGCTCATCATCAGCCCCGCCACACCGGCGGCGAGGGCGGCCAGCAGGGAAAAGAGGGTGTACTGGCGCAGATCACGCGCGAGATTGCGGGCCGCAGCGCCGGGGAGGATGAGCAGGGAGTTGATCACCAGCAGTCCCACCCAGGTCATCGTCAGCGTGACGACGACGGCGACCGCACAGTTGAACAGCGCCTCCTGCCGCTCCAGATGGATGCCCCGGCTCCGGGCCAGGGCGGGGTGGATGGCCGAGAGGGTGAGCTGGTTGAGCCCGAAGAGCCACAGCAGCAGGACGCCGAGCAGGATGAGCGCCAGCAGCGCGATCTTTCCCGGCGTGACTGAGAGGATATCCCCCACCAGCAGGCTGTTGAAGCGGGTGAAGCTCCGCCCGCCCAGAGTGGAGAGGAAGATGCCGAGCGCCACCGCCGTGGAGGAGAAGACGCCGATCACCGTATCGCTGGCCAGATTTGTCCGGCTGCGCACCCAGGTGAAGAGCAGGGCAAAACAGACCGCCAGCGCCACCGCGCAGACGCTCGGGTCGGCAAAGCCGGCCAGCGTGCCTGCGGCGATGCCGGTAAAGGCGGAGTGCCCCAGCGCGTCGGAGAAAAAGGACATCTTCTTCTCCACCACCATGGTGGACAGCAGCCCAAAGAGGGGAGAGATCACCAAAATCGCCAGCAGGGCGTTTTTCATGAAGTACATCCGGCCCGGCTCCGCCCATTCAAACGGGAGCAGGTCCACCAGCGCATACCACCAGTTCATTCCGCCTCCCCTCCTCTCTCTGTCTCCGCGCCGAAGAGGCGGGCGAACGCCTCCGACGCGAGCACCTCTTCCCGGTCCCCGGCGGCGAGGATCTTCTGCTGGAGCAGGATCACCTTGTCCACCCGCTGCAGCGTCTGAAAGTCATGGGTGGAGAGGAGGATGGAGAGGTCATAGCGCTCCCGGATCGTGTCGAGCAGGTCGAGGAGCTGATGCTCTCCCTCCACATCCACGCCGCTCATCGGCTCGTCCAGGATGAGCAGGTTGGGCAGGGGTTCGAGCGCCATCGCCAGCAGCACCCGCTGCAGCTCTCCGCCGGAGAGGGTGCCGAGCCGCCGGTCGATCAGCCCCTCGCCGCCCACCCGCGCCAGCGCCGCGCGGACAGTCTCCCGCAGCCGGGCGGGGATGGGCAGGAAGGCGGGCCAGCGGCTGGAGGCGGCGGTGAAGAGGTCGAGCACACTCACCGGGTCGCCCGGGTCAAAGGACGGGCTCTGCGGCACATAGCCGATGCGCGGCTTCTGCCGCCCGTCCTCGGCGGACTGGAAGGTGATGGAGCCGTGGTAGGGCATCACGCCCAGGATGGACTTGAACAGCGAGCTCTTGCCCGCCCCGTTCGGCCCGATCAGGGCGATCAGCTCCCCGCAGTGGAGGTGAAAGCTCACGTCGTCCAAAATCTGGTCCTCGCCCAGCCGGACATTCAGATGTTCGACCCGCAGGCAGCAGCGGCCGTGACAGCCGCCCTGACAGCGCGGATGTTTTTCCCTTCTCATGACTGGTATGCCTCCCGGATGGTGTTCAGGTTTTGCGCGATGACCGCCTCATAGGCGGAGATGTCCGCTCCCGGCGCGCCGCTCATCAGCATGCTCAGCTCCGCCATGCCCGTGCCGCACTCCCGGCAGATGATGCCCGCCGCGTTGTCCGAGCCGTTCACCTCGGTGAAGACGGCGGGGAGGTCAAACTGCTCGACGAGGGCGATGGTCTCCTTCAGGTCGCGGGCGGAGGCCTCCGCCCCCTCCTCCTCCTCAATTGCGGCGGCGATGGTCAGGTCAAACGCCTCGGCAAAGTAAGAGAACCCGTCGTGAAAGGTGATGATGGAGGCCCCCGCCAGTGCCTGCGCGGCCTCGCCCTCCCGGAGGGACTGATAGAAGTCCTCCAGTTCCGCCGCACAGTCCTCTCCGCGCGCCAGATAGGTCTCCGACCGCTCCGGGTCCAGCTCCGCGAGCGCCCCGGCCAGGGTGCGGGCCATCTGCGCGTAATGCGCCGGGTGCATCCAGATGTGGGGGTCCGCTTCCTCGTGCGCGTGGTCGTGGCCGGGCTCCTCCCCGTCGTGGTGATGGTGCCCGCCGTAGAGCAGGTCCACCCCCGCCGAGCAGTCGATTACCTCCGCGTCCGCGAGCGCATCGCTCAGAAATTCCTCCAGACCGGCGCCGTTGCAGATCACCGCGTCCGCCCGCTCCACCGCCTGCATGTCCCGCATGGTCAGGGTGTAGTCATGCAGGCAGGAGACCTCCTGATCGATCACCAGCGTGATCTCCACCCCGTCCAGCCCGCCGGCGATGGTGTTGGCCAGCAGGTAGACCGGATAGGTGGTGCAGGCGAGGGAGAGCTCCGCCTCCTCCGCCCCTTCCGCCCCGCCGCAGCCGGAGAGGGCGAGCAGGGCGGAGAGAAGGATGGATAACAGTACTTTTTTCATGATTCATGGTCCTTAAATGAGATATGGTCCTGCGGCGGGTCGACATACTGTCCCCGCCGGGAGAGGGAGGCGATGGAGATGGCCTCCTTGCCGTACCTGTCCCGGATGACATCCACCGCCCGCTCCAGCCGTTCCAGCCGCTCCCGCCTGGGGGCGCTGTCGGGGGAGAAGAGGTCCATCTGCTCTGCCGTCTCCCACTCCGGGATGAGATGCTGTGCTGTGACGGTGAGCATCCGGATGGGGACGGAGAAGTTCCAGCTCGCGCGCACCAGCTCCAGCGCCGCAGCGGCCAGCTCGCGGGAGAGGTTGGTCGCCAGCGGGAGCGGCTGCTGGCGGGTGATCGTCTTGAAGCTGGCGTCCCGGATGGTCACCTGGAGAGACACCGCCTTCCGCTGCGCCCGCCGCAGCCGGGCGGCGACGGTGTCGCTGAGCAGTTCCAGTCCGGTGCGGACCTGCGCCTCGCCGAGCAGGTTGTGGCGGAAGGTCATGCCGTTGCCCACCGACTTGGGCGGCGGCTGCTGTCCGGCGGGGACGACAGGGGAGCACTCCAGCCCGCGCGCATACTCCGAGAGCCGCGCACCCTGCTGGCCAAGCAGCCTGGTGAGGGCGGACGTCTCCATCCGGGCCAGGTCCCCGATCGTCTTCACCCCATAGGGCGCCAGGAGCCTGGCCGCCGTCCGGCCGACAAAGAGCAGGGAGGTCACCGGCATCGGCCAGGCGACATCGCGGTAGTTCGTCCGGTCGATCACCGTCGTCGCATCCGGCTTCTTATAGTCGCTGCCCAGCTTGGCGAAGATCTTGTTGAAGGACACGCCCACCGAGATGGTCAGGCCCAGCTCCTCCCGCAACTCCCGCCGCAGCCGGTCGGCCAGCCCTCTGCCGTCCAGCCCGAAGAGATGGAGCGTCCCGGTCACGTCCAGCCAGCTCTCGTCGATGCTGAACGGCTCCACCAGGTCGGTGTACCGCCCGTAGACCGCGTTCACCTTTTTGGAGTACTCCCGGTAGCGCTGGTGGTGGGGCGGCAGCAGGATGAGCTCCGGGCACTTCTTCCGCGCCTGCCACACCGTCTCTGCCGTCTGGACGCCATAGGCCTTGGCGGCCTCGTTCTTGGCCAGTACAATGCCGTGTCGCGCCTCCGGGTCGCCACAGACCGCCACCGGCCGCTCGCGCAGGTCGGGGTAGTCCAGCAACTCGACCGAGGCAAAAAAGCTGTTGAGATCGCAGTGCAGAATGGTACGGTCCGCCATGATGCGCCTCCTCTGTCGCAGTACTCTAACACAGGTCCGCCAGGAAGTCAAACATATGTTCTAATTCTCACATGAGCATTGTCTCATAAAACCAGCATCCTGTCAAGAAAATGCGTCACAGAACGGCTCACCTGGTATCTTTCCTCTTAAAAACAAATTAAATTTCCGTTTCTCTCTTGATTCTGCTCCGGGTGCGCGTTACAATCATGACTGGCGCTTTGCCTGCCTGAGGGCTGGACAGCCGCCAAAGAGGCGCTTCGGAGCATCACTCCGCTGCCCGGAAAGGTGCGAACACAATGCGAAATAACCTGATAACCGTACTCAAGGGCCTGATCGTGGGCGGTACCATGCTGGTACCCGGCGTCAGCGGCGGCTCGATGATGATGATCCTCGGCATCTATGACCGCGTGGTGTCGGCGGTCAGCTCCTTTTTCAAGAATGTGAAGGGGAATCTGCTCCTGCTGCTGGTCTTTCTCGCGGGGGCCGGAACAGGGATGCTCCTCTTTGCCAAGCCCCTGCTCAGCCTGATCGAGAACGAGCTCTGCCGGATGCCGACGCTCTACTTCTTCCTCGGCGCGGTGGCCGGCGGCATCCCGCTGATCCTGAAGCAGGCCAAGGTGGAGCGCTTCTCTTGGAAGATCCCGGTCTGGATCGCGCTCGGTCTGGCGGTGGTCTGGCTCTGCTCCCTCCTCCCCTCGGCAGGGGCGGACAGCCGGCAGGAGGGACTGGCCGGGATGGCCGCCCTGATGCTCGCCGGTGTGCTCGCGGCCGTCGCCCTGGTCCTGCCGGGCATCAGCGTCTCCTCCTTTCTCCTGATGCTCGGCCTCTATGACGAGATGATCTACGCCATCAGTGAACTCTACCTGCCCTTCCTGGTCCCGCTCGCCGTCGGGCTTCTGCTCGGCGTCATCCTGACCACCAAGGTTTTGGAATACGCGATGAAGACCTTTCCCCAGCCGTCCTATCTGATGATTTTGGGCTTTGTCGTCGGGTCGCTCGCGGAGGTGTTCCCCGGTGTGCCGATGGGGTGGAACATCCCGGTCTGCCTGGTCACACTGGTGGCGGGCTTTGCCGCCATCCGCCTGCTCGGCATCTTCGCCGGAGAGGAATAACCACATACAGAGACCGGCGGTCTGCCTGACCCGTCATACGGAAGGCAGACCGCCGGCTTTTTTCACTTTATTCAAATCACGCCGGTAAAGCTGAGGAACAGCAGGATAAACGTCGCAAGCACCGCCAGGGAGAAGAGGGTGAAGCCGAGGTTGAAGCGGCCCCGGTGCTCTGCGTCCGCCTCCGGCAGCAGTCTCGCCCGGCGCAGCGCGCCCACGACGGGCTTGTAGAGCACCATGGTCAGGCCGGCGTTGATGCCGCTCTTGATCAGGTTGAAGGGGAGGAAGACGGTGGGCAGTATTTCAACAATATCTGTGCGCTCCGCGCCCATGTAAATCGGCGTGATGATGTAGTTCCACAGCAGCATGACGGCCGTCATGCTCACCATCCCCACGCCCAGACCGACGATGGCCCAGCGCATCCGGCGCGCGCGGTGATAGATCAGCGCGGCCGGGCAGGCAAAGGCGCAGGTGGAGACCACATTCATCACAAAGCCATAGAACCCGGTCCCGCTGATGGTGATCATCTCAATGAAGGAGACGATGAGGCTGATGACGATGGAGGTGAGCGGCCCGTAGATGAAGCCGGCGATCACGATGACGGCGTCCTTCGGGTCGTAGCTCAGAAAGCCCTGCACGTCCGGGATGACCCGGCTGAGGAGAACCGCGATGAAGGACACGGCGCAGAGCATACCGGTGATGGCGATCTGATGGGTTCTGCTGTTTGTGTTGGACATGGTGGATACGCTTCCTTTCTCATTTGCCGGCAAAAAAGCTCCGGCGGAATGGAACGCCTGAAAGTGGTCTTCCAGGCGTGCTCCGCCGAAGCCGCATACTGCGCCCAATGGCGCGGCATATGAGACATTCGCGTCCACACATCTTCTTCCATCCAGACTTTCACTGTCGGTACCGGAGTCTCACCGGTTCGGCCAAAAAGGCTCGCGGACTGGGCAGCTCGCGCTGCATCACCGCCGATCGGGAATTTCACCCTGCCCTGAAGACGTCGATTCAGTTGTTCTTGCTCTTATTATACACCGCGCCGGACGGATTGCAAGAGGGAGGAGGGGAAAATTTCGCGCCGCTCCCCTTGCGCGGGGCGGAGAAATGGCGTATAGTATATAAAACAAATGTTCTATTCCGGCATCTCGCCGGACGGGAGGAGCACATGGAGCAATTGGAACACACCTGCTGTTTTACCGGGCACCGGCCGGAGCGCCTGCCCTGGCTGGAGGATGCCGGCGACCTGCGCACCCAGGCGCTCGAGCAGATGCTCTGGGCGCGGATCAATCAGAGCTACCGGGACGGATACTGCCGCTTTCTCACCGGCATGGCGCGGGGTGTCGATCTGCTCTGCGCCCGACTGGTGCTCCGCCTGCGGGAAGACGCGCCGGAGGTGCGCCTGATCCCCGTTCTGCCCTATCCCGGCCAGGCGAGCCGCTGGCCGCGCGCGGTGCGGGAGGAGCACCGCGGCATCCTGCAAAGCTGCCGGGAGGAGATTGTGGTGATCTCCCCGGCCTATCACCGCGGCTGCTTCCAGCAGCGCAACCGCTATCTGGTGGAACATGCGGGGAAGATCATCGGCGTCTATGACGGCCAGCCGCGCGGCGGCGCCTGGCATACACTCAACTACGCCCGCCAACTCGGACGTCAGATGGAGGTGCTGATGCCGCAATAGGTTCCCCCTGCACGCCGCGGCGCATAGAATGGGCCATCTCAGAAGGAGAAGGAAGGTGGAACCGATATGCGTCGCGCACTGAACTTCTGGGTGGCGGGCGGCGACCTGCGTCAGGTCAAACTGGCCCAGCTGCTCCAGGAGGACGGGCACACGGTGCAGACCTATGGGATGGAGCGCCGGCCGGACCCGGGCGCGCTGCCCGGCTCGGACACCCGAAAGGGGATGGAGCGGGCCGACTGCGTCGTGCTGCCCCTGCCGGTGACGGCGGAGCAGGGGATGCTCAACGCCCCGCTGTCCGATCTGCGGATCCCGGTGGCCGACCTGCTCGGCGACCTGTCCGCCGGTCAGCTCGTCTGCGCCGGCCGGGTCACAGAGGAGATGCGCGTCCTGGCCGCACGGCGGCGGCTCCTGCTGCACGACTACTTCGCGCGCGAGGAGCTGGCAGTCGCCAACGCCGTCCCGACGGCGGAGGGGGCCATCCAGATCGCAATGGAGGAGCTGGCCACCACGCTCTTTGGCTTGCGGGTGCTGGTGATTGGCTTCGGGCGGCTGGGCAAGGTGCTCGCCCACCGGCTGCACGGCCTGGGCGCCAGGGTCACCGTCTCCGCCCGTCGATACGGCGATCTCGCCTGGATCGAGGCCTATGGCTATCAGCCGGAGCATACCGGCCAGCTCACCGGCTGGCTGAGCGCCTATGATCTGATCGTCAACACCGTCCCGGCCCGTGTGCTCGGGCGGGAACAGCTGCTCGATCTGAAGGAGGACTGTCTGGTCATCGACCTGGCCTCCAAGCCGGGCGGTGTCGATCTGGAGGCGGCGGCCCGGCTGGGCGTCAAGGTGATCTGGGCGCTCTCCCTGCCGGGAAAGACCGCCCCGGTCACCTCAGGCAAAATCATCCGGGACACCGTGTATCACATTTTGCAGGAGCTGGAACCATGAAACTGGAGCAAGCCCGTGTGGGATTCGCCCTGTGCGGGTCCTACTGTACCCACGCCCAGACCATCCGCGCCCTAGCGGAGCTTGTGCCTCTGACCGGGCAGATCACCCCCATCCTCGCCGAGACCAGCGGCAGCCTGGACACCCGCTTTGGCCGCAATCAGACGCTGCGGATGCAGCTGGAGGCGATCTGCGGCGCCAGCGTGCTCGACAGCATCCCGCTGGTGGAGCCGATCGGCCCGAGGGGACTGCTCGACCTGCTCATCATCGCCCCCTGCACCGGGAACACCCTGGCAAAGCTCGCCTGCGGCATCACGGATACCGCCATCACCATGGCCGCGAAAGCCCACCTGCGCAACGGTCGCCCGGTACTCATCGCCCCGTCCACGAATGACGGGCTCTCCGTCTCCCTGCGCAATCTGGGGGATCTGATGTGCCGCAGGCATTACTATTTCGTCCCCTTCCGGCAGGACGACCCGGCGGGGAAGCCCAATTCGCTGGTCTATGACCCATCGCTCCTGGCGCAGGCGGCCGTCGCGGCGCTGGAGGGGCGGCAGCTCCAGCCCGTGCTCCTCGCGGCGGGATAGGGGCCGCGCCCTTTCAGGAAAACAGAAGGAAATATTAATACACGCGCTCTTAACAAGGGCGGGCAACTGTGCTATACTAAGCTACAGTTTCTGACCCGGAAACGGATTACAACAGATGAGGAGCGATCGTCTTGAAGCTGCTTACCTTCGCCGTCCCATGCTACAACTCGGCGGCGTACATGTCCCACTGTATCGACACCCTGCTCACCGGCGGAGAGGAGGTAGAGATCATCCTGGTGGATGACGGCTCTTCCGACGAGACCGGCGCGATCGCGGACCGCTATGCCGAGCAGTACCCCAGCATTGTCCGCGTGATCCACCAGCCCAACGGCGGCCACGGCGAGGGGGTCAACCAGGGCGTGCGCAACGCCACCGGCGTCTACTACAAGGTGGTGGACTCGGACGACTGGGTGGACACCGACGCGCTGCAGGAGGTGCTCGCCACCCTGCGCGGCTGGGTGAGCCGTCAGATGGAGATCGACCTGCTCATCTGCAACTATGTCTACGAGCATGTGGAGGATAACACCCGCCATGTGATCCGCTATCAGAACGTCTTCCCCGAGCGGACTGTTTTCGGCTGGCAGGACGTGGGGCGCTGGCGTCCCTCGCAGTATCTGCTGATGCACTCCGTCTTCTACCGCACCGCGCTGCTGCGCGACTGCGGCATGGAGCTGCCGAAGCACACCTTCTATGTGGATAATATCTTTGTCTACCAGCCCCTCCCGCACGTCAGGACGATGTACTATATGGACCTCGACTTCTACCGCTACTTCATCGGGCGGCAGGACCAGAGCGTGAATGAGCAGGTGATGGTCCGCCGGGTGGATCAGCAGGTGCGCATCACCCGCATCATGCTCAGTTGCTGCGACGTGATGGCGCTGCGCCAGAGCAACTACAAGCTCTACCGCTATATGTGCCGGTACCTGTCCATGATGATGACGATCTCCTCCATCTTCCTCATCATCTCCGGCACGGAGGAGAACCTGCGCAAGAAGGAGGAGCTCTGGGCCTATCTGCGCGGCATCGACGAGCACCTGTACCGCAAGATGAAATACCGCTCTCTTGCGATGGTGTCCAATCTGCCCGGCTATCAGGGCCGCAAGATCAGCGTCGGCCTGTACCGTTTTGCCAGAAAGGTCTATAAGTTCAACTGATTGCCCGTCAAAATGCGTTTTTCACACCATCCGGCTCCGGAACAGCGCCCGCTGCTCCGGAGCCGGATTCCTTTTCCCGCCGTCCCCGCTTCGCCCGATTTTTCCCGGAGAGGGGTCTATACTGGACTGGCCGGCGGGCAGGGGGGAGGCGATGCGATGACGGTGGTCTATCTGGATACAGTCTTCGCCCTCAATGCGGCGCTGGACTATCTTCTGCTGCTCTCTGCCGCCCGGCTGGCCGCCGTGCCGCCGGTCCACCGCCGCCTCATCGCCGCCGCCCTGCTCGGCGGAGTCTACGCCGCAGCCGTCTTCTGTCCGGGGCTTGGCGCGCTGGCCCATCCGGCCGGTCGTCTGGCCTGTGCGGCGCTGATGGTGCTGGCCGCCTTTGGCTGGCGGCGGCAGAGTATCCGCCTGTTGCTGCTCTTTCTCGCCCTCTCCTGTGCACTGGCGGGCGGTCTGGTCCTCATCTCCCTGCTCTGGTCCGGGCAGCTGACCTATCCGCGCGGCATCCCGGTGACCTCGCCGGACTGGAAAGCGCTGCTGCTCTCCGCCGCCCTCTGTCACTGGCTCGCGGCGTCCGCGCTCGACCGCCTGGCGCCCGCGCGGGGGCGGGAGCTGCTCCCGGTCCGCCTGCGCTGGGCACACCGTGAGGTCTCCCTGACCGCCCTGCGCGACACAGGCAATCTGCTCACCGCCCCGGACGGGCGTCCGGTGCTGGTGGCCTACTGGCGCTCGGTAGCCCCCCTGCTGCCGGACCACCCCGCACTGCGCGCGGAGGACGTCTCCGACCCGGCCGGCGGCATCGCGCGGCTCGGCGCACAGTGGGGCGCGGGACGCCTGCATCTGCTGCCCTATCGGGGCATCGGGGCAGGGCGGGGGCTGCTGCTGGCCGTGCGGGTGGACAGCGCCGGACTGAATCGGCAGACCGTGCCGCGTCAGATGGTGGCCCTGTCCCCGGAACCGCTGTCTGACGGCCGCTATCAGGCGGTGATTGGCTGTTGACGAAAGGAGCGAGTACATGCAGTGGTACCATTGGCTGGAATTGGGACTGGGACAGCTGAGCGGCTGGCTGGGCCTCTCCGGAGGCGTCCATTACATCGGCGGCAGCGACGTGCTCCCCCCGCCGCTGGACCGGGAGGAGGAGCGGCGGCTGGTGCTCCTGGTGGCCGCGGGAGACCAGCAGGCGCGCGCCACCCTGATCGAGCACAATCTGCGTCTGGTGGTCTATCTCGCGCGCCGGTTTGAGAACACCGGCATCTGCCTGGAGGACCTCATCTCCATCGGCACGATCGGCCTGGTCAAGGCAGTGGGCACGTTCAATGCGGAAAAGAAGATCAAGCTGGCCACCTATGCCTCCCGCTGCATTGAAAATGAGATTTTGATGTACCTGCGCAAGAACGCCAACCAGCGCGGCGAGGTCTCCTTTGACGAGCCGCTCAACACCGACTGGGACGGAAACGAACTCCTGCTCTCCGACGTCCTGGGCACGGACAGCGATCTGGTCATCCGTCCGCTGGAGGACGATGTGGACCGCCAGCTTCTGGCGCTGGCGCTCGGCAAGCTGGGCGCACGCGAGCGGCGCATCATCGCCATGCGCTTCGGTCTGGGCGGACGGCGGGTCTGTACTCAGAAGGAGGTTGCCGACCGGATGGGCATCTCACAGTCCTATATCTCCCGGCTGGAAAAGCGGATCATCGCCCGCCTGCGCAAGGAGATGGTGCGCATGAGCTGAGCCGCAATCGCCGGCGGCAGAGCGGATATCCAACAGGTCCCCATCGCCCGCCCCCTTATTCTTTCTGAATTTTTCCAAATCCGGCGCAGACGTCTGGCGCCGGAAACTCCGGCATGGTATAATGGAGTTGTCTCAGAGGGCGGACTCTTTCCCGCCCGCAGGAGATCAGATCACCCCCATACCGCAAAGGAGGGTACACAAATGAAACAATACAGACGTCTGTTGGCCCTGCTGCTGGCTCTGGCCGCGGTTCTGGCGCTGGCCGCCGGCTGCGGCAACTTGCCGCAGAACGACGCAGGGTCCACCGATGGGGATTCTTCCACCGGCCAGCAGGAGGGCGATGGCTCCGATGCGCCGGAGGGGAGTGGGATGGAAAGCGGCGATGCCGGACAGGATGCCGGCTCGCAGGACGGCAGTTCCGCTCAGGAGACCGATCCGGAAGACACGGGTTCCGGGCAGGAGACCGGCGGTGAGGCGGATACGGATTTGGACGATGAGACCGATCCCGGCGGCCTCCCCTCGGGCGACAGCCCGGAAGACGGGAAGCTCGTGGGCACCACAGATGACCTGCAGCTGACACAGGTGGATGAAGAGGTCTCCACCATCGTCTATCGGACGGTGGACGGGGCCGAGGTCACCATGCCGGTCTCCAACACCGCTCACTGGGACGGTGCGATGATCAGTGGCGACCTGACCTTGGTCAACGTCTCCAACGAGAGCCGCACGCTCACCCTGTCCTACTACTCCGTCTACACGGCGGACTATGACCTGGAGTCGGCGGTGGACTTCAACGAGAGCATGTATGCCGCCGACGGCGGAGCGCTGGAGCAGACCAGTGCTGTGGCCTCCTCTGACGGCAAGGTCCATGCCCAGGCCCTCTACGGGACCTATGCCGGCCTGGACATCTGTCAGATCCTCATCACGTCCGACTACGGAGACGAGCTGGCCGTGCTGGAGCTCAACCTCTCCGGAGAGCTGGCGGAGGCCGTGCCGGACGCTCAGGCCCTGCTGGACTACCTCGGCGTCGGCGCCGTCATGCCGGACGGACTGTAAACGACAACCTCTGTCAGCATAACAAAAGCCTCCTGTGGAAACACTGTAAGCAGTGTCACAGGAGGTTTTTCTCATGCATGGAAAGGTAGAGATCTGCGGCGTCAACACCGCAAGGCTGAAGGTGCTGAAAAACAGCGAGATGACCGAGCTGCTTCGCCGCGTGAAGCGGGGAGACCAGGAGGCCCGGCGGCAGATGATCGAGGGCAATCTCCGCCTGGTGCTCTCCGTCATCCAGCGCTTTGCAGGGCGGGGAGAGAATATGGACGACCTCTTTCAGGTGGGCTGCATCGGCCTGGTCAAGGCGGTGGACCGGTTTGACAGCGAACAGTTCGAGGTGCGCTTCAGCACCTACGGGGTGCCGCTGATCCTGGGGGAGGTGCGGCGCTTTCTGCGCGACTCCTCCTCTCTCCGGGTGAGCCGGTCCATGCGGGACATCGCCTACCGCGTCCTCCAGGTCCGGGAGGAGTTTGCCCGGGAGCACCAGCGAGAGCCCTCGCTCGATGAGATCGCGCAGCAGATGGGGCTCAAGCGGGAGGATATCGTCTTCGCCCTGGACGCCATCTCTGACCCGGTGAGCCTCTATGAGCCGGTCTATTCCGATGGCGGCGACCCGGTCTGCGTCATGGATCAGGTGAAGGACGAGAAGAACACGGACGAGCGGTGGCTGGAGCATCTGGCGCTGCACGAGGCAATGGGACGGCTGAGCGATCGGGAGCGGCACATCCTCGAGCTGCGCTTCTATCAGGGCAAGACGCAGATGGAGGTCTCCGCCGAGGTGGGCATCTCCCAGGCGCAGGTCTCCCGGCTGGAGAAGAGCGCCATCGCGCAGATGAAGAAAAACCTCTGAGACCTGCGTGTCGACAAAGGTCAACACGCTCGAACAAAATCTGCGATTTTGTTCGAAAAATGCGGCCGACCCGCACCTCAATGGCACTTTGTCGCCGCTGTTGGCGGCTCGGGCGCGCGCTCCCTTCGGGGCACACTCTCGGCCTCCCTGTGTTTTTGGGCCGGTACATGCCCGTCCCAAAAACGATATTTCATTTTATTTTGCTGCTATCGTAACAAAACTCCTGCGGAGGGCTTACTAAACTTTTAGTCTGTATTTGAAGATTCGATCCGTTTGACCTCTGAGGCGGGGCAGCATCTCCGTCTCAGAGGCTTTCGCATCATTTTTCCGACCCGGCTTTCTCCGATGCGTGCCCGCTCGCGCGCAGCTCAAAGTGGATCAGGAAGCTCAGCAGGGCGCGCAGCAGGATCACAGCACCCAGGATCATCAGCTCGCTCATCTCGCGGACCAGCACCGTCTTGAGGATCTCCGCCGCCATCTTGAACTCCAGCCCCATCGCCAGGCCGTTGGCCAGATGGATCTGCGTGGCGTAGTGCTTGTGAAACAGCACGTTTTGCAGGTACTCCCAAAAGGCGGAAAAGGTGCTCCAGGCGACTACAAAAATACCCACCAGCTCGATCAGGGAGATGATGACCGGCAGGGCAACCTCGATCAGGTTCTCCAGCATAGTCTCCAGCATAGACAGACACTTCCTCTCTCAGCTCCGGCGGACCGGAAAAGGTATCCTTATTATATCGAAAGCACTCGGACGCTGTCAATCACGTCTGTGCGCTTTCCGCGTGGAATTGACAGGAGGCCTGTTCTGTGATAAGGTCTACAGAAGAAACCTGACCGCCGCGCCGCTCTCTCCGTGACGGCTGCAGCGGCGTCTCCGGGACTCAAATCGAGGTATGCTATGAAACTGGAATGGAAAAGCTGCCTGCGTGCAGGCGCGACCCTGTTTGCCCTCTTCCTGTTGGTCCACTACTGGGACCATCTGGCCGGTCTGGCCGGCCTGGCCCTGGAGGTCTCCGCGCCCCTGGGGCTGGGATGCGTCATCGCCTATGTGCTCAACATCCCCATGACCTTTTTTGAGCGCCACCTGACCTTTCCAACTGAGCCGCCCCTGTGGAAAAAGCTGCGGCGTCCCGTCTGTCTGGTGCTGGCCCTCGTCAGTCTGGCCGTCCTCCTGCTCCTGTTGGTGCAGATGATATTGCCGGAGCTGATCTCCAGCGTCACCCTGCTGCTCGAGCAGCTCCCCGCCGCCCTGAACGAGGTGGAGCGGCAGCTCGAGGTGAATTTCCAGCTCAGCCAGTTCTTCTCCGGCGAGGGGGAGAGCTATCTCGGCATGGATATGGATTGGGAGAGCACCATCAGCCAGCTCGCCAACTGGCTGGCCACCGGTCTGGGCGGCGCGGTCGCCTCCATCACGGGGGTGGTCAACTCTCTGGTCTCCACCACGGTGACGCTGTGCGTGGGGCTGGTCTTCTCCTTCTATGTCCTCCTGGGCAAGGAGCGGCTGGGCCTCCAGCTCCGCCGTCTGGCGGATACTTACCTGAAGCACACGTTCACAGAGCGCCTGCGCTATGTCTCCTCCACGCTGGACCGCTGCCTGCACAAGTTCATCGTCGGACAGTGCACCGAGGCGGTCATTCTCGGACTGCTGTGCATCCTCGGCATGACCATCTTCCGCTTCCCCTACGCGTTCATGATCGGCGCGCTGGTCGGCTTCACCGCCCTGATCCCCATCGTCGGAGCATACCTCGGGGCGGCCGTGGGCGCACTGATGATCTTCACCGTGGACCCGCTCCAGTCCCTCTTCTTCCTCATCTTCCTGGTGGTGCTCCAGCAGCTCGAGGGGAACCTGATCTATCCCCGCGTGGTCGGCTCCTCCATCGGTCTGCCGGGCATCTGGGTGCTCGCCGCCGTCACGGTGGGCGGCGGCGTCCTGGGCATCGGCGGCATGCTGCTCAGCGTTCCCATCACCGCCGCAGTCTATCAGCTCATCCGGACGGATATGCGCAGCCGCCAGAGTGCGCCCGCACAGGACGGCGGAGAGGAGGCCGAACCGTGACCCGCGAGGAGCTGATGTCCAGACGCTGGGCCGCCTGGGCAAAGGAGCTCCAGTCCATCGCGCAGGCCGGCCTGACCTACGGGGCAGACCGATTTGACCTGGAGCGGTATCAGCGAGTGCGCGAGATCTCGGCGGAGATTCTGGCGCACTATACCGATCTGCCCCTGGAACAGGTCAAAGACCTCTTCTGCGGCGAGAGCGGCTATCAGACGCCCAAGGTGGACACCCGCGCCGCCCTCTTTCGGGACGGCCGCGTTCTTCTGGTGCAGGAGTCAAACGGACTCTGGTCGCTGCCCGGTGGCTGGTGCGACGAGGACCAGACGGTCCGCTCCAACGCGGTCAAGGAGCTGTGGGAGGAGGCCGGCATTCGCGGCCGCGCCGTGCGCCTGGTGGCCGTACAGGACCGCAACCGCCGCAACTGGCCGCCCTATCTGCAAAATATCGCCAAGCATCTGGTGCTCTGCGAGCTGGAAGGGGAGATAGACGATTTCCATGAGAATCTGGAGACAGTCGGGCGCGGTTTCTTCCCATTGGATGCGCTGCCGCCGCTGGATACCCGACGCACAACGGAGGAGCAGATCGCGCTCTGCTACCGCGCCGCGCAGGCGGAGACTTGGGAGACGCTATTCGACTGAGTCCGGGTGCCTCCGCCGCCAGAGCAGCCGAATGGCCCCTGCGGCCAGAAAGGGAATGGGGAAGCAGAGCAGCGCCGCCACTCCAGCCGTACGCGGTGTGAGCGCTCCGGTCTGAGAGAGCTCGGAGAGCGCCAAGCCGAAGGCCACGCACTCGACGGCAAAGAGCACCAGCTCCCAGGCGGAGCGACGCTCCCAGAAAGAGAGGTGCTCCGGCCCGATATACTCCAGCACATCCACGCCGTTGGCGCGGGCGAGGTTGTGGGCATTTGGGGTGAGATAGCTGTTGGTGACCACCAGCGCCCGCTCACAGCCGTAGTAGGCCATGCCGGCCACCGCTTCCTGTACGGCCGCGCCGCCCACCGCTCCGGTGTAGTACTTGCACTGCACGGCGTACCAGTGCCGGCCATGCCGGGCGAGCAGGTCCACGCCGTAGTCTCCCGTCCTGGCTGTAAAGCGGATGTCCCGAAAGCCCTGCCGGCGCAGCAGCTTGGCCACATAGGCCTCGTATTCCTCTCCGTCCCGGATTTTAGGTCGGAAAAACATCTTCGTCTCCTCCCGTGAAATGAAAAGCGCCCCGGCGCCGCCTATACGGACGGCGCCGGGGATTTTGTGTGGGAGCCGGTCAGCCGACCGGGCCCAGGTCCAGCAGGGAACCGATCGCACTCAGCGCCGAGGAGATCGTGTTCAGCGCGGATGAGATCTGGCTGCCCACATTCCCGCTCGCGGCGGTAATCGCCCCGGAGATCAGCACGCCGGCCACCAGGATAGCGGCCGCGATAAGAATACAGCCGATCAAAATCTGAAAATCCTTCATAACCGTCACATCCTTTCTCTGTCCGTTCCGTTATCGCTTTTTGAACCCGTCCTTCAGGCTGACAGAGCGGTTGAAGACCAGCGCGCCCGGCTTGGAGTCCTTGCTGTCCACACAGAAATAGCCCAACCGCAGGAACTGGAAGGAGGCGGGCGCCTTGGCTGAGGCCAGCGAGGCCTCCAGCTTGCAGCCCTCCAGCTCTTCCAGAGAGTTCGGATTCAGGCAGGCGAGAAAGTCCTTTCCGGCGGCGTCCGGAGCCGCGTCGTCAAAGAGATTTTCGTACAGACGGACGCGGGCCTCGACCGCGGTCGCCGCGTCCACCCAGTGGAGCGCCGCGCCCTTGATCTTCCGCCCGTCGGCGGGGTCGCCGCCGCGGGAGTTCGGGTCATACTCCGCGAGCACCTCCACCACGTTTCCCGCCTCGTCCTTGACGCAGCCGGTGCAGCGGATGATATAGGCCCCCTTGAGCCGGCACTCCGGCCCGCCGGGGGAGAGGCGCTTGTACTTCCTGATCGGCTCTTCCATGAAGTCGTCCGCCTCGATAAAGAGATGACGGGAGAAGGAGACCTCGCGCGTCCCCATCTCCGGCTTTTTCGGATGGTTTTCGATCTGGAACGTCTCCGACTGGCCCTCCGGGTAGTTGGTGATGGTCAGTGGGATGGGGCGCAGCACCGCCATGGCCCGCGCGGCGGTCGCATCCAGATCCTCCCGGAGGCAGTGCTCCAGGAAGGCGTATTCCACCGTGGAAGCGGCTTTGGACACGCCGTTGGCCTCGGAGAAATTCCGGATGGAGGCGGGCGTATAGCCGCGGCGGCGCAGGCCGCAGATGGTGGGCATGCGCGGGTCATCCCAGCCGGAGACGTAGCCGCCCTCCACCAGCGCGCGCAGCTTGCGCTTGCTCATCACGGTGTGGTCGATGCCCAGGCGGGCAAACTCGATCTGGCGCGGCTTATTCGGACAGGAGATGTTGTCAATCACCCAGTCGTACAGCGGCCGGTGGTCTTCAAATTCCAGCGTGCACAGCGAGTGCGTGATGCCCTCCAGCGCGTCCTCGATCGGGTGGGCAAAGTCGTACATCGGATAGATGCACCATGCCTCACCCGTCCGGTGATGAGCCATGTGGTTGATACGGTAGATCACCGGGTCGCGCATATTGAAGTTGCCGGAGGCGAGGTCGATCTTGGCGCGCAGCGTCATCGCGCCGTTCGGGAACTCGCCCGCGCGCATCCGGCGGAAGAGGTCGAGCGACTCCTCCACGGGCCGGTCCCGGTAGGGGGAGCGGGCGGGTACATTCACGTCGCCGCGCATCTGGCGAAACTCCTCCGGAGAGAGCTGGCAGACATACGCCTTTCCCGCGCGGATGAGCTCCTCGGCGTACTGGTACATCTGCTCAAAGTAGTCCGAGGCGTAGTAGAACCGGTCCTCCCAGTCATAGCCCAGCCAGCGGATATCCTCCTCAATGGCGTCTACAAACTCCACGTCCTCCTTGGTCGGGTTGGTGTCGTCCATCCGCAGGTTGCACAGGCCGTTATATTTCTGCGCGGTGCCGAAGTCCACATAGATCGCCTTGGCGTGGCCGATGTGGAGGTAGCCGTTGGGCTCCGGCGGAAAGCGGGTGTGCACCCGCATCCCCTCATAGCGCCCGCCGGGGGCGATGTCCTCATCGATAAAATCGTGAATGAAGTTCTGTGTCATCAGACTGTTATCCTTCTCTGCCATAAGAACCCACTCCTCTCTCATTCTATAGGGTGTATTATAGCCCAAATTTCCCCATTTGAAAAGAGGCGGAGGAGCGGTCGAACTGTCATAGAACGGCGGGAAAGCCGGCGCGTCCTTTATCTAAAATGACAGGCCGTCCCCTCCCGCTCCAGCGTGAGGAGCTTTGCCTTTCGCTCCAGCCCGCCGGCATAGCCGGTGAGTGAACCGTCCGAGCCCAGCACGCGGTGACAGGGGATCAGGATGGAGATCGGATTGCGCCCCACCGCGCCGCCCACCGCCTGGGCAGAGAGGGAACTGCGGCCCATACGCCCGGCAAGGCGGCGGGCCAGCTCGCCGTAGGTGACCGTCCCTCCATAGGGAATCTCCAGCAGCAGCGCCCACACGGCGCGCTGGAACGCCGTCCCCGCCGGGCGCAGCGGAGGGAGCGGCGGGAGGGGGCGGAGGCCGAAATAACACTCCAGCCAGCGGCAGGTCTCGTCTAGGACCGGAAGCGGACCGGGCGCGGCGTCCGCCGGCAGGGTCGCAGCACAGTGCCTCTGCCCCTCAAACCAGAGGCCGGTCAGCTCCGCCCCCTCTCCGGCCAGCGTCACCGTTCCGAGCGGGGTGGGGCAGGTACGGATACAGGTCATGTGCGCTCGCCTCCCTGTCAGAGATACAGAAGGCGCTCCGGATTTTTCCGGAGCGCCTTGCAAGCTGGTGAGCGGACTTGAACCGCTGACCTGCTGATTACGAATCAGCTGCTCTACCGACTGAGCCACACCAGCATCTGTACCGGGCGGAGCCCCCGCCCTAAAATGCTTTGCTATCTTATCACATTTCTCCGCCGCCGTCAATCCTTCCGGCGCAATTTTTTCCGGACAGTCTCCGAAGATCGCGCGCCCCCTTCCGACTGGGAAGATTTCCGCGCGGGAGGGGAGGGGACGCCTTGTCTTTCGCGCGCAAATCCGTTATACTGTGTCTGTATCGCCACGCGGAGACCGTGAGAAAACGGCTTCGTCCAGTATGGGAGGAATGAGCATGTCAACTGACGCGCGCTGGTTTGAGGAGATGGAGGCCCGCATCCCCACCGGGGAGGTCCGCACCCGCTTTGCCCCCTCTCCCACGGGATATATGCATGTGGGCAATCTGCGCACGGCGCTGTACACCTGGCTGATCGCCCGCCACAACAGGGGAAAATTCCTGCTGCGCATTGAAGATACCGACCTGGCCCGTCAGGTGGACGGGGCAGAGGAGCTGATCTATAAGACGCTGGGCGAGTGCGGCCTGACGCACGACGAGGGCCCGGACATGGGCGGCCCGGTGGGTCCCTATGTCCAGACCGACCGCCGCGAGATCTATCAGCGCTATGCCGAGCGCCTGCTTGACCGGGGCGGCGCCTACCGCTGCTTCTGCCAGAAGACGGAGGAGGCGGCCCTGCACGGCGCGGCGCTGGGCAAGGCAGCCACCAAGCACGAGTGCCCCTATCGGGACATCTCCCGCGCGGCGTCGGACGCGCTGGCCGCAGAGGGGCGTCCCTACGTCCTGCGCCAGCGGATCGAGCCGGGCACCACCAGCTTTGACGACGTGATCTTCGGCTCCATCACGGTTGACAATTCCGACCTGGACGAGGGCGTGCTGATGAAGTCGGACGGCCTGCCCACCTACAACTTCGCCAACGTGATCGACGACCACCTGATGGGCATCACCCACGTCGTGCGCGGCAACGAATATCTCGCCTCCGCCCCCAAGTATAATCTGCTCTATCACGCCTTTGGCTGGGAGGTCCCCACCTATATCCACTGCTCACCGGTGATGCGCGATGCGCACCACAAGATGTCCAAGCGCCATGGCGACCCCTCCTATGAGGACCTGATCCAGATGGGCTATCTCACCGAGGCGGTGGTGAACTACGTCGCCCTGCTCGGCTGGGCCCCCGGCGGGGAGGAGGAGATCTTCTCGCTGGACGACATGGTGCAGATCTTCGACGTGAAAAGCGTCTCCAAGTCCCCCGCCATCTTTGATATGGACAAACTGACTTACTTCAACAGCGTCTATATCCGCGCGCTTTCGCTGGAGGAGTTTGCGCGCAAGGCAGAGCCCTATATCCGCCAGAGCGTGACCGATCCCTCCATCGACGTGGTGAAGGTCGCCTCCATCCTGCAGCAGCGCTGCGAAAAGCTCACCGATATCCCGGAGAAGGTGGACTTCTTCCAGTCTCTCCCGGACTATGACACCGAGCTCTTCCGCCACAAGAAGTCCAAGAGCACCCCGGAGAGCGCGCTGGAGGTGCTGCAGGCCATCCTGCCGCGTCTGCGCGCGCTGGAGACCTGGGAGCCGGAGGCGCTCAAGCAGACGATGTCCGCCCTCGCTGAGGAGACGGGCGCCAGGAACGCCAAAGTCATGTGGCCGGTGCGCATCGCCATCTCCGGCAAGGCGGTCACGCCGGGTGGCGCGGTGGAGATCGCGTGGATCCTCGGCAAAGAGAAGACGCTGGCCCGTCTGGAGTCGGCGCTGGCCCGCCTCTCGGCCTGAGTCCCTCTCTACTATTCCCCTCCCCGGGCGCATATACTGCCCCCGGGGAGGGGATTTTTATGCCGCATGCATCCAGACGCCGGGAGGGGCGGCGTGTGCGCCGTCCGGACCGCGGGACCGGCCCCGACCGTGCCGCCCGGCGCATGGCGCTCGAGCTGGCCGCCGCTGTCTCGCTCTATCTGCTCTATCTGGCCGCCTGCGCCCTGCTGCCGTCCGAAATGGCAGCCCGTCAGGAGACGCTGCGCGGACTGCTCTCCGGTTCTGCCGACCTCTGGGCGGCCTGTGAGCAGCTGGGGGAGGACCTCGCCGGCGGAGAGGACGTCGCCTCGTCTGTCGGGGAATGGTGCATCGCCGTCTTCCTGCCGGAGGAGACGCCGGCGCAGCCGCCGGAGGAAGATCGCTCCGATGCGCCGGCCGGGTGAACTCGCTCTGGGGCCGGTCCGCGTCACGTCCGGCTTTCTGGTGGGCTCTGCCCTCTGGCTGCTGACGGAGGACGGCCCCGGGCTGACCGCCCTCTTCTTCCTGGCGGGACTCGCCCATGAGCTGGGACATGCCCTGACCGCACTGGCCCTCGGCCTTCCGGTGCGCGGCCTGCGGCTCGGCCTGATGGGCGCGGAGCTGGACATCCCGTGCGCCCCCGGCGTCCCCTATTGGAAGGAGCTGGCGGTGCTCTCGGCAGGTCCGCTGGCCAATTTCGCGCTGGCCGGACTGCTCGCCCCGCTCCGCCCGGCCTGGTGCGGACTGCTCTCGGGCGCAAATCTCCTGCTCGCGCTCTTCAACCTGCTCCCCATACCGCCGCTGGACGGGGGCGCGCTCCTGCGCCTGTGCGCCGACTGGGCCTGTCCCACAAGGCAGGCGTACTGTCTGACCGGGGCGGTCTCCGGAGCGGCGTGCGGGTTTCTGCTGGGGGTGGGCGGCTGGTTCGCCCTGCGGGGAAACCTCTCCCTGCTGCTGCTCTCCCTCTGGCTCGCCGCCGGCCTCCTGCGGGAGGGGGGAAAATGCGATTGCCAACCCTTCCGGCCCATGCTATAATAACAGTTGCCATTTGGCAGCCAATTGACACGGGTCCATCCGAATGTCTGCATTTGGGTGGGCCTTTATCTTCCGCACAGGCGGACAGGGGAGGGAAACGGATGCGGATCCTGGGCATTGACCCCGGCGTGGCCACCGTCGGCTTCGGCGTGATCGACGCGGACCGGAAGGCGAACCGTCCCATCCGCTACGGCGTGATCTCCACCCCGCCCGGCCTGCCGCTCTCCCGCCGCCTCATGCAGATCTACGCCGACCTGGAAGAGCTGATCCACACCTTCCAGCCGGACGAGATGGCGGTGGAGGAGCTCTTTTTCAACACCAATCTCACCACCGGCATCTCGGTCGCCCACGGGCGGGGCGTGATCCTGCTGGCGGCGGAGCAGCTCGGTGTGCCCATCTTTGAGTACACGCCGATGCAGGTCAAACAGGCGGTGGCTGGATATGGCAAGGCGGACAAGCGTCAGGTCATGCTGATGATCCAGCGCCTCCTCGGCCTGAAGGCGCTCCCGCGCCCGGACGACGCGGCGGATGCGCTCGCCATCGCCATCTGCCATGCGCGCAGCGCGACCAGCCTGCTCAATCAGGAGCGGGTCTTCGACCCGGAGCGCTACGATACCCGCTGACGATGTCCGTCCGGACTGCCATCATTTCAGCAGATTTGGAGTTTTGCGCCTATGTTTTACTATCTCTCCGGCACGGTGGCCCATCTGGAGGCCAGGCTGGCCGTGATCGACTGCGGCGGGGTGGGCTTTGCCTGCAACACCACCACCCACACCCTGGCCGCCCTCTCCAAGGGGAAGCAGGCCACGCTGTACACCCATCTGTCCGTCAAGGAAGACGATATGACCCTCTACGGCTTTGCCACACAGGAGGAGCGCAATCTCTTCCGCCAACTCATCTCGGTCTCCGGCGTGGGGCCGAAGGCGGCGCTCGCCATCCTGTCGGTGACGACCCCCTCTCAGCTCGCCCTCGCCATCATCACGGGGGACACCAGAGCGCTGACGGCCGCCCCCGGCATCGGCAAGCGGATCGCCCAGCGGGTGATCCTGGAGCTGAAGGACAAGCTGGCCAAGGAGCAGGGGCAGGCGCTGGAGGAGTACACCGCGCCCGCCGGCGGCCTCGCCCTGACGGAGGACAAGCTGGGCGAGTCGGCGGCCGCCCTCGCCGTGCTGGGCTACAGCCAGAGCGAGATCAATCAGGCCCTCAAGGGGATCGAGCTGGAGGGGCTGACGGCAGAGCAGATCATTAAGCAGGCGCTGAAGAAAATGATAAAGTGAGGTGCCCTCCATGAGCATTGACTATTCCGACGCCGAATACCACTCCGAGCCGCTGGTCACCTCGGCGCTCACGCGCGCCGACGAGGGGGAGGTCACCCTCCGCCCACAGCGTCTGGGGGAGTATATCGGCCAGAAAAAGGCGAAGGAGAACCTCGGCATCTTCATCCAGGCGGCCAAGCTGCGCAACGAGCCGCTCGACCACGTCCTGCTCCACGGCCCTCCGGGCCTGGGCAAGACCACGCTGGCCGGCATCATCGCCAACGAGATGGGCGTCCAGATCCGCATCACCTCCGGCCCCGCCATCGAAAAGCCGGGCGACCTGGCGGCGCTGCTGACCAACCTGGGGGAGAACGACATTCTCTTTGTGGACGAGATCCACCGGATGAACCGGGCGGTGGAGGAGATCCTCTATCCCGCGATGGAGGACTACGCCATCGACATCATCATCGGCAAGGGCCCGTCCGCCAACTCCATCCGGCTGGACCTGCCGAAGTTCACCCTGATTGGGGCGACCACACGCGCAGGCTCCCTCTCCGCGCCGCTGCGGGACCGCTTCGGCGTCAACCTCCGCCTGGAGCTCTACACCCCGGAGGAGCTCTCCGACATCGTCTGCCGCTCTGCCAGCCTCCTCCAGGTGCCCATCGATGCGGAGGGCGCGATGGAGATCGCCCGCCGCTCCCGCGGCACGCCGCGCATCGCCAACCGCATGCTGCGCCGCGTGCGCGACTTTGCCCAGGTCCGGGCGGGCGGCGTGATCACCCGCCGGGTCGCCGATGAGGCGCTCACCGCGCTGGAGGTGGACCAGCTCGGCCTGGACCAGATCGACCGGCGGATGCTGCGCGCCGTCATCGAACAGTATGGCGGCGGCCCGGTCGGCCTGGAGACGCTGGCGGCCACCATCAACGAGGACACGGTCACGCTGGAGGACATGTATGAGCCCTACCTCCTCCAGCAGGGCTTTCTCATCCGCACGCCGCGCGGACGCTGTGTGACCCAGGCAGCCTATGACCATCTGCACATTCAGTTCCCCGGCCAGCAGCTGAGCTTTTAATTGTGTGCATTTGCACAAAACGCCTGCACGATTCGCACAAAACGAACATTCTCGTCCAAAAGCCAATCACTTTTTGCTCAGAACATCTTGACAAGAATTGGCTTTTGCTATAAGATGCTAGGAGATGTTTATTGTCCATGAATCATTTCCGTTCTGAAGAATCTGCCCGGACGGACGAGCAGCTCTGCCGCGCGGCCGCCGGCGGCGATTCCGATGCGATGGAGGCGCTGGTGCTGCGGTACCACTATCTGGTGCGCTCCTGCGCCCGTCCGCTCTTTCTCATGGGGGCGGATCAGGAGGATCTGATTCAGGAGGGTATGGTAGGTCTGCTCAACGCCATCCGGGAATACCGTCCGGAGCGCGGGGCCGCCTTTCGCACCTTTGCCGAGCACTGCATCCGCAGCCGGATGCGCTCTGCCATCCGCTCCGCCGCAGGCGACCGGCATGCCGCGCTCAACTTCTCCGTCTCCCTCGAGGAGAGCGGGGAGGCCTCCGAGGCCTATGAGGACGGGCCGGAGGCCAGAGTGATCGGCCGCGAGGATGTGCGGGAGCTCTTTGAGCGCCTGGACCGGATGCTCACCCCGCTGGAGCGCCAGGTGCTGCCGCTCTATCTGCGCGGCCTGTCCTATCAGGAGATGAGCGAGGCCCTGCACCGTACCCGCAAGAGCATCGACAACGCCCTGCGGCGCATCCGCCGCAAGCTCGAGCAATTGGCTCCACCTGAAGGTTGTTAGATTCGGCCCTGAAGAGCTGTTTCTATATAGCCCCTAAGGGCAACTTTTTATCCGAAAAGAGAGGATCACGATCATGTACGAAGACAAGGTGTTGGTTTGCAAGGAGTGCGGCAACGAGTTCGTGTTCACCGCCGGTGAGCAGGAGTTCTATGCTGAGCGCGGCTTCCAGAACGAACCCCAGCGCTGCAAGAGCTGCCGTGACGCCCGCAAGAACGCCAACCGCGCGCCCCGCCAGTATTTCACTGCCGTCTGCGCCAACTGCGGCAAGGAGGCCCGCGTGCCCTTCGAGCCGAAGGCGGACCGCCCCGTCTACTGCAGCGAGTGCTTTGCCCAGATGCGCGGCGAGCGCTGAGGGACCGTCTCCATCCAAAACAGCCGGACAGGGCCGCCGGGGTCTCATCCTCCGGCGGCCCCGCTTTGTCCGGCGGCGGAAACTGGGGCTTGCAATCGCCGTCCTCTTTCAGTATACTAGGTTTTGTCCTGTGGCCGGGTGTAGCGCAGTTGGTAGCGCGCATGCTTTGGGAGCATGATGCCGGGAGTTCGAGTCTCCCCACTCGGAGGAAGATGCAAAAATCCGAACGGAATGAGCCAGAGCGCTCCCTCCGTCCGGATTTTTCTATTCTGCCGCTGCCCGCTCCAGGGCAGAGCGCTCAAACCAGCTCCACGGCTCCCGCTCCGGCGGCAGGGCAGAAAAGCTGACATGCTCGCCGCTCTGCGGATGGAGAAACGCCAGGCGCCAGGACCACAGGCCGATCCCCTCCGCGATGGACGGCGGCGCGCCGTATTTGACGTCCCCCGCCAGCGGCAGTCCGCGTAAGGCGAACTGCACGCGGATCTGATGGGTGCGCCCGGTCCTCAGTCGCACCCGGACGAGCGCGCCCCGCTCCACGGCAAGCAGCACCTGGTAAGAGAGCTCCGCCTCCCGCGCCTCCCGGCCCGGCCCGGGCGCAAGGTAGGCCCGTCGTCTCCGGCACGCCGGTGAGCACTGCCAGATACTCCTTGTGCATCCTCCGCTCCTCCACCTGACGGGAGAGAATGCGGGCCGCCTCCCGCGACCGGGCGAGCACCATCACCCCGCCCACCGGCTGGTCCAGCCGGTGCACCGTCCGCAGGCAGGCGGCAGCGCCGCCCAGCTGCGCCCGCAGGCAGTCGGGCAGACCGCCCGGCTGGTCTGCCGAGCAGAGGCCGGACGGCTTCTGGCAGACCAGGATCCGTTTGTCCTGATAGAGGATCGGAATGTTGACAGCCTGTCTCTCCATGATCACCTCCGCCTGCGGTGCGTGACGGGAATGGTCCGCGACCGCAGCAGGTCATAGGTCCGCAGGAAGGGGGCGGGGCTGCCCGCCGCCTCCAGACAGCGGCACAGGATCTCCCCGCAGGCACGGCTGTCGCTGCCCGCCCGGTGGTGGTCAAGCGGCACGCGGAAATATCCGCAGACCGTGTTGAGCCGGTGATTCGGCAGCCCCGGCAGCAGTCTCCGGCTCATCTGGCAGGTGCAGAGATATCGGACGGACTCCCGCCAGAAGATGCCGTAGTCCCGCAGGCACCGGGAGAGCACGGAGAGGTCAAACGGCGCATTGTGGGCAGCCAGGACGCCGCCGGACAGCAGGGGAGAGATGCGCTCCCACAGCTCCGGAAAGACGGGGGCCTCAGCGGCCATCTCCGGCGTGATGCCGGTGAGCTCCACATTGAACCGGTCGAAATGGCACTCCGGATCGACCAGCGTGTCAAACTCCTCCACGATCCGCCCGTCCTCCACCACCGTGATGCCGATGGCGCTCATCCGGCTGTTGGCACTGTTGGGCGTCTCCACGTCAAAGGCGATGTACCGGCCGCTCATCTGCGCGCCTCCCCCTGCCGCAGCGCGCGCAGAATCGCCTCATCCGCCGGGCAGAACGGATAGTCCGGGATCTCCTGCACGGTGATCCAGCGCAGGTCGTTGTGCTCCAGACGCCTCGGCTCTCCTTCGGCGATCTCCGCCCGAAAGAGCGTCAGATGCACCGTGAGGTCGGGGTAGGTGTGGGTGACCTCGAAAAACGCCTCGCCCACGCGCACGCCAATGTCCAGCTCCTCCCGGCACTCGCGCATGAGCGCCTGCTCTCCCGTCTCGCCCGGCTCCACCTTGCCGCCCACAAATTCCCAGAGCAGGCCGCGCGCCTTGTGCGCCGGCCGCTGGCAGATCAGAAAGCGGTCTCCCCGCCAGATCAGGGCCGCAACCACTTCGGTCAAGGCCATCCCCCTCTTTCCGTGTGTTTGCCCCAGTATACCCCATTTCACGCCCCGCGGCAAGCGTCCTCTCTTCGCCGCCTCCTCTGGGATTTTTCCGGGAAACGGTTGAAATTGCGGAGATGTCCGGGTATAATAACCGTGATCTCACTTTATGACACGGAGGGAACCGTCATGGTTGAACTGACAAAGGATACCATCATTGGCGACGTGCTGCGCATCGCGCCCGATGCCGCACCGCTGTTTATGTCCATCGGCATGCACTGCCTGTACTGCCCCGCCTCTCAGGGCGAGACGATCGAAGAGGCCTGCATGGTGCACGGCGTGGACGTGGACACCCTGCTCGACGAGCTCAACAGCATCATCGCCCTGCAGGAGGACTGACCTGCGATCACGGGCCGGCCGTTTTTTGACGGCCGGCCCGTATATCATCCAGTTCGTAGGGAGGAGGAACACGGATGGAGCTGACGCTCTCGTCCCGGCTGCGGGCGGTGGCGGATTGGGTGCCGCCTGGCTGCCGCTTTGCCGATATCGGCACCGATCACGCCTTTTTGCCCGCCTGGCTGCTGCTGACCGGGCGCATCTCCCGCGCCATCGCCGCCGACCTGCGCCCCGGCCCGCTGGAGCGGGCGGCGGAGACCGCGACCCGCTTTGCCCTCTCCGGGCAGATGGAGCTGCGCCTCTCCGACGGACTGCGCGCCTTCTCCCCCCGGGAGGCGGACTGCATCGCGCTGGCCGGGATGGGCGGGGAGACGGTGCGCGCCATTCTCGCCGCCGCTCCCTGGACCAGAGCGGATACCCTCCTGCTCCTCCAGCCACAGTCACAGCTCCCTGAGTTGCGCCGGTGGCTGACAGGGAACGGATACCGCATCGAGCGCGAGCGCTGCGTCTATGATGCCGGGCACTGGTATCCCATCCTTCAGGTGCGCGGCGGGGCGGATACATCGCTCTGGACGCCCGCCACAATGCTGGCCGGCCAGCCGGAGCGCTGGGTCCGGGAGCCGCAGCGGGCGGACTACCTGCGCGCCCTGCTGTCCCAGTGCCAGCGCCGAAGGGAGGGGCAGGCGCGCGCCGCCAGGCTGGACGCGCTGCGCCTCGGCGAGCTGGACCGGACCATCTCAGATCTGAAGCGCTGGATCCAGGCGCTGGAAGAGGAGGAAGCTCTATGATCACCGTCCGTCAAATCTATCAGATGCTCGACCAGAAGGCCCCGTTTGCCATCCAGATGAGCTGGGATAACTCCGGCCTGCTGGTGGGCGACCCGTCTGCGGAGGTCACGCGGGTCCTCGTCTCTCTGGACATCACCGGACAGGCCGTCGCGGAGGCGGCGGAATATGGCGCGCAGCTGATCGTCAGCCACCATCCGCTCATCTTCGCCCCCATCAAGCGCGTGACCTGCGCGACGGACGACCTCACCGGCCGCATCCTCTGGCCCATGATCTCCCACGGCATGGCCGCCATCTGCTGCCACACCAATCTGGACGCGGTGGAGGGGGGCGTGAACAGCGCCCTGGCCGCCGCCCTCGGCCTGGAGCAGACCGGCCAGCTCGCCCAGGACGGCGTGGACGGGGAGGGGAGACCCTACGGCATCGGCCGGGTGGGCGTTCTGCCTGAGCCGGAGGCCCTGCCGGCGTTTCTCGCGCGGGTGCGCGCCCGACTGGCCCCGAACGGCATCCGCTATGTGGACGGAGGCCGTCCCGTCCACCGCGTCGCCGTGGGCGGCGGCTCCTGCGGGGGGATGCTCACAGATGCCCTGCGCGCCGGCTGTGATACCTTCGTCACAGCCGACCTGAAGTATAACCAGTTCCTCGACGCGGGCGACCTCGGCATCAACCTGATCGACGCGGGCCACTTTCCGACAGAAAATGTGGTCGTCCCCATCCTCGCGCGCTGGCTGCGCGAGGCGTTCCCGACGCTGGAGGTGCGCGTCTCCCGCCGCCACGGGGAGGCCATCTGCTATCATATGGCAGAAAACTCCTGACGGCCTCTTGCCAGCAGGGGAAAAAAGTGCTATATTAAATCGTACTGTGTGCATTTTGCATCGACCATCACTGAGTGGAAGGATTGAATGGAACATGTCGGGACATTCCAAATGGAATAATATTCAGAAGACCAAGGGCGCAGCGGACGCCAAGCGCTCTCAGGCGTTCACCAAGATCGCCCGCGAGATCATCGTCGCCGTCAAGACCGGCGGCTCCGGCGACCCCAAGAACAACTCCAAGCTGGCCGCCATCATCGCCAAGGCCAAGGCGGTCAACATGCCCAAGGACAACATCAAGCGCACGATCGACCGCGCGCTCGCCGCAGGCAACACGGACAACTATGAGGACGTCGTCTACGAGGGCTACGGCCCCTCCGGCGTGGCCGTCATCGTCGAGGCGCTGACGGACAACCGCAACCGCACCGCCCCCAACGTCCGCCACCTGTTTGACAAGTTCAACGGCAACCTGGGCGCGACCGGCTGCGTCTCCTGGAGCTTTGACCGCAAGGGCGTCATCGTGCTCAACAACGACGACGAGGACCTGGACGAGGAGACCGTCATGATGGATGCGCTCGAGGCGGGCGCGGATGACCTGGAGGTGGACGGCGGCGTCTTCGTGGTCTACACCGGCACGGACAATCTCTCTGACGTCACCGAGGCGCTGGAGGCGGCCGGTTATACCTTCGACAGCGCGCAGATCGAGATGGTCCCCCAGAACTACGTCAAGCTGACAGAGGAGAAGGACATCCGCAACATGGAGCGCCTGATCGAGCTTCTGGAGGAGGACGAGGACGTCCAGAACGTCTGGCACAACTGGGAGCAGGACTGATTTTCCGGTCAGAGAACATATGCGACGCGGCCCGGCAGCTTTTCCGCTGCCGGGCCGCGCTCTGTCTGGATGCAAAAGACACAGGAGAACCGCGGCGGCGAGCGCCGTGCGGTTCTCCTGTGTCTGCAAGCGGGCCTGTAAGCCGGGTTCTGTTTTGACAGCCATCTATCTCGACCTGACGTTGCCGCCAGGCTCTAGCCACCTCCCCGGGACGGCCGGGCCAGCCATATGTCCCTCCACGGTGTTGCTCCGGATAGAGTTTACAGGGCCGAGCAGTTCCCAGTCGGCCGGTGAGCTCTTACCTCGCCTTTCCACCCTTACCCCGCAGAGCGGGGCGGTATATCTCTGTTGCACTTGTCCTGAAGTCGCCTTCGGCGGGCGTTACCCGTTATCCTTGCCCTATGGAGCCCGGACTTTCCTCACGCATGGGCCTTTCGCCCCGTGCGCGCGGCTGTCCAGCCCACTTGCAGGTGCTATTGTACCGGATAGCCGCCGAAATGTCAAGAAAGCGTTACTCCACCACCACCGCCGTGCCGGAAGCGGAGACCATCAGCATCCCGTTGTTCGCCCCGAGCACCTCATAGTCCACATCGACGCCCACCACGGCGTTCGCCCCGCGCTCAGCGGCCCTCGCCTCCAGCTCGCGCAGGGCGGTCTCGCGGGCGTTGACCAGCTCCTCCTCATACGAGCCGGAGCGGCCGCCAAAGAAATTGGTCAGTCCGGCGGCAAAGTCCCGGACGAAATCCACGCCGGCGACCACTTCGCCAAAGACGATGCCGCGATATGCGACGATCCGCTTTCCCTGCACGGAGGGGGTTGTCGTGACGATCATGGTGTATGCCTCCTCTTTTTTGAATGTATCATCATCCTACCATAGCCGTATCTTCTTTGCAAGGAGGCGACAAAACACCGCCTTGAATTTCCCCGTCCGGTAGGCTATAATGTGGTCTGATTGAATTTCCGTCCTTTTCAGGGCGGCTCCCGTCTCCGGTGGAGGCAGGAGGGATGACTTTGGAATTTGGGAGGCATTTTCATGACCTTTTCCGGTTGGCTGGATTCGCTCCGGCACAAGACCGTCGCCGTCATCGGCATTGGCGTCTCCAACACGCCGCTCATCCGCCTGCTCGCGGAGCACGGTGTGCAGGTGACCGCCTGTGACAAGGCTGCTCCCGCGTTGTTCGGCAACGATGCGCTGCTCGATGAGCTGCGCGCGCTCGGCGTCCGGCTCCAGATGGGAGAGCACTATCTGGACGGCCTGGACCAGGACTATATCTTCCGCTCGCCCGGCATCCGCCCCGATCTGCCCGCCTTTCAACAGGCCGTCGCGCGCGGCAGCCGCCTCACCTCGGAGATGGAGGTCTTCTTTGACGTCTGCCCCTGCCACATGATCGCCGTGACCGGCTCGGACGGCAAGACGACCACCACCACCATCATCGCCCGCCTCCTCGAGGCCGCTGGCCACACCGTCCACCTCGGCGGCAACATCGGCAAGCCTCTGCTCGCCGAGACCGGCCGGATGCGCCCGGAGGACTACGCCGTGCTCGAGCTCTCCTCCTTCCAGCTCATGACGATGCACGCCTCGCCGGAGATCGCCGTCATCACCAATCTCGCCCCCAACCATCTGGACATCCACCGGGGGATGGAGGAGTACGTCGCCGCCAAGGAGAACATCTATCTCTGGCAGAACGAGGGCGGCAGGCTGGTGCTCAACCACGACAACGACTATACCCGCTCCTTCGCCCCCAAGGCAAAGGGAAGCGTCACCTGGTTTGCCCGCCAGACGGAGATCGACTCCGGCGTCACTATCGAGGACGGCGTGATCACCGTCAGGGGCAGCCGCCCCGTGCTGCCGCTCGAGGACATCCTCCTGCCCGGCGTCCACAATCAGGAGAACTATATGGCCGCCATCGCGGCAGTGGACGGCCTCGTGCCGGACGAGGTGATCCGCTCGTTCGCCAGGACCTTCGGCGGGGTGGAGCACCGGATCGAGCTGGTGCGCGAGCTGGACGGAGTGCGCTACTACAATGACTCCATCGCCTCCAGCCCGACGCGGACCATCGCGGGCCTCCGCTCCTTCCCGGAGAAGGTGATCCTGATCGCCGGCGGCTACGACAAGCACCTGGACTACGCCCCGCTGGGGCCGGAGATCCTGGCGCACGCAAAGGCGCTGGTGCTCACCGGGGCGACCGCCCCGAAGATCCGCGCCGCCGTGGAGCAGGCGCCGGGCTATACCCCGGACGAGCTGACCATCTGCGACGGTCTGGACTTCGCCGGGGCCGTGGAGCAGGCGCGGGCGCTGGCGCAGCCGGGCGATGTGGTCATTCTCTCGCCCGCCTCCGCCTCGTTTGACCAGTTTAAGAATTTTATGGTGCGCGGCAATACCTTCAAGGAAATTGTCCGCAGCCTGGACGCAAAGTGAGGAAATTTGGAATTGGATCTGTTTGAGACATTGGAGACGCTCTGCTCCGCCCCCGGTCCCTCCGGCTTTGAGTGGCCCGCGGTAGAGGCCGCGGCAGGACTGCTCGCGCCGCTGGCGGACGAGGTGTGGACCGACCGGCAGGGCAATGTGCTTGCCCTGCGCCGCTGCGGCCGCCCCGGGGCGAAAAAGGTCCTTCTGGACGCGCATCTGGACGAGGTCGGCATGATCGTCACCGGCTGGGAGGACGGCTTTCTGCGCTTTGACACCCTCGGCGGCATCGACCCGCGCGTGCTCCCGGACCGGGAAGTCACCGTTCTGACCGAACCGCCGTGCTTCGGCGTCGTCGCCGTCAAGCCGCCGCACATCATGCAGCCGGGCGAGGCGGACAAGTCCGTGCCCACGCGCGAGCTGCGCATTGACATCGGCATAAGCCAGGAGGAGGCGGAGCGCGCCGTCCCCATCGGGACCCCCGTCGTCTACCGCCAGGAGCTGCTCCGTCTGGCCAACGGCCAAATCGCCGGGAAGAGCCTGGACGACCGCGCCTGCTTCGCCGTCCTGCTGCGCACGCTCGAGCTGCTGCGGGAGGAGACGCTGGACGTGGACCTCTATGTGCTCGGCTCCTGCCTGGAGGAGACCTCGGGTGCCGGGGCGCTGACGGCCACCTTTGCCATCGCGCCCGACTGCGCCGTCGCCGTGGACGTGACCTTTGCCAGGACGCACGACGGCCCGAAGGAGACCGGCTACGAACTGGGCAAGGGCCCCGCCACCGGCATCGGCCCCAACTGCGCCCACTGGATGGTGCGCCGACTGCGCCGCGTGTCGGAGGCGGAGGGCATCGCCTGGAACCCCGAGGTGATGGCCGGTGAGACCGGCACGAACGGCTGGGGGATGCAGGCCGCGCGCGAGGGCGTGCCCGTCGCCCTGGTCTCCCTGCCGCTGAAATACATGCACACCCCGCTGGAGGTCATCTCCGCCGAAGACGCCGAGCAGACCGCCCGGTTGCTGGCCGCCTTCCTGCGCGGCATTGGAGAGGAGGATGCCCTGTGCTGCTCGACGACCTGAAACAGCTCTGCCGCCTCTCCGGCGTCTCCAGCCGGGAAGAGGCGGTGCGCAACTGGCTGCGCGATCAGGCGGCCCCCTACGCCTCCGAACTGCGCGTGGACGCCCTCGGCAACCTGATCGTGACAAAGCGCGGCGCGCGCTCCGCCCCGGGCAAGCTGCTCCTGGCCGCCCACATGGACGAGGTCGGATTGATGGTGGACCGGATCCACGACGACGGCACCCTCGGCTTCCAGTTTGTCGGCGGCATCAACCGTCCGGTGGTGATCGGAAAGCCAGTCTGGATCGGCCCGAACCGCGTCCCCGCCGTGGTGGGGATGAAGCCCATCCACCTCACCACCCGCAAGGAGCGCGAGAAGGTGCCGCCGCGCGACAAGCTCTACCTGGATATCGGCTGCGCCAGCGCGGAGGAGGCGCGCGCGCTGGTCGAGCTGGGGGACGTGGCGGTCTTCTCCGATGACGTGCTCGCGTTCGGCTCCGGCCTGCTCAAGGCCAAGGCGATCGACGACCGCGTGGGCTGCGCGGTGCTGCTCGGCCTGCTCCGGGAGGACCTGCCCATGGACGTCACCTTTGTCTTCACCGCCCAGGAGGAGGTGGGCACGCGCGGCGCGCTCGCCGCAGCCTTCTCCGCCCGTCCGGAGATCGCCCTCATCGTGGAGGGCACCACCGCCGCTGACCTCCCCGGGCTGGAGGGCGGCAGCCGTGTCTGCCAGGTGGGGAAAGGGCCCGTGCTCGCCCACATGGACCGGCGGACCATCTATGACCGCGCTCTGTTCGAGCTTCTGCGCGCGCTGGCGGAGGAGCACCAGATCCCCTGGCAGATGAAAGAGACCATCTCCGGCGGCACCGACGCCCGCGCCTTCCAGCGCAGCCGCTCCGGCGTGCGCGTGGCGGGCCTCGCCGCCCCGGTGCGCTATCTGCACGCCCCGTCCAGCGTGGCCTCCATCTCCGACTGCGAACATCTTTACCATCTGGCCCGCCTGTTCATCGAGGCAGTGGCCCGGGAGGAAGTAGAATAAATGAACCTGTTTGACACCGCCGCTCTGCTCGGCCAACTGACCGCCGCCCACGGCGTCTCCGGCGACGAGGGGGAGATCCGCTCCCTCCTCGCCTCGCTGGCCGAGCCGTACTGTGACGAGATCTATACCGACGTCATGGGCAACCTGATCGCACACAAAAAGGGTCCCGGCCCCCGGCTGATGCTGGCCGCCCACATGGACTCGGTCGGCGTCATCGCCACCCATATCGACAAGGAGGGCTATGTCCAGTTCGCCAATCTGGGCGGATTGGCGGTCTCCGACCTGCTCGGACAGCGCTTTCGCTTCCGCGGCGGCGCGGCCGCCCTTTGCTGCGCAAATGAGGACAAGCTCCCCTCTCCCAAGCGCGGCGACCTCTATCTCGACCTCGGCGCGGCGGACGAGGCGGAGGCCCGCCGGCTGATCCAGGCCGGCGACACCGCCGCCTTTGCCCCCTCCCTGGTCCGGATGGGGGAGCACCGGGTCTGCGGAAACTATCTGGACAACCGCGCCGGATGCCTGGTCCTGCTCCAGGCGATGGCCCGCGTCGCGCAGCCGGCAAACGACCTCTGCTTTGTCTTCACCGTCCAGGAGGAGGTGGGCACGCGCGGCGCACAGCCCGCCGCCTTCGCCCTTGAGCCGGACTACGGACTGGCCGTGGACGTCACCTGCCCGGACGACGTGCCCGGCAGCCAGCATGAGGGGACCGCGGCACTCGGCAAGGGCGCGGCGATCAAGGTGATGGACCGGTCCGTCCTCTGCCATCCGCAGATGGTCCAACTCCTGCGCGACCTCGCCCGCGAGGGGGAGATCCCCTGCCAGAGCGACCTACTCACCTGCGGCGGCACGGACGGCGGCCCCATCCGCGCAAGCCGGGGCGGCGTCGTCACCGGCGGCGTCTCCATCCCCTGCCGCTATACCCACACCTCCGGCGAGCTGTGCGACCTGCGCGACATCGACGCCTGCGTCCGTCTGGTGGCGGCGCTGTGCGAGCGGAGGCTGGAGGCGGTATGAGTCAGCTTCAGCTCTCCGAGCGCGTGCTCGCCCTGGCCCGCGAGGCCCAGTCCGGACTGCGCGCCCAGTTCGACGCCATCGACGAGATCGCAGAGTACAACAGCCGCAAGGTGCTCGCCGCCTTCCAGAACCACCGCGTGGCGGAGGCCTGCTTTGCCGGGACCACCGGCTACGGCTATGACGACCTCGGCCGGGACACCCTCGACCGGGTCTACGCCGATCTCTTCGGCACAGAGGACGCGCTGGTGCGCATCCAGTTTGTCAACGGGACGCACGCCATCGCTTCCTGCCTCTACGGCGTGCTGGAGCCGGGGGACGTCCTCCTCTCCGCCGTCGGCGCGCCGTATGACACCATCCACGGCGTCATCGGTATCTCGGGGGACTATCCCCTCAGCCTGAAGCGCTATGGCGTGGAGTACCGCGAGGTCCCCATTTCCCGGGAAAACACCCCGGACCATGCCCGCCTGGCCGAGATGGCGGCGGATGCGCGGGTAAAGGCGGTCCTCATCCAGCGCTCCAAGGGCTATGCGACCCGCGCCTCCCTCTCTGTCGCGGAGATCGGGGAACTGATCTCCATCGTGAAGTCAGTCAACCCGGGCGCCGTGTGCGTGGTGGACAACTGCTATGGCGAGTTCGTCGAGCGGACCGAGCCCTCCGAGGTGGGGGCAGACCTGATCGTCGGCAGCCTGATCAAGAACCCCGGCGGCGGCCTCGCCCCGACGGGCGGATATATCTGCGGCCGGAAGGAGCTGGTGGAGCGCGCCTCCTTCCGCCTCACCGTCCCCGGCATTGGCCGTGAATGCGGCTCCACCTTGGGCAACAACCGCGCGCTCTATCAGGGCCTCTTCCTCGCGCCCCACACCGTCGCGCAGGCGCTCAAGACGGCGGTCTTCGCCGCGAAGATCATGGAGCTGCTCGGCTATGACACCGAGCCGCGCTCGGACCAGACGCGCCACGACATCATCCAGATGATCTCCCTGCACACACCAGAGGGGGTGGAGCGGTTCTGCCGGGGCATCCAGTCCGGCTCTCCGGTGGACAGCTTCGTGACGCCGGTGCCGTGGGATATGCCGGGCTATGATGTGCCGGTCATCATGGCGGCGGGCGCGTTCATTCAGGGGGCCTCCATCGAGCTCTCCGCCGACGCGCCGATGCGCCCGCCCTACACCGTCTACCTCCAGGGCGGCCTGACCTATGAGTCGGGCAAGACCGGCATCCTCCTCGCGGTGGAGGAGCTGCTGAAGGGATAATCCTTCCCATCAATAGCCCTTGCCCGCCCCGTAGTCGGCGTAGGCGTCCGCCGCCTCCGCCGCGGAATCAAACTGACTGAAATAGGTATAATACTCCGGGACCTCTCCCAGCAGGACGGTCTCCGCCACCGTGACGCGGGCGGTGACCGTGTGGCGGTACGGCCCGCCGGGCAGCAGGAGGTCCATCTCCGCCTCCACCACCAGGTCGATGCGGTGGACCGTCTGGTTGATCCCGGCGGAGGTGAGAGAGCTGTCCCAGCGGCTCTCCACGCCGGAGACGCCGCGCACCTGCACCGGAAGGTCAACGCCATGCCCCGCGAGGATGGCGAGCCCGGTCAGGCTGCCGGAGGGGATGGAGACCGTCTCGTCCTCCAGCGCGGCGAACGCCCCGAGCAGCCGCTCCGTCAGCTCCGCGAGCAGCCTGTTGGCCGTCTCCGGGTGGGTGGTGAGGGCGGTGAGGGTCCCGTCCGGCCCATATTGCAGCTCGACCAGCTCATGGTAGGCGACCGGCTCCTCCGCCAGCACCCCAGCGGTGATCTCCGCAGCCCGACGGGCAAGGGTGCGCTCCGAGGCGGCGAGCAACATGGGGCGAAGCTGGCTGTTCAGCCAGAGCAGCGCCCCCGCCGTGAGCGCCAGCCCAATCAAAAGGCCGGTCAGCCAGCGCCCGCCCCTGCGGCGAGCGCCCCTGCTTCGGGGCGGAAAGCGGAACGGACGCATCGGCCCACCTCCCATCGCGCGGCCGGACAGATTCTGTCCGCACAAGATAACAGCCTCTTCTGCCATTCTATGCGCAGAGAGGGGAAAGGGTGACAGTATGGACTTTCAGGCACAGATCCAGCAATACCGCCAGACGCTCGAGGAGTGGAATCACCGCTACTATGACCTGGATGCCCCCGTTGTCTCCGACTATGAGTATGACATGCTCCTGCGCAAGCTGGAACAGCTCGAACAGGAGCACCCCGAGCTGATCACCCCGGATTCCCCCACCCAGCGGGTGGGCGGGCAGGCGCTGGACGCCTTCCGGCAGGTGCGCCACGAGGTCCCGCTCCAGTCCCTCCAGGACGTCTTTGAGCCGTCCGAGCTCGCCGCCTTCTTCCAGCGGGTGGGCCAGCAGGTGCAATCGCCCGCCTGGGTGCTCGAGCCGAAGGTGGACGGGCTCTCCGTCGCGCTGGAATATGAGGACGGCGTCTTTGTCCGCGGGGCGACCCGGGGAGACGGGCAGGTGGGGGAGGATGTGACGGAGAATCTCCGCACCGTCCGCTCCATCCCGCTGCGCCTGGAGGGCGCGCCCCGACGACTGATCGTCCGTGGAGAGTGCTATATGGCCCGCACCGTCTTCCAGCATCTCAACGCCCGGCGCGAGGAGGAGGGCAAGCCCCTGATGGCGAACCCCCGCAACGCCGCAGCCGGCTCCCTGCGCCAGCTCGACCCCAGGATCGCCGCCCGGCGGCGGCTGGACTGCGTCATCTTCAACATCCAGCTCATCGACGGCCCCTCCTTTGAGACGGACAGCGCCGCGCTGGACTATCTCGCCTCGCTGGGCTTCCCGGTGATCGAGCACCCGGTCTTCCGGCGGGAGGAGGAGGTCTCCGCCTGGATCGCCCGCCTCGGCGAGGAGCGCGAGCGCTATCCCTTCGAAATCGACGGGGCAGTGGTCAAGCTCGACAGCCTCGCCGGCCGCGCCCTGCTGGGGGAGACGGCCAAGTTCCCCCGCTGGGCCGCCGCGTGGAAGTATCCCCCCGAGCAGAAGGAGACGGTGGTGCAGGACATCGTCATTCAGGTCGGCCGCACCGGCGTGCTCACTCCCAAGGCGGTGGTCGCCCCCGTCCGTCTGGCGGGCACGACGGTGACCAACGCCACACTGCACAATCAGGACTTCATCGCCGAGCGGGACATCCGCATTGGCGACACCGTCATCGTCCAGAAGGCGGGGGAGATCATCCCCCAGGTGGTCAGCGTCGTAGCCGGGAAGCGCCCGGACGGAGCCGTGCCCTATCAGTTCCCCCAGGCCTGCCCGGTCTGCGGCGCTCCCGTCCGGCGGGACGAGGACGGGGCGGCCATCCGCTGCACCGGTGCGGAGTGTCCCGCCCAGCTCGCGCGCACCATCACCCACTTTGCCAGCCGCAGCGCGATGGACATCGAGGGGCTGGGGCCTGCCGTGGTGCAGTCCCTCCTGGAGGAGGGGCTGATCCGCTCCGCCGCCGATCTCTATACGCTCGACCCCCAGCGGGTCGCCCAGCTCGACGGGATGGGGGAGCGGTCCGCCGCCAAGCTCCAGGCGGCGCTGGAGGCGAGCAAGTCGCGCGGCCTGGCCCGGCTGCTCACCGCCTTTGGCATCCGCCAGGTGGGGGAGAAGGCCGCCCAGACCCTCAGCCGCACCTTCCAGACGCTGGATGCGCTGATGCAGGCGGGGGAGGAGGAGCTGACCGCCGTGGAGGACGTCGGCGCCATCACCGCCCGCAGCCTGACGGAGTGGTTTGCCGCGCCGCAGTCGCAGCACCTGATCGCCGCCCTGCGCGCTGCCGGCGTCTCCTTTGCAAGTCGGGAGGCGCCGCGCGGGGATGCGCTGGCGGGGAAGACCTTTGTCCTCACCGGCACCCTTGAGCGCTACAGCCGCGCGGAGGCAAAGCGCCTGCTTGAGGCGCAGGGCGCCAAAGTGGCGGGCTCCGTCTCCAAAAAGACCAGCTATGTGGTCGCAGGGGAGGCCGCCGGCTCCAAGCTGACGCGCGCCCAGGCGCTGGGCATCCCCATCCTCTCGGAGGAGGAGCTCACCGCCCTCCTGGAGCAGGAAACCTGAGCCGCATGTTTTGATACAGACCATAGAGAAGAGGAGCGTTGTTTCATGGAACTTCAATTTGCGTCCCGTATGGCGTCCTTCCAGCCGGGCATCTTCAGCGTGCTCAACGAGAAGAAGAACGAGCGCCTGCGCGCGGGCAAGCCGGTCTGGAATCTCTCCGTCGGCACACCCGACTTCGAGCCTGACCCGCATGTCATCCACGCGATGGAGGAAGCCGTCCGCCTGCCGGAGAACTACACCTATGCGCTGGCCGATCTCCCGGAGCTGATCCAGGCGGTGCAGGGCTGGTATTTCCGGCGCTATGAGGTCACGCTGGAGCCGGATGAGATCACCAGCGTGAACGGCACCCAGGAGGGAATGGCCCACATCGCCTGGGCGCTCTGCGATCCGGGCGACATCGTCCTCGCGCCCAATCCGGGTTACCCCATCTTTGAGGTGGGTCCACAGCTCTGCGGGGCGCAGGTCGTCCCCTATGACCTGCTGCCGGAGAACAACTATCTGCCCAACCTGGACGCCATCCCGGCGGAGATCGCCCGCCGGGCGAAGGTGATGGTGGTCTCCTATCCAGCCAACCCCGTCTGCCGGACCGCGCCGGCGAGCTTTTACCTCGACCTGATCGACTTCGCCCGGCGCAACCAGATCATCATCATCCACGACAACGCCTATTCCGAGATCGTCTACGACGGCCATGAGGCCCCCTCCTTCCTCTCCTTCCCGGGCGCAAAGGAGGTCGGTATCGAGTTCAACTCCCTCTCCAAGAGCTACTGCCTGACCGGCGCGCGCATCTCGTTCGCCTTGGGCAACCGGGAGATCATCCGGAAATTCGCCACCCTGCGCAGCCAGATCGACTACGGCATCTTCAAGCCGGTCCAGTACGCCGCCATCGCCGCGCTCAACGGCCCGCAGGACGGCGTCGCCTGGAGGCGCAAGAGCTATCAGCGCCGCCGGGACGCCCTGTGCGGCGGCTTCCGGCGCATCGGCTGGGATGTGCCGGACAGCGAGGGCAGCATGTTCGCCTGGGCGCCACTTCCGACCGGATATTCCAACTCGGTGGAGTTCTGCTTTCAGCTGCTCGAGCGCACCGGCGTGCTCTGCACCCCCGGCTCGGCGTTCGGCTCCCTCGGCGAGGGGCACGTCCGCTTTGCACTGGTGCTGCGCGCTGCGCAGATGGAGGAGATGATCGCCGCCGTGGAGGCAAGCGGCATGCTCCGCGCCTGAACCGCACTTACATTCCATCGGAAAGCCTGCTAAAATAGAAGAGAGAATTCCGCACAGGCTCCGCCGCACAGAAGAGAGAAGGAGGGAGAAGGCAGGTGCTTCATATCGCAGTCGTAGAGGACGATCGGGAAGATAGCAGACAGATCCAGAATTATATCTACCGGTATGGTCGGGAAACTGAGATAGAGTTTCAAGTGCATGCCTTTGAAGACGGGAGCGAGATCCTCAACAGCTATCAGCCCCGCTATGACATTATTCTGCTCGACATTGAGCTGCCGCAGGTCAACGGGATGGACGCCGCGGCGGCCATCCGCCGGCAGGACAGCGAAGTGGTCCTGATGTTCATCACCAACATGGCGCAGTACGCCATCAACGGCTATGAAGTCGGGGCTCTGGATTTTGTCCTCAAACCGGTCAATTTCTACACATTTTCCATCCGCTTTGCCCGCGCAGTGGACCGGGCCAAGCGCCGGGAGTCCGGTCAGGTGCTCCTCACCCTGCCCGACTCCGTCCGGAGGATCAGCACCCACCAGATCTACTACGTCGAGGTGCAGAACCGGATGCTCCACTACCACACCGACCAGGGAGAGATGGTGGTCCGCGGGACGATGCAGGCCGCAGAGCAGGAGCTCTCTCGCTATCACTTCGTCCGCTGCAACTACTGGTATCTGGTCAATCTGCGCCATGTGACCGAGATCCGGCGCGACACCGTCTTGGTCGCCGGTCAGGAGCTGGAAATCAGCCGCCGGAACCGGAACACATTCATGACCGCGCTCACCAACTACGTTGGAGGGACGCACGGATGAACCCCATGCCGGCTGACTGGGCCTCCGTTCTGGAGGCGTCCGTCTCGTTCTGGGTGACGGCAATGCTGTTTTTGCTGCCGCTGCGCCGCCGCAGGCAGTTTCACCTGCGCGCCGCCGCCTGCCTGGCGATGGGCATAGCGGCGCAGTCCGCCTTCTGGCTGGCGTTCTATCCGGCAGGCTGGGCGGCATGGGGGATCACAGCCCTGCACACCGCGCTCGCCCTGCTGCTCTTTGCCCTGTGCGCAGACATCTCGCGCACCGCAGTCTGCTACTGCGCCATCTGGACCATCTCCATCCAGGAGCTGGCGTTCCAGCTCAGGGCAAATCTCCAGAACCTGTGCCAGACCGCCGGCTGGGCCGGCACGGAGAGCCGCGCGGCGGCCCTCCTCTCCGAGCTCCTCTTTCTGGCCGTCATCGGCCTCACGCTGGCCCGCTGGATGCCAGTGAAGGGGCGCTATCAGATCGGCCCGCGGCAGATGAGCGGGGCGGCCTTCTCCTTTCTGGCGCTGCAAATTCTGATCGGGCTTTCCGGAGACGAGCTGCACATCCCCCGCGCCCCCTGGTCCATGCTCCTGCTGATGGAGTTTTACTGCGTGACGCTGCTCTACATCCAAAACGAGATGTTCAAAAAGAGCGCGATGCGCCAGGAGATCGTCGTCCTCAACCGCATCCAGGCCCAGCAGAAGAGCCAGTATGCCGCAGCGAAGGAGAACATCGCCCTGCTCAACCGGAAGTGCCACGACCTCAAGCATCAGCTCTCCATCCTGCGCGCGCTCGACGAGCAGCGGCGGGAGCCCTACCTCCAGGAGCTGGAGGGGATCGTCAACGCCTACGACTCGATGGTCTGCAACACCGGCAATCAGGTGCTCAACACCGTGCTGACGGAGAAAAGCCTCCAGTGCCAGGCAAACGGCATCCAGGCCCACTGCGTGGCAGACGGAAAGCAGCTCGCGTTTCTGGACCCGGTCGACCTGTACACCATCTTTGGCAACGCCCTGGACAACGCCATTGAGCATGTGAAGACGTTCGCCGATCCCGAGCGCCGCATCATCGACGTGATGGTGAGCCGCGAGCGGCAGTTCGTGATCGTCCAGATCATCAACCCCGCCATCATGTCCCCCCGCTTTGACGAGGACGGCCTCCCGCTGACGACGAAGGAGGACAAGCGAAACCACGGCTTCGGCCTGAAGAGCATCCGGCGCACCGCAGCACAATATGACGGTTTTCTGACGATCGCCGTGGAGAACGGCTGCTTCTGCCTGCGCGTCCTTTTTCCCTGCCCAAATTCCTGATTACTCCAACAGACCCTCATTTCGTTGTGCGTATTGCACAAAAATGGGGGTCTGTTTTTGACTGCCTGGGACCACTTAGGAAATTTAGACCGCCACTTGTGCAAAGCTTATTGAGCTTTTGTAAAAATATTTGTAGAATTGAGAATAGCAAAATGTGCAAAACAGGGCAAGGAAGTCCCCCGCGTCGCCGAAGACACCGGTTTCCTTGTTGTTTTCGGCGCATCGTATTGCAGTACAGCACAACTATATCAGGAGAAAGAAAGGGAGGATCGGATTGAGAAGAACGGAGTGCCTGAACCAGGGCTGGCAGTTCTGCGGACCGGACAAGAAATGGGTCGCCGTAGACGTGCCGCACACCTGGAACGCCATCGACGGTCAGGATGGCGGAAACGATTACTGGCGCGGCAGCTGCCAGTACACCCGGAATTTCCAGATGCCCAAATTTGACCCGGCGACGGAGCAGGTCTATCTGGAGTTCCGCGGCGTCAACTCCTCGGCAGACGTCTCGGTCAACGGCAAGCAGGTCATCCATCACGACGGCGGCTACTCTACCTTCCGCGCAGAGATCACAGGTCTCTTGCAGAAGGAGAATCTGCTGGAGGTGACGGCGGACAACAGCGTGAACGACCGCATCTATCCGCAGAAGGCGGACTTCACCTTCTACGGCGGCATCTATCGGGATGTCTTCCTGATGGTCGTCAACAAGACGCACTTTGACCTGGACCACTTTGGAGGCCCCGGCGTCAAAGTGACGCCCACCGTCTCCCGGACGACGGGCCGTGTCCGGGTGGAGAGCTATGTGAACGACAAGTCCGCCGAGGTCACCGTCACCGTCACCGACGCCTCCGGCGCTGTGGTCTCCAGCGGCCAGGGGGAGGATGTCACGCTGGAGATCCCGAACGTCCATCTCTGGGACGGCGTGAAGGACCCCTATCTCTACACCGCCACCCTCCAGCTCCAAAAGGACGGCAAGACGGTGGACGAGATCAGCACCCGCTTTGGCGTGCGCACCTTCAGAGCAGACCCGAAGGAGGGCTTCTTCCTCAACGGGCGCAAGTACCCGCTCCACGGCGTCTCCCGCCATCAGGACCGCCGGGGCATCGGCAACGCGCTGACCCGGGCCGAGCACGACGAGGACATGGCGCTCATCCGCGAGATCGGCGCGAACACCATCCGCCTGGCCCACTACCAGCACGACCAGTACTTCTACGATCTCTGCGATGAGTACGGCATGATCGTCTGGGCGGAGATCCCCTACATCTCCGAGCACATGCCCAATGGCCGCGAGAACACGATCAGCCAGATGAAGGAGCTGATCATCCAGAACTACAACCATCCCTCCATCGTCACCTGGGGCGTCTCCAACGAGATCACCATCTCCACGAAGGAGAGCGAGGACATGCTGGATAACCACCGCGTCCTCAACGACCTGTGCCACAAGATGGACCCCACCCGTCCGACGACGCTGGCCTGCTACGCGATGTGCGGCCCGTTCAACAAGGTCGCACATATCACCGATCTGGTCAGCTGGAACCTCTATCTGGGCTGGTACGTCCCCGGCCTGTTCCTGAACGACTGGTGGATCAGCTTCTTCCACTGGCGCTATCCTGACCGCTGCCTCGGCTATTCCGAGTACGGCTGTGAGGGCATGCCGAATCTCCACTCCTCCCACCCCAAGCGCGGGGACCACACGGAGGAATATCAGGCGATCTATCACGAGTTCCTCGTCGAGTGCTTCGAGCGCCATCCCTATATGTGGAGCACCCATGTCTGGAACATGTTCGACTTTGCCGCCGACGCCCGCGACCAGGGCGGCGAGCCCGGCATGAACCATAAGGGGCTGGTCACCTTCGACCGCAAGATCAAGAAGGACAGCTTCTATCTCTACAAGGCCTACTGGAGCGACGATCCCTTTGTCCATATCGCCGGCAGCCGCTATGTGGACCGCCCGGAGCAGGTCACGACGGTCAAGGTCTACACCAACCAGCCGAAGGTCTCTCTCTATGTCAACGGGACGCTGCTGGACGAGAAGAGCGGCAGCAAGGTGCTCACCTTCCAGGTCACGCTGAAGGGGGACACCGAGATCAAGGCTGTGGCGGGCAGCTGCACCGACACCGCCACGCTGCGCTACGTCAGCCAGCCCAACCCGGCCTACACCCTCCAGAAGAGCAGCAGCAAGAGCGCCAACTGGGTGTGAGCCGTCCCCGTGTTTATCACTGTCCTCTGGTGAGAAGGGCAGGGTAAAATAAATCTTTTGTAGGAGGAAAAGAAATGCAGAAGAAACCAAAAGTCGTACTCTGGTCCGTCCTGACCGCGATCATGGCCATTGTTCTGGTGGTCGGCATCGTGCTCAACGTCGTGGCCAATATGTACGCCACCACGATCAACGTGGCCCTGGGCACCAATTACTTCAGGGTTGACGGCGCGTCTGACGACGTCTATTTTGCCAGTGAGTTCTCTTCGGACGAGGAGCGCTGGGCCAACGCCGAGGCGCTGTGCGCCGAGCTCGGCCAGGAGGGCTCCACCCTGCTGAAGAACGACAACGACGCCCTGCCTCTGGCCAGCGGCGCGAAGGTCAGCCTGTTCGCCCGCGGCTCGGTCGACCTGATGTACGGCGGCACCGGCTCCGGCGGCGTTGACACCAGCTCCGCCCAGTCCCTGAAGGACGTGCTCACCGCCCGCGGCGTCGAGGTCAACGAGACGCTGTGGAGCTGGTACACCTCCGAGAGCGTCTTCAGCAAGTATGGCCGCCAGACCCCGGCCGCCATCTCGGACTCCCTGGTCGCCAACTCCCAGTATGGCGTCAACGAGGCCCCCTGGTCTGAGGTCGAGGCCGGCGCCGGCGACTCCTTCGCCGACTACGGCGACGCCGCCATCGTCGTCTTCGCCCGCTCCGGCGGCGAGGGCGCGGACCTCCCCGCCGGCGACATCGGCGCGGAGATGACCTACACCAAGGACGGCCAGGAGGTCGCCTACACCTATGGCTCCTCCGCTGACGGCACCGACGGCAACTATCTGGCCCTCTCCACCCAGGAGCAGGAGCTGCTGGCCGGCCTGAAGGAACTCAAGGACGCCGGCGTCTTCAAGAGCATCATCGTCCTGCTCAACACCTCCAACGCCATCGAGCTCGACTTCCTGAATCCTGAGATCTGCGGCGTGGACTACGGCATCGACTCCTGCATGTGGATCGGCGACGTCGGCCAGTCCGGCATCGTGGGCGTGGCGGAGCTGCTGACCGGCGCTGCCTCTCCCTCCGGCTCCCTGGTGGACACCTTCCTCTATGACAACCTGACCAACCCCGCCATCCACAACTTCTACTCCCAGAAGTACACCAACGCCGATGACTACGGCCTGCAGTGCGAGGACAGCGCGGACGTCCAGGGCATGTACTCCGCCTACGAGGAGGGCATCTACCTCGGCTACCGTTACTTCGAGACCCGGTACGAGGATGCCGTCATGGGCACCGGCAACGCCGGAGACTATGACTACACCACCACCGTCGCCTATCCCTTCGGCTATGGCATCAGCTACACCACTTTCGAGTACAGCAACTACAGCGTGACGGAGAACGCCGACAGCTTCACCGTCAATGTCACCGTCACCAACACCGGCGATGTGGCCTCCAAGAAGACCGTCCAGGTCTACTTCCAGTCCCCGTTCACCGACTATGACGTGGCCAACAAGATCGAGAAGGCCTCCATCGAGCTGTGCGGCTTTGCCAAGACGGACGTCCTCGAGCCCGGCGCCTCCGCCGACGTCTCCATCGAGGTCCCGAAGACCGAGCTGCGCTCCTATGACGCCTATGGCGCCGGCACCTACATCCTCGACGCCGGTTCCTACTACTTCACCGTCGCCAACGGCGCGCACGAGGCCCTGAACAACGTCCTGGCCGCCAAGGGCTACACCACCGCCGACGGCATGGACGCCGAGGGCAACGCCGGCATGACCTGGGAGTGGACGGTCGAGTCTCTGGACACCGAGATCTTCGCCACCTCCCGCGCGACCGGCAACGCCATCACCAACCTCTTCAGCGAGTCCGATCCTACCATCAGCTCGGTCGCGCCCGACGGTGACTTCACCGCCCTGAGCCGCACCGACTGGGAGGGCACCTATCCGCACTCTCCCGCCGTCCTCACTCTGACGGACGCCACCGCGGCCGACCTGGCCTTCATCCGCTATGACGCCTCCTCCTATGACGGCACCGCCCTGGAGACCTACGGCTCCACCCTGGGCGCGGACAACGGCCTGAACCTGTCCATGCTCATCGGCGCGGAGAAGGATGACGAGCGCTGGTATCAGCTCCTCGATCAGCTCACCTTCGACGAGATGAACAACATGATCACCCTGGGCTTCCACAACACCGCGATGGCCCGCTCCATCCACAAGGTCGCCACCAACGACGAGAACGGCCCGCAGGGCTTCACCGCCAGCCTGACCGGCGGCCGCTCCGGCACCGCCTTCACCTCTGAGGACATCATGGCCGCCACCATGAACACCGAGCTGATGTACCGCGTCGGCGCCGCCATCGGCGAGGACTGCATGGCCTTCGGCTACTCCGGTCTCTATGGTCCCGGCGTGAACATGCACCGCACCGCCTATTCTGGCCGTAACTTCGAGTACTACTCTGAGGACCCCTTCGTCTCCGGCGAGATCTGCACCGCTGAGACCCAGGGCATCCAGTCCAAGGGCGTCTATGTCTACCTGAAGCACGTGGCCCTGAACGACTCCGAGTCCAGCCGCCGCGGCGTCAACACTTGGCTGACCGAGCAGGCCGCCCGCGAGATCTATCTTGAGGTCGCTGACCGCGCCATCATCGACGGCGGCGCCTGGTGCACCATGTCCGGCTTCAACCGCTGGGGCACTGAGTGGTGCGGCGAGAACTACAACCTCCAGACCTCCTACCTGCGCGGCGAGCTCGGTATGCGCGGCATGTCCATCACCGACTTCTCCGGCTCCAGCCAGTACATGGACGTCCCCGACGCCCTCCTGGCCGGCACCGACATCTGGGACAGCCCGATGCCGATGATCCACACCACCTATGTCAGCGAGAACCTCACCGCGGACGAGAACATGATCGCCGAGATGAAGGAAGCGATCCACAACATCTGCTACACCGTGGTCAACTCCAACGCCATGAACGGCTGGGATGAGGACACCCGGATCGTGGATAACATCCCCTGGTGGCAGCTCGCGATCTACGCCGTCATCGCGGTCGGCGCGGTCGGCACCGTGTTCTGCCTCATCAAGCTGGTCGGCCAGATCAAGCTCAAGAAGCAGACCGGCGCGAAGAAGTAACCGCATATCCCTGCTACGGCTGTCCGGCCTGCCTGAGAGGGCCGGACAGCCGCCATTCCCCGCTTTGAGAGGTGAAATTGCATGAACGAGAATGCGACGGCCACTACCGCTGTCAATCGTGCAAAAATGTATCAGCTGGTCCTGTTTCCGCTGAATAACGGGGCCACGAACGTCTACTATGTCCTGATCCTGTCCTATATCGCCACCTTTGGCAACACCGTTCTGGGCATTGCCACCTTCTTTGCGTCCTTCATGGTCACGGGCATGCGCGTCTTCGACGCTATCACCGACCCGATCATCGGCGCGCTGATGGACAAGACCAACGGAAAGTTCGGCAAGTTCCGTCCCTTCATGGTGATCGGCAGCGCGATCATGGCGGTCTCCGTCATCTGCCTGTATGTCCTGACGCCCTATGTGCCGGAGGACATGATGGTGCTGCGTTACGCCCTGTTCATCCTGCTCTACGCCGCCTGGGTGATCGGCTATACCTTCCAGACCTCCGTCACCCGCGCCGCGCAGGCCGTTCTGACCAATGACCCCAATCAGCGCCCCCTGTTTACCATCTTCAACACCGTCGGCTCCCTGCTGGGCATGGGCGCCATGCAGTTCATCGGCCCCATTCTGGCGGGCGACAGCTTCTTTGGCGACTACAATCAGAGCTGGTTTGCCTTTATGGCCCCGGTGGGCATTGCGGTTTCCGTTGCCCTGACCGTCCTCGCGATGATCGGCATCTGGGAGAAGGACCAGCCGAAGTACTTCGGCATCGGCGGCGACAAGCAGGAGGCAGTCAAGGTTTCCGAGTATGTCCAGATCATCAAGTCCAACAAGCCCATCCAGCGGCTGATGGTCGCCGGCGGCAGCTGCAAGCTGGCCCTCTCCATCGCGACCAACGTCACCGTCCTGTGCATGCTCTACGGCAGCATGATGGGCAACTACGACACCCTGTATCTCCCCATGATGGTGCTCGGCTATGTGTTTGCCGTCCCGTTCTTCGGCCTGACGGTGCGCACCTCTCAGAAGTTTGGACAGAAGGCCTCCCTGGCCAAGTATGTCAAGGTGGCCCTGCTCTGCTATGTGGGCGTGCTGGTGCTCCTCTTCCTGTGGAATCCTGAGAAGCCCAACTTTGTGTTCAACATCTATCAGGTGGTGGATGGCAACTTCAGCATCACCATCAACCTGTATACCATTCTCTTTATCCTCTGCTTCGGCATCGGCTACGGCGCCTACTACGCCACCGCCGATATGCCCATCCCGATGGTGGCCGACTGTGCCGACTATGAGACCTACCGCTCCGGCAAGTTCATCCCCGGCATCATGGGCACGCTGTTCTCCCTGGTGGACAAGCTGGTCTCCTCTCTGTCTGCGACGGTGGTCGGCATCGCCGTCACCCTCATCGGTCTGGAGAAGCTCCCCACCAAGACGACGCCCTTTACGCCCGGCATGAACTGGGTGGTCATCATCCTCTTCTGCGTCATCCCGATGTGTGCCTGGCTGCTCACGCTGTGGGCGATGAAGGGCTATGAGCTCGACGGCAAGCGCGTCAAGGAGATCCAGGCCATCAACGCCGCGCGCAAGGATCTGATCGCGCAGGGCATGTCCCTGGAGGACGCGATGGCGAAGGTCCAGACCATGGATCAGGTTCCGCAGAAATTCCGCTCCTGAGAAAAGCATATCTGCAGGCTTTACACTGCCATAAGCCCGGGACCTGATCTGTGCGCCCTGGACGCACACCGGCGCCGCCGCAGAGGGCTCCTGCCTCTGCGGCGGCATTGGTGCGAAATCTGTCTCCGCGCGCAGACAGCGCGAATTCCCATCAGAAAGGATGATCCTATGAACACATTTCTGACCGACGATTTCCTTCTGGACACTGCCACGGCGCGGACGCTCTATCACGAGTACGCCGCCTCGATGCCGATCGTGGACTATCACTGCCATATTGACCCAAAGGAGATCTATGAAGACCGGCGTTTTGAGAACATCACGCAGGTCTGGCTGGGCGGCGACCACTACAAGTGGCGTCTGATGCGCTCCAACGGCGTGGACGAGTACTATATCACCGGCGGCGCCCCCGACCGGGAGAAGTTCCAGAAATTCGCCGAGTCGCTGCCGCGCGCCATCGGCAACCCGATGTACCACTGGTGCCACCTGGAGCTGAAGAACTACTTCGGCTACTGCGGCGTGCTCAACGCGGATACGGCGGAGGAGGTCTGGAACCTCTGCAACGAGAAGCTGCAAAGCGACCCGTCCATGAGCGCCCGTGGCCTGATCACCGGCAGCAACGTCGCCATGGTGGGCACGACGGACAACCCGTGCAGCGACCTCGCTTGGCACAAGAAGCTGCGTGAGGACGCCTCCTTTGCCCCCAAGGTCTGCCCCAGCTTCCGCCCCGACCCGGCGCTGAACATCCATAAGCCCGGCTTTGCCGCCTATATCGCCCAGCTCGGCGAGACAGTGGGGAAGACCCTCGCCACCGTGCAGGACGTGAAGGACGCTCTGAGCGCGCGCATCGCCTACTTTGACGAGAACGGCTGCCGCGCCTCCGATCACGGTCTGGACTATGTGATGTACCGCCCCGTGAGCGACGATGAGGCCACCGCCGCCCTGCAAAAGGCCCTCGCCGGCCAGCCACTCACCCTGGAGGAGATGGAGGGCTATCAGACCGCGCTCCTGCTCCACTGCGGCCGCGAGTACGCCGCCCACGGCTGGGCGATGCAGCTCCACTTCAGCTGCGTGCGCAACCCGAACAGCCGTATGCTCGCTCAGCTCGGCCCGGACACCGGCTTTGACTGCATGGCGGTCACCGACAGCTGCGCGGCCACCTACGCCCTGATGGACGCCTGGGAGCGGGAGGGGAAGCTCCCCAAGACCATTCTCTACAGCCTGAACCCGGCGGACAACGAGTGGCTGGACACCCTGCTCGGCGCGTTCCAGAGCAGTGAGATCCCCGGCAAGATCCAGCACGGCAGCGCCTGGTGGTTCAACGACAACAAAATCGGCATGACCGACCAGCTCTCCAGCCTGGCCAATCTCAGCGTGCTGGGCAACTTCATCGGCATGCTCACCGACAGCCGCAGCCTGCTCAGCTATGCCCGCCACGAGTACTTCCGCCGCATCCTCTGCGCCCTCATCGGCCGCTGGGTGGAAAACGGGGAGTATCCGGCCGACATCCCCTTCGTGGGCGGACTGGTGCAGGACATCTCCTATCGCAACGCAGAGCGCTACTTCAATCTCTGATATCTGAACTATCTGGAAGGAGGCAGGTTTATGAAACTATCATTCCGCTGGTACGGCGAGTCCGACCCCATCTCGCTGGAGTACATCAGCCAGATCCCCGGCATGCGCTCCATCGTCTCCGCCGTCTACGACGTCAAGCCGGGCGAGGTGTGGCCGGAGGAGTCCATCGCCCGCCTGAAGGAGCAGTGCGAGGCGCACAACCTCATCTTCGACGTGGTGGAGTCCATCCCCGTGAGCGAGGACATCAAGCTGGGCACCGAGAAGCGCGACGCGCACATCGACGTCTACTGTGAGAACATCCGCCGCTGCGCCAAGTACGGCGTCAAGTGCGTCACCTACAACTTCATGCCCGTCTTTGACTGGACGCGCACCCAGCTTGACCGCAAGGCCCCCGACGGCTCCACCAGCCTGGTCATGTACTGGGACCAGATGCGCGGCCTGGACCCCCTCAAGGACGACATCCACCTGCCCGGCTGGGACGCCAGCTACACGCAGGAGGAGGTCCGCGACCTCATCCGCGCTTACGGCGAGCTGGGCGAGGAGGGCCTGTGGAAGAACATCGAGATCTTCCTCAAGCGCGTGATCCCGGTCGCCGAGGAATGCGGCGTGGTGATGGCCCTCCATCCGGACGATCCACCGTATCCCATCTTCGGCCTGCCGCGCGTCATCACCTGTGAGGCGAATCTGGACCGCTATCTCTCCATTGTGGACTCTCCGTCCAACGCCCTCTGCCTGTGCACCGGCAGCCTCGGTTGCGCGCGCAGCAACGACATCCCGGCGATGGTTCGCAAGTACTCCGCCGCCGGACGGATCGGCTTCATGCACATCCGCAACGTCAAGATCATGGATGACGGCAGCTTCGAGGAGCGCGCGCATCTGTCCAGCTGCGGCAGCCTGGACATCTATGAGATCGTCCGCGCCCTGGTGGAGACCGGCTTTGACGGCTATGTCCGTCCGGACCACGGCCGCATGATCTGGGGCGAGACCGGCAAGCCGGGCTACGGCCTCTTCGACCGCGCGCTCGGCGCGACCTATATCAACGGCCTGTTCGAGGCCTGCGAGAAGCAGCTCCGGAAGTGAGCCGCCACATCACCTGCAAAGGGGGAACCATCTGATGAACGAAGTACTGCAAAAAATCTATGAAATCGGCATTGTGCCCGTCATCGCCATCGACGATGCGGACAAGGCCGTACCGCTGGCCAAGGCGCTGGTGGCCGGAGGCCTGCCCGCCGCTGAGGTGACCTTCCGCACCGCCGCCGCCGAGGAGGCGATCCGCCGGATCGTCGCCGAGGTGCCCGAGATGCTGGTGGGCGCCGGCACCGTGCTCACCCGTGACCAGGTGGACCGGGCAATCGACGCGGGCGTCAAGTTTATCGTCAGCCCCGGCTTCAACCCGGAGATCACCAAGTACGTCATCGACCGCGGGATGCTGATGATGCCCGGCACCGCCACGCCCGGCGAGATGGAGCAGGCGATGGCGATGGGACTGGACGTGGTCAAGTTCTTCCCGGCGGAGCAGAACGGCGGCGTGGCCAAGCTCAAGGCGGTGGCCGGCCCGTATGGCAGCCTGCGCTGGATGCCCACCGGCGGCGTGAACGCCAAGAACCTGCTCGACTACCTGAGCTTCCCGAAGATCATCGCCTGCGGCGGCACCTGGATGGTGAAGAAGGACCTGATCGAGAGCGAGAACTGGGCGGAGATCGAGCGCCTGACCCGCGAGGCGGTCAACACGATGATGGGCTTTAGCCTGATGCACGTCGGCATCAACACGGAGAACGCTGAGGAGGCCCGCAAGGCCGCCGGGCTGTTCCAGACCATGTTCGGCCTCCCCGCCGCCGAGGGCAACAGCAGCATCTTCGTCGGCAAGAAGGAGATCGAGGTGATGAAGAGCCAGTACCTCGGCAAGAACGGCCACATCGCCATCGGCACGAACACCCTGCCGCGCGCGATCGCCTACTTCAAGAGCCGCGGCTTCGCCTTCCGCGAGGAGACCATCACCGCCAAGGCCGCCTATTTCCAGGACGAGATCGCCGGCTTTGCCATCCATCTGGTGCAGAAGTAAGCGCCCATCCCACACAAAGGAGGCTAACAACCTATGAGCAAGAAAGTCATCACCTTCGGCGAACTGATGCTGCGCCTGCAGCCGTATGATTACCTCCGCTTTATCCAGGCCGACAGCTTTGAGGCCACCTTCGGCGGCGGCGAGGCCAATGTTGCCGTCAGCCTGGCCAACTACGGCATGGACGCCCACTTCGTCTCCAAGCTGCCCAAGCACGCCATCGGCCAGATGGCGGTCAACAGCCTGCGCAAGTATGGCGTTGACACCGGCGACATCACCCGCGGCGGCGACCGCGTGGGCATCTACTTCCTGGAGAAGGGCGCCTCCCAGCGCGGCAGCGTCTGCATCTATGACCGCGCCCACAGCGCCATCGCCGAGGCCAAGCCGGAGGACTTTGACTGGGACGCCATCTTTGACGGCGCGTCCTGGTTCCATTTCACCGGCATCACCCCGGCCCTCGGCCCCAACGTGGTCGAAATCTGCCGTCAGGCCTGCAAGGCAGCCAAGGCCAAGGGGGTCAAGATCTCCTGCGACCTGAACTACCGCGGCAAGCTCTGGACCCGCGCCGAGGCGCGCGCGGCGATGACCGACCTCTGCCAGTATGTGGACGTCTGCATCTCCAACGAGGAGGACGCGAAGGACGTCTTCGGCATCGAGGCGGCCAACACCGATATCAACGCCGGTGAGCTCAACAAGGAGGGCTACAAGAGCGTCGCCAAGCAGCTTGCCGACCAGTTTGGATTTGAGAAGGTCGCCATCACCCTGCGTGAGAGCAAGTCCGCCTTTGACAACGACTGGAGCGCCATGCTCTACGACGTGGCCAGCGGCGAGTACTGCTTCTCCAAGCTCTATCACCTGCACATCATCGACCGCGTCGGCGGCGGCGACAGCTTCGGCGGCGGCCTGATCTATGCGCTGCTCTCCGGCAAGAGCACGCAGGACGCGGTGGAGTTCGCGGTCGCGGCCTCCGCCCTCAAGCACTCCATCGAGGGCGACTACAACTTCGTCTCCGTGGACGAGGTGGAGAAGCTGGCCGGCGGCTCCGGCTCCGGCCGCGTGCAGCGCTGAGTCCGTTTGATTCCCACATCAAGGATTGAAAGGGGTTTTCTATCATGGAAAAGAACGTTCTGAATACCGATCTGACCGGGAAGGTCGCAGCCGTCACCGGCGCGGGCGGCGTGCTCTGCTCCGCCTTTGCCAAGGTGCTGGCCCGCGCGGGCGCGAAGGTCGCCCTGCTCGACCTGAATCTGGAAGCCGCGCAGAAGTTTGCCGATGAGATCGTCGCCGAGGGCGGCGTCGCCAAGGCCTACAAGTGCAACGTCCTGGAGAAGGAGAGCTGCTACAGTGTGGCCGACGCGGTCCTGGCCGACCTCGGCCCCTGCGACATCCTGATCAACGGCGCCGGCGGCAACAATCCCCGTGCGACCACTGACAAGGAGTACTACGAGGACGGCGACATCGACGCGGAGACCAAGAGCTTCTTTGACCTGGACAAGAGCGGCGTGGAGTTCGTCTTCAATCTGAACTTCATCGGCACCCTGCTGCCGACGCAGGCGTTTGCCCGTCAGATGGTGGGCCGCCCGGGCTGCAACATCCTGAACATCAGCTCGATGAACGCCTACACCCCGCTGACCAAGATCCCCGCCTATTCCGGCGCGAAGGCCGCGATCAGCAACTTCACCCAGTGGCTGGCCGTCCACTTCTCCCACGCCGGCATCCGCGTGAACGCGATCGCCCCCGGCTTCTTCTCCACCAAGCAGAATGCCGCCCTGCTCTATAACCCCGACGGCTCTCCCACCGCGCGGACCGGCAAGATCCTGGCCGCCACGCCGATGGGCCGCTTCGGCGACACCGAGACCGAGCTGGCCGGCGCCGTCCTCTTCCTGCTCAACAACGAGGCCGCGAGCTTCATCACCGGCGTCTGCATTCCCATTGACGGCGGCTTCTCCGCCTATTCCGGCGTGTAAACGTCACAATTTCACCTTTCATCTGATTTTGGGGCCTGCTTCCAGCAGGCCCCATTGCTGTCGTCTGGCGCTCAGCGGTCAAACGCCGGATTGGTGAAATAGACGTTCTTCTGGTTCATCTTCTCCTTGGCAAGCTCCAGCGCCTCGCCGAAGCGCTGGAAGTGGACGATCTCCCGCTCGCGCAGGAAGCGGATGACATCGTTCACATCCGGGTCGTCCGAGAGGCGGAGGATGTTGTCATAGGTCACTCTCGCCTTCTGCTCCGCCGCCAGATCCTCCGTCAGGTCGCAGATCACATCCCCCTTCACGCCGATGCTCGCGGCGGACCAGGGAAAGCCGGAGGCCGCGGTGGGGTAGACGCCGGTGGTGTGGTCGACGAAATAGGGCGCAAAGGCGCTGTCCTGGATCTGCTGGTCAGAGAGCTTCCGGGTGAGCTGATGGACGATGGAGGCCACCATCTCCAGATGTCCCAGCTCCTCTGTCCCTACATCCGCATCAGAATGAGACCCGCCGGGAGGTCAGAACCGCCCCTTCCGCGCATAGGCTGTGCAGGAGAGGAGGCGGAATATGAAAATGCGGTTTGCACAGCTCCAGCGCATCGACTATAACGAGAAAATCACGGAGGAGACGCACGGCGAATTTCTTCATCACCTGCAAGGCGCACTCCTGCTGGCCCTCCGGGAGCAGGGGAGACTGGACGCCGCAGAATACCGCTCTGCATCGGAGGGCCTCAAACGGCAGCGCCAGGAGCAGGCGAGGCGGAGACAACAGGAGGATGTGCCGTGAAGGTCGCCAGCTATTGCCGCGTCTCCACCGACAGGGACGATCAGGCCAACTCCTTCCAGGCGCAGCAGCGCTATTTCCGGGCGTACATCGATCAGCACCCCGATTGGGAGCTGTATGAGGTCTACGCCGACGAGGGCATCACCGGTACCAGCACCAGGCGGCGTGTGCAGTTCAACCGGATGATCCGCGACGCCTACGCGGGCAAGTTCCAGCTCATCCTCACCAAGGAGGTCAGCCGCTTCTCCCGGAACATTCTGGACACCATCTCCTACACACGCGAGCTGAAGGCCATCGGTGTCGGCGTCCGATTTCTTCTGGACGGCATCAACACGCTGAGAGGGGACGCGGAGATGTACCTGAGCATCATGGCCTCCATCGCGCAGGAGGAGAGCCGCAAGACCTCCAGCCGGGTGGTCTGGGGGCAAACCCGCCAGATGGAGCGCGGGGTGGTGTTCGGCCCATCGCTGCTCGGCTACGACGCTGCGGGCGGGCGGCTGACTGTCAACCCCGAGGGGGCCGAACTGGTCCGGCTCATCTTCCACAAATACGCCCTGGAGGAGCTCAGCGCGGGCCAGATCGCGCGGTTCCTCAGCGCAGAGGGATACCGCACCAGCCGGGGCAACCCCCGCTGGAGCGCCAGCACTGTCGTCAAAATCCTGAAAAACGAGAAGTATGTGGGCGATCTGATACAGAAAAAGACCTATACCCCCGATTACCTGACCCATGAGAAGCGCAGAAATCAGGGCGCCGTGCCGCTCGTGACCATCCGGAATCATCATGAGCCGATCGTCAGCCGGGAGCTCTGGGCACTCGCGCAGGAGCGGCTGCGGCACAGTGGGGCGCACAGGACGGGCAATGACGGACACTCCAACCGCTATCTCTTCTCCGGCAAGATCCGCTGCGGCGCGTGCGGCGGCAGCTTTGTCGGACGGTTCAAATACCTTCCGGATGGGCGCAAAATACGCCGCTGGCGCTGCGGGAGGGCCGCCGCCGGCAGGGCCTCCTGCCAGATCGGGAGACTTGTCCGGGACGACGACGCTCTGGAGATGCTGAGGGCCGCCATCCGAAGTCTCTCCATGGACACAGAGTCCGTCATCGGCAATGTGACGGCGCTGGCGCTGGCGGCGGTCCGCTCCTCAGAGGAGGCCCCCGGAGAATCTGCGCGGCACATCTCTGCCGGGATGGAGCGGATACGGCAGAGGCGGGAGGCCGTTCTGGACAGCTATTTTGCCCATGAGATCACGGTCTCCGACATGCAGGCCATGTGTCAGAGATATGATGATGAGCTGGACCGCCTGCGCCGTCAATGGGAAACCTGCCAGCGCCGCGAGGACGGGCGGAGCCCCGCCGCGCTGCGAGAGGACATCCGCTCTGCGGTGAAGTCCATTTTGTGCGCGGAGACGGAGAGCAGGGTATTTTACCGGTCCATGCTGGATGGCTTGACCGTATTCCCGGACCGCCATATCGAGCTTCGCCTCACAAAACTCCCCCATGTCTTCCACTTTACCGGCTGACGGCAGAGCGGCTTTTTCGTTGCGTCTATTGCCAAAGTATGCTACACTAAGCCTCAGAAGGGGCGCCGCAGCCTGACTCGGCCCCATATCTGTGCAAAGGAGAATGGAATATGTTGGAAGTTGGCATGAAAGCGCCGGATTTCGCCCTCCCGGACAAGGACGGAAAAACAGTTCGTCTCTCTGATTTTCTGGGGCGGAAGGTCGTGCTCTACTTCTATCCCAAGGACAATACCCCCGGCTGTACCCGTCAGGCCTGCGCCTTTGCCGCGGCTTACGGGGAGTTTCAGGCCAGAGACGTCGCCGTGATCGGCGTGAGCAAGGACTCGGTGGCCTCTCACCAGAGGTTTGCCCAGAAGCAGGAGCTGCCGTTTCTCCTGCTCTCCGACCCGGAGCGGCAGGCGATCGAGGCCTACGGCGTCTGGCAGGAGAAGAAGCTCTATGGCAAGGTGAGCATGGGCGTGGTGCGCACCACCTTCCTCATTGACGAGCAGGGGATGATCGAGAAGGTCATGCCCAAGGTCAAGCCGGACACCAACGCGGCAGACCTCCTGCGCTATCTGAGCGGAGAGGAAGCATGAGACGCCTCGTCCCGCTGCTGCTGGCCCTGCTGCTGGCGCTGAGTGGATGCGCAGGCGCCTCCTCCGAGGCGGCTTACCGCCAAATCAGCCAGGAAGAGGCAAAAGAGATGATGGACACCCAGGAGGTCATCGTTCTGGATGTGCGCGAGCAGGAGGAGTATGACGCCGGGCACATCCCCGGCGCTGTCCTGCTGCCCGTGGGCACCATCACGGAGGAGACGGCGGCAGACGTCATCCCGGCAACTGACATGACCGTACTGGTCTACTGCCGCAGCGGCAACCGCAGCAAGACGGCGTCCGCCGCTCTCGCGGAGCTGGGCTACACCGCCGTCTACGAATTCGGAGGGATCAACACCTGGCCCTATGAGGTGGAGTGAGATGCGCATCATCATCTCCCCCGCCAAGAAGATGCGGGTGGACACGGACAGCCTACCCTGGCGGACCCTTCCCGTGTTTCTCCCCCAGACAGAGGCGCTCTGTGCGTCCATGCGGTCGATGTCCTATCCGGAACTCAAAAAGCTCTGGAAGTGCAGCGACTCCATCGCCCGGCAGAACGTGGAGCGGCTGGAGCAGATGGACCTGCGCCGCCGCCTGACGCCCGCGCTGCTGGCCTACGACGGCATTCAGTACCAGCATATGGCGCCCGGCGTGTTTACAGATGCGGAATTTGACTATATTCAGGAGCATTTGCGCATCCTGTCCGGCTTTTATGGCCTCCTGCGGCCGTTTGACGGCGTGACGCCCTACCGGCTGGAGATGCAGGCAAAATTGAGCGTCAACGGCGCGAGAGACCTCTATCACTACTGGGGAGACCGCCTCGCGTCCCGGCTCTGCGCGGAGACCGGATGCATTGTGAATCTGGCCTCCAAAGAGTACAGCCTCTCCGTCAGCCGGCATCTGCCCGGCTCGGTGCGCTTTCTCACCTGTATCTTCGGCGAAGCGCTGAACGGGAAAGTGGTGGAGAAGGGGACGCTCTGCAAGATGGCCCGCGGCGAGATGGTACGCTATCTGGCCGAGCGGCAGAGCACCAGTCCGGAGCAGCTCAAAAGCTTCGACCGGCTGGGCTTCCGCTTCGATGAGGCCCGTTCAGACAGCAGTCAATTTGTATTTCTTCGGACCTGAGGAGGAGACAAAATGCCCTTTGACTATAAGAAAGAGTACCGGGAGTTCTATCTGCCGCCCCGCACCCCCGTCCTCGTGGACGTGCCGGAGATGCGCTTTCTCGCCGTGCGCGGCAGGGGAGACCCCAACGCGCCGGACGGGGCCTATCAGGCGGCGATCAGCCTGCTCTACGGCGTCGCCTTCACCATCAAGATGAGCAAAAAGGGCAGCCGTCCGATCGAGGGGTACTTTGACTATGTGGTGCCGCCGCTGGAGGGCTTCTGGTGGCAGGAGGGCGTCTCCGGCATCGACTACGCCCGCAAGGAGGACTTTCAGTGGATCTCCCTGATCCGCCTGCCGGACTTTGTGCGCCGGTCGGACTTTGACTGGGCGGTGGCCGAGGCCGCGCGCAAGAAGCAGATGGACTTCTCTCCGGTGGAGTATCTGACCTATACCGAGGGACTCTGCGTCCAGTGCATGCACATCGGCCCCTATGACGCCGAGCCGGAGACGGTGGAGGCCATGCACGCCTTTGCCGCGCGGGAGGGCTATGCGCCCGACCTCTCGCCGGACCGCTATCACCACGAAATCTATCTCAGCGACGCGCGCCGCGTCCCGCCGGAGCGGCGGAAAACCGTCATCCGCCACCCTGTCCGTAAGCTCAGCCGGGAGGAAGACTAGATGGATGCCTGGGAGATGCTCTGTCAGGCGGCGCGGGAGGTGCAGAACCCCCGTGTCCTCTCTCCCTTTGTGGAGGCGGGCGGCGTGGCCGCCGCGCTGCTGACCAGGGCGGGCAACGTCTATGTGGGCGTCTGCATCGACACCGCCTGCTCTCTCGGCATGTGCGCAGAGCGAAACGCCATCGCCAACATGATCACGCACGGGGAGCAGCAGGCGGAAAAGCTGGTCGCACTCCTGCCGGACGGCACGCCGGGCACGCCCTGCGGGGCCTGCCGGGAGGTGCTGATGCAGCTGGACCGGGAGAATGGAGAGATGCAGATCCTCCTGGACTATGACACCCGGAGGACCGTCACCCTGCGAGAGCTGCTCCCCGCCTGGTGGGGCGAGGCGCGCTTCCCGTCCGGGATGTCTTCCCCCAATACAAATTGACGGAGAGAGGAGGTCGTTCCCGTGCCTGTGTCTGTTCCCCGGCCCGCCGTCGTCCTGGTGGGCGCCGCCATTCTGGATGTGCTGGTCCGCCCGGCGGGGCCGGAGGTCTTTCGGTCCGGCTCCATGCCCGTGGAGGAGATCGCCCTCACTGTCGGAGGCGACGCTCTGAATGAGGCCACCGTCCTTGCCCGCCTCGGCGCGGACGTCCGATTGCAGACGGTCCTCGGCGCGGACGCGGCAGGGGAGATGGTCCTCCGGCACTGCCGCCGCTGCGGCATCGCGCTCGCTGAGCGCGCCGTCCGGTCAGGACTGGCCACCGGCGTCAACGTCGTTCTGGTGCAGGAGGGCGGCGAGCGCTCCTTTCTCACCAACCCGCGCGGCAGTCTGCGCGCCCTGCGGCTGGAGGACCTCTCGCTCACCTTCCCGCCAGAGGCGGGATTTCTCTCTCTGGCGAGCATCTTCGTCTCTCCGCATCTGGGGCCGCCGGAGCTCTTCACCCTGTTTCACGCGGCGAAGCTGCAGGGACTGACCGTCTGTGCCGACCTCACCCGGCCCAAGCGCGGAGAGCGGCTGGAGGACCTGAGAGAGGTCCTCCCCCTGATCGACTATCTGCTCCCCAACGACTCTGAGGCGATGGCGCTCACCGGAATGGATCGGCCGGAGGACGCCGCCGGGGCGCTCTGGAGGGCAGGCGTCCGCTGCGTCGCCGTCAAATGCGGCGCGCGCGGCTGCTATCTGCTCGAGGATGGCCGCGGCGCTTGGGTCCCCGCCGTCCCGGACGCCGTCTGCCGGGACACCACCGGAGCGGGGGACAGCTTTGCCGCCGGCTTTCTCTATGCCCTGACCCGCGGTCGGCCGGCGGCGGAGTGCGCCCGCTTTGCCAACGCCTGCGGCGCCCGGGCGGTTGCCTCCACCGGAGCGGTGCGCTGGACAGAGGAATTTCCGCCCGGAGCGCTGGCCGTCTGGGCAGCAGAAAAACTGCCCTGACGGAGGTCCCGTCAGGGCACAAACTGTCGAAAAAATATGTTTTGAGATTTCCAATATAGGCTAAAAGTTCTGGAGCCCTCCGCAGGAGTTTTGTTGCGCAGCAACAAAATAAAGTGCAATCTCGTTTTTGGGATGGGCACCCCCAAGGGGCCTCCTCTTGCCCCTGCGGGGCAATTCACCTTGTTGTACCGGCCCAAAAACACAGGGAGGCCGGGAGTGTGCCCCGAAGGGGCGCGCGCCCGAGCCGCCAACGGCGGCGAAAAAGTGCCCTTGGGGTGCGGGTCGGCCGAATTTTTCGAACAAAATCGCAGATTTTGTTCGATTGTGTCAGCGGCGGATGTCGTAGTTCATGTTCATCAGGTTGCGGATGGTCTGCGCGTCGTCGGTGATATTCGCGTCGCCGTGGATGGTGTGCTTGATGGCGGAGCTGGCCACCGCAAAGTTGATCATATCCATCGGGCGGTAGTTGTGGATCATCGCGTAGATCAGCCCGCTGGCAAAGGCGTCGCCGCCGCCGACCCGGTCGAGGATGTTGAAGGTGAACAGCTTGCTCTCGAAGGTGTGCCCCTCATACCACATGAAGGCTTTCAGGCTGTTCTCGCTGCCGCTGTGGGCATAGCGGACGTGGCGGGCGATGCACTTCAGATTGGGATACCGGGCCAAAAATCTCTCAAAGATGGCGTCCTGCTGCTCATAGCTCGGCTGGAGGGGAACGCCGTCCTTCCAGTCTCCCTTGCTGTGGTCCTCCTCGTCCCGCCAGAGGTGATAGGGCTCGATGCCCATCAGGACGTCGATATAGGGCAGGCATTGGGTGCAGAAGTCGCGCGCCTCCTCCCAGGTCCAGAGCGCGCTGCGGAAGTTGCCGTCAAAGCTGATGGTCATCCCCTTCTCCCGGGCCACCCGGAGGGCGTCAAGGATCAGCCGGCGGCAGTTCTCGCCCAAGGCCGGCGTGATGCCGCTCAGGTGGAGCCAGTCAAACCCGTCGAGCAGGGCATTCAGGTCCACCTTGCCAAAGTCATACTCCGTGATCGCGCTGTGCTTGCGGTCATAGGTCACCTTGCTGGCCCGGATGCCATAGCCGGTCTCCAGATAATAGGTGCCCAGGCGGTGTGTCGGCGTCTCCTCCGGGGTGCTGAGGATCATGGGCGTGCAGTGTACATCGTTGCTGCGCAGCATCCGAACCGCGCTCTTGCCCAGGCTGTTGTTCGGCACGACGCTGAAAAAAGTGCTGTCGATGCCCAGATTCGCAAGGGCGAGGGCGATGTTCGCCTCACTTCCGCCATAGCTGGCCTCAAAGCTGGACGCCATCCGGATTTTCTCATAGTTCGGCGGCGTCAGGCGGAGCATGATCTCGCCGATCGTGATAAACTTCTTCAAATTCTGGCTGCGGTCGAGCAGCGGGTTCGCGTGCTGCATAGCGTATCCTCCTTTGCAGATGCCGGTTCTATTTTATACGGTACATTTCTATAACTGTATTATAATTTATTTCGTGCAGATATTCAACCTTTATTTCCGCTTTTCTGCGGCATTTCACATGGTTTGGGGGAATTGTTTCCATGTCTCGCCTTCGCTCTTTTCTGGCGGCGCTCCTCGCCGCGCTCTCTCTGTCCCTCGCGGGCTGCGCATCGCTCCTGCCGTCGCTTCCGGAGGAGCCCGTCTCCGTCCTCTCGCTGGAGGAGGTCCCGGACTACTCCGGTGAGCCCTATGTCATCCTCAACGGCAACCAGCCCAGCTTTTCAGAGCTGGAGCTCACCACCGAGTCCTTTGAGTCCTACAGCCCGCTCGACTCCCTCGGCCGCTGCGGCACGGCATACGCCAACGTCGGCGTGGACCTGATGCCGGACGAGGCGCGCGGCAATATCAGCCAGGTGGAGCCCACCGGCTGGCACAGCGTCACCTATGACTGCGTGGATGGCAATTACCTCTACAACCGCTGCCACCTGATTGGCTTTCAGCTCACCGGTGAGAACGCCAACGAGGACAATCTCATCACCGGGACCCGGTATTTCAACGTGGAGGGGATGCTCCCCTTTGAGGACCAGGTGGCAGACTACGTCACCGAGACGGAATACCATGTGCTCTACCGCGTCACCCCCATCTTTGAGGGGGATAACCTCGTCGCCAGCGGGGTGGTGATGGAGGCGATGAGTGTGGAGGACGGGGGAGAGGGCGTCTGCTTCCACGTCTACGTCTATAACTGCCAGCCCGGCATTGAAATCGACTACGCCACCGGCGAGAGCCATCTGGCAGAGGGCGGAGAGACGGCGTCCTCCGGCGAGCAGGAATACATCCTCAACACCCGCTCGAAAAAGTTCCACCTGCCGGACTGCCCCGGCGCGGAGAGCATGAGCGAGCAGAACCGGGAGGAATATACCGGCAGCAGGGAGGACCTGATCGGGCAGGGCTATACCCCCTGCGGACAGTGTGACCCGTAAAAACATCCTGCGCAGCTGGACTTCCGGGGTGCAGCGTAGTATAATCATCTTATCATCTCAATGTATGGGAGCGGATGTCAATGAGAGTCAATGAGCAGTGGATCTCCACCTTCCGCGACGAGATCGCCAGCTTTTCCGAGAAGCTGAACGCCTTTCAGGCGGGCGAGATCAGCCGCAAGGACTACAAGGGGATGTCCGGCGGCATGGGGTCCTACGCGCAGCGGGACGCCTCAAAGCACATGCTGCGCCTGCGGATGCCCGGCGGCCTTCTGACGCCGGAGCGGCTGCACTTCCTGGCCGGGGCGGTGGAGAGATGGCAGGTCTCCCTGCTCAAGCTGACCACCTGCCAGACCATCCAGCTCCACGACCTCTCCGCCGCACAGGTGCCCGAGATCATGGAGGCCGCGATCGATGGCCATATCCTGACGCGGGGCGGCGGCGGCGACAACCCCCGCAACGCGATGGCCAGCCCGCTCTCCGGCGTCCAGCAGGGTGAGGCGTTTGACGTCATGCCGTGGGCGGAGGCGGTGACGGACTACCTTCTCTCCATCTGCCGGGATATCCGCATGCCGCGGAAACTGAAGATCGCCTTCAGCAATGGGGCGGACGACTCGGTACACAGCGCATTTCGTGACATGGGCTTCCAGGCGCAGCCGGACGGGACCTTCTCCCTGCGCATCTGCGGCGGCCTCGGTAGCAACCACCGGATGGGCGTGCCCGTCGTGGAGTCGGTCGCTCCGGAGGACGTGCTCTACTACGTCAAGGGGATGGTGGACCTCTTCTGCGCCCACGGCAACTACCAGAACCGCGGCAAGGCGCGCACCCGCTATCTCCAGGAGACACTGGGCGATCAGCTCCGCGAGACCTATCTGGCCGCCGTCGCCCAGGCCAAGGAGGCCGGCGGGCTGGACCTCCATCTCTCGCCCGCGCCGGTCACCAAGCAGGGGAGCGGCACGATTTCCCATCCCCGCGTGACGGCGCAGAAGCAGGATGGCCTCTATGCCGTCTGCTATCACCCCATTGGCGGCTGCCTGCCCACCGGCAAGCCTGCCGTCCTGGACCAGCTCCTCCGGGAGATGCCGGAGGCAGAGTGCCGCATCACGCCGGACGAGTCCATCTACATCATCAATCTCACCGCCGAAGAGGCGGAAAAGGTGCTCGCTGCGACGGAGGACGGGGCACAGACCACGTTTGAGTACAGCGTCGCCTGCATCGGCGCCTCCATCTGCCAGCAGGGAGTGCGCGACAGCCAGTCCCTCCTGCGCGCCGCTGTGGAGGCGGTCCGTACCGCCGGTCTGCCGGACGGGGCCCTGCCGAAAATCTGCGTCTCCGGCTGCCCGTCGAGCTGCTCTGCCCATCAGGCCGCCGCGATCGGCTTCCAGGGCTGCGTCCGCGTGGTGGACCGTCAGCCCCTGCCCGCTTTCCGGATGTTCCTGGGCGGAAGCGATGCGGTGGGACAGGCCCGCTTCGGCGAGCCGCTGGCCACCGTCCTGGAGCGGGATATCCCCGCCCTGCTGGTCGAGCTCGGCCAGGCCGCAGCCGCTCAGGGCTGGGAGGCCTGGTCTGCTGAGCACGGAGAGGACCTCCGCGCCATCGTGGCCAAGTATTCGTAACTGAGGACCAAGGCAGGCACGTCTGCTCTGATGTGCCTGCCTTTTTGCATGAGGAAAGGACAGGATGGACCGATGAGACGTATCTGGCTGCTGCTGTTGGCCTTACTGCTGCTGGCCGGCTGTTATGCCATCCCGCAGGAAGAGGGCGCGGGCGATGCCGCCCCGCAGGAGGAGCACAAGGACACCGCGGAGTCCGCCTTGGAGGAGGAGGGTGCAGACACCGCAGAGCCCCCCTCGGAGGAGGAGATCTCCTTCACCGACGATCTGGGACGGGAGGTGTGCATCACCCCGCCGGAGCGGGTCGCCGCCCTGATTGGCAGCTTTGCCGAAGTCTGGTGCCTGGCAGGCGGAGAGAGCACCCTTGTCGCCGCCGCAGATGACGCCTGGACCTCCTTTGCGCTGGGGCTCTCTGAGGATGTGGTCCGCCTGGGCGCGATCAAGTCCCCCAATCTGGAGGCCCTGCTCGACGCCGAGCCGGACTTCATCCTCGCCAGCTGCAACACCGCCGCCAATCTGGAGCTGGAGGAGACGTTTGAGGAGGCGGGCATCCCGGTCGCCTACTTCGATGTCCAAACCTTTGACGACTATCTTCGGATGCTGGAGATCTGCACCCGGCTCACCGGCAGTCCGGAGCGCTATGAGACCTACGGGACAGACGTCCGCCTGCAGGTGGACGAGGCGATCGCCCAGCAGGACGGCTCCGCCCCCACTGTGCTCTGCATCCGCGCCACCGGCGTGAGCTGTAAGGTGAAGGGGAGCGAGGACAATGTGCTCGGGGAGATGCTGGCCGACCTCGGCTGTGTGAATATCGCCGACGGCGACAGCGCTCTGCTGGAGGACCTGAGCCTGGAGGCCATCATTGCGGGGGACCCGGACTACATCTTTGCCGTCCTTCAGGGTTCCGACCCGACGGACGCCGAGGCGGTGCTGGAGGCCACGCTGCTCTCCAATCCCGCCTGGAGCGAGCTGCGCGCCGTGCGGGAGGGACGCTTCTATGTGCTTGACCACCGCCTCTATAACCTCAAGCCGAACGCGCGCTGGGGTGAGGCGTATGAGTATCTCGCGCAGCTGCTCTATGAATAGGCGCGCAAGACCCTGGCTGACACCCCTGCTGGCCGCGCTGGCCATCCTCGCCGGGCTGCTCAGCCTCTGTCTGGGGCCGGTCTCCGTCTCTCCGGGCGACACCCTGCGTGTCCTCCTGGGAGAGCTGCGCGGCACCGCGCAGGCACAGATCCTCCTGCTCGTCCGTCTGCCGCGCACCTTGGGCTGTCTCCTGGCAGGGGCGGCGCTGGCGGTCTCCGGGGCGGTGATCCAGGCGGTGCTGCAAAACCCCATGGCCGCGCCCAATGTGATCGGCGTCAACGCGGGGGCCGGACTGACTACCGTACTCTGCTGCGCCATTGCCCCGCAGGCGGTGGCCCTCGTCCCCTTTGCCGCCCTGCTCGGAGCCTTCGGCGGGGCGCTCTTTGTCCTGCTCTTCTCCGAGCGGACGGGGGCCTCGCGCATGACGGTGATCCTCTCCGGCATCGCCGTCTCCAGCATCTGCGGCGCGGGCATTGACGCCGTGCTCACCTTTGTCCCGGAGGCGCTCAACGGCTACTCCGACTTTCGCATCGGAGGACTCTCCAATCTCCAGATGTCGCGGGTCCTCCCGGCGGCGGCCGTCATTCTGCCCGCCCTGATCGCCGTCCTCCTCCTCTCCGGGGAGCTGGATATTCTGCTTCTGGGCCGGGAGACGGCGCAAAGCCTTGGCCTGCCCGTGCGCCGGGTGAGACTGCTTCTGCTCCTGCTCAGCGCGGCGTTGGCCGGGGCCGCCGTCAGCTTTGCCGGACTGCTCGGCTTTGTCGGCCTGATCGTGCCGCACGTCATGCGGCGTCTCGCGGGCGAGGAGAGCCTACCGCTGTTGCTGCACTCCGCGCTGGGCGGCGCGGCCTTTTTGACCGGCTGTGACCTGCTCTCCCGGCTGCTGTTTGCCCCCTATGAGCTGCCGGTCGGCATCCTGCTCGCCCTGCTCGGAGGGCCGTTTTTCCTCTGGCTCCTGCTGCATCAGAGAGGGGGGCGGGTCCGTGATTGAGCTGCACCGGCTCTCCGCCGGCTATGGCGGGCGGACGGTTTTGCACGATCTCTCCCTCACCTTTCACCGGGGTGAGGTCTCTGTCCTGCTCGGCCCCAACGGCTGTGGAAAGAGCACGCTCCTGCGCGTCATTCCCCGCCTCCTCCCGGCCATGACGGGTGAAGTGCTTCTGGACGGCGTCGCGGCCCATTCGCTCAACGCCCGGCAGCTTGCACAGACGGTCGCCTACCTGCCGCAGGACCGCCCGGTACCCAGCATCTCTGCGCTGCGCATGGTCCTGCACGGGCGGTTCCCCCATCTCTCATACCCGCGGCGCTACCGGCAGGAGGACTATGAGATCGCCCGCGCCGCCCTGCGGCAGCTGGACGCGGAGGAGCTGGCCGACCTCCCTCTGCCCCGGCTGAGCGGGGGCCAGCGGCAGAAGGTCTATCTCGCTATGGCGCTGGCCCAGCAGACGCCGTACCTCCTGATGGATGAGCCAACTACCTATCTGGATATCCGCCATCAGTTTGAGACCATGCATCTGGCCCGGCGTCTGGCAGGGGAGGGGAGGGCCGTTGTCCTCGTGCTGCACGACCTCAGCCTCGCCTTCCCCTGCGCGGACCGGTTGTTTCTCCTCTCAGGTGGGCGTCTGCTCGCCAGCGGCGCGCCGGAGGAGCTCTTTCAAAGCGCGCTGCTGGAACAGACGTTGGGCGTCCGGCTCGGCCGGGTCGCAGAGGAGGACGGCTGGCATTACTACTGCAAGCCGCTCTCGCCATAGACAGGAGGGATATCATGGCCTATTTCCCGTTTTTTGTCTCTCTGGAAGGGAGGCGGGGACTGATCATCGGTGGAGGCACAGTCGCTCTGCGCAAGGTGGAGCAGCTGCTGCCCTTCCGCCCGGAGCTGACCGTCGTCTCCGAGACCTTTCTCCCCGCTTTCTCCAGCCTGCCCGGCATCCGCACGATTTCCGGTTCCTTCCGGGAGGCGCTGCTGGAGGGGAAGTCCTTCGTCATCGCCGCCACCGATCAGCCCTCTGTCAACCGGGAGGCCGCCGCTCTCTGCCAGACGCGCGGCATCCCGGTAAATGTCGTGGACGACCCGGAGGCGTGCACCTTCTATTTTCCCGCGCTGATCTGTGATGGGCCGCTCTGCATCGGCATCTCCACCGGCGGGACCAGCCCCACCGCAGCCGCCCATCTGCGCCGGTCGCTTCAAGCGCAGCTGCCGCCCCGTCTGGGGGAGATTCTGGACAGTCTCGGCGCGCTGCGCCCTGCCCTCCGCTCGGTGTTCCCGGCGGAGAAGCGCCGGGCGCTCTATGCCGCCCTCTTCGCCGCCTGTCTGGAAAAGGGCGGTCCGCTGGAGCCGGAGGAACAGGATGTCATTTTATCTTCCTTTCAAGCTGAAGGAGGTCAAGTATGAGCGGTAAGGTCTCTCTGGTCGGAGCGGGCTGCGGCGCGGCGGACCTCATCACGCTGCGCGGCCTGAACCGGCTGCAAGCCTGCGATGTGGTGGTCTATGACGACCTGATTGCCCCGGAGCTGCTCGATGCTGCCCCACCCGAAGCGGAGCGGATCTATGCCGGCAAACGCTATGGCAAGCGCGCCCTGCCGCAGGAGGAGATCAACCGCCTTCTGATCGACCGGGCCAGTCAGGGCATGCAGGTCGTGCGCCTCAAGGGGGGAGACCCCTTCGTGTTTGGCCGGGGCGGAGAGGAGGCGCTCGCGCTGGACGGGACGGGCATTCCCTATGAGCTGGTCCCGGGCATCTCCTCCGCCATCGCGATCCCGGAGGAGGCGGGCATTCCCGTCACCCACCGGGGCATGAGCCGGAGCTTTCACGTCATCACTGCGCAGACCGCACAGGGCCTCTGCGGCCGCTGGGGAGAGCTGGCCGCGCTGGAGGGGACACTGATCTTCCTGATGGGGCTGCACGCCCTGCCCGAGCTGGCAGAGGAGCTGATTCGCGCCGGGAAGGACCCCGCTGTCCCTGCCGCTGTCCTCTCCGGCGGAAATGCCCCCCATCCGATGGCCGTGCGCGCCCCTCTCTCTGAGCTGCCCGCGCGCGCTGCGGCCGCCGGAATACAGCCGCCCGCCGTGACTGTGATCGGTCCGGTCGCGGCGCTCGCGCTGACCGGAAACAGGAGCGGACTGCCGCTGGACGGCCGCACCGTCGCTCTGACGGGGACAGATGCCCTCGCGCGCGAGCTGACGCCCGCCCTTCTGTCGCTCGGCGCGTCTGTCTTCCGGGCGCAGCGCTCCGCCATCGAGCCGGTCGAGACAGCCTTCCCCTGGCAGACCCTGGCGGACGGGCAGGAGCGATGGCTGGTCCTGACCAGCCCCAATGGCGTCCGGATGCTCTGGAGCCATCTGCGGGAGGCAGAGATCGACCTGCGGCGCCTGCACCGCTGCCGCTTCGCCGTGGTCGGCCCCGGGACAGGGAAGGCCCTCGCCGAATACGGCATCCATCCAGACCTCTGCCCGGAGATCTACACCACGGCGGCGCTGGGTGAGGCGCTCCTCGAGACCGTCCCGGCTGGCATACCGGTCCTTCTGCTCCGGTCCGCCCACGCCTCGTCCGGCCTGCGTCAGATGCTGGCCGGACGGTTTCCGGTAACGGAGATCCCGCTCTACCGGCTCCGGGACGACCCGCAGACCGCTGCGCATGCCGCCGGTCGGCTGGCAGAGGCCGATTTCCTGCTCTTTGCCAGCGCAAGCGGGGTGGAGCTCTTCTTCTCCCATCACAGCGAGGTTCCCGACCGTGTGCGCTGCATCTGCATCGGGCCGGTCACGGGGGAGGCGTTTGCGCGCCGCTGCGCCGCGCCCTTTCTGCTCGCCCCGCGCTGCGACCGGGAGGGGCTGCTCTCGTCCCTTCTTCAGGCGGCGCGCGAGCAGGGATAGGGTTCCATTGCTGCGCCGATGTACCGATATCGGTGAGCAGACCCTTCAGCTCGGGATAGGGCATCGCGTAGCGCTGGCTGAGATAGCGCAGAGAGGCGCCGAGTTCGCCGTCTGGCCCTCCATACTGACTGATGATAATGGAGGCCAGGCGCGGGTTGGTGTTTTTGATCTTGACCGGATACTGCAATTTTTTGTCATAGAGAAACATTACGCTTTGCCCTCCTCAATGTCCCACGGCCAGGGATTCTGGAGCCATTGATACCGCTCCGCCAGAGCGGCGTCCGTCTGCATCAGAGGGCCATAGCGCTCCACATAGCGTTCGCGCCCCTCCCGCGCCAGAACGGCATAGCGCTGATAGAGCGCGAATGCCTCCTCGTCGTTCGGGTGCGTGTCCAGATAGAGCCCCAGCTCCTGCACGACAAAGCAGATGGCCTGCAGCTCGGAGAGCGGCGTCTTGGGCACCGGCTTGCCGTCGACCTGCAGATGAAACGGCAGGTTCAGCCCGGGAAACAGCGTCCCCTGAGCCAGCGCCTCAGCGCGGGTATACCGCTGCTCCCCCTGCTGCTGGAAGGGGACATAGGGCGTGGCGAGCGGCGCGCAGCAGGGCTGCTGCCCCTGTCCGGCCGGACAGGCCGCGGTGGGTTTGCTTTCCAGATTCACATGAATTCCTCCTCTTGAGGGCACCGTTCGCCCTCCCTCTATCCTATTCCCCTGTGCGCGGCCGGTGACAGATTTCGACCGCAAAGTCCGGCGCTTTCCGGTGGACAAGCGCCCCGTTTCGTGGTATATTGAATTGATATAACATATTGTCAGAGATGATCCGAGAAGGGAGGGTACCGCTTTGAGGCGTCTCTTTCCCGCTTTGCGCATCGGGCTTCTGCTCTTCTTTCTCGGCCTTTTCTGCCTCTCCGCCTGGAAGCTCTGGCATATTTACCAGATGTACCAGACCGGCCAGACCCTCTACGACGAGATCGCCGCCCAGGTCGTGCAGACGGTCCCCCCGGAGGAATCTTCAACGGGGAAAACAGGCATCCGCACGGCAGGGGAGTCCGCCCCTGCGCCGGAGGAGAGCGCCGGGCAGGCCGGGGCAGAGACTGACTCCGCCGGTATCACGGTGGATTTTGACACACTCCTGGCGTGCAGCGGCGATGTCGCCGGATGGCTCTACTGTCCGGACACACCCATCAATTACCCCGTCGTGCAGGGGACGGACAACGATTACTACCTCCATCATCTGCTCGATGGGACACGCAACGATAACGGCACCCTCTTTATCGACGCGGCCAACGCCGCCGGATGGCAGGATCAGAACACGGTCATCTACGGTCATCATATGAAAAACGGCGCGATGTTCGCCTCTCTGGAGCACTATGACGCCCAGACGTACTATGACGCCCATCCGGTCATTTACCTGCTCACGCCGGACGGGAACTATTCCCTCGAGCTGTTCGCCGGCATGACCGTCGCGGCGGACGACGAGGTCTATACGCACACCTTTTCCGACCCGGACGAATACCTCCAGTGGCTGGCCCGGCAGCAGGAGCGCTCTGATTTCTCATCCGCCGCAGCGGTGGGGGAGGGGGACCGGATCGTCACGCTCTCCACCTGCGCCTATGACTTTCAGAATGCGCGCTACGTCGTGCTCGGAAAGCTGGTCTCTCTGCCGGCCGGATAAATCCCCTCTCCCGCGCATAAGATGGCCCGGGAGGGGATCGTGATGCAGAAACATCCTTGTTTTTCCGTTATTCCGGCCATTTTGGCCCTCGCCCTCATCACGCTGTCCGCACTGGCGGGATGGCAGGTGCGCCGCGCCGTCTCCGTATTCGGCCCGGCAGCGCGCACCAACGTCACACTGCTGATCGACCCCGGACACGGTGGGGAGGACGGCGGTGCGGTCTCTGCCGCAGGCGTCCCGGAGAGCGGCATCAACCTCGCCATCGCCCGGAAATGCGACCTGCTTGCCGGTCTCTTTGGCGTCCGCGTTGAGCTGCTGCGGACGGAGGACGTCTCCCTCGCCGGGCCGGAGGCGGAGACCCTCCGCGAAAAAAAGCGATCTGACCTCGCCCGGCGGGCAGAGCTGGTGAATCAGACAGCCGGCGGCGTGCTGCTCAGCATCCACCAGAACAGCTACCCTGACGCCTCCTATTCCGGCGCACAGGTCTTCTACCGTCCCACGGCAGAGAGCGAGGCTTGGGCCGTGCGGACACAGACGCTCCTGCGCGACTGTATCGACCCGGCTAACCGCCGCCAGGCAAAGGAGGTCCCATCCGATCTCTACCTGATGAGCCACATCGGCTGCACTGCCATTCTGGTGGAGTGCGGCTTTCTCTCCCACCCGGAGGAGGCGCTGCGCCTCACGGAGGATGGCTATCAACTCCAGCTCGCCGCCGTGCTGACGGCGGGATTTCTATCATCCACGTTTGACCTGTGAGGAAGGATCATGAAGGCCAGGACCATTTTCTACTGTACCCAATGCGGCAATGAATTCCCCAAATGGCAGGGGAGATGCCCTGCCTGCGGCAGCTGGAACACCATTGTGGAGCAGCCCGCCGCCAGCCGGGCAAAATCCCCCGCCTCTGCCGGGAAAACGGCGGACCGCCGTCCAGCAGGGCGGGTGCTCACCCTCTCTGAGGTGGACATGGAGGAGGAGATCCGCTTTCCCACCGGCATGGGGGAGCTGGACCGCGTGCTCGGCGGCGGCGCCGTCCGCGGCTCACTGGTGCTGGTCGGCGGTAGCCCAGGCATCGGAAAGTCCACCCTGATGCTGCAGATCTGCGATAACCTCTCCCGCTCCTTCCGGGTGCTCTACGTCTCCGGAGAGGAGTCCGTCCGGCAGATCAAGCTGCGCTCCCAGCGGCTCGGCGTGGCAGGGGAGGGGCTCTATCTGCTCGCAGAGACCAAACTGGACCATATTCTCGACAGCGTGGAGACCTGCTCCCCCGATATCCTGATCGTTGACTCCATTCAGACGATGTATCAGAGCCAGTCAGACTCCCTGCCCGGCAGTGTCGCGCAGGTCAAGGCGTGTGCCATGAGCCTGATGGAGCTGGCCAAGGGCAAGGGCGTCACCGTCTTTGTGATCGGTCACATCAACAAGGAGGGGTCCATCGCCGGCCCCAAGGTGCTCGAGCACATGGTGGACTGCGTGCTCTCCTTTGAGGGGGAGCAGAATCTCGCCTACCGCATCCTGCGCGCGACGAAAAACCGCTTCGGCGCGACGGACGAGATCGGTGTCTTTGAGATGATGGACATCGGCCTGCGCGAGGTGCCAAATCCGTCGGAAATGCTCCTCTCCGGCCGCCCGACCGGCACGCCGGGCACCTGCGTCACCTGCGTGATGGAGGGGGTGCGCCCCGTCCTGGCAGAGGTGCAGGCTCTGGTCGCCCCGAGCAGCTTCTCTGTGCCCAGAAGGACGAGCAACGGCATCGACTACAACCGCGCAATGCTCCTGCTTGCCGTGCTGGAGAAGCGCGGCGGTCTGCGGATCAGCGGCTGCGACGCCTATATCAACGTGATCGGCGGGCTGAATCTGAACGAGCCTGCCGCCGACCTGGCCGCAGTGCTGGCGCTCGCCTCCAGCTTCCGGGACAGGCCGGTGCCGGACGATCTGGCCGCCGTCGGCGAGGTCGGCCTAACCGGGGAGATCCGCAGCGTCCACACGCTGGGACAGCGGCTCTCCGAGATCCGGCGGCTCGGCTTTTCCAAATGCCTGGTCCCGGCGCGCGGCGTCAAGGACCTGTCCATTCCAGATCTTCAGCTCATCCCCGTCCGAAATATCCGCGAGGCGCTGGCCGCGCTGCTGTGATACCGGAGGTGCTTCCATGCAGAAAATCAGGGGAAGATATGTGTTCGAGTCTGAATTGCTGGACTATCTGGACACATTGGTACGCGTCTGGAAGGCGGAGGCGGAAGGCGTCGCGCTGGCCTGCACGGTCAGTGACAAGCTGAGCTCAGAGGACTACTTCGAGGGTCTGGCCGCGCTCGCCGGTGCGGAAGACGTGGCCCTGTTTGCCGAGGAGCTCCGGCAATGGATCAGCACCCACGCGCAGGAAGTCCTGCCTACGGTCAGCAACGCCAATGCGCTGCGCCGGTCCAAGCGCGTTCCTTAAACTTAAAATGGATAGAGGAGAAAGGGGGCAAAGTGGCCCGCTTTCTTCGAGGCACAAACCTGAACAAAATAAAAATTTTGTTCAGGTTGAGGGAGGTATTTTCCGCCTCTTCAACGGTCCGGCAAGTCCGGACCGCCAACGCATACTACTTATGGAGATGACATACCCATGATGGATTACCGGAGCTTTGCCTCGCCGCTGCTCTGCGATTTCTTCGCCTACCACGAGTCGGTCAAAGGGCATTCCAACCATACCGTCGATGAATACTGTCTCGATCTGCGCGGCTTTTTCCGCTATCTGAAGCGGCTCAAACGGGTCGTGCCCAGAGATACGCCATTTGAGCAGATTCCAATCGACGACATCGACATCGACTTTATCCGCCAGATCTCGCTCAGCGACGTCTACAGCTATCTGTCTTACCTCAACCGTGAGAAAGGTCTCAACGAGGCGTCCCGCGCCCGGAAGATCTCTGCGATCCGCTCGCTCTTCAAATATCTGACAACCAAGACGCATCAGCTCACCGAAAATCCCGTCCAGGATCTGGATTCGCCCAAAATTCGGAAAACTCTGCCGCGATACCTCAGCCTGGAGGAATCCGTCCGACTGCTCGACTCAGTGCGCGGACAGAATCAGGAGCGCGACTACTGCATTCTGGTCCTCTTTCTCAACTGTGGGCTGCGCATCTCCGAGCTGGTCGGTCTGAATGTGTCTGACGTCCACGCCAACACCATCCGGGTGCTCGGCAAGGGCAATAAGGAACGGATTCTGTACCTCAATGACAGCTGTGTGGACGCGCTGGAGGATTATTTCGTAGTTCGAAACGGTATGACGCTGATCGAGCCGGGGGCCCTTTTTGTGAGCAATCAGCGCAAGCGCATCTCCAAGAGCGCCGTCCATCTGCTCGTGAAGAACGCGCTGGCGTCCGCCGGGCTGGACCCGTCGCTCTACTCAGCGCACAAGCTGCGCCATACAGCCGCCACTCTGATGCTGCAAAGCGGCGTGGATGTGCGCACTCTTCAGGAGGTCCTGGGCCACGACCACCTCAATACCACACAGATCTACACCCACGTCAGCAGTGAAGATCTGGCAGACGCCGCCCAGATGAATCCTCTGGCCAGAAACCGCAGGCGAAAGCGCCCGGAATCAGACGGCGGCGCGCAGTGAATCTCTCTCCTCCGGCGGGTCAGTCCGCCAAAATACCGGCCGCAGGATACCTTCCAACCTCCTGCGGCCGGTATTTTCACTACAAAATGATGCAGATCAGTCCGCCGGTGCCCTCGTTGATGATCCGCTCCAGCGTCTCGCGCAGCTTGACGCGGGCGTCCTCTGGCATCCGGTTCAGCTTCCCCTGCAGATCCTCATTGACCAGCTCGTGGAAGGATTTGCCGAAGATGTTGGACTCCCAGATCTTTTTCGTGTCCCCCTCAAATTCCTTGAGCAGATAGTGGATCATCTCTTCGCTCTGCTTCTCGCTGCCCACGATGGGCGAGATCACCGTCTCGATGTCCGCCCGCAGCATGTGGATGGAAGGGGCGCTCGCCCGCAGCTTGACGCCATAGCGTCCCCCCTGCCGGACGATCTCCGGCTCCTCCAGCTCCAGTTCATCCATGGAGGGGACCACAATGCCATATCCGCTCTCACGGACATTCCTGAGGGCGTCTCTCACCTTGTCATACTCCTGCTTGACTGCGGAGAGCTGGGTCAGCAACTCCACCAGGTCTCCGTCGTCAGCGACAGAGAAGCCGGACTGCTCGCTCAGCGTCTCATAAAACAGGGCGCGCGGCACCTCCAAAGAGGCCTTGACGGTTCCCTGTCCCAGGTCGATCTCAGAAATTTCACACCGGCTGACCGTACCGCACGCGCTCAGATGCTCGATACATGGATATACCTGACGGATCTGGTCGAACTGACTGCCCGCTGTCCGAATCGCCTGATAGAGCTCCGCCTTGATGGGATGCTCCAGAGAGAGCGCGTCCACCCAGGACGGGAGATAGAGCCCCAGCTCCTGCAGCGGGAATTCATAGAGGACGGATCGGATGATCTCGGAGATGTCCCGCTCCTCCAGCTCCAGACAGTTCACCGGCAGACAGCTCACGCCATACTGGTCCGTGATCTCCGCTGCCAGGGCGCGCGCCCGTTCTGACTGCGGTTCCTGCGCGTTCAGGAGGACCAGGAAGGGCTTGTTGAGCTGCTTGAGCTCCTGGATGACACGCGCTTCCGCCTCCATATAGTCCTCGCGCGGGATGTCGGTGATGCTGCCGTCCGTGGTGACGACAATGCCGATGGTGGAGTGCTCCGCAATCACCCTGCGCGTCCCCAGTTCCGCCGCCTCCGCCATCGAGACCTCGTGGTCAAACCAGGGCGTAGTCACCATTCTGGGGCTCTCATCCTCCATCTGTCCGGCAGCGCCATCGACCAGATACCCCACAGAGTCGATCAGCCGGACGGAGAAGCGGACGCCCCCCTCCAACGCGATCTCCACCGCCTCCTCCGGCACAAACTTTGGCTCGGCAGTCATGATGGTCCGGCCGCTGCCGGACTGCGGCAGCTCATCCCGCGCGCGCTCCCTGCGGAACACATTGTCGATGTGCGGGATGACCAGCGTCTCCATAAAGCGCTTGATGAAGGTGGACTTGCCCGTGCGCACCGGACCCACCACGCCAATGTAGATATCGCCCTCCGTGCGGCGGGCAATCTCCTCATAGAGTTTGATCTGCTCCATAGACCTCTCCCCTCCTCTCACCGCACACGGGGGATCAGGAGCATCTGCCCCACGGCAGGCTCCTGCTCAGGTGCGAGACCGTTCGCCGCGCAGATCTCCTGACAGGTCGTCCCATAGCGCTTTGCAAGCGCCCACAGGGTCTCTCCCGGCATCGGCCTGCGCAGGACAATGGAGGGCTGCCCGCTGTGGTCCAGGGGATGTTCCTGGTCCAGCTCCAGGCCAGCCACCCCGTCCACCTGAAAAAGCTCTGTCATCTGCATGCTAAACTCCACCGTGCCGCGCAGCTCCATCCCCGCCGCGGTATGCACGGCCTCGAGCCGCTCCGGGACACACCGGCAGGAGATGGTTCCGTCTTCCCCCGCAGCCTGCCGCATGGAGACGGAAAAGGTATGCGTCAGTGTGCCATATTGGCCGTCCTCATCCACATAGAGAACGGTCGCTCTCGCCGGAGCAGAGAGCTCATACGAATCCCCCTCCCGCCGGACAGCACTCTGCCCCAGCTCCAGATGGGTGTCCAGAATCGTCCGCGGGGCAGCGGCCTCCAGCGGGACAAACTCCCGGATCGTCTGGCGGCGGGTCACCGGCTCCCGGCTGCGCTGGAGATGCCAGACCTCCCGGCGCGCGGTGACCGGGCAGCGGGTGCTGTATACGTCCGTCAGAACTCCGGCGGATACCGTCTCAAAAAAGACCGCATGCGCCGCCAGCTCCAGAGAGACGGTGAGCATCCTGCCATCGGCAGAGAGGCTTCCCCACCGGCACTCCACCACATGCAGCGCGAGGGAGTAGGCCGCGCCGTCGCCTGCGCTCCCCGTCTCCAGCATCTGGGAAAAGGGGAGGTCGTAGTCCGCCGTATAGACCCCTCCGTCCTCTCCCCGGAAGAGCATGTGCAGCAGGACGCTCCCCTTGAGCACCAGCTTGGAGCCGATCACCCTCGACTCATGGCAGGAGACAGCCGGCTGGAGGCGCAGGACCTCCACCGCAGTGTGTCCGCCGGGCAGCGTCAACTCCTCCTCAAAGGGAAACGTCTTCTCTCCCGGCGTGAGGGAGACACTGGCCTGATGGTGGGAGATCAGCTGTTGGAGTCCAAACGACTGCGCCTCCTCCAGCCCGCTGCACAGCGAGAGCGTTTTCGGCTCATAGATTTGGACCTGCTCGCGCAGCTCCACCCGAAGCATCACCTTGCGCGGATTCAGAATTCTTGTCTCCGCCATCGTGATCTCCGCCGCCGCCAGGATACGCCCGGCCTCTCCGACCTGCCCGCACTCATACCGGTGCTGAAAGGGGATCTCCGCCTCCAGATGGCAGAGCCCCTCCCCTTCCTCCGGAAGGTACAGAATGGTGACGTCCACTTTTCCGGCCAGTAGCGCCCCGGAATCAGTGATCTCCCGGCGGCTCAGGCAGCAAAAGCCGTAGGTATCCGCCACCCGCAGCATGTCTGGGCAGACGTCCGGAACGATCATCTCCAGCGTCTCCTCCCGGCTACCGGCCAGGTCATGCACCAGCCCATCATAATGGATCTCAGTCTTGGTCAACTCCAGTTCCAACGGCATCCTCTCCTTTGTGCCCGGCGGGGCCGGACAGGGTTCTATCAGAGAGTATGTGCCGCCGGGCAGAGATATGTCCACCGGTTGTTGAGGGGCCGGCAAAGCCATCGTCCGCCGCCCCATTCTCCGCCCCGCCGATCATCCCGAGGGATTGCCGCTGTCATCCCCGGCCGATGAGATAAGCGGCTCCTTACATATGAAAGACCGCCTTCAGCAAGCCAGATAAAAACCTGGGCGCCCGCACAATTACAATCTTCATGGAAACGCTCCTTTCAAAACCGCCTCATACAGTTGCAGCCTACGACGATCAGGACCACACCGGCACAGAAGACCACTGCGCCAACCGGCAGCACCAGGGCCAAAAGGACTCCCATGCCCAACGCCACAAGGAACAGGCCTTTCGTTCTGTGATTGCGCAGCAAAGAAACCGCCTCCCCACATCTCCTGTTCATTTCAGGATATGCGGGAAGGCGGCTTCTGGTGTCATGATAAAGTCCGTCTCACATCGCGTCCGGACCGAAGATCGATTACCGGGCCGCTATGCCGGACTCAAAGCCACTCTGATACAGGCCCCTTGCTGCCCGGACGACATATTCATATTGTGTGCCGGCCTCTGCGGCATTGTCTGTATAACTGGTGACATCGCCGGATACTTTGGCCAGCCGGCCCCAGGTGCCTCCCGGGATACGGCGGTAGACCAGATATTCCTCCGCCCCTTCCACGGCGGACCAGCGGACTGTGGTCCCCGTCTCCCCGATGGAGGCGGAGAGCATACGCGGCGTGCCCACATAGCCGTATGTCAGGCCTTTCCGGTCATAGCTGCCGAGAACGCCGCCATTGGCCGCGCGGACTGTATAGGTGTAGAACTCCCCGTTCTCCAGCAGAGCCGTATCCACATAGGAGCAGCTTGCAGTCGTCCCGATCTGTACCCAGACGCCGTCTGCCTGCTTTCGGTAGACCCGGTAAGACTGCGCTCCGGCAACCGCCTGCCAGCTGACACGGATGCCGCTGGCAGTGCGCTCAATCCGGGACAATCCCGCCAGTCCCAGCCGCAGGCAGGAGATTCCGCTCCCATCATAGCCGCTGACCAGCACATTGCCTTTGAGCGCTCGAACTGTATAGCTGTATTTCGTCCCGGACTGCACAGACGTATCTGTATAGCTGCTGCGCTCACCGCTGACGCTGGCAATCCTGGTCCAGGAGGTCTGCGCTGTCTTCCGGTAGATCGCATAGCCATCCGCTCCGCTCACTTTCTGCCAGGTCAGCACCAGACCGGACTCGCTGTTGGAGAGTCCCCGCAGCGCAGGTGCAGCCAGACGCAGGACGGTCACGCCTTCGCTGCTATACCCGCTCATCGAGCCGCCATTGTACGCACGGACCGTATATCGGTAGCTCTGGTTGGTCCCGGTCGCCCCTGTATCCACCAGCCTTGTGGAGGACGTGGTGCCAATTTTGACCCAGGAAGACCCCTGTCTGCGGTATACGTCATAGCCCTTCGCGCCGGGAACAGCATTCCAACTGACAGAAACGCCGCTGTTCTCGCCATTCGGCTGCTTCAGCACAGGCGTCGCCAGATACATATACGAGACACCGCTCCTATTGTAGTCGCTCATCCTCTTCCCGTCGCTCGCGCGGACCGTATAGGTATAGGTGTTGCCGGAGAGGACAGAGGTATCTGTATAACTGCTCGCTGCCCCGGCATTGGCCAGTCTGACCCAGCCGCCGCCATTGGTCTTTCGGTAGACGATGTATTCTGCCGCCTGATCCACCTGCTTCCAGCTCACCTTCAATCCGGTTCCCGACTGGTTTTTTACGCCTGCCAGCTCCGGAGTCGGGATATAGGTAATGCCAGTGCGGTCATAGCCACCGAGCGAAGATTGCCAACACGCGCGGGCAGTATAGATCTGGCTCTTCGTCGCATCCGCGCTGCTGTCTGTGAGCGTCGTGCCCGTCGTCTTCCCCACGGTTTTCCAGATGGAACCATTCCAACGGTAGAGCCAGTAGTATTCGGCACCCTCAACCGCCTGCCAGCTCACCGCAATTCCTGTTTTGGTAGCGGTCGCGCTCTTCAGCACAGTCGTGGAGAGCCATACAACAGAGCTTCCTGTCTCTTCATACCAGCTCATGCTGCTCCCGTATCCGGCCCGCACCGTATAGGAATATGCTCCGTGCTCCGGCAGCTTGTCCTGATAGGAGGTGCCCGCGGTCACCGTCGCGATCCTGGCCCACGCTCCGGAACCTCTCCTGCGGTAAACGACATAGGAGTCTGCCTGGGAGACAGCCTCCCAGGAGACGGTCACAGCGGAGCCCTGAATGGACGCTTCTGCCAGCTGGGGTGTCGCAATATAGCAGCCGGTGATGCCGTTTCTGTCAAAGTTGCTCTTTGAGACGCCGGAATAGGCGATGACTGTATAGGTATACGAAGCCACTTCCGGGCCCACAGAGCGGTCTGTGTAGCTTGCGTTTCCGGCGCCCTTGATATTCGCCTTCAGGACCCACCTGTTATTATCCCTTCGGTAGACGTAGTACCCTTCCGCGCCGGTCACCGGCTTCCAGGTCACACGCAGCCCTCCCTGACGGGAGGTCGCGCCCGAGAGCACAGGGGTGGACAGCCACTGACTCTGAACGCCATAGATATCATATTCATCCGACGCCTGCCCCTTGCTGACGCCGCGAATGGAATAATGATAGGTGACGCTTCCAGAACCGCCAGTCACAGAAGTGTCAAGATAACTGCTCTGCCCTGCGCCGTCAAGCTCCGCGATCACCGACCAGGAGGTGGCCTCACCGCTTTTTCTCAGGATCTGATAGCCATCATAGCCCGTGACAGCCTTCCATTTGAGCCGGATGCCGCTCACCTCGTTTGCCGCCTCTGACAAGGCCAGCCGCGGAACAAATGTGACCTCCGTTCCCTCCAGGTCATAGTCCGCCCGGGCGGATCCGTCACATGCCTGCACCCGATAGCGGTATGTCGTATTCAGCACCGCCGTCTTATCCAGATAGACGTTTGTCCCCGAACCGGAGAGGGACGCCAGCAGCTCCCAATTGCTCTCGCCGGCCTTTTGACGGTAAATGCGATAGGAATCCGCCTGAGTGACGCTGTTCCAGGACAGTCTCACCCCGGAGTCGATGCAGTAGAAATACTCCAGATTGGCCTCCGGCAGACGGTAACGGTAGTCCATATCCACGCCGCCATAGATGCCGCTGACACTCCCGCGGTCGGAATACTGCCAGTAGGTATAGGTCCCGCCATAGGTGGCAGAGCTTCTCCACTCCGCCAGCCAGATGTCATAGCCCTCATCGGCGATCCTCTGCCCGTCCAGATCGTCCTCGAGCATGCTCCGGTTGGCATACAGCATGGCGCGGTACCCCGCCTCCTCGATCACCTCGCAGAAGGCCAGGCAGTTGCGCGTCCGCTGAGCGTCGGACAGGCCCGTGCTTGTGAGGCGGCCGTTGCTGGAATACTCATAGTCCATGACGATCGGCAGCGTAAAGTCATAGCCTGCCGCCAACCGGAGCGCAAGCTGCGCCTCCTCGCGCGCCTCCCGCTCCGTCAGCGCCTGGGAGAAGACGTAGATGCCGACCTCGAGTCCTGCGTCCAGCGCGCCCTCGATATTCTCTTCAAAGGAGTTGTCTACATGAAGCTGCCCGTCTCCCGTTCCGCGGTAAGCGCAGCGAATGATAACAAAATCCACCTGCTGGGCAACCTGGGACCAGCGAATCGCCTGTGTGCCGGCAGAGTTCGCCTTGTTCCACTTGGAGATGTCGATCCCCTTGTCCACGTCATAACCGGAAAAGCGGCTGCTGTGACTGGACCCCCAGCCGCTGCGCACGCTTCTGGCGCTGAAGGTGGCGATCCCGGCGTTTGCCTCCTCGTCAAAATAGCCCTGCTCCAGCAGCTTGACAAAGTCAGGATCGTTATAGTCCGCCTCCTGACCGCTGTAAAGGCGTTCCTCCTCCGCAGGGACGTCCTCTGCCGCAGCCTCTTCCTCCGGGACAGGCTCCTCTTCGGGGGCAGTCCCTTCCTCAGGAGCAGTCTCCTCCGCAGGGGCAGTCTCCTCCGCAGGGGCAGTCTCCTCCGCAGGGGCAGTCTCCTCCGCAGGGGCAGTCTCCTCCGCAGGGGCAGTCTCCTCCGCAGGGGCAGTCTCCTCCGCAGGGGCAGTCTCCT
>CASDSM010000015.1 GCA_949283375.1 uncultured Eubacteriales bacterium | reverse complement strand
TTCATGAAAGGGCCTTGCCCCGCAGCGCCCGCGGCCGCCGCGCCCGCTGCCCCCATCGCCGCCGGCGAGGCCGTCACCGCCCCGCTGCCCGGCACGGTGGTGGCCGTCAAGGTCTCCGCCGGACAGGCCGTCCGGAGCGGAGAGATCCTCGCCGTCATCGAGGCGATGAAGATGGAGAACGAGGTGCTCGCCCCGAGAGACGGCACGGTGGCCCAGGTGGTCGCCAGCCAGGGCTCCTCCGTCAAGACCGGCGATCCCCTGGTCGTTTTGAGCTAAGGAGGGTTCGAGCATGGAATTCATCGGAAGCATCTTCAGCAGCTTTGCGGAGCAGTCCGGCTTTGCCTATTTCCAGGACTTCCGCCAGCTCATTATGATCATCATCGCCTGCGTGCTGCTCTATCTGGGCATCGTCAAGCGGTTTGAGCCCATGCTGCTCGTCGGCATCGCCTTCGGCATGCTGCTGACCAACCTGCCCGGCTCCGGCGTCTATCACCCCGAGCTGTGGTACGCCTCGGGCAGCGCCGATGTGGACTGGGGCGCCGTGCTCCACGACGGCGGACTGCTCGACATCCTCTATCTGGGCGTCAAGCTGGGCATCTATCCCTCCCTGATCTTTATGGGCGTGGGCGCGATGACCGACTTCGGCCCCATGATGGCCAACCCCAAGAGCATGCTGCTGGGCGCGGCCGCGCAGTTCGGCGTGTATGTGGCCATGCTGCTGGCCATCGCCCTGGGCTTCAGCGGCCCTGAGGCGGCCGCCATCGGCATCATCGGCGGTGCGGACGGCCCCACCGCGATCTGGCTGACCAAGAACCTCGCCCCCCACCTGCTGGGCGCCATCGCCGTGGCCGCCTACTCCTACATGGCCCTGATCCCGCTCATCCAGCCGCCCATCATGATGGCCCTGACCACGGAGAAAGAGCGTCAGGTCAAGATGGAGCAGCTCCGCCCGGTCTCTCAGGCGGAGAAGATCATCTTCCCCATCGTGATCACCATCATCACCTGCCTGGTGCTGCCCTCCGTGGCCTCCCTGCTGGGCTGCCTGATGCTGGGCAACCTCTTCAAGGAGTGCGGCGTGGTGGACCGCCTGTCTGACACCGCGCAGAACGCGATGATGGACATCGTCACCATCTTCCTCGGCATCTCCGTGGGCGGCACTGCGACCTATGACCAGTTCCTGAGCCTGGAGACCCTGAAGATCATCGTGCTCGGCCTGCTGGCGTTCTGTTTCGCCACCGTGGGCGGCCTGCTGATTGGCAAGGTGATGTACGCCCTCTCCGGCGGCAAGATCAACCCCCTCATCGGCTCCGCCGGCGTGTCCGCCGTGCCGATGGCCGCCCGCGTCTCTCAGGTCGTGGGACAGAAGTGCAACCCCTCCAACTTCCTGCTGATGCACGCGATGGGCCCCAACGTGGCCGGCGTCATCGGCTCCGCCGTGGCCGCGGGCTTCCTGCTGGCGGTGTTCGGCTGAGTGGCCGGAAAAGGCGATCCATTTCCATCCCATATCAGAGGCGGTCGAACCTGCGGTTCGGCCGCCTTCGCGTGTCAAAAGGCCTGATTCAAACACCGAGGCACAGTCCAGGACCGGACTGTGCCTCAGCGTGTCAAAAAGTCTTTTTGCCACGCTGAGTCCGTTTTTGAAACTTCTTAGAAGTTCCAAAAACGGTTTTGACTGCACGCGAAGGGGGCCCTTTGCCCCCTCCTCCGCACCCCCGCGGCTCTCTCGCGGAAGTCTCAGCGTAGTTTTTCGACCATCTGAGGCACAGTCCAGGACCGGACTGTGCCTCTCTTCATGCCGTAAAGAACCGGCGTTCCCATACAAATTGGACTGATTGGATATGGCGGCAGCGCCCAGTGCGTCAGGCCGGAAATCCGCGTGTCTGCCGCTCTGAGGAGGGCGAAGTGCCGGCTCGGTCACGGCAGGCAGACTTCCACCGCCACAGACGCATGGCCGGTCAGCGCGCGGCTCCGCCCGTCCGGCTGGGCGCAGCCGGCATAGAGGCGGAACGACTTGCCATCCATACGGCGCGTACCATCCTCGTCCACCACGGTGAAGGCCGCGGGCGGGATGGGGATCTCCACCTCCTGCCGCTCCCCGGCAGCGAGGAAGACCCGCCGGAAGGCGCACAGCGCGGGATGCGGAGGGCTGAGCGGGGAGTCCTCGCACCGGATGTAGACCTGCACCACCTCTCCGGTGTCCCGCGTGCCACGGTTCTCCACCTCCACTCGCAGGGCGAAGTCCTCCGGCGCAGCACCCGCCGCACGGACCCCGGTCACGCAGACATCACCGTAGGTCAGGCCGTAGCCGAAGGGGAACTGCGCATGACCGGTCAGATAGCGGTAGGTCCGGCCCTGCATGGAGTAGTCGTCGAAGGGGGGCAGGCCGTCGAGGGACTCGTAGAAGGTCACAGGCAGCTTGCCGCTGGGGGAGACCTCGCCGAAGAGCAGCCGGGCCGCCGCCCGTCCGCCCTCGCTGCCGGGATACCACAGCAGGAGAATGGCGTCAAAGTGCTCCATGGCAAAGCGCAGGTCGATGTCGCTGCCCGCCATCAGGCAGAGCACCACCGGCTTGCCCGTCCGTGCGACCACCTCCATCAGCTCGCGCTGGACGGCGGGGAGCTGGAGGTCGGTCTTGTCTCCGGAGGCGTGGTTGTTGAAGGCGTCGCCCTCCTCCCCCTCCAGCGTCTCGTCCAGACCCAGGCAGAGGATCACCACGTCGCTCGCCTCCGCCACCGTCACCGCCTCGGCCAGCCGGTCGCCGGGCTGGGCGACCGATTCGGTGCGGCCGGCATAGAGCGCGCAGCCCGCCGAGGTCAGCACCCGGACGTCATCGCCGAGGCAGTCCTGGATGCCCTCAAGCACCGTCACATAGCGGGAGGCCGTGCCGTGGTAGTTGCCCGCGAGGGCGGCGCGGCTGTTCGCGTTGGGGCCGATCACCCCCACCGTCCGGAGGGCGGACCGGTCGAGCGGGAGCAGGCCGTTGTTCTGGAGCAGGACCATGCTCTCCTCTGCCGCCCGTCGGGCCAGGGCGAGGTGCTCCGGACATTCCACCGCGGTGTAGGGGATGGCGTCATACTCGCTCCCGCCGATCAGACCGAGGCGGAAGCGGGTGGTCATCAGGCGGACGGCGGCCTCGGTGATGGTCTCCTCGCTGACGAGGCCCTGCTCATAGGCGCGGAGCACCCGCTGATAGACGTCGCCGCAGTTGAGGTCGCAGCCGTTGTTGATCGCGAGGGCCGCGGACTCCACGTCGTTGGCGGTGACCTTGTGGAATTCGTACAGGTCCCGGATGGCCCCGCAGTCGGAGACGAAGTGCCCCCGGAAGTCCCAGTCCTCCCGCAGGATCTTCTGCAGGGTGGGGCTGGCGCAGCAGGGCTCCCCGTTCACGCGGTTGTACGCCCCCATGACCGCCTCCACGTCCGCCTCCTGGACGAGGGCCTGGAAGGCGGGCAGATAGGTCTCGTGCAGGTCCTTCGGGGAGCAGTGGGCGTCAAAGGAGTGGCGCACCGCCTCCGGGCCGGAGTGGACGGCGAAGTGCTTCGCGCAGGCCGCCGCCTTTCTGGTCTCCCCGTCCCCCTGCACGCCCTGGACAAAGGCCACCCCCATCCGGCTGGTCAGACAGGGGTCCTCGCCATAGGTCTCCTGCCCGCGGCCCCAGCGCGGGTCGCGGAAGATGTTCACATTGGGCGCCCAGAAGGTGAGGCCCTTGTAGACGTCCCGGTCCCCCTGCGCGGAGAAGGCGTTGTACTTCGCCCGCCCCTCGGTGGCGATCACCCCGCCCACGGCGCGCATCAGCTCGGGGTCAAAGGTGGCGGCCAGGGCGATGGCCTGGGGGAATACAGTGGCCTGGCCGCTGCGGGCGACGCCGTGCAGGGCCTCGTTCCACCAGTTGTAGGCCGGCAGGCCCAGGCGCTCCACCGGGAGGGCGTTGTAGCGGAGCTGCGTGGCCCGCTCGGCCAGGGTCATCTGCGCGACGAGGGCCTCCGCCCGCTCTCTTGCCTGTTCATAGGTCATAGGAAAAACCTCCGATTCCGTTCTGTCTGTGCATACCCGCAGACTCGCCGCTGCGCTTTGCAGGCGGAAAGATGGTACCATAAGTTGCGGGCAGATGCAACTGCGCGGTGACAAAACTGCCGGTCCTCTCCGGGGCGGCAAAGGCCCCCTCCGCACCGCCGTCAGCGGGGGCGCGCGGCCTCCCTCTGCCCCGTCCCCTTCGCCCCCGTCCCGGCGGGGACGGCGGGGAGGGCCTCCCCGCGCAGGCCGGACCGGCGGGCGCGCCATTTGACCAGCTCGCACACCGGCACCGGCGCGGCGGAGAGGGCGAGCACCGCCAGCCACGCCGCGCCGCTCATCGGCACGACGGAGAACACCCGCTGCAGCGGCGGCAGGAGGAGCACCGCCCCCTGCATCCCGAGCCCCAGGAGGAAGGCGCGGTTCATCGCCGGGTTGGAGAGCACCCCGATGGAGAGCAGCCCGCCGCGCTCGCTGCGCACATCGTAGGCGTGGAAGAGCTGGGAGAGGGTGAGGGTGGCGAAGGCCATCGTATTCGCCCGCTCCGCCGCCGTCCCCGCCCCCGGGAGGACAAAGCCGCCGAGGAAGTAGGCCGCCAGCGTCAACCCGCCCACCAGCATCCCCTGCCAGGCGAGGCGGAGGGAAAAGCCGCCGTCAAAGAGCGGCGCCCGTCCCTCCCGGGGCGGCCGTTCCATCGCGCCCGGCTCCACCGGCTCCACGCCGAGGGCGAGGGCGGGCAGGGAGTCGGTCACCAGATTCAACCAGAGGAGCTGCACCGGCAGCAGCGGGGGCGGGAGGCGGAGCACGGTGGCGAGGAAGACGGCGGCCATCTCCCCGATGTTGCAGGAGAGGAGGTAGTGGATTGCCTTCCGGATGTTGTCGTAGATACCGCGCCCCTCCCGGACGGCCTCGACGATGGTGGAGAAGTTGTCGTCTGTGAGCACCATATCTGCCGCCGCGCGGGCCACATCGGTGCCCCCCTGCCCCATCGCGCAGCCGATGTCCGCCGCGCGCAGGGCGGGGGCGTCATTCACCCCGTCCCCCGTCATGGCGGCCACCGCGCCTCGCTTCTGCAGGGCCTGGACGATGCGCAGCTTGTGCTCCGGCGTCACCCGGGCGTAGACGGCGCAGCGCTCCACCGTCTCCTCCAGCAGGGCCTGTGGCATGAAGTCCAGCTCCGCGCCGGTGAGGGCGAGGGCGCCGGGGCGAAGGATGTCCAGCTCGCGCGCGACGGCGACGGCGGTGGCCTTGTGGTCTCCGGTGATCATCACCGGGCGGATGCCCGCACGGTGGCAGGCGGCCACCGCCTCCCGCGCCTCTGGGCGCGGCGGGTCCATCATCCCCACCAGCCCGACGAAGGTGAGCTCCCGCTCGAGCGTCTCCGGCGCGAGCACCTCCGGGAGGCGCTCCATCTCCCGGTAGGCGATACCGAGCACCCGCAGCGCCCCATCTGCCATCCGGCGGTTCTCCCGCTCGATGCGCGCGCGCGCCGCCGCGTCCAGCGGCCGCACCCCGCCGTCCAGAAAGGCGGAGCACCGGGCCAGCAGCAGGTCGGGCGCGCCCTTGACCATCACGCGCCAGCCGCCGCCCCGCTTCATCGGGTAGACGGCGCTCATCCGCTTGCGCACGGCGTCAAAGGGGAGCTCCGCCCGGCGGGGACAGCGCTCCTCCAGCGCCTCGCGGGAGATGCCGCGCGCACCGGCGGCCTCGACAATGGCGTTCTCCGTCGGGTCGCCGAGCAGCGTCCCGTCCGCCTGGCGGACGCTGTCGCAGCAGAGTGCGCCGATGGTGAGGGCGAGCTGCTCCCCCCGGCCGCTGGCAGTCCAGACCTCCGTCACCGTCATCCGGTTGCGCGTGAGGGTGCCCGTCTTGTCCGAGCAGATCACGCTCGCGCATCCCAGCGTCTCCACCGCCGGGAGCTTCTTCACGATCGCCCCGCGCGCGGCCAGCCGCTGCACGCCGAGGGCGAGGACGATGGTCACGATCGCGCTCAGCCCCTCCGGGATGGCCGCCACCGCCAGCGAGACCGCCATCAGGAACATTCCCAGCAGGTCGCGTCCCTGCAGCAGGCCGACGCCGAACATCACCGCGCAGGCCGAGAGACAGAGAAAGGAGAGGGTGCGCGAGATCTCCGCCATCTTCCGCTGCAGCGGCGTCGTCTGCGCGCGCTGCTCCTGGAGGAGGGAGGCGATGCGGCCCACCTCCGTCTCCATCCCGGTGGACACCGCCACAGCGCGCGCCCGCCCGGCGGTGACGACGGTGGAGCCGATGAGCAGGTTGACCCGGTCGCCCAGTGGCGTGTCCTCCGGCAGGGCGGCGCCCGCGCGCTTGTCCGCCGGGAGGGACTCGCCGGTGAGCGCGCTCTCGTCCGCCTTCACCCCGGCGGTCTCCACCAGCAGGGCGTCCGCCGGGACCAGATCCCCCGCCTCGAGCAGGAGGAGGTCGCCGGGAACGATCTCCTCCGCCGGCACGCGCCGGGCCTCTCCGCCGCGGACGGCGGTGGCGTGCGGGGCGGCCATGCGCTCCAGCGCGGCGAGAGCGCGCTCCGCCTGCCGCTCCTGGGCAATGGAGAGGGCGGCGTTGAAGATCACGATGGCCAGGATAATGACGGACTCCAGGGCGTCCTCCCCGCCGCTGGCGATCCAGGAGAGGACGCAGGCCCCCAGCAGGACGAGGATCATCGGGTCGGTGAGCTGTTCGAGCACCTGATGGCCGAGGGGCTGTCCGCGGCTGCGCTCGATGCGGTTGGGTCCGTACCGCTCCAGCCGGCGGGCGGCTGCGGCGGGGTCCAGCCCGCGCTCCAGGTCGGTCTCCAGCGCCGAGGCCGCCTCCCGCGGGGTCAGGGTGTGCCAGTGCTGCATGAGATGATCCCCTTCTCTCATGATCTTCCTCCTCTCTGCCGCGCGAACAGACCGCTTTGCAGTTGATTGGACAGACATGATTATAAGGGGAGGCCGGAGGGGAAAGCGAGGGAATCGCGCCGGGGGCCGTCTCCTTGACAAGCGGAGATTTCCTGCTATGATGTTTTCATCCAAGGCCGTCCCGGATACCCGGGACAACTGGGAAAGGAGCGCTGCGCCATGGCCTACCGCGCGGTATTTTTTGATTTTGACTACACCCTGGGGGACGCGACCGATTGCATTGTGCTCGGCTTCGAGACCGCCTTTGCCCGGATGGGCCTGCCCCGGCCGGGACGGGAGGCGGTGCGCGCGACCATCGGCATGACGCTGGAGAACGCCTTCACCCGCCTCACCGGGGAGACCGATCCCGCGCGGCAGGCGCTCTTTCGCAGTCTCTATGTCGCCGTGGCCAACCCCATCCAAGTGGAGGGGACCCGGCTCTTCCCCGGCGCGGCGGAGCTGCTGGACTGGCTGCACGCGAGGGGCATCCTCGCCGCCATCGTGAGCACAAAGCGGCGCACGGTGATCGAGCAGGTGCTCGCGCGGCAGGGGCTGGCGGACCGCGTCGCCTTCTGCATCGGTGGCGGTGACGTGGCGCGCTATAAGCCCGCGCCGGACGCCGCCCTGCTCGCGCTGGAAAAGGCCGGGTGCGCGCCGTCCGGGGCCCTCTTTGCCGGGGACACCGTCATAGACGCCGAGACCGCCCAGCGCGCCGGCATCGACTTCGCCGCCGTGCTCAACGGCACCACCCCGGCAGAGGCCTTCGCCGGCTGGCCCACCGTCTGCATCGCCCCCGACCTGGACGCGCTCGGCGCCTTTCTCGCCCGGACATGCTGAGGCGGCGCTGCGCGCGCAAAATGGAAGTGACCTGTATCCCTGCGTGTCGCAGATACAGGTCACTTCCGGTTCCTTTTCAGGTCCAGCATGTTACCGGGCCTCCTTTTATGAAATTTTGGTGTTCGGATCTATCACGCAGTTTTATCGGTGAAACGGAAGATCCTGACGGCAGAACCGGATCAGCGGTGCGGTTCCTTTGTGACTGTTACCTGCATGTGTTTGTTGGCTGCCCCCTTTGGCTGATAGCTTGCGGTTCCGATTGGTCTTGCATGCTATCTGCTGACTTGCTGATATCGCCTTTTTTGCCTGGGATTTTCATGACCTCTGTGTGTCATGCATCTGTCTGCATCTTCTGGGATATCTGCCGGTGTTGCTTTGGGTATGCTGCTGTGCTTGCTTGGAAAAGCCGGAAAAAGTTCACTGACGTTGCTGATCCGGTTCCGCCCGGTGGTTCAGAGAAGGATTCCTGTTTCCTGGAACATGCACGGTGGTTCTTTCTCTACGCACAGTCCTTTGGGGAAGTTATTCGGCGATTTCCTTCCTTATCCGGTTGATCGCGTCTCACTTGTCCAGGGGAAAAATCTGCTTCCATTGCTCTCAGATGCCCTGCATCGGGAGTTCTGGCGGTTTTTCTCGTCCTGTTTTGAGCGTTGGATGTTTCAGAAAGGGAGATCTGTTCCGTCTGTCTTCCGTCTGGGATTTGCTCCTTTGGAGAGGAATAGTTTGGAATTTCAGATTTCAGAACACATTTTCCGATTCCGACAGAGATTTCATCTTTTATCCTTTTCTTGGAGAAAATCATTTTCGGATGCGCTCTGAACTTGACGCCTGATCAGATGACGGTTTCTCAGAAGGAATTGCTTTTTCTGAATCATCGGAGTGATGTGCTCCTGATGTTCTGGAATTGGCTTTTCTGTTCTTTGAAATGGTCTCTCTGTTCCCGACCTGGGAAAAATCTGTCTTTTCGGTTGCGTTTTCTGAAATGATTTTCTTTTTGATCCGGATGGGTGATGAAATTTGTCTTTGGGAGGGAGGTCCAATGTTCCTTTTTCTGAGAGAGTTTTGCTTTTCCTGACTTGAAATTTTTCTCTTTTCAGAAATCCATTTCTTTTGGGAAGTGGGGGAAGTTCTCTGCTCTGTCTTTGGAAATTGGTTTTTGGTGTTCCGGTGCTGAATTCGTCCTGTCCTGCTCTCTTTTGGGAGACTGAAAGCTCTCCTTTCCCTTTTTGACCTCTCTCTTTCCTTTTGAGAGAGAAATGATTCTCTTTTTCAGGAAGAGATGTCTTTTTTCGGGAGGTCTGAGCTTCCTGTTGTGCGGAGAAGAAGAGGGTTCCTGGGGAAGAAGGTCTTCTCTGTTCCGTGAATTAATAATAGCACAGGCCGCTCAGAATGTCAAGCACTTTTTCAAAGTTTTTTCAAAAACTTTTTTCGACTGCGCCGGACCCTCAGTAGTGCCGCACGACTCCCACCACCCGGCCGAGGATGCGCGCCTCGCGGCCGTCGATGGGCTGATAGCTCTCGTTTTCCGGCAGGAGCCAGGTCTCTCCGCCGCGCCGGCGCAGGCGCTTGCAGGTGGCCTCCTCCCCGAGCAGGGCGACGACGATCTCGCCGTTGTTGGCCGTCTCCTGCTGGTGGACGATGACGAAGTCGCCCGGCAGGATGCCCGCGCGGATCATGCTCTCGCCCCGGATGCGCAGGGCGAAGTGCTCGCCCGTCCGCCCGCCGGTGTCAAAGGGGAGATAGTCCTCCACGCACTCGTCGGCGAGGATGGGGCTGCCGGCGGCGACGTTGCCGACCAGGGGCACCAGGTTGGGCCGCGGCTGGGCGGGCTCCTCGGCGGTGATGGCGCGGGTCTTGCCGCTGCCGCGGACGATGGCCCCCGCCTCCTCCAGGGCCTTGAGGTGAAAGTGGACGGTGGAGGGGCTCTTGAGCCCCACCGCCGCGGCAATCTCCCGCACGGAGGGGGGATAGCCGTTCCGGGCGGTGAAGTCCACAATATAGTCATAGATGCGCTGCTGCTTGGGCGTCAGCTCTTTTTCTGTTCTCATGGCAGCCTCCCATAGTCCGGTTGGTTTCCTCTACTATATCATAGCGTGCCCCAAAACGCAAACAAATGTTCGAGGGAATTTCCGGAAACCGCTCCTCTCTTGACAGGGAAGGCAGTCTGTGGTAAAACTAATGAGCATACGAATGGTTAGCTCCCGAACAATTTGTTCGGATGCGAAAGGAGGCGGTCGGATGGGGCATTTTCCCCCGGAATCGGAGATCCCGATCTCCCTGTTTTTCCAGGTCCAGCACGCCAGACAGCGCGCGATGTTTGCGGCGCTGACGGAGGCGGGGCTGCAGGATGTCGGCCAGCCGCAGATCCTCTTTCTCCTCGCGGAGGAGAGCGAGCCGCCCGCCCAGTCGGAGCTCGCCGGGCAGCTCCGCCTCGCCCCGGCGACGGTGGCGGCCTCGCTCAAGTCGCTTGAGCGGCTGGGCTATGTCGTCCGGCGCGCCGACCCGGCGGACGGGCGGAAGAAGCGCGTCATCCTCACCGAGAAGGGGCGCGCGGCCCGGTCGCACTGCATCGAGATCTTCACGCGCATCGAGCGCCAGGTCTACGACGGCTTCACCGGCGGGGAGCTGGAGGCGCTGCGCGGCTATTACCGGCGTATGCTGGACAATCTGCATCAAATCGGCGGCGCGGCCGGTGAGCCGTGCCGGAAAGGAAGGGATCCCATGTGATCAAACGTCTGCTCCCATTCATGAAGGGCTACGGGCGCGCGGCCGTCCTCGCCCCCGTCCTGGTCGCGCTCGAGACGGTCTGCGAGCTGATCCTCCCCCTGCTGATGGCAGGCATCATCGACGACGGCATCTCCCAGTCCAACCTGCCGGTGATCCTCCAACTCGGGGCGGCCATGCTGGTGGTGGCCACGGTTTCCATGTGCTGCGGCATCTTCTCCGCCCGCTTCGCCGCCGAGGCGGCCCAGGGCCTGGGCGCGAGCCTGCGCAAGGCGGAGTTTGACAAGATCAGCACCTTCTCCTTCGCCGACATCGACCGCTTCTCCTCCGCCTCCCTCATCACCCGGATGACGAACGACGTGACCAACATCCAGATGGTGGTGGCTATCTGCCTGCGGATGCTGGTGCGCGCGCTGGTGATGATGGTGATGGCGATGGGGGTGGCCCTGTGGATCAACGCGGGGCTGGCGGTCTGGGTGTTTGTGGTCCTGCCGGTGGTGGGGATCACCCTGTTTGCGCTCATGCGCATCTGCAACCCCCTCTTTCAGAAGATGCAGCGCAAGCTGGACGCGCTCAACCAGACCATCCAGGAGAATCTGATCGGCGTGCGGGTGGTCAAGGCCTTCGTCCGCCAGGATTTTGAGCGGGAGAAGTTCCGCACCGCCAACGACGAGTTTACGAAAGCCGGCCTCTCCGCCGTGCTGCGCGTGGTGATGATGAGCCCGGTGCTCATGATGGGCGTCTCCACGGCAACGGTGCTCATCCTCTACCACGGCGGCGTGCTCGTCCTCCAGGGCGGGATGGAGATCGGCGAGCTCTCCAGCCTGCTCAACTACATCTTCAACATCCTCTTCTCCGTGATGATGGTGGGCATGGCCCTGCTGCAGTACACCCGCGCTGAGGCCTGCGCCAAGCGCGTCTTTGAGGTGCTCGACGCCGTGCCCGACATCCAGAGTGGGCAGGACATCGGCCATCAGGGGGTGCGCGCGCTGCGCGGACAGGTGGAGTTCCGCGACGTGGCCTTCAAGTACAGCGCCTCCGGCACGGGGGACGACGTGCTGCACGGCATCAGCTTCACCGCCAAGCCCGGCCAGGTGGTCGCCATCGTCGGCGGCACCGGCGTGGGCAAGAGCACGCTGGTGAACCTGATCCCCCGCTTCTACGACGTCACCGCCGGCGAGGTGCTGGTGGACGGGGTGAACGTGCGCGACTACTCCCTCGACACCCTGCGCAACAAGGTCGGCATGGTGCTGCAGAAGAACGTCCTCTTCTCCGGCACCATCCGGGAAAACCTCCTCTGGGGCGACGCGGAGGCCACAGAAGAGGAGATCATTCAGGCCGCGAAGGACGCGCAGGCCTACGACTTCATCATGTCCTTCCCGGACGGGTTTGACACCTATCTGGAGCAGGGCGGCGTGAACGTCTCCGGCGGGCAGAAGCAGAGACTGTGCATCGCCCGCGCGATGCTGCGCAAGCCCTCCGTCCTCATCCTGGACGACTCCACCTCCGCCGTGGACTCGGCGACCGAGGCGCTTATCCGTGAGTCCTTCCATCAGAACCTGAAGGACACGACGGTGATCCTGATCGCCCAGCGCATCAGCTCGGTGATGGGGGCGGACCAGATCATCGTCCTGGATGACGGCACCATCGCCGGGGCGGGCACGCACGACGAGCTGATGGCCTCCAACGCCATCTATCAGGAGATCTACTGGTCCCAGCAGGAAGGAGTGAGCGAGCATGGCTGAGAAGCAAGCGCCCCGCAGCGGCCCACACGGCGGCGGTCCCGGCGGACGGGGACGCGGCGGCTATCAGAAGCCCAAGCATCTGCGCCGGACCATGCTGCGCATGTTCGGCTACCTCGCCAAGCGCCCGCTGCGGCTGGTGATCGCCATGCTCTGCGTCGTGGCGGCCTCCGTCTCCTCGGTGGCGGCGACGTATCAGATGCGCCCGATCATCAACAACATCGAGCAGGCCGCCCTCGCGGGCCAGAGCGACCTGCCCGGCCTGCTCGCCTCGGTGCTGCAATTGCTGGGCATCTACGCGATCTCGGCCGTGTGCATGTACCTCCAGGCCAACCTGATGGCCCAGCTCGCGCAAAAGGGGTGCAACACCCTGCGCAAGGAGCTCTTTGACCATTTGCAGGAGCTGCCGCTGAGCTACTTCGACCGCCATCCCCATGGGGAGCTGATGAGCCGCTTCACCAACGACGCGGACAACGTGCAGATGGCGCTGGAGCAGTCGGTGGTCCAGCTCATCAGCTCGGTGATCACCTTTGTGGGCACGGTGGGGATGATGCTCTACCTCAGCCCGGTGCTCTTCCTCGTCTCGGCGGTCATTCTGGCCCTCACCGTCCTGGTCTTCGGCAGGCTGGGCGGCAGGAGCCGGGAGTACTACGCCCAACAGCAGAAGGCCCTCGGCGAGGTGAACGGCAACATCCAGGAGATCATCGAGGGGCTCAAGGTGGTCAAGGCCTTCACCCACGAGGAGCAGGCCCGCGCGGACTTTGCCCGGCTCAACGAGAACTACCGCTTCGCCGCCACCCGGGCGAGCTTCTACTCCACCGTCATCATGCCGATCGCGGGCAACCTCTCCAACATCGGCTACGCCCTGACCGCCGCGGCGGGCGGCGCGCTGGCCATTCTGGCGGGGTTTGACCTCGGCGGGCTGGTGAGCTATCTGAACTACTCCCGCCAGGTGGCCCAGCCGCTCAACCAGATTTCCATGCAGATGACCAACCTCCTCTCCGCCATGGCGGGCGCGGAGCGCATCTTCGAGGTGATGGACACCGAGCCCGAGCTGGACAACGGCAAGATCACCCTCGTGAGCGTCGCGCGCAACCCGGACGGGACCCTGCGGGAGCTGCCCGCCGGCGAGCGCAGCGGCCTCTGGGCCTGGAAGGCCACCCAGGTGGAGGGCGGCCGCCTCTACCCGACCGACCACGGCTGGGAGTGGGATGTGCCCGACATGCACGGCCGGCGTTATACCCGCCCGGCGGAGGGTACCATCGCCGGCGAGGGCGCGGACGCCTATGAGCTGGTGGAGCTGCGCGGGGACGTGCGCTTCCTCGATGTCAACTTCGGCTATGTGCCGGAGAAGGAGGTCCTCCACCATGTCACCGTCTACGCCAAGCCCGGCCAGAAGATCGCCTTCGTCGGCTCCACCGGCGCGGGCAAAACGACGATGACCAACCTCATCAACCGCTTCTATGAGATTTCGGACGGCCTCATCCTGGTGGACGGCCTGGACGTGCGCCACATCGACAAGCGCTCGCTGCGCGGGGCGCAGGGCGCCGTGCTGCAGGACACCCACCTCTTCACCGGCACCGTGATGGACAACATCCGCTACGGCAAGCTGGACGCGACGGATGAGGAGTGCATTCAGGCGGCCAAGACGGCCAACGCCCACAGCTTCATCCGCCGCCTGCCGGACGGCTATCAGACGATGGTCACCGGCGACGGGGCGAACCTCTCCCAGGGGCAGCGCCAGCTCCTCGCCATCGCCCGCGCGGCGGTGGCCGACCCGCCCATCATGGTGCTCGACGAGGCGACCAGCTCCATCGACACCCGGACGGAGGCGCTCATCTCCAGGGGGATGGACGCGCTGATGAAGGGGCGCACCGTCTTCGTCATTGCCCACCGCCTCTCCACCGTGCGCAACTCCAACTGCATCGCCGTCATCGAGCAGGGGCAGATCATTGAGAAAGGCTCCCATCAGGAGCTGCTCGCCCTCCAGGGCCGCTACTGGCAGCTCTATACCGGCCAGTTCCAGCTCACCTGAAATCTCCCCCAAAAACGAAAGCTGCAGAGACGCGCCATTTCGGCGTCTCTGCAGCTCTTTTTTGTCTCTCTGTGTCGTGCTGCGGGGTCAGACCTCCATGATGACCGGCAGGATCATCGGGCTGCGGCGCGCCTTGCGGAAGAGGAAGTTGGAGAGCTCCCGCTTCACGTCCCCCTTGATGGTGGCCCAGTCGGCGTTGGGCTTGGCCTGATAGAGCACCTGGGAGGCGATCTGCCGCACCTCCTCCATCAGCTCCTCCGACTCCTTGACGTAAATGAAGCCGCGGGTGATGATCTCCGGGCCGGAGAGGATCTGATGGTTCTCCGCCGACATGGTGACCACCACGACGATCATGCCGTCCTCCGCCAGGCGCTTGCGGTCGCGCAGGACCACGCTGCCCACATCGCCCACGCCGTAGCCGTCCACCAGGATGCGGCCGGAGGTGACGGTGCCGCCCACGCGGATGCTCTTGGCGGTCAACTCGATCACATGGCCGATGTCGGTCACGACGATATGGTCCGGGCGCATCCCCATCTCCTGGGCCAGACGGGCGTGGATGCGCAGATGGCGCTGCTCGCCGTGGACGGGGATGAAGAACTTCGGCTTCACCAGGGCGTGGAGGATCTTCAGCTCCTGCTGGCAGGCATGGCCGGAGACGTGCAGGTCGCGGTTGCGCTCGTTGATCACCTCCGCGCCCTTGCGATAGAGCTCGTTGATGACGTTGCCGATGGCGTGCTCGTTGCCCGGAATGGCGGAGGCGGAGAGGATGATCTTGTCCCCCGGCTGGATCTCGATCTGCCGGTGGCTGGAGTAGGCGATCCGGCTGAGCGCGCTCATCGCCTCGCCCTGGCTGCCGGTGGTGATGATGCAGATCTTCTCCTTCGGAAGGCTCTTGATCTGGTTGAGATCGACGAGCACCCCCTCCGGGATCTTCATATATCCCAGCTTGGTGGAGACCTTGAGGGCGTTCTCCATGCTCCGGCCGGAGACCGCCACCCGCCGCCCGTAGCGCGCGGCGACATTGATCACCTGCTGGATGCGGTCCACGTTGGAGGCAAAGGTCGTGACAATGATCCGCTCCTCGCAGCCCTTGAACAGGGCGTCAAAGCTGGCCCCTACGGTGGACTCGCTCTTGGTGAAGCCCGGGCGCTCGACGTTGGTGGAGTCGCACATCAGGGCGAGCACGCCCTCCCGGCCCAGCTCTCCCAGACGGGCGAGGTCGATCATCCCGCCGGAGATGGGGGTGGGGTCGATCTTCCAGTCACCGGTATGGATCAGCGTGCCCAGCGGGGTGCGGATGGCGAAGGCCACCGCGTCGGCGATGGAGTGGTTCGTGTGGATGAACTCCACCTGGAACACCCCGGCGCGGATCACGTCCCCCGCCTCGCAGGTGTAGATGCGCGTGGTGGACAGCAGATCGTGCTCGGCCAGCTTGAGCTCCACCAGACCGGCAGTCATCCGCGTGGTGTAGATGGGCGCGTCAATGTCGCGCAGGACATAGGGCAGGGCGCCGATGTGGTCCTCGTGCCCGTGGGTGAGGAAGATGCCGCGGATGCGCGTCTGATTCTGGATCAGGTAGCTGTAGTCCGGGATGACCACGTCAATGCCGTACATATCGTCATCCGGGAAGCCCATGCCGCAGTCGATGACAATGATATCGTCCTTGTACTCGATCACCGTCATGTTCTTTCCGATCTCGTTGAGTCCGCCAAGAGGTATAATCTTCAGTTTTTCTGCCATTGGATAACTCCTTTCCCTCGTTGATTTTCAGATGGCATATTTTTGATGTAGTCCCGCGTTTTGGCGCGGGATATCCGTTCGCCCCGCCCGAACCGGCGGCGGCGGTGTTCACAGTATTCGGCGTCCGTGCGCTGCCACGGCGCTGGAAACGATTCCAGTATCAACGCACGACAAAGTTCCGCCCGCCGGGAAGGCAGACTGTCCCCCCGCGCGCGTTCACCGCCCGCAGGCGGCACGGCCAAAACAGCTCCCAGTCCCGGCTTGCCGGAGAAAGACGCCCCTGCACTCGCCGTCTTTCCTCCGGTCCCGCCGGAACCGCTGTCTGACCCGGATCATCACATTCAGTCGGCCGCATTGCCTGGCCCGTCACAGGGCCACAACGCCTGTCCTGTCAATAACAGTATACCACGCAAAATGTCAAAAGTATACCGTCGAGTTTTCACAAATGGTCCACTTCTTTTATCTTTTGGCTCACGATATCACACAATTCCGCCGCGATCTCCTCGCTGCCGCCCTCCGCGCGGATGAGCACCGACGCGCGGGCCGCAGCCGGGGCGAGATAGACCGAGCCGCCGTCCATCGTCACGCGCAGCCCGGCCTCCAGCCGCTCGGCCTTCGGATAGGCGCGCGTGAGCGTCTCCAGCACCGTCCCGTATCCGGCGCTCAGCGTCAGCTCGTGCCGCCGCAGAGCCATCCGGGGCAGCCGCCCGGCCAGACGGGCGAGGGACTGGCCGGTGCGGGCCATCGTCCCGGCGATCAGGCAGGCGGCGGCGCAGCCATCGCGCAGCGGGGCGAGGCGGCGGTAGACCGACCGGGCCTCCTCCCCGTCCCGCTCCAGCGACAGGAGCCGGGCGTGCCAGCGCTCCGCCAGCCGCCCGGCGAGGACGGGAGCGGACTCCGGCAGGGCGAGGGTGCGCTCCCCCCGCTCGAGCAGGAGGAGACAGCAGAGCAGCTGCACCCACTCCGGCCGCAGGAGGCGTCCCTGCTCGTCCCGGGCGCACAGGCCAAAGCCGTCCCACTGGCTGTAAAAGGTGGCAGTCCCCTCCCGCTCCCCGCTCAGGCGGCAGCCGAGGCGCTCCAGGCTGGCGGTGAGCAGCGCGCCCTCCGGCCCGTCCCGCCCCACCGCGAGCGTGAGCGGCGGCAGAGCCCCCTCTCCTCCGGCGCGGGCGGCGGCATGTGCATAGCCCCGGTCCACCTCCCGCAGCCGCTCCTGCCGCCCGGCGGGCTGGGCGTCCGGCCCCGGCGGGGCGCTTGCGAGCAGGCGCTCCTCCAGCCTCCGGCGGCGGGCGCGGCTCAGCGGCAGTCCGGCAGCTGAGAAGAGATAGAGGCGGATCTCCTCCCCTCTCTGCCAGAGATAGAGGGAGACCGGCAGGGCGTAAAATCCCGCGCACCAGGCGGCGGAGGCCGGGGTGCTCCCGTCGTGGAGGAAGACGTCTCCCCCCGCCGCCGCCAGACCGGCACGCGCGGCGAGGGCGAGGGTCCGCGCCCCCTCGCCGCCGCCCCAGCCGAGGCCGCAGCGGCCCTCCCCGGCCAGCACGCCGCCGAGGGTCATCAGGGTCCGGGCGGTGATGTCCCGCCCGAGCACTCCGCGCAGGACGCCGTCCGCGCCAAAGGCGAGGCGTCCGAGGTCGCGCGGGGCGGTGAGGGAGGCGTTCAGCCGCGCGCGCGGCGGGACGGTGAGTCCCGGCCAAACTCTGACCCCCGCGCACAGGATGGCCCCCGCGCCCAGCCGGGCGCCCCGGCCGAGCACCGTCCCCTCGCCGAGGACCACGCCCCGTCCGGTCTCCACGTCCGGGGCGAGGAGGGCGCCATAGGCGGTGTTCCCCGGGCCGATGTGCGCGCTCAGCGCACAGGTATGCTGCAAAACGGAGCCGTCTCCCACCGACGTTCCCCCGCCGAGGACGGCGTTTGGCCCGATCAGGCAGTCCCGCCCGAGCGTCACCCCCGCGCCGACCCAGCAGGGCGGGAGCACGCGGACGTCCTCCGGCAGGAGGGAGGCGGACCAGACGCCGGGGCGCACCTCGCGGCAGCGCAGGTCGAGGCGGACCTTTCCGGACAGGGCGTCCTCCATCGCCTGCAAATAGCGCTCGCTCCGGCCGATGTCGCACCAGTAGCCCTCCGCCAGAAGCCCGCGCAGCTCCCGCCCCTCCGCCAGCAGGCGGGGGAAGAGCTCGCGGGCAAAGTCGCAGGGGACGCCGGGCGGGATCTCCTCCAGCACCCGGCGGGAGAGAAGATAGATGCCGGTGCTCACCTGGTCGGTGAAGACGGCGCTCCAGTCCGGCTTCTCCGCAAAGCGGATGACGCGCCCCTGCGCGTCCGTCTCCACCAGCCCGTACTCCACCGGATCGCGCACCCGGGCGAGGAGGATGGTCCCCTCCGCCCCGCCCGCGCGGTGCGCGGCGATGCAGGCCGTGAGGTCAAAGCCGCAGACACAGTCGCCGGGCAGGATGAGGCAGTCCTCCCCGTCCAGCGCCTCCAGCGCGGCGCGCACGCCGCCCGCCGTCCCCAGCGGGGTGCGCTCCGTGCAGCAGGTCAGCTCCATCCCCCAGCGGCTCCCGTCGCCGAAGTAGTCCGTCACCGCCTCGGGGCGGTAGCCCAGCGTCACCGCCGCCCGGCGGATGCCGTGCCGCCGGAGGAGGAGCAGCAGGTGCTCGAGCACCGGGCGGTCAAACAGCGGCAGCATCGGCTTGGGCAGCCCCTCCGTGAGCGGGCGCAGGCGCGCGCCCTCGCCCCCGGCCAGAATGATCGCGTTCATCGTTCCACTCCCTCTTGTAAAGAGTGGTCCTATTCTGGTCCGGGACGGGCGGTTTCATACCGTGCGCTCCTCTTTTCAGCTCAAAAACAGGTCGATGTCCGCGATCTCCAGCCCCTCCTGCAGGGCCAGGCTGACGCCGTAGCCGATCACCTTGGCCGCGTCGGAGACCAGCACATCGATGTCCTTCGGCGTCACCAGCATCCGCCCCAACTCCTCCTCACCCGCCTGACCGGTGAGGTCGGCGGCCAGGGTGGCGGCGTCCACCACCGTCGGCACCCCGACGGCGATCACCGGGAGGCCCAGCGTCTCCCGGCTCAGGGCCAGCCGGGCGTTGCCGATACCGGAGCCGGGGATGATGCCGGTGTCGGCGAGCTGGACCGTGCTGCACAGGCGGTGGACTGACCGGGCGGCCAGGGCGTCCACTGCGATGAGGCAGGCGGGGCGCAGCTCGCGCACCACCGCCGCCACCAGCTCCCCGCTCTCCACCCCGGTCGCACCAAGCACGCCGGTCTCCACCGCCGCCACCGGACGGAAGGGGGCGAAGCGCTCCGGGTCATGCCGGGTGAGGTGTCGTGTGACCACGGTGTAGCTCACCGCGCGCGGGCCAACGGCGTCCGGCGTGACCAGGCGATTGCCAAGGCCCGCCACCAGCACCGCCTCCTCCCGGCCCAGAGCGGGCAGGATGCCGCGCAGCTCCCGCGCCACCGCCCAGGCAGAGCGAGGGAAGGCCTCCGCCTCCCGCCGCAGCAGGCCGGCGAGGTCCAGCGTCAGATAGCGCCCGCGCGGCTTGCCGACCGCGCTGGCACCCGCATCGGTGCTGATGGCGATCTCTGTGACCGGGCAACCCTCCGTCTCCCGCTCCCGGCGCTCCACGCCGGGGGGCAGCGATCCCTCCGCTCCGGTCTGCCGGAGCTGGGCGGCCTCCACCGCAAGGTCGGTGCGCTGCGCTGTCATAGGCTCTCTCCTCCCTCTGCCGGTATGTCAAATAGTCGTTTCGCCGCGCTGCGGCCGTTTTGGAACCCCCTTCCGGACTTCCGGTACGGCTTTGACTGCGCGCGAAGGGGGCGTTGGCTCCTTCCGGGCGCCTCCGATGCGCTCCCGCGGAGGTCTCCGCGGCGTTTTTCGGCCCCCTGCTCTCCCTCTATTGTCCGCCGGAGAGAATTTCTTATGCGCCGGCCGGAATTTTTTTCAAAAAACGGTTGCTTTTTCGCGGAGGGGGTGCTAGAATAGTTAATCGCACAGGAGAATATTCTGTCCTGACATGCGGAAAATGCTATTAGAGGAGGTGTGAGGTTTGCCGAATATCAAGTCTGCCAAAAAGCGTGTGCTGGTGAGCGCCACCAAGGCGATGCAGAACAAGGCCGCTAAGTCCGCTGTGAAGACGACGCTGAAGAAGTTTGACGCCGCCGTGGCGGAGGGCAACCGCAGCGAGGCTGATAGCGCTTACAAAGTGGCCGTGAAAGCTGTGGACAGGGCTGCTGCCAAGGGCCTGATGCACAGGAACAAGGCTGCGCACAAGAAGAGCCAGCTCACTGTGAAGCTCAACGCGATTCAGGCCAACTGAGTTTCCTGTTATGGAGGAAGAACCGTCTGCAGTCCGCAGACGGTTTTTTGTTCCCCGGCGGAAGTCCCTGCGTAGTGCTTTGACATCTGCATATACTGTCTCAAGACATCCCACCCGGCAGAGGCGGTGCGCCTTTGCAACCGAGAAAGGAGGCAGGTCTGTTGGACCGCACACAACGGCTGGCCCAGCTGTCCGGCGTGCAGCTCTGTAAGGATCTGGCACAGCTCTACCTGAAGCTCAATGTGTCCCGCGCAAGCGCGCAGCTGGCCTACTACATGCTCATGAGCGTGTTTCCGCTGCTGATCGTGGTCTCCGCCATCATCGGCATGATGCCGGCAGGGACCTCCTCTCTGCTCACACAGGTGCTCGACGCGGTGCCGCAGGACGTGCGCCCCCTGCTGGAGGAATACCTGTCCTATATCGGCCGCAATCAGGGCATCGCCCTGCTCAGCGGCGGCGTCATCATGACGATCACCGCCTCCTCCTCCGCCTTCCGGGGGCTGATGGACATCTTTCAGGAGGCATTCGGACAACGCGCACGCAGCGGCGTGGCGGACCTGCTGCTCTCTGTGCTCTTCTCCGTCCTCCTGCTCCTGCTGGCCTATGGCAGCCTGCTCATCATGCTGCTCGGCGACTGGCTGATGGGCATGATCCGCTTCCTGCTCGACATGCCCGTGCTGCACTACGGCTGGCGGCTGGCGCAGGTGCTCATGCCCTTCCTGCTCCTGCTGGCAGCGCTCGCCCTGCTCTACCGCCTGACCGCGCACACGCCGCACCACCGGCGTCAGGTCCTGCCCGGGGCAGTGCTGGCCACCATCGCCCTTGTGGCGAGCACCAAGCTGTTCTCCTTCTTCATCGGCATGTCCAACCGCTATGTCACCGTCTATGGCTCGCTGGCATCGGTGATCATCATGATGGTCTGGCTCTTCTGGTGCAGCAATATCCTCATTATGGGGAATATCTTCAACTTTGTGCGCACCTACGACTATCACCGCTTCGACCGCGTCCGCCCCTCCGGCGGCGGAGACGAGGCGTGAGCGGCCGCCATACCACCGCAAAAACGGGGTCCCCCTTCTTCCCTGGGGGACCCCGTTTTATTATGCTGTCTGCTCCGTTCAGCCCCGGCGGTTGCGGCGGGGCCTGCGGCTCTCTCCGCTCCGGTTGAGGTCGGACAGGCGGCTCTCCGACTCGGAGAGGTACTGCTTGAGCTTATCCTCAAAGCTGGACGGCTCCCGGTTCTGGCCCGCGGCAGGGCGCTGGCCGCCCCTGGGGCTGGCCGCGTGCGGACGGCTGCCGCCGGAGCGGGGACCGGACATCTGCGTGCGCGGGCCGCTGTGGGCCGGGCGGGCCGGCTGCGGCTGCGTCCGCTTGATGGACAGATTGATCCGCCCGCTCTCGTCGATGCCGATCAGCTTGACCTTGACATCCTGTCCCACCTGCAAAAAGCTGCTCACTTCACTGACATAGGAATAGGCGATCTCCGAGATGTGCACCAGTCCGGACCGTCCGCCCGGCAGCGACACAAACGCGCCAAAATTGGTGATCCCGGTCACCTTTCCGTCCAGGATTGCCCCCACTTCCAACTCCATACCGTTCTCTCTTTCCTCCCTGAGAATTCAGCCGCTCTCCCTCGGCTGTTTAGTTGGTCGTGTCGTAGAAGATCACTTCTCCCGACTCCACCAGTCCCATCTTATCCTTGGCCACCTCCAGCACCGTGTCAGGATCGGCGCTGTTTGCGATGTTTTCTTCCAGGGCCGCGTTGGTCTCCCGCTGCTGGTCTACCGCCGCCTGATACTGTGCCAGCTCCGCCTCGGCGGACTGGATCTGACCCCGGACGTTGAGCAGCGTGATGGCCACGAACACCAGCAGGATCAGCACCACCAGCCTGGACAGGAGGCTGCTCCGCTTGAAATTCATGTATTTGCGCCCCTTTCGCATCAGTAACCGGCCGTTTTTTCGGCCTGTGGATCCAGAACGATACTATCATAACCCATCTTTTCCAAGAAGGAAAGTGATTTTTTATGATTTTACAAAATTTTTTCCATTCCGCCAGCGCCGCCCGGACTGGAAGCGTTACCAGCCGCCAGACGCGCCCGAGCGCCCGCGCCGCCGCCAGTCCCGCAGGGAGCAGCAGGGGGCTGGCCAGCGTCAGATAGAGCGCGCAGCCGGCGGCGATGGCCACGCAGTGCCAGAGCATCACCCGCCCGTCTCCCGCCCGGAGCGTGACGTTCCACACCCCCCAGCCTACGCCGCACCAGAACAGCAGGTCGAGCGCCGCCGCCAGGGCGGGGCCGGGGTGGATGCGGCGCAGGACGCGCAGCAGGTCATAGAGCAGCCCCACCCCCAGCCCCGCCAGAGCGCTGATGCCCAGCGCGCGCAGCTGGAGGGCAATCTCCACCTCCACCGGCTACCCGAGCAGGCGGGACCAGAAGCCGCGGCGCTCCTGCGGCGCCTCGTAGGTCATCGAGTCCACCGCCCCCTCTACCTTCAGCTCTCCGCCGTCCAGGCTGAGCTGCTCGATGTGCAGATTCTCCCCGCGGATGATGAGCGCCCCCAGCGCGGTGGCGAGGACCACCTCGTTCTCGTCAAAGCGCTCCACCTCCTCCACACCGGAGACCGCCAGCCGGTCCCGGTTCTCCAGTAAAATATGGTGCCGGACCGCCTGCTCTGCCAGTCCATTCCCGCCCGTCATCGCCATAGCACAGACCCCCTCCCATGGTGCTGTTCTCAGTGTATGCACCGGACGGGAGCGTTAGCACCCTCCTGCGCACCCTCGCCGGCAGGGCCGATCAGCTGTCACAAAATCACGCGGAATAACGCCGCCCGCGCGGGGCATACTGACAGCAGGAATTCCCCATGCGCGGGCGGCGCCGCTCCTGTCCGCCCGCGCCGGCATGGGGCGGGAGGTGTGAAAGATGCAAGTGAAAGATATGATGTGCCGCCACGTTGTCTCCATCACGCCGGAGGAGTCCGCCGCCCTGGCGGCCCGGCTGCTCACGCGGCACAACCTCGGCCTGCTGCCGGTCTGCGCGCAGGATGGGGCGCTGCTCGGCGTGGTCACCGACCGGGACATCGTCACCCGCTGCGTCGCCGCGCGGGAGGACCCCTCCCGTGTGCCGGTGGGCGATATCATGACGCGGGAGCTGGAGACCCTCTCCCCCGGAGAGCGCTGTGAGGAGGCCCTGCTGCGGATGAGCCGCCATCAGGTCCGCCGCCTGCCGGTCACGGAGGGCGGGCGCGTGGTGGGGATGCTCTCCCTCGGCGACCTCGTGCGCAGCCGCCGCTACGAGGCGGAGGCGGCCAGGGCGCTGGGCGACATCTCGGAAAACGTGGTGCGGCGGAGATGATGCCAGACAAATGCCTGCATCTGCTGAAGCTGTTTCGCCCTGCTGGCCAAACCCGGCGAGCCTTTTTTGACACGCCGCGGCGGGGAGCGAAATGAGACGCTCCCCGCCGCAGCTGTGTTATCTGTTTTCCGTCCCCTCCTCCAGCCGCTCGAGCGGGAGGACCAGGGTGAAGCGGCTCCCCGCGCCGGGGCGGCTGACCACCTCGATCCAGCCGCCGTGGCGCTGGGCGATCCAGTGGGCGATGGAGAGGCCGAGGCCGCTGCCGCCGGTCTCCCGGCTGCGCGACTCCTCCGTGCGGTAGAAGCGGCGGAAGATGGCCGCCAGCTCCTTTGGCGGGATCCCCCGCCCGCTGTCGCTCACCGACAGGCGGGCATAGCCCTCCCCGGCGCGCAGGGTGATGCGGATCTCGTCGCCGTCGGAGGTGTACTTCACCGCATTGTCCACCAGCACGCGCAGGGCCTGCTTCATCAGCCCCGCATCCGCCCGGACCAGCACCAGCGGGTCGAGCTGTGCCGAGATATTCCGTCCGGTCTCCAGCAGAGAGGTCTCCCGCGCCACCTCGTCGGCCAGGAGGGTGAGATCTGTCTGCTCGAGGCGGACGGTCTGGGTGTCGTTGTCCCCCCGGGTGAGGAAGAGGAGCTGATCCACCATCCGGGCCATGGAGGCCGACTCCTGCACGATGGCGTCGATCGCCTCCTCGCGAGCGGCGGGGTTGTCCTTCCCCCAGCGGCTGAGGAGGTTGGCGTAGCCCTGGATGACGGCGATGGGGGTGCGCAGCTCGTGCGAGGCGTCGGAGACAAAGCGGGCCTGGGCCTGATAGCCCTGGTCGATGCGCTCGAGCATCGCGTTGATCGCCCGCGTCAGCCCCGCCAGCTCCCGGCTCTGGGGGACATTCACCCGGCTGCCGAGGTGGGAGACGTTGATGTTGTCCAGCCGGGCGATGAGGTATTCCAGGTCCTCCGGGCGCAGCTCACTCTGTCCGAGGACGTCCGCCGTCTCCCCCATCGCCTCCAGCGGGGCAAGCATGGAGCGGATGAGCTTGCTGTTCTGGTTGAGAAAGAAGGCCAGAATGAGAAACTCCACCGTACACAGCGCCCGCCAGGCCCAGGAGCTGTAGCCGAGCAGGAGAAAGACGGCGATATCCAGCAGGAGGAAGCAGGCCAGATCCTGCAAAAAGAGCTTCGTGCTGATCTGCCGGACAATGCCGTCCAGCATCGCTTTTCGTCGCGCCATGCCGTCCCCTCCCCGCTCAGCGCCGCATGATGTAGCCCACGCCGCGGACGGTCTCGATCACACCCGCGCCCAGCTTGTTGCGCAGGAAGCTGACGTAGACGTCCACGGCGTTGGTCTCCCCGGCATAGTCGTAGCCCCAGACCTGGCTGAGCAGCTGCTCCCGGGTGAGCACATGGTTCGCGTGCTCCATCAGGTATTGCAGCAGGTCAAACTCCCGCCGGGTGAGGGTCACCGGCGCGCCGTGCAGCGTCACCGTCCGCCCCGCCGCATCGAGGGAGAGGGCGCCCACCGTGAGCGCCGGGGAGGCCGCCGCCGCGCTGCCGCGCTTGCGCAGTCCTGCCCGGATGCGGGCAAGCAGCTCCTCGATGGCGAAGGGCTTGGTGATATAGTCCTCCGCGCCGGCGTCCAGCCCGGAGACCTTGTCCATCACCGCGTCGCGCGCGGTGAGCAGGAGGACGGGGGTGTGCCCCTCCTCCGCCCGGCGCAGGCGGCGCAGCACCTCCATGCCGGAGAGCCGGGGGAGCATGATGTCCAGCAGCACCAGGTCAAACCGGCCGGAGAGGGCCTTCTCCAGCCCGGTCCGGCCGTCACAGGCCTTCTCCGTCTCATAGCCCTCGTGCGTCAGCTCCAGCTCGAGCATCCGGGCCAGCTTTTCCTCGTCCTCCACAATGAGTATTCTCGCCATCGCCACCGATCCTCATTTCTTCCCGTCAAAAAAGTTTCGCCGCACGCTCTCCACCACGTCCCCGGCGGTGTCGTTGAGGTTGTCCATCACCTCGTTCACGTCCTCCCGGCCGAGGTCGGGACCGGCCATGCGGTAGCGCCAGCCGAGGCAGTAGCCCGCGATCAGCAGCACCGGCACCAGCCAGAACGCCAACACCAGCAGCACCAGCGCCACCCCCACCGGAATTTGCAGCTCACGTCCGCTCGGCCGGTGGTAGCCCTCCAGCCGGTTGTCCACCAGCCAGCGCTTGAGGGTCCGCCCGGCGGTGCGGGCCTGCTCGCGCCGCTCCTCCTCCCGCCGGCGGGCCTCCTCCTCCGGCGCGCAGCGCCCGGCTGCGCCCCCGGCGCGGGAGGCGGCGCGTCCCCCGGCCGGGGCGTCCGCGCGGGTGGAATATGCCCCCACCTGCGCGTCGGGGATCTTCCCCGCCTGCTCCAGCCAGATAAGCGCGTCGAGCAGATCTCCGCCGGACGCCTCCAGCGCCGCCTTGACGTCGGCATAGGAGGCGCCGGAGAGCGACCGCAGCCGCTCCACCTGCTCCAATGTGATCTTCTCTTCCATCGTGCCTCTTCCTTTCCGGTCTGATTGACACCAGTATACCCGGACGGGATGAATTCCGCCTTTGTCCCGGTTAAAAATTGGATTAAAATCATGCGGCGGCCCCGCGGCGGGAAGTGCTCCCGCGCCGGGCCGCCGGACTGCTGTCGCTGGGGACGGAGATTACTTCTTGGGGGCAGGGGCGCTCTCCGGCTCGCCGGAGGCGGCCACGGTGCGCAGGCTCTCCGCCAGCCCGGCGAGGGACTGGATCTCGGAGGGGATGATGATCTTGGTCGCCCGGCCGTTTGCCGCGGCAGAGAACGCCTCGAGGGCGCGGATCTTGATCACCGCGTCGCTCGGCGCGGCCTCGTTGAGCATCCGGATGGCCTGTGCGGTGGCCTCCTGCACCTTGAGGACGGCCTGGGCGTTCGCCTCCGCCTCCAGGAGCTTGGCCTCCTTGGCCGCCTGGGCGCGCAGGATGACGGACTGCCGCTCGCCCTCGGCGACGAGGATCTGGCTCTGCTTCTGCCCCTCGGCCTGGAGGATCTGCTCGCGGCGCTCGCGCTCGGCCTTCATCTGCTTCTCCATCGCGTCCTGGATCTCCTTGGGCGGGAGGATGTTCTTGAGCTCCACGCGGTTGACCTTGATGCCCCAGGGGTCGGTCGCCTCGTCGAGGATGGAGCGCATCTTGGCGTTGATGATGTCGCGGCTGGTGAGGGACTGGTCCAGCTCCAGCTCGCCGATGATGTTGCGCAGGGTGGTGGTGGTCAGGTTCTCGATGGCGGGCATCGGGTGCTCCACGCCGTAGGTGTAGAGCTTGGGGTCGGTGATCTGGAAGTAGAGCACCGTGTCGATCTGGATGGTGACGTTGTCCTTCGTGATCACCGGCTGGGGCGGGAAGTCGGCGATCTGCTCCTTCAGGGAGACCGCCTTGGCCACCCGCTCGATGAACGGGATCTTAAAGTGGATGCCCACGCCCCACACGCTGTGAAACGCGCCGAGGCGCTCGATCACATACGCGCGCGACTGGCGCACGACGACGACGTTTTTCGCCAGAATGAGCAGTACGATGACCACCAGGATCAAAATCGGAATGAATTCCACGGGAGATACGCTCCTTTCCTCTCAGACAGATGGATGTACGTTCAGGGCTTCGGCGCGACGAACAGCTTCACGCCCTCGATGCGGCAGATGGTGACGGTGGCGCCCGCCTGGATGTCCTCCCCCGTCTCGGAGCGGGCGGTCCAGTCCTGGCCCAGCACCTGCACCCGGCCGCGGTTTTCCAGGTTGCACACCGCCTCGAGCACGACACCCTCCTGCCCGAGCACGCGGTCGGCATTGGTGGGCTGGTGGCCGCGGGATGTAAAAAACTTGTCGGCCAGCGGCTTGATCCCCACCAGCGCCAAAAAAGACACCAGCAGAAAGACACCCGCCTGAATCCACAGATTTCCGGTGAAAAAGCTCACCACAAACCCGGCCAGCGCGCCGACGGCAAACCAGATGGAGACCAGCCCCACGGTGGCCGCCTCCGCCACGGCGAAGACAAAGATGGCGATCACCCAGAACAGGGATGGCGACATGTGCAGATTCCCCCTTTCAGAAGGTTGTTTTTATCATATCATGTCGCAAAGCAAAAGGCAACAGAAAGCGGCAGCATTTCACAAGATTAAATCTTTCCACCTGACCGCCGCCCGGTTCGCCTTTTCTGTTTTCAGACAAGGTCTATACATTTCAGGGCGTTTCCGCTATACTGGGGGCAAAGGATGTGAGGTCATATGCAGCACCGGATGAAATTTATGGTGCCCTGCCTGATGGGGCTCGAGCGGCTGGTGGCCGACGAGCTGAAAAAACTCGGCCTGGAGGAGGTGCGCGCGGAGAACGCCCGCGTCTTCTGCAGGGGCAGTCTGGGAGACCTGGCGCGGATGAACATCGGCCTGCGCTGCGGGGCGCGCGTCCTGCTCGTGCTGGCGGAGTTTCACGCCGAGAGCTTCGAGGAGCTCTTTCAGGGGGTGCGCGCGGTGCGCTGGGAGGGGATCATCCCGCGTGACGGGGCCTTCCCCGTCAAGGGGTACTCCCTCTCCTCCCAGCTCCACTCGGTGCCCGCCTGCCAGTCCATCGTGAAAAAGGCGGTCTCCCAGCGCCTGGGGCAGGCCTACGGGGTGGAGTGGCTGCCGGAGACAGGGGAGACCTATCAGATCCAGTTCTCCATTTTGAAGGACGAGGTCCTGCTCTGTCTGGACACCTCGGGGGCGGGGCTCTACCAGCGCGGCTACCGCGCCGTCGGCGTGGAGGCCCCCCTGCGCGAGACGCTGGCCGCCGCGCTGGTGCTGCTGGCCCGCTACCGGGGGCTGGACCCGTTCTGTGACCCGTTCTGCGGCTCGGGCACCATCTGCATCGAGGCGGCGCTGATCGCGAAAAACCGTGCGCCCGGCCTGAACCGCCGATTCGCCGCCCAGCGCTGGCCCGTCTTTGACCAGTCCATCTGGATGGACGCGGTGGAGGAGGCGATGGACCGGGAGTACCGCCGCGGCTATGACATCTGGGGCGGCGACATCGACCCGCGGGCGGTGCGCATCGCCCAGGAGAACGCCGTCAAGGCGGAGGTGGAGGACACCGTCCGCTTTGAGGTCGCCGACGCCCGGCGCTTTTACGCCCATGAGCCCTACGGGCGGGTGGTCACCAATCCGCCCTACGGCGAGCGGCTGCTCACCCCGGAGGAGGCAGGCAGGCTCTACCACGACTTCGGCGCGGCGGCCCGCCTGCTCCCGGAGGGATGGGGCGTGAGCATCCTCTCCTCCTACGAGGACCTGGAGCACGCCTTTGGTCAAAAGGCCAGACGCCGCCGCAAGCTCTACAACGGGATGCTCAAGTGCGATCTCTACCAGTTCGGCAAGACCTGATCTCCCTTATTGCAGATAGACCTTCAGCCGGTCGATGTTGTCCCGCTCGTGGCGGATGGTCTCCCGGGCGAGGCGGACGGCGGGGTTCTTCGCCTCACCGGCGAGCTGCGCCTCCGTCTGGCTCTGAGCGGGGTTGTCCTGGCTGCTGCCAAAGCTGTTGAGCACGCCGGTGAGGGTGACAATGCCCATATTGCTCCCCTCGATCATCAGGCGGGCGAGGTGGCTCGTCTCCTGATTGAGCAGGGTCTTGCCCTGCACCCCCAGCCAGAGCATCGCCTGCCGGTCGCGCGGGAGCTCGCGCGGGCACTCGCCGCGCTCTTTGAGCTGCTCCTCCGCCTGCGCGGCGGTGTCGCGGTACTGCCGCTCCTGCGTCTGCAGGTCGGAGCGGAAGCGCGCGTTCTTCACCTTGGGCAGGAGTAGGCGGATGGACTCGCCGCCCATCGCCGCGCCCTGATAGATCTCCTGCAAGAGGGCGCATTCATTTGTCATTTCCATCATGTTCCTCCTTCTGTCCCCGCATGGGTCCGCCGTTAGTTTGCGCCCGGCGGGCGGAATCATTCCCACAGCGCGGCGAAGGAGGGCGAAAGGAAGGTTTTCCCAATGGATCAAATTTGGCTGGAAGTGAGCATCGACACCCGCTCCGGCGCCCTGGAGGCGCTGGCGGCCTACCTCACCGCCTGCGGCATTGCAGGCCTGGTGCTCGAGGACGAGCGCGACCTGGAGCAGTTTGAGGATGAGAACCGCGCCGCCTGGTCGGACGTGGACGAGGGCCTGCGCGCCGCGCTGCGCGGGGTCTCCCGCGTGAAGTTCTACCTGACGGACGACGAGGACGGCCGCGCGCGCCTGGCGGAGATCACCGCCGGGCTGAAGGGTTTTCGCGCGCGCACCGAGGCGGACGTCGGGACGCTCGCCGTCCGCACCGCCCGCCTCCAGGAGGAGGACTGGGCGCACAACTGGCAGCAGTACTACCAGCCCTTCCCCGTCGGGGAGCGGCTCTATATCGTCCCCGAGTGGCTGCGGGAGGAGCCCGTCCCCGAGGGGCGGACCGCCCTCTACCTCAATCCCGGGCTGATCTTTGGCACCGGGTCGCACAGCACCACCCAGCTCTGTCTGGAGGGGCTGGAGCGCTGCGTCCGGCCGGGCGACCGCGTGCTCGACCTCGGCTGCGGGAGCGGCATCCTCTCCATCGCCGCCCTCCGTCTGGGCGCGTCCGGGGCCGCCGGGTGCGACATCGACCCCAAGGCCTCCCGCGTCGCGGCGGAGAACGCCGCTTGCAACGGCATCGGGGCGGAGTTCCGCGTCTGCACCGGCGATATTGTTAACGACGCGGAACTTCAGGAGCAGCTCGCCGGCCGGTATGAGATTGTGCTGGCCAATATCATCGCGGATGTCATCATCCCGCTGGCGCCGGTGGTGCCCGCGTTTCTCGCTCCGGGCGGACGCTTTCTCTGTTCCGGCATCATCGAGCACCGCGCCGGCGACGTGGCAGACGCCCTGCGCGCGGCAGGGTGGACCATTTTGGAAGAGCGGCGCCGGGAGGGCTGGGTGAGCCTGCTGGCCGGCATGGCCGGGGAACTCGGGTAAATTTGTCTGTTCGTCTGTGGGCGTGGGCGCGGCCTTCGCCCCCTCATCCGCCCCTGCGGGGCACCTTCCCCCTCCGGGGGAAGGTGGCGCGGCGTCAGCCGCGTCGGATGAGGGGCGTACCATGCACCTTTTCTGAATACCGCCATACCCGCAACGGGCGCTTTTCCGGACGGGCGCACACGGTGCGCCCCTACGGGGTGTTCGTATCCCGACAGAACCCGCAGGGAACGCCCTGGAATGCGTCGCCTTTTAAGCCTTTTCGGGTGAAGGTGCGGTCCTTGTAGGGGCGCACATGGTGCGCCCGCGATGACGGGGCGTTCCCGGGCGGGCGCGGCCTTCACCCCCTCATCCGCCCCCTGCGGGGGCACCTTCCCCCCAGGGGGAAGGCATGGGGCCGCGCTGGACAAAAAGCCTTCCCCCTCTGGGGGAAGGTGGCGCGGCGTCAGCCGCGTCGGATGAGGGGCGTACCATGCACCTTTTTGGAATACCGCCATCCCCTCAACGGGCGCGCCTTTACAATTTGATGACAAACCGTCGTCTTTGGCATATCCGCGCTGCATCTCCCATGAAATGGACACCCGTAGGGGCGCACCCCGTGCGCCCGCGATGACGGGCGCTTTTCCGGACGGGCGCACACGGTGCGCCCCTACGTCAATTTCCCGGCAATCACCCCGCCAGCACCCGCAGGCCGAGCCAGAGCAGCACCCCGCCGCCCGCCGCGCCCGCCCACCGCTGGAGTCCCTGCCCTACCCGGCGGCCCAGCAGCGCCCCGAGGGCGGAGAGGGCAAAGGCGACCAGGCCGATCACCACGGCGGAGCGGAACAGCTCCCCCTCCAGATAGCCGAGTGAGACCCCCGCCGCCAGGGCGTCCAAGCTGGTCGCGAGGGCCATCGGGGCGAGGGTGGCCGCCGTCAGGTCGGGAGGTCCCGCCTCCCCCTGCTCCCCTGTGGGGAAGAAGCTCTCGATCACCATCCGCATCCCCAGCCAGGCGAGCAGGCCGAAGGAGAGCACCGCCCCCGCCCGGTAGAGGCTGCGGCTGAGCAGGGTCCCAAAGAGGCCGCCGGCGAGGGTCATCCCCGCCTGAAAGCCACCGAACCACAGCCCGATCTTTCCCGCGCCGCGCGCGGGCGCAGCGCGGCATTGTACGCCGCAGCAGACCGCGGCGGCAAAGGCGTCCACCGCCAGGCTGAGCGCCAGCAGCCACACAGAACCCATCTCCCCGCCCCCTTTGGCGCTATCCTATGCCGCCGGGAGCGCTTGTAGGACAGGAGGCACCGCTATGACGGCAGACGAGCAATATATGTCCCTCGCCCTCGCCCTCGCCCGCGAGGCAGAGGAGGGCGGCGACGTGCCGGTGGGCTGCGTCGTCGTCCGCGACGGCGTGGTGGTCGGGCGGGGCCGCAACCGCCGCGAGGCGGACCGGGACGCCACCGCCCACGCGGAGGTGGAGGCCATCCGCGACGCCTGCCGGACGCTGGGGCGCTGGCGGCTGCACGACTGCGCGCTCTACGTCACCCTGGAGCCCTGCCCGATGTGCGCCGGGGCCATCTGGAACGCCCGGCTGGGCCGGGTGGTCTACGGGGCGGACGACCCGGCGGCCGGCTGTTGCGGCTCGCGCCTGCACCTGGAGCTGGAGGGCTTTTCCCCCGGCGCGGAGATCACCGCCGGAGTGCTGGCGGCGGACTGCCGGGCGCTGCTGCGGGACTTTTTTGCCGCGCTGCGCCGGGAGGGGGAAATGTAAGAAACCGCTGAATGAATTGCCATCCGCCAAGCGGCGGATTTTGCCGATTGAATCAGCGTCTCTTTCATACTTTTGTAATATCTCCACCCTAACTTTTGTAACATCTCCCTGCTATGCTATTATCAGCAAGAGACAGCAGCTTCTTTTCATTCTATCCTCCAATGTTGGGAACGGCAGCTCCACCCCGGCTGCCGTTTTCCCCTTTTTCGCCTTTCGCGGCGAAAGAAAAAAGTTTTGCCGTTATAGTTTGGTAACATTTTCTCACAAACTTTTGTAACAACTGACTGGTATTCTATTCTTGCAAGCAGGGATTGCAAACTCTCTCTTTTCATTTTTCCTCCTTTCATATCAGAGGCGGCGGCCATCCGGTCGCCGCTTTTGATATCTTCGGACAAAAAACCCCCGGAGACGGGCGTCTCCGGGGGAAATCGACGTATCTTTGATCGCGTGGGTATTACCAGACCAGGGTGGCGAAGTAGTCCTCCGGGGTCTCTGCGCGGCGCATCAGCTCCACCGAGCCGTCCTCGCGCAGCAGCAGCTCCGCCGAGCGCAGGCGGCCGTTGTAGTTGTAGCCCATGGAGAAGCCGTGCGCGCCGGTGTCGTGGATGACGAGGATATCCCCGATGTCGATCTCGGGGAGCATCCGGTCGATGGCGAACTTGTCGTTGTTCTCGCACAGGGAGCCCACCACGTCATACTTGTGGTCGCAGGGGCGGTCCTCCTTGCCCATGACGGTGATGTGGTGATAGGCCCCGTAGATCGCCGGGCGCATCAGGTTGGCCGCGCAGGCGTCCACGCCGACATACTCCTTGTAGGTGTGCTTCTCGTGCAGGACGGTGGTGACCAGATGGCCGTGCGGGGCGAGCATGAAGCGGCCCATCTCGGTGTAGATCGCCACATCCCCCATCCCGGCAGGGACGAGCACCCGCTCATAGGCGCGGCGCACCCCCTCGCCGATGGCGAAGATGTCGTTGGCCGGCTGGTCCGGGCGGTAGTCCACGCCGACGCCGCCGGAGAGGTTGATAAAGCAGACGTGGCAGCCGGTCTCCCGCTGCAGGTCCACCGCCAGCTCGAAGAGCTGCCCGGCCAGGGCGGGATAGTAGTCGTTGGAGAGGGTGTTGGAGGCGAGGAAGGCGTGGATGCCGAACTCCTTCGCCCCCTTCGCCTTGAGCATCCGGTAGGCCTCAAAGAGCTGGGGGCGGGTCATGCCGTACTTCGCATCGCCCGGATTGTCCATCACCTGGAAGCCCTCCTTGCTCTCGCCGAGCTGGAAGACCCCGCCGGGGTTATACCGGCAGGAGATGCGCTCGGGGATATAGCCCAGGGTGCGCTCGAGGAAGTCCACATGGGTGATGTCGTCCAGGTTGATGGTCCCGCCCAGCCTGGCCGCGAGGACGTACTCCTCCGCCGGGGTCTCGTTGGCGGAGAACATGATCTCCCCACCGGCAAAGCCGCAGCGGTCGCTCATCATCAGCTCGGTCAGGCTGGAGCAGTCCACGCCGCAGCCCTCCTCGCGCAGGATCTTCAGGATGCCGGGGGTGGGGGTGGCCTTGACGGCAAAATACTCCCGGAAGCCGGGATTCCAGGCAAAGGCGCGGTTGACGTCGCGGGCCGTGCGGCGGATGCCCGCCTCGTCGTAGATATGGAAAGGCGTCGGGTAGCTCTCCCGAATCTCCCGGAGCTGGGGCAGGGTGACAAACGGTACTTTCTGCATCGGTGGTTCGCTCCTTCTATCGCTCTCCCGGCAGGCCGCAACACGGGACGGCGGCCGGGAGCATGCTTGAACTGTCTCTTCTACATAGTAGCGTTTTTCGACTTTATATGCAAGAGTGATTCTCGCTTTTCGCCTTTCGAAAGGCGAAATTTTGCCGGGACAGCGCCGGTGGGCGGAGTCTCTCTTGCTTTTTCGCCCTCCGGCCGATATAATGAGTAACTGTGACTTTACCGGACATGATTGAACCGCCGCGGCGCGCGACGCCGTCTGGCCCGTTTGGGGAGGTATATCTGCGATGTCCAACTATCAGGCCGAAATCAGCCGCCGCCGCACCTTTGCCATCATCTCGCACCCCGACGCCGGCAAGACCACGCTGACGGAGAAGTTCCTGCTCTACGGCGGGGCGATCAACCAGGCGGGCGTGGTCAAGGGCAAGCGCAACGCCCGCGCCGCCACCTCCGACTGGATGGAGATTGAGAAGCAGCGCGGTATCTCGGTGACCAGCTCGGTGATGCAGTTTCAGTATCAGGGCTTCTGCATCAATATCCTGGACACGCCGGGCCACCAGGACTTCTCGGAGGACACCTACCGCACCCTGATGGCCGCCGACTCCGCCGTGATGGTGATCGACGCGGCCAAGGGCGTCGAGGCGCAGACGCGCAAGCTCTTCCGGGTGTGCGCGATGCGCGGCATCCCCATCTTCACCTTCATCAACAAGATGGACCGCGAGGCCCGCGACCCCTTCGACCTGTGCGAGGAGATCGAGCACGAGCTGGGGATTGACACCTGTCCGGTCAACTGGCCCATCGGCTGCGGCCGGGACTTCCAGGGCGTCTATGACCGCCAGCGGCGGCAGGTGCTGCACTTCATCGCCCAGGGCAGCGCGAAGGCCGCCGTGGCGCAGACCTTCTCCGTGGACGACCCCGACCTCCCCGGCGTGATCGGCGAGGGGCACCTCTCCCAGCTGCGCGACGAGCTGGAGCTGCTCGACGGGGCGGGTGAGGAGCTCGACCTGGAGGCGGTGCGCGCGGGCAAGCTCTCGCCGGTGTTCTTCGGCTCCGCCCTCAACAGCTTCGGCATCGAGGCCTTTCTGGAGGAGTTCCTCCACATGACCACCCCGCCGCTGCCACGTCTGGCGGGGGATGTGGAGGTGGACTCCTTTGACAGCGCCTTCTCCGCCTTCGTCTTCAAGATCCAGGCGAACATGAACAAGGCCCACCGCGACCGGATCGCCTTCCTGCGCGTGGTCTCCGGCCGGTTTGACGCCGAGCGGGAGGTCTACCACGTCCAGGGCGGGCGCAAGCTGCGTCTGTCGCGGCCGCAGCAGCTCATGGCCGCCGAGCGGGAGATCATCGAAGAGGCCTACGCCGGGGACATCATCGGCGTGTTCGACCCCGGCATCTTCTCCATCGGGGACACCGTCTGCGCCCCGGGACAGAAGTTCTGCTTTGACCCCATCCCCACCTTTGCCCCGGAGCACTTCCGCCGCGTGCGGCCGAGGGACACCCTCAAGCGCAAGCAGTTCATCAAGGGCACCGAGCAGATCGCCCAGGAGGGCGCCATCCAGATCTTCAAGATCCCCTACACCGGCATGGAGGAGGTCATCGTCGGCGTGGTGGGCACGCTGCAATTCGACGTCTTCGAGTACCGCCTCAAGAATGAATACAAGGTGGACCTCGTGATGGAGAACCTCCCCTACGAGTACGTCCGCTGGATCGACCGCTGCGACGTGCCGATGGATGAGCTCATTCTCGGCGACGGCCAGGACGTGAAGATCGTGGAGGACTACCGTGGGGAGCGGCTGATGCTCTTCTCCGCCCCCTGGTCCATCCAGTGGGTGCTCGACAAGAACAAGGCCCTCGCCCTCTCCGAGTTCGGCGGCGCGCGGCTGTAATACGGCCATCTGACCATATCATTTGATTTTATCGGCAGCCCGCCGCATATGATTTTTATATAAAAACTTCATTTTTTCCAAATTGCAGTTTTTATTTCACATTGGCACGAAATACCTCCTGTTTTATGCCCTGTTTCTGCCAGCAAAAAGGCTGTTTTTCTTCCCCTGCTTCGATTTTCGAATCATCCACACTTGACAGCCTTTCTTCTCCTGTCCTATCATGGCCGAAAGCGGCTGGAGTCCGCTTAAAGAGAGAAGGAGGAGGTTATTACTATGGTTTTTCTGACGATTCTTTTGATTATCTTTGCGGTGCTCTGTATCATCTGCGCATTTCAGGAGAGCGCCGTCACCGGTCTCTACAGGGCCTTCGGCGTCTATGGCCGCGTCAAGGCGTACCTGGCGCTTGACCTCACGCTGGCGGGCGTCCTCCTGATCCTCATTCCCATCGCCTCTCTGTTCGTCCCCCAGCTGGCGGAGGACGTGAGCGGCATCGGCTCTGTTTTCCTCTATCTGACCGGCGGCGCGATTTGCCTGGCGATCGGCATCCTGCTCTACTGGACCACGCTGGCCAAGTGCCCGCCCATGCTCAAGGACCGCTGCATCATCAGCATGGTGATCTCCGGCATGGGCATCGCGGTCAAGGCCGGCATCTTTTTCCTCGGCTTTGTCTGGAAGCTCGTGGGTCCGCGGGAGATGGTGGATGAGAACGGCAACACCGTCTATGTGTTTGACAACGACGTGTACAGCGCCGGCGGGGAGAAGATCGGCGTCCTGACGGACAACGGCAGATCCTTCGTCCGCATCCGCTGAGGCCGCCGCATCCCGCCCGCGCGGCCCGGTGCAGGCCGAAGGTACAACATCAGTCTGAACAGAAAAGCCGCGGGGGAACATTGCAACTCCTCCGCGGCTTTGCATATCGGCAAAGCCCGACACGCCAGGCTGTCGAAAATTGGATAGACAAAAGCCCGCGGAAGCGCTTCCGCGGGCTTTTCTGATTGACCGGTGCTGTACGGTCAGTCGTTCACATAGGGCAGCAGGGCCACCTGACGGGCACGCTTGATGGCCACGGTGAGCTGGCGCTGATGCATGGCGCAGGTGCCGGTGGTGCGGCGGGGGAGGATCTTGCCCCGCTCGGACAGATAGCGGCGCAGCTTGCCGGTATCCTTATAGTCGATCTGCTCGACCTTATCCACGCAGAAGGCGCAGACCTTTCTGCGCTTGCGGCTGCGCGATTTGTCAAAAGCCATGGAAAAAGTCTCCTTTCCTTGAGATGGGACGGGGCGTCAGCCCGCGTCCGTTCAGAACGGCAGTTCGCCGTCGTCGTCACTCAGCTCCGAAAACTCGGAGACCGCCGCCGGACCGGGAGCATAGCTGCTCTGTGCCGCCGGGCTGTAGCCGCCGCCTTGCGGGGCATAGCTGCCGCCGGCCTGGGGGGCGTAGTTCGAGCGGCCGCCGCCGTCGCCGTCGCGCTTGGAGTCGCCGAAGTAGATGTTATCCGCCACCACCTCGGCGCTGCGGCGACGGTTGCCGTCGCGGTCCTGCCAGTCGCGGATCTGCAGGCGGCCCTCCACCACGGCCATGCGGCCCTTGGAGAAATACCGGCTGACAAACTCCGCCGTGTTCCTCCATGCGACGATGTCGATGAAGTCGGTCGGGCGGTTGCCCGTGGCCTTGTCCGCAAAGTCGCGGTCCACCGCCAGCGAGAAGGACGCCACCGCCGTGCCCGACTGGGTGCGGCGCAGCTCGGGATCACGGGTCAGACGGCCCATGAGAATGATGCGATTGAGCATGCCAGAGCCTCCCTCACTCGCCCAGATCCACGACCATGGAGCGGATGACGCCGTCCGTGATACGGAAGTTACGCGCCAGCTCCGCCGGGAAAGCGGGAGCGGACTCGAAGGTCATGAGCACATAGTAGCCCTCGTTCTTGTGATCAATGGGATAGGCCAGGCGGCGCTTGCCCCACTCGTTGACCTCGCTGAGGGTGCCGTTCTGCTCCACCAGAGACTTGAACTTTTCCACCAGCGCGGCGACGGCGTCCTCCGCCAGAGCGGCGTCGAGGATATACATCGCCTCATACTTACCGGAAACCTTTGCCATATTTGCACCTCCTTATGGACAAATGGCCCTTACCTGCCGGTAAGGGCAAGAGAAGTCCGGCCCCGTGAGAGGCCGTGCTGTTTTATTCTATCAGATTTGCCGCGCTTGTCAAGGAAAAACCGCCTGTTTTTCAAAAAATATCCCACGCAGTCCCCTCTTTTGCGCTGCAGAGGGCGCTTCCGGCCGTATGTTCCTCCTCCGATGGCGTCATACTATCCGCAGGGCGGCGGCCCTGATGCCCTGAGAGCTTGCCACCCGACCGGATGCGCACTATAATGAGGGCAGAACCCCGGCCAGCGGCCCGCACGGCAGGCTCCGGGCAGGCTCCGGCGCGGCGATGCGATGCCGTGCCGGCCGGTTGGAAAGGAAGCATCTCTTATGAAAATCGCAGTCACTTACGACAACGGCCAGATCTTTCAGCATTTTGGCCATACGCAGCAGTTCCGTCTCTATGAGGCGGTGGATGGAACGGTAGTCTCCTCCAAGGTGATCTCCTCCGGCGGCAGCGGCCACGGCGCGCTGGCCGGACTGCTGGCCGGGCAGGGTGTGGACGCCCTCATCTGCGGCGGCATCGGCCCCGGGGCGCAGCGCGCGCTGGCAGAGGCGGGCGTCGCCCTCTACGGTGGGGTGTCCGGCAGCGCGGACGCGGCGGTGGAGGCCCTGCTGGCCGGGACGCTCACCTACAGCGCCGAGGCCAACTGCGACCACCACGCCCACGGCCACGAGGAGGGCCACACCTGCGGCCATCACGGGTCGCACGAGGGCTGCCACGGCGGGGACTGCCACAGCTGAGGGCCGCGCGCGGTCCGGGACATCTCACACGGTCAAGGAGGTATCGCTATGGAATTGGCTTTTTACCGCTGCAAACACTGCGGCAGCCTGGTCGAGGTGGTGCGCGACGGGGGTGAGGCGCTCTGCTGCTGCGGCGCGCAGATGGAACGGCTGGTCCCCGGCACGACGGACGGGGCGGCGGAGAAGCATGTCCCCGTCTATGAGACGTCCGCTCAGACGGTCACCGTCCAGGTGGGCGAGGCGGAGCACCCCATGATCGAGGCGCACTCTATCGAGTGGATCGCGCTGGAAACCCGCCGCGGCTGTCAGCGCCGGCATCTGGCCCCCGGCGAGGCGCCGCGCGCGATCTTCCACCTCGCGGAGGACGACGCGCCCACGGCGGTCTACGCCTACTGCAACCTGCACGGGCTCTGGAAGGCCTGAGGCGGGCAAAAGGGCCCCGTCCGGTACTGCGTTTGCTGCCGGGCGGGGCCTTTTTCTTTCCTCAGACCGTTAGCGCCTTGACGGTGCGGTAGCCGATCGCCTCGGCCAGGTGGCGCGCACCGACGCGCTCCTCTCCGGCGAGGTCGGCGATGGTGCGCGCTACGCGGAGGATGCGGTCGTAGCTGCGCGCGGTGAGGCCCAGACGGTCATATGCCCCGCGCAGCACGGCGGAGGCCCGCTCGTCGAGGGCGCAGTGCTCGCGCAGCTCCCGCTGGCCCATGTGGGCGTTGCAGTCCGGGCCGTCCGGGCCGAAGCGGCAGCGCTGGCGCTCCCGCGCGGCCTCCACCCGCGCGCGGATCGCCGCGGAGGTCTCCCCCGGCCGGCGCTGAGAGAGGGCCTCGAAGTCGAGGGCGGGCACCTCCACCTGTAAGTCGATCCGGTCGAGCAGCGGCCCGGAGAGGCGGCCGAGATAGCGCCGGACCTCGCCGGCCGAGCAGCGGCAGCGCGCAGCGTTATAGCCGTACCAGCCGCACTTGCAGGGATTCATCGCGCACACCAGCATGAAGCGGCTGGGATAGGTCACCGTCCCCGCCACGCGGGAGACCTGGACCTGCCCGTCCTCCAGCGGCTGGCGCAGCACCTCCAGCGTGTCGCGGGCAAACTCCGGCAGCTCATCCAGAAAGAGCACTCCGCGGTGGGCGAGCGAGATCTCCCCCGGGCGCAGCTGCGCCCCGCCGCCGGCGAGGGCGGGGGCGGAGACGGTGTGGTGCGGGGCGCGGAAGGGGCGGCGGTCCGCCAGAGGCCGGTCGGCGCGCAGCTGGCCGGCGATGCTCAAAAGCTGCGTCACCTCCAGCGCCTCGTCCCGCGTCATCTCCGGCAAAATCGAGGGGATGCGCCGGGCGATCATGCTCTTGCCCGAGCCGGGCGGGCCGACGAGGAGGAGATGGTGTCCCCCCGCGGCGGCGATCTCCGCTGCCCGCTTCACCTGCTCCTGCCCCTTCACGTCGGCAAAGTCGGGCAGGGGACCGCCGGAGGGCTCCGGCGTCCAGACCGGGGCGGGTTCGAGCCGCCGCCGGCCGCAGAGATGGTCCGCGAGCTGGCCCAGCTCCTCCACCGGATAGACCGTCAGTCCCCCGGCCAGCGTGGCCTCGGGGGCGTTCTCTTTGGGCACATAGAGCTCCTGCACGCCGAGGGCGCGGGCCGCCAGCGCCATCGGCAGCACCCCGCGCACCGGCCGCACCTGGCCGGAGAGGGAGAGCTCACCCAGAAAGGCACAGTTCTCCAGCTCCGCGAAGATCTGCCCGCAGGCGCTCAGCAGGCCGACGGAGATGGGCAGGTCGTAGACCGTCCCGTCCTTGCGCCGGTCGGCCGGGGCGAGATTCACCGTGATCCGCCCCTCCGGGAAGCGGAAGCCCGCGTTCTTCACCGCCGAGCGCACCCGGTCGCGCGCCTCGCGCACCGCCGCGCCCGGCAGGCCGACCAGCTCAAACCCGGGCAGGCCGCGCGCGAGATCGCACTCCACCGCCACCTCGTAGCCATAAATTCCTTCCAATGCAAGGGAACGGATATGGGATACCATCCAAATCACCCCGCCGTCTGAAAATCTCATTTTCCTCTATGATACCGGAAAGAAAGTGGGATTGCAAGCGCCCCGCGCGGCCGCCCCGCATTGGAGAAGTATGTCAAAAAGCATACAGGTAAGTTACCGCTAACTGGTAGATAGCACAAAAAAACAGGCCGATTCCTACATTTCCGTGTTTACAAATACCGCAATAACTGGTATCATATCGGTGTAAACGCGCACGAATTCCATTTTGGAAGTTATGCCTGTTTCGTCCATCGTGGAATCACTGCCAGTTGAAGGAGGAGACCAAACCATGGTTGTCAGAAAAAAGAAATCCATGGATGCCAACAACGCCGCCGCGTGGGTATCGTATGCCTTCACGGAGGTCGCCGGCATCTACCCCATCACGCCGTCCAGCCCCATGGCGGACTATGTGGACCAGTGGGCTGCCCAGGGCCAGAAGAACATCTTCGGCAACACCGTCAAGGTCATTGAGATGCAGTCCGAGGCCGGCGCCGCCGGCACCGTCCACGGCTCCCTGGCCGCCGGCGCTCTGACGACGACCTACACCGCCTCTCAGGGCCTGCTGCTGATGATCCCGAACATGTACAAGATCGCCGGCGAGCTGCTGCCCGGCGTGCTGCATGTGGCCGCCCGCGCGCTGACCACGCAGGCGCTGAACATCTTCGGCGATCACGAGGACGTCATGGCCTGCCGTCAGACCGGCTTTGCCATGCTCGCCGAGGCCAACCCGCAGGAGGTCATGGACCTCGCCCCCGTGGCCCATCTGGCCGCCATCGAGGGCCGCGTTCCCTTCATGAACTTCTTCGACGGCTTCCGCACCTCCCATGAGATCCAGAAGCTCTCCGTCTGGGACTACAAGGACCTGGCCGAGATGGTGGACATGGACGCGGTCAAGGCCTTCCGTGACCACGCCCTCAACCCGAATCACGGCGTCGTCCGCGGCTCCCACGAGAACGACGACATCTTCTTCCAGCACCGCGAGGCCTGCAACAAGTACTATGACGCTCTGCCCGCCATCGTCGAGAAGTATATGGACATGGTCAACGAGCGCATCGGCACCGACTACAAGCTGTTCAACTACTACGGCGCGCCGGACGCCGACCGCGTCATCATCTCCATCGGCTCGTTCAACGACGTGACCAGCGAGGTCGTCGACTACATGAACGCCCATGGCGAGAAGGTCGGCATGATCAATGTCCACCTGTACCGCCCGTTCGCCGCCGACCGCCTGCTGGCCGCCCTGCCGGAGACCGCCAAGCGCGTCGCCGTGCTCGACCGCACCAAGGAGCCGGGCGCCCTGGGCGAGCCGCTCTACCTCGACGTCGTGACCGCGCTGGCCAACGCCGGCCGCACCGACGTGACCGTGCTCGGCGGCCGCTATGGCCTCGGCTCGAAGGACACGCCGCCCTCCTCCGTCTTCGCTGTCTATGAGGAGCTGGCCAAGGACGAGCCGAAGAAGCACTTCACCGTCGGCATCAACGACGATGTGACCTACCTCTCCCTGGAGGAGAAGCCCGCCCCCAACACCGCGGCGGAGGGCACGGTCGAGGTCAAGTTCTGGGGTCTCGGCGGCGACGGCACCGTCGGCGCGAACAAGAACTCCATCAAGATCATCGGCGACCACACCGACAAGTATGTCCAGGCCTACTTCCAGTACGACTCCAAGAAGACCGGCGGCGTGACCGTGTCTCACCTGCGCTTCGGCGACAAGCCCATCCGCAGCCCGTACTACATCAACAAGGCCGACTTCGTCGCCTGCCACAACCCGTCCTACATCACCAAGCACTTCCCCATCGTCAACGACATCAAGGACGGCGGCACCTTCCTGATCAACTGCCAGTGGACTCCGGAGGAGCTCGAGCAGCAGCTGTCCGCCGAGAGCAAGAAGTATATCCACGACCACAACATCAACCTCTACACCATCAACGCCATCGACCTGGCCCAGAAGGTCGGCATGGGCAAGCGCACCAACACCGTGCTGCAGTCCGCCTTCTTCGCCCTGGCCGGCGTGCTGCCCGCCGATGAGGCCATCCAGTACATGAAGGACGCCGCCGAGCACTCCTACCTGAAGAAGGGCCGCGACGTCGTCGAGAAGAACTGGAACGCCATCGACGCCGGCGCCACCGCCTTCACCAAGATCGACGTGCCCGCCTCCTGGGCTGACCCCGCCCCCGATGCCGCTCCCGCCGAGCTCTCCGGCCGTCCGGACACCGTGAAGCTGGTCAAGGAGGTCATGGAGCCGGTCAACCTGATGAACGGCTACAGCCTGCCGGTCTCCGCCTTCGAGCCGATGGCCGACGGCACCTTCCCGAGCGGCGCCTCCGCCTACGAGAAGCGCGGCGTGGCCGTCAACGTCGTGGAGTGGAACCCCGCCACCTGCATCCAGTGCAACCAGTGCTCCTTCTCCTGCCCGCACGCCACCATCCGCGCCTATGCGCTGGACGCTGACGAGCAGGCTGCCGCCCCCGCCAACACCAAGATGGCGGACTTCAAGGTCGGCAAGGGCAAGGGCGTGTACAAGTATGCCCTGGCCGTCTCCCCGCTCGACTGCATGGGCTGCGGCGTCTGCGCCGGCGTCTGCCCGACCAAGAGCCTGAAGATGGTCCCGCAGGCCACCCAGCTCGACCAGCAGCCGGTCTTCGACTACTGCGTCGCCAACGTCTCCGTCAAGGAGGAGCTGGTGGACACCACCGTGAAGGGCAGCCAGTTCCAGACTCCGCTCCTCGAGTTCTCCGGCTCCTGCGCCGGCTGCGCCGAGAGCACCTATGCCCGCATCATCACCCAGCTCTTCGGCGACCGGATGTTCATCTCCAACGCCACCGGCTGCTCCTCCATCTGGGGCGGCACCGCGGCCACCTCGCCCTACACCGTCAACAAGGAGGGCAAGGGTCCCGCCTGGGCCAACAGCCTGTTTGAGGACAACGCCGAGCACGGCTTCGGCATGTACTACGGCCAGAAGGCCATCCGCGACGCCCTGAAGGCGAAGGTCGAGGCTCTGATGGAGACCGGCACCGACGCCGTCAAGGCCGCCGCCAAGGATTGGCTGGAGACCTATGACTCCTCCGCTGCCAACCAGAAGCCCACCAAGGCGCTCATTGCCGCCCTGGAGGCCTGCGGCTGCGACGCGGCCAAGGAGATCCTGGAGCAGAAGGACTACCTGAACAAGAAGTCCGTCTGGATCTTCGGCGGCGATGGCTGGGCCTACGACATCGGCTACGGCGGCGTGGACCACGTCCTGGCCTCCGGCGAGGATGTCAACATCTTCGTCTTCGACACCGAGATCTACTCCAACACCGGCGGACAGGCCTCCAAGTCCACCAACATCGGCGCGGTCGCCCAGTTCGCCGCCGCCGGTAAGGCGATCGCCAAGAAGAGCCTGTCTGAGATCCAGATGCAGTACGGCTATGTCTACGTCGCGCAGGTCGCCATGGGCGCCAACCCCGCCCAGACCATCAAGGCGATGGTGGAGGCCGAGGCCTATCATGGTCCGTCCCTGATCATCGGCTACAGCCCCTGCGAGCTGCACTCCATCAAGGGCGGCATGACCAACTGCCAGTCCGAGATGAAGAAGGCTGTCGAGTGCGGCTACTGGAACCTCTTCCGCTACAACCCGGCGCTCAAGGCCGAGGGCAAGAGCCCCTTCACTCTGGACTCCAAGCCGCCGAAGCCCGGCTATCGCGAGTTCATGATGAACGAGGCCCGCTTCTCCGCCCTGACCCGTTCCTTCCCGGAGCGCGCCGAGGCCCTGTTCCAGAAGTCGGAGGAGACCGCCATGGCCCGCTACGAGCACCTCAAGAAGCTCGGCGACCTGTACGGCTGATCCGCAGTCTGAAAATCGCATCGCATCTTTATGCGGCCCGTCGCAGAACGAATGATTCTGCGGCGGGCCGCCCCGCTTTTGTTGGAGCGGCGAGAATTTTCTATACTTTTCCCCGCCGCTATGCTATGATAATGCGTACTGGATCCACTCCGGCACCCGGGCGGCCCCGCCGCCCTGCCGCCGCGCGCCGTCCGGGGACAGGGGGCCCCATGCGACTATGAAATACCGAATCTTCCGCTTTCGCAGCGGTATGCTCGCCGTCTTTGCCCTCATCATGTCCGCCCTGTTCCTCGCCCTGCTCTATGACGCGCAGATCACGCACGGCATCGACATCGACGCCTCCACCGCCGCCAACACCATCGTCACCCGCGAGACCGTCGAGGCGGGCCGCGGCCAGATCACCGACCGCTATGGCCGGGTGCTGGTGAGCAACCGGACGGTCTACAACGCAGAGCTGGACGTCGGCGCGATGGGGGACTATGCCCATCAGGTGGCCACCGTGCGCCGCCTGATCGCCCTCTGCCGGGCGCAGGGGCGGGACTGGAACAGCGGCGCGCTCCCCATCCAGGCGGAGGGGGCGGGCTGGGCCTTCACCTCCGACGCCCCCTTCTCCTACATGGATGAGGACGGCGTCCGTCAGGCGACGAACTTCGCCCGCCTCTGCGAGGCGATGGAGTGGCCCGCCGCTGCGGACGACCCGGAGCGGGTGCTCGACGCCATGCTCGCCACCTTCGGCCTCACCGGCGCGGAGGACGGGATGGAGGTGCTCGATGTGCTCTACGCCTGCTATCTCCGCGAGAAGGAGATCGTCTGGACCACCTGGTACTTCGCAGGAGATGTGGACATCGACTTTATCACTGTGGTCGAGCAGGAGGGCCTGCGCGGGGTGGAGATCCGCACCGCCGCCGAGCGGGTCTACCACACCGCGGCGGCGGCCCATCTGCTCGGCCAGGTCGGGCCCATCTCGGCGGAGAACTGGGAGGACGGGGAGAACTACCGCGCCCAGGGCTACGCGATGAACGCCACGGTGGGCCTCTCCGGCGTGGAGTACGCCTTTGAGGAATACCTGCGCGGGACGGCCGGCACGGCGGAGATCATCACCGATCTGGACGGCACCCTGCTCAGCGAGCGCTATGCCGTGGAGCCGGTGGCGGGGAGCAACGTGACCCTCACACTGGACATCCGCCTCCAGGAGGCGGCGGAGCGCGCGCTTGAGGAGCACACGGCGGAGATCAACGGCGGCGAGGGCGGCAGCGCCGTGGTGGTGCTCGACGTGAACGACAGCAGCGTGCTCGCCTCGGCGAGCTGGCCCACCTTTGACCTCTCCACCTACAATCAGGACTATGCGGCGCTGGCCGCCGATGAGCTGCGCCCGCTCTACAACCGCGCCCTGCTGGGCACCTACGCCCCCGGCTCGACCTACAAGCTGGTCACCGCCACCGCCGCGCTGAGCGAGGGGATCATCTCCACGGAGGACACCATCCGCTGCGGCGGCTGGATGGATTACCTCGGCACCACCTTCCGCTGCTGGATCTACCGCCAGTCCGGCGGCACCCACGGGCCGGAGACGGTGAGCGACGCCATCCGCGACTCGTGCAACATCTTCTTCTACACCGTGGGCGAGCAGCTCGGCATCGAGACACTGACGGAGTATGCCCAGGCCTACGGCCTCGGCCTTGCGACCGGCATCGAGCTGAGCGAATCCACCGGCGTGAACGCCGGGCCGGACTACAGCGAGCGGGTGGGCGCCGTCTGGTATCCCGGCAACACCCTCTCCGCCGCCATCGGGCAGAGCGACAACCAGTTCACCCCGCTGCAGATCTGCAACTATATCGCCACCCTGGTCAACGGCGGGGAGCGCCACGCCGTCCATCTGCTCAAGAGCGTCAAGCGCTATGACAACTCCGGGCTGCTCGCGGAATATGAGCCGGAGGTGATGGGCGAGGTACCCCTCCCGGAGGGAGACCGCGCCGCCCTCCTGCAGGGCATGGCAGAGGTGGTGGAGGGCACCACCTCCGTCCGCACTGCCTTTGCCGGGCTGACGGAGCAGGGGATCACGGTGGGCGCCAAGACCGGCTCGGCCCAGGTGGGCGGTCAGGAGAATGCCAACGGCCTCTTTGTCTGCTTTGCCCCCTATGACGACCCCGAAATCGCCATCTGCGTGGCGGTGGAGAAGGGCGGCTCGGGTGCGGCCACCGCGGTGATCGCCGCCGATATCCTGGAATACTACTTCTCCGGCCAGTCCGCCCTGGAGCAGGTGCCGGCAGAAAACGAGCTGCTGCGCTGACCGTGCCCTGCAGAATGGAAGAAAATGCAAAATTTCCTTCAAAAATCTTTTTCCGGCACAGGTTCTATGGTATAATAATATTTACTGAATCCAGTGCTTTGCGTATTTTCGCCCCGGTAAGGTTCCCGGAGCCGTTTGCCGCTCTCCTCTCTGCCCGGACGGGCGGGGCGGGCGAAAGCATCACGCGCCGAAAGGAGTGCAGGAGCGATGTATGACGATCAGATCTACCAGTCCCGAGACCTGGCATATAAGCGCCCCTACGGGGCAGTCCCCTCCGGCACGGTGGTGGAGTTCACCCTGAGACCCCAACGGCAGGAGGGCTTTTCCCGCGGCGTGCTGCGCGCCTGCTATGAGTTTGACAACAACCGGGTGGAGGAGCGCCCCCTCGTCTGGACGGACACCGAGCTGGGCGTGGACCTCTTCACCGGCTCGCTGCCGGTGGGGGACTATGCCGGGCTGGTGTGGTACTCCTTCCGCCTGGAGACGCTGGGCGGCAAGAGCAAGGAGCTCGGCCCCTATCAGCTCACCGTCTACGACCCGACGGACGTGGTCCCCTCCTGGTTTGGCGAGAGCGTGTGCTACCAGATTTTCCCCGACCGCTTCTGCCGCACAGAGGTGCCCAACCCCTTCGGCATGGTGGGCAGCCGGACGGTGCACGGCCGCTGGGACGACGAGCCGGAGTGGCGGCCCAACGAGAACGGCGAGGTGCGCAACCGCGACTTCTTCGGCGGCAGCCTGAAGGGGGTGGAGCAGAAGCTGGACTACATCGCCTCGCTCGGGGTGGAGACCATCTACTTCTGCCCCATCTTTGAGGCGGCGGAGAACCACCGCTACGGCACGGCGGACTATGACCACATCGACCCCATGCTGGGCACCTACGAGGACTTCACCCGCCTCTGCCGGGCCGCGCACGCGCTGGGCATCCGGGTGATTTTGGACGGGGTGTTCAACCACACCGGCTATGTCAGCCGCTATTTCAACGGCGACGGCTTTTATCCCAACTGCGGCGCGGCGCAGGGGAAGGACTCGCCCTATTACGACTGGTTCCAGTTCCACCGCTGGCCGGACGACTATGAGTCGTGGTGGGGCATCTACTCCCTCCCGGCGGTGAACAAGGACCACTCGGACTACCGCGCCTTCATCTACGGGGACGAGAACTCCGTCATCCGCCGCTGGCTGCGCGCCGGGGCGGACGGCTGGCGGCTGGACGTGGCCGACGAGCTGCCGGACGACTTTGTGCGCGGCATCCACGAGGCGGTGCGCGCGGAGAACCCCAACGCCATCCTGATCGGCGAGGTCTGGGAGGACGGGAGCAACAAGGTCGCCTACGGCGTGCGGCGGCATCACATCCTCGGCCACCACCTCGACGGGCTGATGAACTACCCCTTCCGCTCGGCGCTGATCGACTTTCTGCTCGGGGACAACGGCGAGCACTTCCAGAACCGGATGGAGACCATCCGGGAGAACTATCCCCCCTCCGCCTTCTACTCCGCCATGAACGCCCTGGGGACCCATGACACGCTGCGCATCCTCACCTACCTCGGCGTTGGCTCGCAGCGCTATGAGTGGTCCAAGGAGACGCGGGCGAAGTATCACATGTCCTCCGCAGAGATCGTCTGGGGCTGGCGGCGTCTGCAGCTCGGGCTGATGGTGCTCTTCACCTTCCCGGGCGCGCCCACCATCTACTACGGCGACGAGGCGGGGATGCAGGGCTTTGAGGACCCCTTCAACCGCCGCCCCTTCCCCTGGGGACGGGAGAATCAGGACATCCTCCGCTTCTACCGCAAAATGGGCCAGCTCCGCCGGGAGACCGCCTGCCTGCGCCGCGGGGACTTCGCCTGGGGCGACTGCCGGCGCAACCACATCTCCTACACCCGCACTCTGCCGGAGGAGGGGGTCGCCGTGGCGGTGAACAACGGCACGGCGGACTCACAGGTGTCCATCCCCTGGCCCTTCCCCCACGCGGTGGACCTGGAGAGCGGCCACCGCTATATCGCCAGCCGGGAGGGCCTCCTCTCCATCCCGGTCAAGCGGATGGGCGGGGTGATCCTGCACTATCAGGGCCGCCGGAAGGATGCGCCCCATCCCGGCACGACATGAAAAAACAGGCTGTGCAGGCCCAAGGCAGGCCGCACAGCCTGTTCAGCGTGTCAAAAAAGTCTTTTGCCACGCTGCGTCCGTTTTTGACTGCACGCGAAGGGGGCCCTTTGCCCCCTCCTCCGCACCTCCGCGGCTCTCTCGCGGAAGTCTCAGCGTAGTTTTTCGACGGTCTGAACAGGCTGTGCCTGCCCGTATTGGGCTGGCACAGCCTGTTCTCTTTTTTCGCTCAGTCCATGTCGTGCCGGCCGGCGCGGTAGAGCGGCAGGAAAATACCCGCCAGCAGCCAGACCAGCGTCACGGCGTTCCACGTCCAGAGCCAGACCTCCCTCTCCAGACGGGGCGCGAGCAGAGCGGCGGCCAGCGCGTAGAGCAGCGGATAGGCCGCCGCCATCACCAGCAGGCTCACCCGCGCCGCGCGGAGGATGGCGGGCCAGTTTCGGTTGGTCAGCCGCAGCCCCGCGAGATCCAGCCGGACCGGTCCCTGGGCGTAGTGGCTGATCCGGTTCTGGTCGTAGTACGCCGGCAGAGTCTCCTCCGCCGCGAGGCAGAACCACGCGCCAAAGGCGAGGGGCATTCCCTCCGCCAGCAGCAGGAGCTCCAGCAGCTCCCCGTCCAGCAGGTCGAGGGCCGCGAGCAGGGCGGTCTCAAGCGCGGCGAGGACGCAGACGGCTGCCAGGCGCAGGCCCCACCGGCGGCGGGAGGCGGCGCGGAGCGACCGCTCCTGCCCGGTGAGGGCGAGTGAGCCGGTCACCAGCGCCTCCACCTCCTCCAGCGGCACCGCCTGCTCCAGCCGCTCGCCGCGCAGCAGCTCGGAGACGGTCACCTCCAGCGCCTCCGCCAGCGGCTCGAGCAGGGTGATGTCGGGCAGGCTCAGGCCCGTTTCCCTTAGTTAAAGATATTGTTGGGTATCTCAAGATGTGTCATTCGATTTTGCCGATAAAGCGGTAGAAGATTTCCACTTCCTGTTCCCGGCTTCCGTCCTCACTTTTGACCGCTTCATGGACAAGGATTTTTTC
>CASDSM010000014.1 GCA_949283375.1 uncultured Eubacteriales bacterium | reverse complement strand
TCGCTCTCAAAGACGCCACTGGCGTCTTTGTCGGGCCACAATGTGGCCCGAACCGAGCTGAAAGTGGAGGAAGGCGCTTCGCGCCGGGATGCCACTCGACCTCAAAGGCGCCACTGGCGTCTTTGTCGGGGCGCATTGCGCCCCGGACCGGTCTCACAGCCGGGCGTGGAAGCGTACAAAAAGAACATGTTCGCCCTCCTCGGTAAGCCCGGTTACGAGGATATGTGTGCTGCCCTGGAGGCCCGGCTGTAAGGAGGGCGCTTCGCGCCGGCCCCATCCACACAATATAATGCCCCGGCGGAGTCGACTTGACTCTGCCGGGGTATTTCAGGGTGTTAAAAGGTCTCACTGAGTTTGGCCCGTAGGGCCAAACTCAGTGCAATTCATTTTGGCACGGGCATGTACCGGGCCAAAAATACTGATAGTCCCGCAAGTGTGCGAGCGTAGCGAGTGCGCGCAGCGGGACTGCAAGCTCGAGCAAATGCTCGCATTTGCTCGAAAGGCCGTCAAAAATACTTTTTTGACGGCCTACAACGCCCCTGCGGAGTCGGTTTGACTCCGCAGGGGCGTTTGTCTGTGTGGCAGGCGCTGCCGTCACTCCGCCAGAGCGGCGGTGACGATGGCCATGGAGTAGACCTCCATCGCGTTGCAGCCGCGGGAGAGGTCGTTGATCGGGGCGTTCAGGCCGAGCAGAATGGGGCCGTAGGCCTCAAAGTTGCCCATGCGCTGGGCGATCTTGTAGCCGATGTTGCCGGCGTTGATGTCGGGGAAGATGAAGGTGTTCGCCTGGCCGCCGACCGGGCTGTTGGGGCACTTGATGCGCGCCACGCGCGGGGCGACGGCGGCGTCAAACTGGATTTCGCCGTCCACCGGGATGTTGGGCAGCTTGGAGCGCACGCGGTTGGCGGCGTTGCGCATCCGGTCCACGTCCTCGCCCTTGCCGGAGCCGAGGGTGGAGTAGCTCAGGAAGGCGACCTTCGGGTCGATGCCGAACTTCTGGGCGCACTTGACCACCTCGACGCCGATCTCGACGAGCTGGTCCTCGCTCGGGTGGATGTTGATCGCGCAGTCGCCCATCGCCAGCACTTCGGAGGCGCCGGTCGCGGCGTTGCGGACCAGGATGTAGCAGGAGGAGACGATATTGTGTCCCGGCTTGGTCCGGATGATCTGCAGGGCGGGACGGACGGTGTCCGCCGTGGAGTAGGTCGCGCCGCCGAGCAGGGCGTCGGCCACCTTCATCTGCACCAGCATGGTGCCGAAGTAGTTGCCCTGACGGAGGGTGGAGCGGGCCTTCTCCTCCGTCATCCCCTTGTTCTTACGCAGCTCGACCAGCGCGGCGACCATCTCGTCCATCTGGTCATAGTGATACGGGTCGAGAATCTCCGCGCCGCGGATATTAAAGCCGGCCTCCTCGGCGGCCTCGGCCACCTTTTCCGGGTTGCCCACCAGAATGGGCTTGAGGAAGTTACTGGCCAGCAGACGGGACGCGGCCTCAAGGATACGGGGGTCGGTGCCCTCGGTGAAGACGATGGTTTTCGGACTCTGCTTCAATTTGGCGATCAGTTTGGCAAACATAGCTCGGTTTCCTCCGTTGCTCTCATAAATTATGCGCCGGAGCGCACTGGTAGCTGGTATAAATTTACCACTGTTTGCCTAAAAATGCAATGCTTTGCCAAAAGATTTTGTGCAATGAGACCGCTCATTTTTTCCCGAGCGGCTCGCGTTTTCTTCTTTACTTTCCGTATAGCATCCGTTATGATATTACTGTCTGTTGACCGCCGTGGCCCTGGAGCGACGGCGGCCGGCTCTCTCAGGGGGCTGCCCCTCCGGTGGGGCGTCTCCGATCCGGATGAAAATCATCTCTTTTGGGAGGTTTGGATGCAGCAGGAATTTGGCCGCACCTTGTCCGAGCTGCGCAAGGAGCGGCGCATCAGTCAGCGGCAGGCGTCCGAGGCGCTGGGCATCAGCCAGGCCCTCCTGTCGCACTACGAAAACGGCATTCGGGAGCCCGGACTGGGCTTTGTGGTCCGGGCCTGTGATTACTATCAGGTCTCGGCGGACTATCTGCTCGGCCGCTCGAGCGACCGGGAGGGGAGCCTCCTCGGTCAGGTCCCCGCGCGCGGACGGGGCGGCGGGCGCGCGCGCGGCCAGCTCACCGCCGGACAGAAGAAGCGGCTGGCCGGCGCGCTCTGCCTCCTGCTCGACCTGCTCGACCGGCTGGAGAGCGCGGCGCTGGTGCAGGCGGCTTCCGGCTATCTTGCCGCGGCCCTCTTTCAGCTCGCCGGGGCGCTCGACCGCGTCTCCCCCGGGCCGGAACTGCCGGGCGAGCTCACCGGGGCCGCCGCCCGTGCCGGGGCGGACGAGGTGGAGCTGCTGCACTGCCGCTGCCGCTACCTCGCCGAGCTGGACCGGTGCGCCGCGCGGCGCATCGCGCTGCCCGAGCTCTCGGAGGAGAGCCTGCTGCGCGAATACCCCAACGCGGCCCCCTATCTGCTCGAGCTGATGCAGGAGCAGGGCAGGCGCGCCGGGGGACATGCGGCAGAGAGCGCCCCGCGGCGGCGCAGCTCGTGACGGCGCGCACATTTCGTTCCACTATTCTACAGAAAAGCTGAGGTATGCCATGAAACAGTCACTGATCCGCAACTTTTCGATCATCGCCCACATAGACCACGGCAAGAGCACCCTCTCCGACCGGCTCATCGAGCTGTGCGGGGCGGTCACGGAGCGGGAGATGGAGAGCCAGCTCCTGGACAATATGGACCTCGAGCGCGAGCGCGGCATCACCATCAAGGCCCGTGCCGTCACGCTCAACTACCGCGCTCAGGACGGCGAGGAATACCAGCTCAACCTGATCGACACCCCGGGCCATGTGGACTTCAACTACGAGGTCAGCCGCTCGCTCGCCGCGTGCGAGGGGGCGGTGCTGGTGGTGGACGCCAGCCAGGGGGTGGAGGCTCAGACGCTGGCCAACGCCTACCTCGCCATCGACCACGATCTGGAGATCCTCCCCGTCATCAACAAGATCGACCTGCCCGCCGCCGACCCGGCGCGCGCGAAGGAGGAGGTGGAGAACATCATCGGCCTGCCCGCCGAGGATGCCCCCGAGATCTCCGCCAAGGCGGGCATCAATATCCCCGCCGTGCTCGAGGACGTGGTGGCCAACGTCCCCGCCCCCTCCGGCGACCCGGAGGCCCCGCTCAAGGCCCTCATCTTCGACAGCCAGTACGACGCCTACCGCGGCGTGGTGGTGCTCGTGCGGGTGCTGGATGGGTCGCTGCGCGTCGGCTCGGAGGTGATGATGATGGCCTCTGGCGCGCGCTACAAGGTGGTGGAGTGCGGCCACATGCTCCCCATCGGCCTGGACCCCTGCGGGGAGCTGAGCGCGGGCGAGGTGGGCTACTTCACCGCCAGCATCAAGAACGTGCGCGATACCCGCGTGGGCGACACCGTCACCTCCGCCGCGCAGCCCACCGCCGAGGCCCTGCCGGGCTACCGGCCCGCCCAGCCGATGGTGTTCTGCGGCATCTACACCGAGGACGGGTCAAAGTATCCCGACCTGCGCGAGGCGCTGGAGAAGCTCCAGCTCAACGACGCCTCCCTCGTCTTTGAGCCGGAGAGCTCCGCCGCCCTCGGCTTCGGCTTCCGCTGCGGCTTCCTCGGCCTGCTGCACATGGAGGTCATCCAGGAGCGGCTGGAGCGGGAGTTTGACCTCGACCTGGTGACCACCCTGCCCAACGTCATCTATGAGATCACCAAGACGGACGGCTCGGTCATCCGGGTGGACAACCCCCACAACTACCCCGACCCCTCCGCCATCGCCGAGGCGCGCGAGCCGTATGTCAACGTCTCCATCCTCACGCCGAACGACTATGTCGGCGAGATCATGCCCATCTGCCAGGAGCGGCGCGGGGAGTACCGCGACATGCAGTACCTGGACACCAAGCTGGTAGAGCTGCACTACGCCATGCCGCTCAACGAGACCATCTACGACTTCTTCGACACCCTCAAGGCGCACACGAAGGGCTATGCCTCGCTGGACTACGAGCTGGCGGACTACCGGCCGAGCAGCCTGGTCAAGGTGGACCTCCTGCTCAACGGGGACAAGGTGGACGCGCTGAGCTTCATCGTCCACAAGGACAAGGCCTACGCCCGCGCGCGGCGGATCTGCGAGAAGCTGAAGGAGAATATCCCCCGCCAACAGTTCGAGGTGCCCATCCAGGCGGCGATCGGCGGAAAGATCATCGCCCGCGAGACGGTGAAGGCCCTGCGTAAGGACGTGCTCGCCAAGTGCTACGGCGGCGACATCACCCGGAAGAAGAAGCTGCTGGAAAAGCAGAAGCGCGGCAAGAAGAAGATGCGCTCCCTCGGCACGGTGCAGCTGCCCACCGAGGCGTTCATGGCCGTGCTCAAGCTGGACAGCGAGTGAGGAGGGGAGGATAGCATGCATCAGACGCCGCTGGAAAATCCCCTCTATGACACCCTGCGCGCCTTCGCCGACGAGGGTCCGCTGCGGATGCACATGCCGGGGCACAAGGGGGTCGGCCTCCCCCTTCCGGAGCTGAAGGGCTACGCCGCCATCGACTTCACCGAGACCGGCCGCACCGGCAACCTCTACGCCCCCGGCGGGCCGGTGGAGGCGGCGGAGCGGCTGTGGGCGGACTTCTGGGGGAGCGGGGCCTGCCTCTTCCTCACCGGCGGGGCGACCCAGGGCCTGCACGCCGCCCTCTCCCTCGCTGCCGGGCCGGGCGAGACGGTACTGATGGACCGGGTGAGCCACCGGAGCCTGCACACCGGCATGGCCCTGCTCGACCTTCGCCCCGCCTGGCTCGGCCGCCCCTGGGACGCGTCGGCGGGGGTCTATGGCCCGGTCGCGCCGGAGGCGGTGGACGCCGCCCTCGCGGCGCATCCCGGCTGCCGCGCCGTCGTGATCACCTCGCCGACCTATTACGGGGTGTGCTCCGACCTCCCGGCGATCGCCGCCGTCTGCCATGCGCGCGGGGCGCGGCTGGTGGTGGACGGGGCGCACGGGGCGCATCTCCCCCTCTTCTTCGGGGAGGACGAGAACCCCTACGCCGCGGCGGACCTCGCGGTGGTCTCCACCCACAAGACCCTGCCCGCCCCGGGGCAGACTGCCCTCCTCTTTGCCACCGGCTACGATATGGACGAGCTGCGCGCGGCCTCCCTCCTCTTTGCCACCACCTCCCCCTCTTACCCGATGATGGCCGCCCTCGACCGGCTGCGCACCTGGCTCGCCTGCGGCGGGGCGGAGCGCTGCTTCCAGGCGGCGGAGGCGGTGCTGGAGCTGCGTGAACGCTATCCCGCACTCCAGTCCACGCCGGAACTCCCGCTCGACCCGATGCGCCTCACCATCCTCACGGAGGACGGCTTCGCCCTGGCTGGACGGCTGGAGGAGCTCGGCCTCTACCCCGAGATGGCGGACCGGAACCATGTGGTCCTCATCGTGACCGGCGCGGACGGGAAGGAGCAGATCGAGCGCCTGGCCGCCACGCTGGATCTGGCGGGGCTGGCCTTCACCCCCGCGCCGGCGCTGTCGCTCGACCCGCCCCCTGCGGCGGAGGGGGTGCACACCCCGCGCGAGGCGCTGCTCGGCCGCCAGGTGACCCTGCCGCTGGAGGAGACAGAGGGACAGATCGCCGCCCAGCCGGTGGCGCCCTATCCGCCCGGCGTGCCGGTGGTCGCCCCGGGCGAGAGAATTGAAAAAAAGCATCTGGTCTATTTGGCCGATATGGGGTATAATGACCCTGTAACCGTGCTTTTTTCGTGAGAGAGACGCCCGCCGCCGCGCGTGGATGGCGGGCCCGCAAGCCCCAGGCAGCCTGTCCGGCCGCCTGGAAGGAGGTGTCGGGAATGAAAATGATCGTCGCCATCGTCCAGCGGGACGATGCAGAGCATGCCAGCCAATATCTGGTGGAGAAGGGCTACGGCGCCACCGTCCTCAACTCCTGGGGCAGCTTTTTGCAGCAGGAGAACCGCACGCTTCTCATCGGCGTGGCGGATGAGAAGGTGCGCGAGGTGATCGCCACGCTGCGCAGCGCCGTCCATTGGCGTGAGGTGGACGCGGCGGGGAAGAACGCGCGCAATTCCATGCTGGCGGCGGAGGGCCGGCCGGTCACCGTCTCCGGGGCCACCATCTTCGTGCTCAACATCGACCAGTTCCTGCGGATATGAATCTCTCCGCTCTGGCCGGAAACGGCGCGCTCAAGGCGCAGCTCTCTGCGGCGCAGCGCCTGCCCCACGCGCTCATCCTCTCCGGCCCGGCTGGAAGCGGCAAGCGCACCCTCGCCGCCCTGCTCGCGCAGGCTTTCGTCTGCGCCGGCGAAGGGGAGCGGCCCTGCGGCCGCTGCCGGGACTGCCGCCTCGTGCGGGAGGGGACCCATCCCGACGTGGTCCCCATCGAGCGCTTCCTCACCACGGAGGAGCGGGAGCGCCCGCTCAAGGTGGACGCCGTGCGCGCCCTGCGCGCAGACGCCTATATCCGCCCCAACCAGGCCGCGCGCAAGGTCTATCTCATCGCGCGCGCCGATACCATGAACCCCAGCGCGCAGAACGCCCTGCTCAAGGTGCTCGAGGACGGGCCGGACTACGCCGCCTTCCTCCTGCTGGCGGAAAATCCCCTCGCCCTGCTCGAGACCATCCGCTCGCGCTGCGTGCGCTATGCCCTCTCCCCCGTCTCTGGGGAGGAGGCCATCGGCTGGCTGCGCGCGCGCCATCCCGACCGCGACCCGGAGGCGCTGGCCCGGGCTGCGGCGGCCTCCGGCGGCTGGCTGGGCCGTGCGGAGGCCCTGCTGGAGGAGGACGGAGCGGAGGACCCCAGGTGCGCCGCCGCCTTGGACGAGCTGCGCGACGCCCTCGCCGGGCGCTCTGAGCGGGCGCTGATGGAGTGGTCCGTCCGCATCCAGAACGGGAAGTGGACGCGCGAGCAGATGGCGCGGCTCTATCCCGCCCTCGCCGCCCGCGCCTGCGACGCCCTCGCCGGACGGGACGCGCCCTGGCGCGCGGCCCTCTCTCCCGCCGGGCTGTCCGCCCTTGCCCGCCTCGCGCGGGAGGGGGAGCGGGCGATGGCGGGCAACGTCTCCCCCGCGCACAGCGCCGGCTGGCTCGCCGCCTCGGCGGCAGAGATCCTGCGCAGGCACCACAACTGAGCTCTCCCGCCCCGTGGGGGCGTATGCAGCAAAGGAGATTAATGTGACTGAAATTATCAGCGTCCGCTTCAAAAGCGGCGGAAAAGAATACTATTTTAATCCAAACGGCCTGACGGTCGCGCCAGGACAGGCCGTCATCATCGAGACGAGCAAGGGCGTCGAGTTCGCCGAGTGCGTGCAGGGCAACCGCATGATCGACGAGCAGGAGCTCATCAGCCCCCTGCGCCCTGTGCTCCGCCTCGCCACCGACCAGGACCGGAGACAGATGGAGGAGAACCACCGCCGCGAGGAGCGGGCCTTCCGCGTCTGCCAGGAGAAGATCGCCGCCCACGGGCTGGAGATGAAGCTGATCGACGTGGAGTACAACTTCGACGGCAGCAAGATCCTCTTCTTCTTCACCGCCGACGGGCGGGTGGACTTCCGCGCGCTGGTGAAGGACCTGGCCTCCGTCTTCCGCACCCGCATCGAGCTGCGCCAGATCGGCGTGCGCGATGAGGCGAAGATGCTCGGCGGCCTCGGCATCTGCGGGCGGCCGTTCTGCTGCTCCACCTTCCTCGGCGACTTCCACCCCGTCTCCATCAAGATGGCCAAGACGCAGAACCTCTCGCTCAATCCGGGCAAGATCTCCGGGGCCTGCGGGCGGCTGATGTGCTGCCTGAAGTACGAGCAGGACGCCTACACCGACCTGCTCAAGCGCGCGCCCAAGCAGGACTCGCTGGTGGAGACGCCGGACGGCGTCGGCGTGGTGAATCAGGTGAACCTCCTGCGCGAGACCTCGCGCGTCACCCTGGACAGCGACCCGGACAGCCCGCGCTGCTACCGCAACTGTGACCTCTGCGTCATCCGCAGCGGCAAGGGCAAGCGCCCGCCCGGCTATGAGAAGGCGGAGGCCCCCGCGCCCGCCCCGCGCCGCCGGGAGCCGCCCCACCTGGAGAACGTTATTCTGCCGCAGGAGGGCTCGCCGGAGGCCCCCGCCGGAGAGCCCCGCCGCCCCGCGAAGAAGCGCCCGGCCCGGTCCGGTCCCAAGGCCGCCCCGCAGCCAGGCGCCGAGCGCGCGCCGGAGGCCCCCGCCGCGCCGGAGGGCGCGAGTGCAGCGC
>CASDSM010000013.1 GCA_949283375.1 uncultured Eubacteriales bacterium | reverse complement strand
CGCAGGGCCTCCAGCTCCTCGCGCAGGGCCCCGGCCTCGCGCTCGAGGGCGGACGCCTCGGCGCGCTGCTCGCTCAGTCCGACGTCAAGGGCGCCGCGCTCCGTCCCGATCTCCTCCAGGCGGCGCTCCCGGGCGGCGATCTGCCCGGCGAGGTCCCCCGCCTGCCCCGTCTGCCGGTCCAGCTCCCGCTGGACCCGTCCGGCGTTTTCCAGATTGTTCTGGATCTGATTTTTCAGCAGGGCGATGGCGGACTCGCGCTCATTCACCCCGGCTGTCAGGCTGCTCATCTGGGCGCGCAGGGCGTCCATCTCCACGTCCCGCCCGCGCATCTGCTCTGCCAGCTCCTCCGTCCGCCGGTAGAGCTGCTCCTGCGCGGCGGCGGCGGCATCCCGCTGGGCGGCGGCCGTCTCAAAATCGTGATAGAGCTTGCGGTGGCGTGCGCGAAGCTGGTCCAACTGGGTCATCCAGAGCGAGATCTCCAGCCCGCGCAGTTCCTCCCGGTAGCGGAGGAACTCCTTCGCCCGGGCCGCCTGGTCGCGCAGCGGCTCCACCTGCAGCTCCAGCTCGGAGATCTTGTCCCCCACGCGCAGGAGGTTCTCCGTCGTCCGCTCCAGCTTGCGCTCGGCCTCCTCCTTGCGGTGGCGAAAGCGCGAGATGCCCGCCGCCTCCTCAAAGACGGCGCGGCGCTCCGTCCCGCGGGTGGAGAGGATCTCATCAATTTTGCCCTGTCCGATGATGGAATAGCCCTCCCGGCCAAGGCCGGTGTCCATAAAGAGCTCGTTGATGTCCCGCAGGCGGCAGGACTGGCGGTTGATATAGTATTCGCTCTCCCCCGAGCGGTAGTACCGCCGGGTGACCATCACCTCGCTCTCCTCCATCTGGAGCAGGCGGGAGGTGTTGTCCAGGATCAGCGAGACCTCGGCATAGCCGGTCTGGCGGCGCTTCTCCGTGCCGCCGAAGATGACGTCCTCCATCTTCCCGCCGCGCAGGGCGCGGGTGGACTGCTCCCCCATCACCCAGCGGATCGCGTCGGAGAGATTGGACTTGCCGCTCCCGTTCGGGCCGACGATGGCGGTCACCGCCTCGTCAAAGGTGAGCACAGTCTTGTCCGGGAAAGACTTGAACCCCTGTATTTCCAGCGCTTTTAAGTACAAATCCGGCACCTCTGCTGTCGTTTTCAAACATGTATATAAGGACAGTTTATTATATCAGCCTTCCGGGCGGATTGCAACGGCCTGGCCGCCAAAAAGCGGAAAAGGCGGCGGGGCACAGGCCCGGCCGCCTCAGAAAGGTGATTCTTTCGCCCCGCGCGCCACCGCCTCGGCCACGCGGATGCCGTCCACCGCGGCGCTGACGATGCCGCCGGCGTAGCCGCAGCCCTCCCCGCAGGGGAAGACGCCGCGCACGGCGGACTGTCCGTCCTCCCCGCGCAGCACCCGCACCGGCGAGGAGGAGCGGCTCTCAATCCCGGTGAGCACCGCCTCCGGCGCGGCAAAGCCATGCACCCGCCGGTCCAGGAGGGGGAGGGAGGCGCGCAGGGTGGCGCTCACCGGCGCGGGGAGGCAGCCGTCCAGCGCCGTCCACGTCACACCGGGGCGGTAGGTCGACCGGACCGCCCCGCCCGCCGCCGAGGCCCGCCCGGCGAGGAAATCCCCCACGAGCTGGGCCGGGGCGCGGAAACCCCCGCCGCCGAGGCGGTAGGCCGCCTCCTCCCAGCGCTCCTGAAAGCGGACCCCCGCCAGGGCGTCCGCCCCCGGATAGTCCTCCGGGGTGAGGCCGACGAGCAGGCCGCCGTTGATGTTCTCCCCGTCGCGGGCGCGGTAGCTCATCCCGTTGGTCACCAGCCGCCCCGGCTCGGAGGCGGAGGCCACCACCAGCCCGCCCGGGCAGACGCAGAAGGAGAAGGCGCTGCGCCCGTCCGGCAGGTGGCAGGCGAGGTGGTAGTCGCTCGGGGGGAGGCGGTCCCACGCCGCGCCGTACTGCGCGCGGCTGATCTCCTCCTGATGGTGCTCGATGCGCACGCCGAGGGCGAAGGGCTTGGCCTCCATCGGGAGACCGGCGCCCTCGAGCATCCGGAAGGTGTCGCGCGCGGAGTGGCCGGGGGCGAGGACGAGGGCGGAGGTCTCCCGCCGCACGCGGCCCGCCGGGCCGGTCAGCTCCGCTGCCGTGAGGCGGCCGCCCCCGATTTCCAGCCCGGTGAGGCAGGTGGAGAAGAGCACCTCGCAGCCAAGGCGGACCAGCTCCCCGCGCAGGTTGCGCACCACCTGGCGCAGGATATCCGTCCCGACGTGCGGGCGGAAGGACCAGGCTACGTCCTCCGGCGCGCCGAAGGCGACCAGCGTCTCCAGCACGGCGGGGATGCGCCCGTCGTGCGTGCCGGTGGTCAGCTTGCCATCGGAGAAGGTCCCCGCGCCCCCCTCGCCAAACTGGACGTTGGAGGCGGGGTCGAGCGCCCCCTCCCGCCAGAAACGCTCCACGTCCGCCGTCCGCTCCTCCACCGGGCGGCCCCGCTCGACCACCGTGCAGGGGATCCCCGCCCGGGCGAGGAAGAGGGCGGCAAAGAGGCCGGCGGGCCCCATCCCCACCACCAGCGGCGGCGGGCCGGACCAGCGCCCCGTCTCCGGGAAGCGGTAGGGCTGCCGCTCGAGCGCGCGTACGTTCGCCGGGGCGCGGCGGAGGACGGCGGCCTCGTCCGGGACGGAGAGCTGGAGGGTGTAGACCAGGCAGGGCTCCCCCCTGCCGCGGGCGTCCACCGACTGGCGGACCACCCGCAGCTCCCGCAGGGCGCTGCGCGGGATGCGCAGCAGACGGGCCGCCTTCCGCTCGATCGCCTCTCGGTCCGCCCCCAGCGGCAGGCGGAGATTGCTCAGTTGCAGCATACTTTTTCCTCCCGGTCGGTTCTGCCCCGCCCGTCCGGCGCATCTGCTGGAAGCAGCGCCTGCACGAAACAGGAGGGGCATGTCTATGGTCGGTTATCTGGCCCACACCGGCGCGGGCGGCCGGGTGCATCTCACAGTCTATCAGGTGCGCGGGCTCACCCTTTTCGCCGCGCGTCTGCCGGGCTGGGCGGGCGGACGGGCAGCCCGGCGGCGGACGGCGCGCGCCCTCCATCTGCTGGGCCGTGCGGGCTGCCGGAGGCTGCTCGCCCCCTGCGCGCTCGACCCCGCCCTCCCCGTCGTCCACACAGGGGCGCTCTGGCGGGCGCTGGCCGCGCCGCTCGCCCTGGCCGCGCTCGACCTCGAAGGGATCTCCCGGCAGGAGGCAGTGGTCGCCCTGGAGTTTGACCGGGTCACCCGGCCTGTCCTGCTCGCCTGCCGCCAGCTGGCCCGCACGGTGCGCGCCCTCGCGCTCCCCGCCGGCTGCGACGCCTCGCTCGGCTGGCAGCTCCAGCGGGAGGGCGGCGTCGCCCTCCTCCCGGCGGAGGAGGCGTCGCTCACCCTCTCCTTTTTCCCGGAGCTGGAGGCGGCGGAGGGCCGCCTCTGCCTCGGCGGAGAGGACCCGGCGCTCTCCGGCCGTTTCGCCCTCCGTCTGCCCGGCATGGGCGCGCCGCCGGACGCCCCATCCGTCCCCCTCCTGGCCGCCCTGCTGGACGCGGGGCGGCTGGGGGCGGAGGAGATCGCCGTCTCCGCCCTCAGTGCGCCAGGCCGGGGCGCTCCCGCTCAGCCAGAAAGATGGCGGCAGAGCGCGCCCCGATGAGCATCGTCTGCCCGTCAAAGGGGGTATCCGCCTCGAACGGCTCCGGGCAGGCGGTGTGGAGCACCAAGCGCCAGGCCATCCCGCGCGGCAGGACGGGGAGGGTCTGGGGGTGCGCCTCCCAGTGGGCGTTCACCGCGAGCAGCACCAGGTCGTCGTCCGTGTCCTCCGCGTTGCGCCCGGCGAAGAGGACGCCGATCTGGCGGGTGTCGTAGTCCGTCCTGTCGTTCCAGGCCACCCCGTGGTGCTGGGAGACGTCCGCCCAGCCGCAGCGGGCGGGGGCGGTCGGCCCGCGCAGGACGGGGTGGGCCGCGCGAAAGGCGATCATCCGGGAGACAAAACGGAACAGCCCCTCATGCTCACGCAGGCGTGACCAGTCCAGCCAGGACACCTCGTTGTCCTGACAGTAGGCGTTGTTGTTGCCAAACTGGGTGTTGCCGAACTCGTCCCCCGCCAGGAACATCGCCGCGCCCCGGCTGCACAGCAGGACGGTAAAGGCGTTTTTTCGCAGCCGGTCGCGCAGGGCGAGAATCTCCGGATCGTCCGTCTCCCCCTCCGCACCGCAGTTCCAGCTGTGGTTGACGTCCGCCCCGTCCTGGTTGTCCCAGCCGTTGGGGAGGTTGTGCTTCTCGTTGTAGGCGTAGAGGTCGTAGAGGGGGAAGCCGTCGTGGCAGGTGATAAAGTTCACCGAGGCGTCGCGGCGTTCCTCCGGCGGATAGAGGTCGAGCGAGCCGCAGATGCGCTGCACCGCCGCGGCCGCCATGCCGCCGTCCCCCTTGAGGTAGCAGCGCAGGTCGTCGCGGTACAGGCCGTTCCACTCCGACCAGCGGTTCCAGGAGGGGAAGGAGCCCACCTGATAGAGCCCGCCCGCGTCCCACGCCTCGGCGATCAGCTTGGTCCCGGCGAGGATGGGGTCAAAGGCCAGCGTCTCGAGGAGGGGCGGCTCGGCCAGCGGCCAGCCGTCCGCATCCCGGCCGAGGATGCTCGCCAGGTCGAAGCGGAAGCCCGCCACCCGGTACTCCACCACCCAGTGGCGCAGGCAGTCGAGGATGAACTGGCGCACGATGGGGTGATTGCAGTTGAGGGTGTTGCCCACGCCGGAGAAGTCGTAGTACCGCCCGTCCGGGGTGAGCATGTAATAGATGTTGTTGTCGATCCCCTTGAAGGAGAAGCAGGGGCCGTCCGCGCCCCCCTCGGCGGTGTGGTTGAACACCACGTCCAGGATGACCTCGATCCCGTGGGCGGCCAGGGTGCGGATCATCTCCTTGAGCTCGGTGCCCTCGCGGTTATACTCCAGGGCGGCGGTGTAGCTGGTGTTGGGCGCGAAGAAGGCCACCGTATTGTAGCCCCAGTAGTTGAGCATCCGCTGCCCGTCCACCGTGCGCCGCTCCGCCGTCTCGTCAAACTCGAAGATGGGCATCAGCTCCACCGTGTTGACCCCCAGCTCGAGGAGGTAGGGGATCTTCTCCATCAGCCCGGCGAAGGTGCCCGGATGGGCCACGCCGGAGCTGGGGTGCCGGGTGAAGCCGCGCACATGCATCTCATAGATCACCATGTCCTGGAAGGGCCGCTTCAGGCTGGGAAAATCCCCCCAGGTGAAGCTGTCGCGCACGACGCGGGCGTGGTAGGCCTGGCTGTCCGGCCGGTCGCCGCCCCAGCCGCTCTGGCCGGTCACCGCCGCGGCGTAGGGGTCGAGCAGGAAGCGGCTGCGGTCATAGAGCAGCCCGGCGGCGGGGTTGTGCGGCCCGTCCATCCGGTAGGCGTACTCAAACTCATAGATGTCCAGTCCGAAGACGATCATGGAATAGGTGTTGCCGATGCGGAACTCCTCCGGGAAGGGGAGCACAGCAAACGGCTCCTCCTCCATCCGGTGGAACAGGCAGAGCTCACAGTAGGTGGCGTGGACTGCGTGGATGGTGAAGCTCACGCCGCCGGGCACCTCCACCGCCCCGCTGACCAGATAGAGGCCGGGGCGGACGGAGAAGCCGGCGATCCGGTCCGTCGCCGCCATCGGCTGGCGGGAGGCGAAGAGGCGGATCTCTCTGGAAAGGCCAGGCATGCAAATCCCCCTTTCTGAGGCGCTGGCAGATGTACAGCGCGCAGCGCACAGGCCGGTATGGTTATGTGTCTCTGCAAACGTTTTACAGGCCGTTCGGCGCCTGATTTGAGATAAGAATAGGATACCCCCATTCCGGACGCTTTGTCAACCAAAAGCCCCTGACAGCACAGGATTGCACCGTCAGGGGGCAGCTTTGGGCAGGGGCGTGGGGCGCAGCGCGTGTCCGGGCAGCCTATCTGCCGGCGATCGCCGGGAAATGGCCCCGGAGAAAATGCCTGTATTCCGGGTGGTCTGCCGCCGCGTCATATTCCTCCCGTATCATGTTCTCGTTCCACGCCCGCCTTCTGTCCGACATCTGCTCATAGCGGACGATCTCGATCAGGCCCTCCCGTTCCGCCTGCAAAATTGCCTCATAGGCGTCCGGGATGAACTCCACGCCCGTCACCGCCACCGGCTCCGCGCTTGTGGCCGCGTCCGGGATCTGAATCTCAAAGCCGGAATCCGTGATCGTCTCCGCGCTGTAGATGCAGCCGGACACCCCTTTGTATGTGCGGGCGAGCGCGTCGGGATAGTATTCCTCCAGCCTCTGGCGGCCATCCGGTCCAAAGCCATACGGTCCCCATTTCTGCCACGGCCCCTTATGGGCAAAGCCGGTCTCCCGGCCATACTTTTCAATTGCATTGCTGAGATAGACGAGCACATTCTCCCTCTTCCGGGAAAAATAGATCAGGGGCACGCCGTGATTGGAGATGTGCGGCTCCAATCTCGTGATCCCCCTGACCTGCGATGCATGATAATACATAAACCCTCCGAATCCTCAAAACTCCGTCTGAAACAACGCAACAGCCTTTCGGGCAAATGCCTGCTGCCCGAAAGGCTGTCGTTCTGCGCTCTGTCCGCTCAGCGGGAGATGGCGATATTGAGCACCTTGTAGGTGAGCGTGCCCACCGGCGCGTCCACCTGGACCTCATCGCCCACCGCTCTGCCCATCAGGGCCTTGCCGAAGGGGGACTCCTCCGAGATGTGGCCGAAGAGGGGGTCAGCCTCCTGGGAACCGACGATGCGGTACTCCTCCTCCTCGCCGGAGGCGACATCCAGCACGGTGACGGTGCTGCCGAGGCCGACGGCGGTGTCGTCCGCGGCGTCCTCCTCGATCAGGACGTAGTTGTTCAGGATCGCCTCTACCTCCGCCTCGCGGGAGAAGAGCTTGCCCTGCTCGTTCTTGGCCTCATCGTACTCGCTGTTCTCCGACAGGTCGCCGAAGGAGCGCGCCTCCTTGATCTGGTCAGCGATCTCCTTCTCGCGGACGGTCTTCATCCAGACCATCTCGTCCTGGAGTTCCTTCAGGCGCTTGGGGGTCAGCTTGACGGGATTCGCCATAATCTATCACCTTTCCTCTGAAAATCATCCGTCTGTCGGCCGGCTCCGCCGGGGGCAAAACGGCCTAAACGTACAGTGTACTGCTTAGTATAGGGGGCTTTGCCCCGTTTGTCAAGGGATTCCGGCCACCGGCGCCTCAGCCGGCGGCCCCCGGCAGGACGGTGTAGAGCACGACCCCCGCCAGCCCCGCCGCTGCCATCACCCAGATGGGGCTGACCTTCCGGACGCGCAGCGCGGCGAGGGAGGCGGCGAAGATGGCCGCCGCCGTCCAGTCCACTGACTCCAGCGTCTGCGCGCCGCCGTCCTGCCCGCCAAGGGCGAGGGAGAGCAGGGAGAGTCCGGCCGAGGCGATCATCGCCACCACCGCCGGGCGCAGTCCGGCGAGGACGCCCTGTACCATTGTCAGGCCGCGGAAGCGGTAATAGACCCAGGCGAGCACGAGCACGAGCACGCAGGAGGGGAGGACGCAGCCCGCCGTCGCCACCAGCGCGCCCGGGAGGCCGGCCACCTGAATGCCGACGAAGGTGGCCGAGTTGATCGCCACCGGCCCCGGCGTCATCTCCGCGATCGCCATGATGTCGGCAAACTGCCCCATCGTCAGCCAGGGGTGCAGCTCGACCACCTGATGCTCGATGAGCGGCATGGCGGCGTAGCCCCCGCCGATGCTGAACAGGCCGATCTGGAAAAAGCTCCAGAAGAGCTGGAGATAGATCATGTCCTCCCCTCCCCCGCGCCCCGGCGGCCGCGCAGCCAGGTGTCCGCCGCCCCGGCGAGGCCGCACAGGGCGATGACCAGCATGATATTGACCTCCAGGACCTGCACCGCGAGGAAGGCCAGCAGCAGCACGATGGCCGGCATCGCCCGCCGCCCGCCGAGGACGGCGGCCCCCATCGTCCACACCACGTCGCAGATCACGGCGGCCACCCCGGCCAACAGGCCCTTCATCGCCAGATTCACCACCGGGTTGGCGCGGAAAGCGGCGTAGCACAGGGAGATCAGCGAGATGATGATGAGCGGCGGCAGCACCGTCCCCAGGACGGTGACCAGCGCGCCCGGCGCCCCGGCCACACGGTAGCCCACCAGGATGGAGGCGTTCACGGCGATCGGTCCGGGCGCGGACTGGGCAATGGCGGTAATGTCCACCATCTCCTGCTCCTCCAGCCAGTGCAGCCCTTCCACAAATTTGCGCCGCATGAGCGGGACGATGACAAAGCCCCCGCCAAAGGTACACGCGCTGAGCTGGAAGGTGGACCAGAACAGCGTCCGGTAGACCCGTCCTCTCTCTTTGGCCTGCATCGGCCTCCCCCCTTTCTGTCCCCATTATAGCGCGGCCCGCCGCGGCGGGAAAGTCCCTGTTGCAGGAAAAGTGGCTGAGAAGGACCGGCATGTCACTTCTCAGCCACTTTTTATATGAGGCTATCTGCTATCGGGGGATGAGACAGACATATTGCCGCACTCCGCTCACATCGCGTCCTGGATCAGGCCGTAGCCGCCGTCCTCACGGACGTAGACGATGGAGAAGGCGCCGCCCTCGTCCTCGTTGCGGAAGGCGAAGAAGCTGTGGCCGAGCAGGTTCATCTGCAAAATGGCCTCCTCCACCCCCATCGGACGGAAGGCGAACTTCTTGGCGCGGACCACCTCCAGGCGCTCCTCCGGCTCGTCCTGCTCTACGGTGGTGAAATCCGCCGGAGCGAAGGCGTCCGACTTGAGGCGCTTGGCCAGGCGGGTTTTATTTTTGCGAATCTGCCCCTCAATGGTGCTCACAGCCGCGTCGATGGCGGAGAACATGGAGTCGGAATAGGACTCGGCGCGAAAGATGGAGCTGCCGGTACGCACGGTGACCTCGATCTTGACCTGCGCCCGCTTCTTCTCCTGGAAGCGGACGGTGGCCTCGGCATCGGAGTGGAAATAGCGGTCCAGCTTGCCCACCTTTTTCTCCGCGTAGGCGATGACCTTGTCCGGCTGGGGAGACTTCTTGTCGATGAATGAGAACTTCACTGGGATTCAGCTCCTTCCTGGTGGCGTGGGAGGGGAGGCTCCCCTCTCTTGCCCCTATTATACCATACTCCGGCCAAAGGGAAAGCACAAAATGTAAATTCCAATCGAAAGTTTTTTGAAAAAGCCCTCACAGAACTGCTGTGGCGTGGCGCGCGACGTGGCAGTTGAGGTTCACCGCGCAGGGAAGGCCCGCGATGTGGGTCGGATGGGGGATGATATGCACCCCCAGCGCGGTCACGCGGCCGCCCAGGCCCTGTGGTCCGATGCCGAGGCGGTTCACCTTCTCCAAAATGCGCGCCTCCATCGCGGCGTAGTAGGGGTCGGGGTTCTCCTCGTCCAGCGGCCGCAGGAGGGCGCGCTTGGCGAGCAGGGCGGCCAGCTCAAAGTCGCCGCCCAGGCCGACGCCGACGATCACCGGCGGGCAGGGGTTCGACCCGGCGCGGGAGACCGCCTCTACAATGGTGTCCTCCACCTGCTCTGCCGTGACGGAGGGCTTGAGCATGGAGAGGCTCGCCATATTCTCGCTGCCAAAGCCCTTCGGGGCGACGGTGATGGTCAGCCTGTCCCCCTCCACCAGGCGGAGGTGGAGGACGGCGGGGGTGTTGTCCCCTGTGTTCACCCGGCGCAGCGGGTCGGCGACCACACTGCATCTCAGGTGTCCCTCGGTGTAGCCCAGGGACACCCCCCGGTTGACCGCCTCGGAGAGCAGGCCGCCGGTGATGCGCACCTCCTGCCCCAGGTCACAGAAGACCACCGCCATGCCGGTGTCCTGACAGATGGGCAGGCCGCGCGCGCGCGCGAAGGTGAAGTTCTCCTCCACGTCGCCCAGAATGGACTGGCCGACCGGGGACTCCTCGACCTGCCGGGCGCGGCGCACGGCGGCGCAGACGTCCTCCGGCAGATGGGAGTTGGCACGGATGCACAGCTCGCGCACCGTGCGGACGATCTCGGAAACGGGGATCTCTCTCATCGGTCTCTCTCCTCTCACAGCTTGACGGGCGCGGGCTTCCGGCCGCGGAAGCGGCAGATGTAGCGAAAGCCGCAGGCGGCGATCAGCTCCGCCGCCTCGCGGATGCCCTGGCCCACCTGGGCGGTCCGGTGGGCGTCCGCGCCGGTGGTGACGAACTCCCCGCCCGCCTCCCGGAAGAGGCCGAGCAGCCAGCGGTAGTCCGGGCTGATGGCGCGCGACTTGTCGGTGTTCACCTCGAGCGCCTTCCCCTCGCGGGCGAGGGCGGCGAGCAGGGGGCGGATGCGGTCCTCATACCGCGCCAGCGAGACCGGCTGCCCGTCCCGCGCGCGCATATAGCGCAGCGGATAGGGCAGGTGGCCGAGGGAGTCGAAGTTGCCCCAGCGCACAAGGGCCTCGAGGGAGTCGAAGTAGTCGTCCAGGTGCTGCCAGCAGAGCTCAGGGCTGTCATAGCGGACAAAATAGTAGTCGATGCCGCCGGTGGCGCGGCTGGAGTTGTGGATGGAGCCGATCACGAAGTCCAGCGGCTCGGCAAGGGCGCGCTCTGCGGCGGCGAAATCCGCGGGGGCGTTGCCCAGCTCCAGGCCATAGCCCAGCTCCAGCGCCCCGCAGCAGGCGGCGACGGCCCCGGCGTGCTGGCTGCGGGCGGGCATCCAATCGTAGGTGGGGACCAGCTCCGACTTCTCGTTGATGATGTCATAGTGGTCCGTAAAGCAGAGGGCGTCCAGGCCGGCGCGCCGGGCGGCCTCTGCCATCTCCGCACGGGTATTCTGCCCGTCAAAGGAGACGGTGGAGTGCATATGCGTATCTGCCAGGAACATGGGAGACACCTCCATCTGTCCGCTGTGCGGACGTCTGTGTCTCTATTGTACCCGCTCGGGGGCCGGTTGTCAAAGCCGCAGCCTTTGGAGCAAATGCAAGGCATTTGCTCCAGCTTGTCAAAGAACCCCGGTTTTCAGCAACTGAAAACCGGGGGATTGGCATATATAGGGACGAAAATTGCATGAATAGAACGGGAAGATGAGAACCATCTTGATAGCACCACCGGGTCTGTGCCCGGTCTGCCGTTGTCGTGGCAATAGTATGGCTCCAGCCGCTCATACAACCGCTGGTAGCCCATCACCCTCTCTATCTTCCGCAGCAGGTGATCCTTCGGCACCAACATATCCAGGTCCGCTATGACCGGCTCTCTCCGTGCATCTCTCCTCCAGCTTTCCATCTCTATGCCCCCGTCATCCTTATTATACACGTTAATTGGGGTGCTTGGTAGGTTTTTTGACAGGCTGAAACGCCTGCGGAGGAACATGCTCCGCAGGCGTTTTTGATTGGGTTGATTGGATTCGATTGGGGGGCGCTCAGGCTCCGTAGATGAACTCCTGGAGGTTCGCGCGCAGCACGTTCCAGTCGTTGGGCACCAGCACGCTCATGCGGCGGACATACTCGCCGCTGTAGCTGCCGTCCTCCGGCACGCGGTACTCCTCGATCTCGTTCGCGCCGAGGTTGTAGGCGGTGAGGGCAATGCTGAGGAGCTCATCGTTGGTCATGTCGGTGGTCAGGACGTCGGCCACGTTGTCGTAGATGCCAAGCAGATCGGTCCACGGCTGGTCCTTGAGCTGCTGGAAGACCTGCTGGATCACCGTGCGCTGGCGCTCGGTGCGGCCATAGTCGTCCCGCGTGCCGTTCGCGGTCGCGACATAGCGGATGCGGGCGTACACCAGCGCCGCCTCGCCGTACAGGTGGTTCTCGCCCACCACCAGGCCGGTGATGGTCTTGTTGTTGTGGTCCCGGCCATACGCTGACTGGCGGCTCATATAGGCGACCTCGTCCGCCGTCAGCACCACGTCGATGCCGTCCACGGCGTCGATCACAGTCTGAAACCCTTCAAAATCCACCTCAATGTTGTAGTCGATGGAGATGCCGAAGTTCTCCTCGATCGTGGCGTCGAGCAGCTCAAAGCCGCCGAAGCGGTAGGCCGCGTTGAGCTTGTTGTCGCTGTAGCCGGGGATCTTCACATAGAGATCGCGCATGAGGGAGGTCATCGTCATTCGGTTGTGGACGGTGTCCACGCTCAGGATGATCATGCTGTCCGAGCGGGCGCGCTCGCCCTCCTGGCGGGTGTCCTGGCCGACGAGCAGGACGTTGGTCACTCCGTCGCGCGTCCGGATGCCGTTCATCTCGCCCCAGTCCACGCTGGTGATGGAGTCCGGCTCATCGGTGTCCTCCTCGAAGTCCTCGGTGGTGAACTCGGTCTCTCCCGCGGTGATCCGGTTGACCTTGTTGAGCTGCACCTGCAGGAAGGCATATGCCCCGATCACCATCAGAGACAGCACAGACAGGATGATTAAGATGACCTTACGAATATTTGACATGTGTTAATGTGCCCCCATTTCCGGTCGCGCAGCGGGCGACGTCCGCCGGCTTGTCCGTTCCCCATACCAATGATCTTCCGCCCGATGGATCAAAACGCTTTTTTGACGGCTTCTGTCATTTTAGCCTCTTTTCCTCCCCCCGTCAAGGGAGGAAGTCTTGAATTTCTCTTACAATCCGGCCCAATGTTACATTTTCGTAAATTTCCCCAGAAAATTCATAAAAACTTCATCATCTTATGATATAGTGACGCAAACTGAGCGGCAAGGAGTTGTCGAACGATATGAACGCAGTCATCGGAATCGACCTTGGCACCACCAACAGCTGTGTGGCCGTGGTGGAGGGCGGAAAGCCCGTCATCATCCCGAACGCCGAGGGCGCGCGGACCACGCCGTCCGTCGTCGCCTTCACCAAAAACGGGGAGCGGCTGGTGGGGGACCTTGCCCGCCGTCAGGCGGTCACCAACGCGAAGGGGACCGTCGCCTCCATCAAGCGCCAGATGGGCACCGACGCCCGCCTCGAGCTGGACGGACGGCGGCGCACCCCGCAGGAGATCAGCGCGATGATCCTCCACAAGCTCAAGACGGACGCGGAGGCCTACCTCGGCCAGCCGGTGACGGACGCGGTGATCACCGTGCCCGCCTACTTCAACGACGTGCAGCGCCAGGCCACCAAGGACGCCGGGCGGATCGCCGGGCTCAACGTCCGGCGCATCATCAACGAGCCGACCGCCGCCGCCCTGGCCTATGGCCTCGACCACGGGGAGAGCCAGAAGATCATGGTCTACGACCTCGGCGGGGGCACCTTCGACGTGTCCATCATCGAGATCGGCGACGGCGTGATCGAGGTGCTCGCCACCTGCGGGGACAACCATCTCGGCGGGGACGACTTTGATGAGCGGCTGACCAACTACCTCGCCAGCGAATTCCGCCAGCAGACGAAATGCAACCTCTCCCGCGACCCGGTCGCCATGCAGCGCGTGCGCGAGGCGGCGGAGAAGGCCAAGCGGGAGCTCTCCGCCTCCACGACGGCGACGGTGAATCTCCCCTTCCTCGCCCAGGGGCGCGGCGGCCCCCTGCACATGGATATCACCGTGACCCGCGCCGTCTTCGACCGGCTCACGCGCGACCTGGTGGAGCGGACCACCATGCCGGTGCAGACCGCGCTCAACGACGCCGGTCTCACCGTCAGCCAGCTTGGGCGCGTCCTGCTCGTCGGCGGCTCCACCCGCATCCCCGCCGTGCAGGAGCATGTGCGCTCCCTGGTCGGCATGACCCCGAGCAAGGGCCTCAACCCGGATGAGTGCGTCGCCCTCGGCGCGGCGGTGCAGGCCGCCACCCTCGCCGGGGAGATGACGGCGGCCAGCTCCGGCCCGATGGGCCAGTCCGGTCCGGGGCAGGAGATCCTGCTGCTGGACGTGACCCCCCTCTCCCTGTCCATCGAGACGGTGGGCGGCGTGGCCACCCGGCTGATCGAGCGCAACAGCACACTGCCCATCCACTACTCCCAGATCTTCACCACCGCGTCCAATTTCCAGACCAACGTGGAGATCCACGTCCTGCAGGGCGAGCGCCCGATGGCGCGGGACAACAAGACGATCGGCAAATTCCGCCTCACCGGCATCAAGCGCGCCCTGCGCGGGGTGCCGCAGATCGAGGTCACCTTCGACCTGGACACGAACGGCATCCTGAAGGTCAGCGCGAAGGACCTCGGCACCGGCCGGGCGCAGGAGATCACCATCTCCTCCACCAGCAACCTCTCTGAGGAGGAGATCCAGCAGGCGATGCGCGACGCGCAGCAGTATGCCGAGATGGACAGCCAGCGCAGGCAGGCGATGGAGGTGCGCAACCAGGCAGAGATGTGCGCCGCCGAGGTGAAGGAGGCCTTCCGCGTGTGCAACCAGCAGCTCGACCGGCAGCAGAAGAACGCGGTGAAAAACGATCTGGCCAACCTCGACCGCCAGCTGCACCGCTGCAAGCCGGAGAAGATGACCGCGCAGGATATCCCCGCCCTGCAGAGCGCGATGGACCAGCTGCGCGGCTCGGCGGCCATGCTGATGCAGCTCTACCAGAACGAGCAGAGCCGCCAGGCATAATCTCCGCGCGGCCGCGCCGTTTTGCTTGACGCCCCTTCCGACAGACAGTATAATGAAACCAGCTTGTGAAAGGCTGTTTTCCGCCGGATGCGGAGGAAAGGAGTTTGTGCCTTGAAAGTGACCAAACGGGAACGGTCGGTCTGGCCGGTCTACCTCATCGCCCTGGTGTGGGTGATCGCCGCCTTTGCCGTCGGCCTGCACTCCCTCTTCGGCTATCTCTGTGCGGCCGCCTGCTCCGTCGCCGCCTTCCTCCTCGGACGGGCCATCTTCCCGGACAAGGTCACGGTGGAGGAGGTCCCCGACCCGGAGCCGGAGGACGACCCCGAGACCGCCGGATTGAAGAAGGAGCGCGCGCGCGCCGTCGGCGAGCTGCGCCGCCTCAACGACAACATTGAGGACGAGGCGATCTCCGCGCAGCTGTCCCACATCGAGGAGGTGACGGGACAGATCTTCGACTATGTCCTCGCCCAGCCGGAAAAGCGCAGCGCGATCCGCCGCTTTATGGACTATTATCTTCCCACCACCATCAAGCTGCTCAACCAGTATGACCGGATGGACAGCCTCGGCGCCCAGGGGGAGAACATCACCGCCGCCAAGGAGAAGATTCGCGCCATGCTCGCCACCGTCTCCGACGCGTTTGACAAACAGCTCGACAGCCTGTTCCAGGACGCGTACATGGACGTGTCCGCCGAGATCACCGTGCTCGAGCAGATGATGGCCCAGGAGGGGCTGACCGGCGGCATGGACAGCCGCTGACCAGAGCATCCCCATCTATTTTGACATTTGGAGGAGAGAGAAATGAGTGAAATCAACCTGACCCTCGACCCGATGGGCGAGGCCGCTGCCCAGCAGCCCGCCGCCCCCACCCTGACGCTGAACCCCGAGGCGGAGGAGAAAAAGGAGGCCCCTGTCGTCGATCTGGACGAGCAGCTGCTCAGCGAGGCGGAGAAGAAGGTCGTGGAGGAGTTCTCCAGGAAGATCGACATCCGCGACTCCAACCAGGTGCTCCAGTACGGCGTCGCCGCGCAGAAGAACGTGGCCGCCTTCTCCACCAACGCGCTCAACAAGGTGAGCACCCGCGACCTCGGCGAGGTGGGGGACGCGCTGAGCTCCCTGGTCGTCCAGCTCAAGAACAACACCCCCGGCGAGCCGAAGAAGACCGGCTTCTTCCGCCGCGGAAAGGTGAAGCTCGACGAGATGCGCGCCCAGTACGCCAGGGCGGAGGCCAACGTCGATCAGGTGACCAAGATCCTCGAGCAGCATCAGGTCGCCCTGATGAAGGACGTGGCCATGCTCGACCAGATGTATGAGCTCAACCAGCAGTATTACAAGGAGCTGACGATGTATATCCTCGCCGGCAAGAAGCGGCTGCGCGAGCTGGAGGCGGGCGAGCTGGCCGAGCTGAAACAGCGCGCCCAGGCCACCGGACGGCAGGAGGACGCGCAGGCGTACAACGACTTCTCCAACCTGATCGACCGCTTTGAGAAGAAGCTGCACGACCTGGAGCTGACCCGGATGGTCTCCATCCAGATGGGCCCGCAGACCCGCCTGCTCCAGAACAACGACACCATGATGATCGAGAAGATCCAGACCTCCCTGGTCAACACCATCCCGCTCTGGAAGAGCCAGATGGTGCTCGCCCTCGGTCTGGAGCGCTCCCGTCAGGCCACCGCGGCCCAGACCGCCGTGACCAACATGACCAACGAGCTGCTGCGCAAGAACGCCGAGATGCTCCACATGGGCACCGTGGCCACCGCCCGGGAGGCCGAGCGCTCCATCGTGGACATTGAGACCCTGCAGCACACCAACCAGCAGCTCATCTCCACCCTGGACGAGGTGATCACCATCCAGCAGGAGGGCCGCCAGAAGCGCCGCGAGGCAGAGGCGGAGCTCGGCCGCATCGAGGGCGAGCTGAAGCAGAAGCTCCTCTCCCTGCGCAACTGACCCTCGCAGACCGGCGCAACAGAAAGCAGGTGACTCGCGCTGAGCAGCTTGAAAAAATTCCCGGTGGCGGTGGCCGTGACCGCACTGATCGTCGCGCTGTGCATCGCCTACAGCATCTTCCTCGCCCCGGTGGCGGCGGTCCGCGTCCAGCCGGGCGACTGGATCGCCGACCAGGCGGACGTGCTCGACGAGAGCACGGAGGAGACCTTACAGTCCTACAACCAGTCCTTTGACGACAGTTATCACAGCATCGTCGCCGTCGCCACCGTCCCCTCCACCCGCGGCTGGGAGCTCTACGACTACTCGATGGAGCTGGCGACCGACTGGGAGCTGGGCCCAGGGGACTTCATCCTCCTGCTCGACATCGGCGGACAGGACGCCTACCTGCTCGACGGCGGCGACTGGAACGGGATGGACTACCCCGCGCTGCTGGACGAGTATATGGCCGCCGACTTCTTTGACGGGGACTATGACAGCGCGGTGCTCAGTCTCTTTGCCGGCATGTCCTCTTGGTATCAGGAGAACGCCGGCGGCGTCCAGGACGGAGATGGCTACTATGACGGGGACTACTATTACGAGAACTCCTCCTCCGGCGCCGGCTGGGTCGTGCTGGGGCTGATGGCGCTCGTGCTCGTCTATCTCTTCCTCCTCTCGGCGGAGCAGGCGCGCTACCGCACCTGGCACAGCCGCTATGGCGGCGCGGCCAATCCGTCCGTCCTCTTTGTGCCCATCTTCCCGTGGCACCGGCCGGGGAGCCGGTGGTTCCACCGGATGCAGCACCGTCCGCCCCCTCCCCCGCCGCGGCACGGTCCGAGAGGTCCGGGCGGCTTCGGAGGGCCCGGCGGCTTTGGGGGACCCGGCCCCGGTCCGGGCGGTCCCCGGCCGGGCGGCGGCCCCAGCAGAAGACCCCCCAGCAGCCGGGGCGGCAGCTTCGGCTCCAGCCGGGGCGGCGGCTTCGGCGGCGGCAGCCGGGG
>CASDSM010000012.1 GCA_949283375.1 uncultured Eubacteriales bacterium | reverse complement strand
CTCCGCAGGGGCAGTCTCCTCCGCAGGGGCAGTCTCCTCCGCAGGGGCAGTCTCCTCCGCAGGGGCAGTCTCCTCCGCAGGGGCAGTCTCCTCCGCAGGGGCAGTCTCCTCCGCAGGGGCAGTCTCCTCCGCGGGAGTAGTCTCAACCTCTGTCTCGTCAGAAGACACGCCGGCAGAGGCTGCGTCTTCTGCCAAGGCCTCAGGCGGTGTCTCCACCGCCATTGCCGGCAGCGCAAGCTGCGCCAGAATTGCCAGCAACAGCAGCCAAATCATTCCTTTTCTCATCTCTCTCACCTTTCCCGTATTCTGGCCGGGGCAGACCGGATCAAATAGACACAGCCGGACGCGATGGAAATCTGTGCGCATCCGCCCTCACATATCTCATTGCTGACCGACAATGTGGAGCCGCGGTGCAGCACCGCATCCTCCAGGCAATATTTCGCTCCGTGGATGGTCACGCCCGTCACCTCAGCATCCAGAGGGATCAGGCTGAAATAGTGGTAATCCGGATGCTCCGGCACGTCATACCGGCCCGGCGGCAGGAACTGGATCTCGTTGCAGGCATCCAGCACCACCCCGTGCGCTCCCATGCGATGCAGCTCCTCCAGCAGGCCGAGGTTTGCCAGATGGTGGTCTGCCCTCCCGCCGGTACAGCCGGCCAGCAGCAGCTCCCGGTAACCCAGCGCGAGCGCCTGCTGGACCGCCATCTCCAGATCGGTCACATCCTTTTCCGGAGGCAGCAAAGTAGATGGCAACTGATCCGGCCAGCCGCCGGAGTCATTGTCCCCTACATACCAGTCCGGATGGAGGCCTGACCTCTCCGCAAGCTTCCGGCCTCCATCGGCACATATCAAAAAATCTCCCGGACGGAGCTGCCGCTTCAGATATTCCAATCGTGTCCCGTCATCTGCGGCCCCGATCAGAACTGCGCGGCCCTTCATCTGTCCATCCATTCACGGTGCTCCTTTGCCTGTTCATAAAGCCTGACATAGCTGCTGTGGCGGCTCGCGGCGATCTCGCCCGACCGCAGCGCCTCCAGGATCTGGCAGCCCTTTTCCCGGACATGCGCGCAGTCCACAAACGCGCACTCATCCAGATAGGGGCGAAACTCACGAAACAGCGCGGCAAGTCCCCGCGCATCCAGCAGTTCCGGATACTGCGTATCAAACGCGGCAAATCCCGGCGTGTCCGCGATGAGCGCGTTCCCCGGCAGCCGAAAGAGCTCCACATGGCGCGTCGTGTGTCTTCCGCGTCCCAGACGCTCACTCACTTCTCCCGTCGGAATGGCGCAGCCGGCATCCAGCGCATTGAGCAGGCTGGACTTTCCAACGCCGGAATTGCCGGTGAAGACGGAGACCTTTCCGGAGACCAGCTCTCTGAGCCGCTCAACACCCTCTCCCGTCACCGCACTGCAGGAAATCGCCGTGAAACCGGCTCTCTGGTAGGTCTCCAGCAGTCCGGAGACGGCGGAGAGGTCCCATTTGTTGAAGACGATCACCGGCTCGCAGTGCTTTGCCTCCGCGATGACCGTCATGCGGTCGATCAGAAAGGGGTCCGTGACCGGAATGGCCCCGGAGGCAATGATGACCATCTGGTCCACATTGGCCACCGCAGGCCGCTCCATCGCGTTGCGCCGTGGGAGGATGGCTTCCAGCACCCCCTCCGTCTCGCTCAACGGCAGAAACTGTGCCCAGTCTCCCACCAGCGGCTTGACGTTCTGATAGCGGAATTTGCCGCGCGCACGGCAGCGGTACAGCCGCCCATCTGAGTCGATGTCATAAAATCCGCTCAGAGAACGCACCACAACTCCCGTCATGAATTGCTCCCTGTCTGGACATAGGTGAAGTTCTCCGTCTCTGTCCCGTCGATCTGGACCGAGATCGAGTCGATCTCACCGGTGTAGACGGTGGAGACATTGCTGCCATCTGCCGGGTAAGAGCCGTTGAGGTAGACCTCACCATTGACCGTGATTGTCAGCGTCACGTTCTCCGGGAGCGTCTCCCCGGCGGCGTTGTCATTCCCCGTTTCGCCTTCCTCTGCCTCTTCCGCATCCGTCTCTCCCGTATCTGCCGCATCGGTCTCCCCGCTGGCGGACGCGGTGTGATCCGGAAGCTGGACCGTGATCAGGTAGACCGGTGTGGAGACAGAGGGCTCATCCTGCGTGCCGGTATCATCCGAGGGGATATCCGACGGCTGCTGTGTTTCACCAGAATCATTTCCTGCGCCGGAGAGGGAGCCATCGCTGATATGGATATACACCACTGTGCCCGGGTCCACATCCATGTAGGCGCTCACGCTCTGATAGATGACCTCGCCGCTCACCTCGCTGCTGGCCACCGTGGTGACGCCGCCGACCTCCAGGCCCGCCTCCGCGATCGCGCTTCTGGCCTCTTCCTCCGTCATGCCGATCAGCTGCGGCATCTTCACCGTGGTGATCTCCGGGCCGTTGCTGACGTAGAGGGTGACTGTCTGCCCCTCTTCCAGCGGCGTACCGGCCACCGGGTCGGTAGAAATCACACAGTCCACAGCGATCGAGTCGGAAGACTGCCGCTCACCGAGCTGTACGGTGACGTTGTACTCGTTCTCCAGCTCGCTCTGCACGTTGCGGTAGTCCTCCCCCACCACGCTGGGCATGTAGACCGTATTCTCCTGCTGGATGCCGGAGCTGACCACCACTTCGATGGTCGTCAGCTCGCTCTTGGTGCTCGAGCCGCCGGTCGGCGTCTGCGAGATGATGTCTCCCGCCTCCACCGTCTCATCAAACTGGGCGGCGATGCAGATCACCTCAAAACGGCCTCCGTACTCGGTCGCAATCAGCTCCTTAGCCTCCTCGATGGTCATACCCGCCAGACGCGGGACCTGGTAGACCTCTCCCCCGTCGAACAGCGTAGAGAGGAAATTATTCCAGAGCACGAAGAAAATGACGACGATCACGCCGACAATGGCCACCACTGCACCGATAAAGACATTGCGGACCTTTTTCCGCTGGCGGCGGTCCTCCTCGTCCTCATCCACCTCTTCCTCCGGCAACTCCTCCTCCCGGTTGGGATAGGGGTCGACCGGTTCCGCTTCCGCCGCAGGGGCGCGCTCCACATGGGGCGCAGGCTTTGGCGTCGCGCTGCCACGCAGATACGCCGTATCCGTCCGCGTACCGCCCCAGGGATTCGGATAGGAGAAGACCACGTTCGGGTTGCGGCGGAACTCCTCCAAGTCCTTGATCGCGCTCTGCGCATCCTGATAGCGGAGCTCCAGCTTGGCGCACATCATCTTCATGCAGATCTGCTCCATCCCCACCGGAATCTCCGGGTTGCGCCTGCGCGGCTCCTCGGGCACGGAGTTGATATGCTGGATGGCGATGGAGACCGCCGTATCTCCGTCAAAGGGCAGGGTGCCGGTCAGCATCTCATAGAGCACCACGCCTGCGGAGTAGATATCGCTGCGGGCATCCACATGGTTGCCCTTGGCCTGCTCCGGCGAGACATAGTGAACGCTGCCGAACGCCTCCTGCGTCAGGGTCTTCTGGCTGTCCATGATGCGCGCGATCCCAAAGTCGGCCACTTTTACGCTGCCGTCGCGCAGCACCATGATATTCTGCGGCTTGATGTCCCGGTGGACGATCCCGCGGCTGTGGGCATGGCGAAGGGCCTGCATGATCTGGCTCATAAAGTGGAGCGCCTCGCGCCAGTTCAGGCAGTCCCCCCGCTTATCCATATACTCTTTGAGGGTGATGCCGTCAATGAGCTCCATGACAATGTAGTCCGCCCCGTCATACTGCCCGACATCGTATACGCTCACGATGTTGGGGCTCGACAGCATGGCGACCGCCTGCGCCTCGTCGTGGAAGCGGCGGCGGATATCGTCGTCGAGCATCAGATCCGGCCGCAGAATCTTGATGGCGACCAGGCGGTTGAGCCGGTGGCATTTCGCCTTGTAGACCACCGCCATACCCCCGGTGCCGATGATCTCCAGAATTTCGTAGCGGTCATCCAGAAATTTGCCGATGTACTGATCCATGGTATCCTCCCATGTGCGCATGCACTGAAACTATCTTTTCCGCACGGATGCGGCGGCAAAGTCATTCGAAAGCGGGGTTGCCGTCCGCGTCTCCCAGCTGCATGAGTACCGCCGTGACATTGTCATGCGCGCCGCGCAGCAGAGCGGCCTCCAGCAGCCGCTGGCATCCGCCCTCCAGCGGTCCCTTCTGTACCAGCCCGAGCATTTCACTGTCCGTCAGCTCATTGCAGAGGCCGTCGGAGCACAGCAGCAGTACCTCTCCGGGCACGACCCGGTGCAGGAACAGATCGCCGACCACATGGCGCTCTGTCCCAAGCGCACGGGTGATGATGTTCTTGCGCGGGTGTGTCCGCGCCTGCTCCCGGGTGATCTGCCCGGCCTGGACCAGCTCCTCCACCAGAGAGTGGTCTCTGCTGATTTGACGGATACCCTGAGCGCCCAGGCAGTAGATGCGGCTGTCGCCCACATTGAGGAGATAAGCCGTCTCTCCCAGCACCAGAGCTGCGGCAAGCGTAGTCCCCATTCCGCGGCACTCCGGGTGCTCCCAGCCATAGCAGTAAACCTCCCGGTTGGCCTGCTCCAGTCCGAGGCGCATCCGCTCCTCCGGCGGCTCAGCGCCGTCCTCCACAACGCGGGCAAACGCCTCCACCGCCAGGCGGCTTGCCACCTCACCGGCGTTCGCGCCGCCCATACCGTCGCAGACGATGCCCAGGGCAAGCTCCGGCGTTGTCCGGACACAGCAGGCATCCTCGTTCTGCCGGCGCACACAGCCCACATCTGAGATATTCCAAGCTCTGATCTGCATTTTATCGCCTTACTTCCATTGCCAGACCTTCTGTCCGGAGGATGTCATTCTTTTTCTCCGATGCCAAGCGTCTTTCTGCGCAGCTGCCCGCAGGAGGCGTCAATGTCCCGCCCCAGACGGCGGCGGACAGTGACAGTGATCCCCTGCTGCTCCAGCCGCTGCTGGAACGCGCGCATTCTGCGGCTGGGCTTGAGCGGGCTCTCCCGGACCTCATTGAGTCCGATCAGGTTGACGTGGCTCGGAATGTCCCGCAGCCGCCGGGCCAGCAGGTCCGCCTGCCAGTCCCGGTCGTTCACGCCGTCCACCAGAGCATACTCGTAGGAGATGCGACGCCCGGTGACGGCAAAGTAGTTTTTGCAGCTCTCCATCAGACGGTCCACGCCGACGGCACGGTTGACCGGCATCAGTCTGGAGCGGGATTCGTCATCCGGGGCATGCAGGGATACCGACAGAGTTAATTGTAACCGATAGGAGGCCAGTTTGTCAATTTTATCTGCAAGTCCGCAGGTAGAAAGAGAGATGTGGCGCATACCGATGCCCAGCCCGTCCGGATCGTTCACCAGCTCCAAAAAGCGCATGACCGCGTCAAAATTGTCCAGCGGCTCGCCGATGCCCATCAGCACAATATTGGATATTTTTCGACCGGATTCCTTCTGTGCGAAGATGATCTGGTCCAATATCTCCCCCGCCGAGAGGCGGCGGACCAGTCCGCCCAGCGTGGAGGCGCAGAAGGCGCACCCCATCAGGCAGCCCACCTCGGAGGAGACGCAAATGCTGTTGCCGTGCTGGTAGGACATGAGCACGGACTCCACGCAGTTGCCGTCCGCCAGCCGCCAGAGATACTTTGTCGTCCCGTCCAGGCGGGAGACCTGCTTGCGCTCCACCTGAGGTGCGGTGAGCGCCGCCCGCTCCTTCAACTGCGCGCGCAGGGCCTGGGGAAGGTTGGTCATCTCGTCAAAGGACTCCGCGCCGCCGTGCAGCCAGCGAAAGACCTGACCGGCGCGAAATTTGGGCTGGCCCATCGAGGCCAGAAGCTCCTCCAGCTCCTGCCGGGAGAGAGATTTGATATCAATCATCGCATTTCCTCAGCTTTGCCATAAAAAATCCGTCCGTCCCATGCCGGTGCGGCCAGAGCGTCAGCTCCCCCGGGCACTCGCCCAGCCCCGGCAGGGTGAACCGCTCGGGCCGGAACTGCGGGAACCGGCGCAGGAAGGCTTCGATCACATCGCCGTTCTCCCGGCGCAGGACGGTACAGGTCGCATAGAGCAGGCATCCGCCGGGGCGCACATAGCGGGCGACGTTGGAGAGGATCTCCAGCTGGATGGCCGGGAGCGCCCCGAGCAGCTTGGGATCCTTATAGCGGATATCCGGCTTCTTTCGGATGATCCCCAGCCCGGAGCAGGGGACGTCCGCCAGGACCAGATCAAAGCGGCCCTCCAGCGCGGGGTCAAACTGCCGGGCGTCCATCGCGCGGACCGTGATGTTTTCCAGCCCCAGCCGGGCCGCCCCGCGCTCCAGACGGCCCAGCTTGTTCTCGTGCAGATCGCAGGCGAGGACGCTGCCCCCGCCGCCCATCTCCAGAGCGAGCTGGAAGCTCTTGCCGCCCGGGGCGGCGCAGCAGTCGAGCACCTCCATACCAGGCCGCGCTCCGGCGGCGAGCACTGCCAGCCGGGCCGCGGCGTCCTGGACCTGAAACAGGCCCTCCTGAAAGCTCTCCAGACATTCCAGGTCCCCAGTTCCGGTCACGGTCAGGCAGCCGGGCAGCCAGGGGTGTCTGACCGCCTCAACGCCCCCGGCGCGCAGACGGTCGCAGAGCGCCTCTGCCGTCGTCCGTAGCGGGTTGAGCTGAATGGTGGTGGGCGGCTGGCTGTTGTCCGCCGCCAGCAGGGCCTCCAGCTCTGAGGGGTCTCCGCCCAGCTCCTCGCCCAGCAGGTCCACCAGCCATTGCGGGTGGCTGTAGCGCACGCTGAGGGCGTCCGGCTGCGGCAGATCGTCTTTTTTGCGCGCAAAGGCGCGCAGGATGGCGTTCACAAGGCCGGGAGAGCGCGGATTGCGGCTCCACCGCCGCGCGAGGCGGACGCTCTCGTCCACCGCCGCCCGGTCCGGGACCCGGTCCAGAAACGCCATCTGATACATCCCGAGGAGGAGGGAGAGGCGGACGGCGGGCTCCAGCTTGTCCAGCGGCACGCTGCTGAGAAATTCCAGCCAGTGCTCCAGCAGCAGCAGGTTTTGCTGCACCCCGTAGCACAGGCGGCTGGCCAGCGCCGCATCGCGCGCGGAGAGTCCCGCACTTCGGATGATGCCGGAGAGCGCGCTGTCCGGCCACGCGCCGCCGCGCTCCCAGCGTAGCAGGACCATCAGGGCCGCCTCCCGGGCGGAGGAGGCGGTTCGTTTTCTGTTTTGCGCGCCCGCTGCGCCCGCTCGTCGTTCCATCTTCCTCTTGCTCCTCATCCGTTTCGTTTCAGCGGCCTGTCAGCGGGTGTCCGCGCAGATAGTCGACTGCCGCCATCCGCTTTTTGCCGGGGGCCTGCAGCTCTGTGACGCGCAGCAGCGTCCCGTCTCCGCAGGCCATCAGCAGTCCTCCCGCATCCGCGCCCACCGGCGTTCCCGGCGCGGCGCCGGTCCGTTCGCCGGTCACCTCTGTCCGGTAGAGCTTCATCGTGCAACCGGAGAGCTCCATCGTCGCCGCCGGCCAGGGGAGCAGGCCGCGTACCTGATTGTGGATCTCCCGGGCGCTCCGGCTCCAGTCAACCGGCGAGAGCGCCCGGCTCAGCATGGGGGCATAGGTGGACTGGCTCTCCTCCTGCGGCGTACGCACTGCCGTGCCCGTCTCTATCTCACGAATGGTGCCACTGAGCAGCTCTGCGCCCAGCTCTGCCAGGCGGTCGTGCAGCGTCTCCACCGACTCATCCGGGTTGATCGGGGTGCTCTGCTGGGAGAGCATATCCCCCGCGTCCAGCGCCTCTGCGATCTCCATGATGGTGACGCCGGTCTCCTCCTCTCCGTTGAGGACGGCCCAATTGATCGGGGCCGCGCCGCGGTACTTCGGCAGCAGGGAGGAGTGTACGTTGATGCAGCCGAGCGGCGGCAGGTCGATGATCTCCCGGGGGAGGATCTTGCCATAGGCCGCCACCACGATGAGCTCCGGACGGCAGGCGGCGAGCGCCTCGATCACCTCCGGCTCCCGCACGCGCTGCGGCTGGCAGACCGGGATGCCGTGCTCCTGCGCCACCACCTTGACCGGCGGCGGCGTCAGGCGCATCCCGCGGTTCCTGGGCTTGTCCGGCTGCGTATAGACCGCCGCGATCTCGTGCCCGTCCTCGATCAGACGGCGCAGGGAGGGCACGGCGAAGTCCGGCGTGCCCATAAAGACGATTCTCATTTGCCCTGTTCCTCCCGGGCCTGCTCGCGCTCCATCTCCTCCAGCTCCTCACTGGTATAGGTGCGATCGCACAGCTCGTCAAACAGGTGCCCGTCCAGATGGTCCAGCTCATGGCAGAAGCAGCGGGCGGTCAGCTCCTGATCCTCCACCTCAAACCAGTTGCCGTGCCTGTCCTGGGCGCGAACCCGGACCGTCATCGGCCGGGTGACCACCCCCCAGCGGCCCGGCAGAGAGAGGCAGCCCTCAAAGCCGGTCTGCTCGCCGGAGGAGGAGACGATGGAGGGATTCACCAGCTCATAGATCTCCTCCTTCTCGTTGAGCACGACCACCACGCGGCGCAGGATACCGATCTGCGGCGCGGCGAGACCCGCCCCGCCGGAGTCGATCAGCGTCTCGCGCAGGTCATCGATCAGACGGCTGAGCTTCTGGTCAAATTTGGTCACAGGATGGCACTTTTTATTCAGGGCAGGGTCTCCCTTGTGGATAATCTCACGAATCATTGCAGTATCCTCCGTTCTTTCTGTCACGCTTATCCGTCGAGCGGATTGACATCCGCACAGACGCTCACGCCTCGATTCTGTCGGTCCTCGCTCGCCCGGCAGAGAAGCTGGGCGATCATGCCGCGCATCTGCCGGTTATTCTCTCCGCTCACCGTCAAGCGGTAGCGGTAACGGCCGTTTACCTTGACCACGCTGGCGGGCGCGGGACCCAGGACGGCAAACGATGTGCCCGCCATCGCACCGCTCCCCTGCCACGCCTCCAGCCCCTCGCGCAGGCGCAGGCTGGCGCGCAGCACCGCCCCCTCCTCCGGCCCGGAGACCGTGAGGACAAAGAGGTCCACAAACGGCGGGAACCGCCGCAGCGCGCGCAGGACGATCTCATTTTCATAAAATCGGTCATAATCCTGCCGCGCCGCAGTCAGGATGGTCTCATTCTTCGGGGTAAAGGTCTGGATCACTGCGCGGCCGGCGCGCTCTCCGCGGCCGGCGCGCCCCACGACCTGTGTGAGCAGGGAAAAGGTCCTCTCCCCCGCCCGGAAATCGTCCACATAGAGGGTCATGTCCGCATCGATCACACCGACCAGGGTCACGTTGGAAAAGTCCAGCCCTTTGGCCACCATCTGCGTGCCGAGCAGGATGGGAATTTTCTCCCGCTCAAACCGTTCGAGCATCTGCCGGTGGGTATTGGTCGCCGAGATGGTGTCTGCGTCCATCCGCAGGATGTCCGTGCCGGGGAACTGCTCGCGCAGCTCCTCCTCCACCTTCTGCGTCCCCACGCCGGCGTAGCTCAGCGTCCCGCCGCACTGCGGGCAGGCGTCCGGCAGAGGCTCGCTGTGCCCGCAGTAGTGGCACATGAGGCGGCGGTTGACCCGGTGATAGGTCAGTTTGACCGAGCAACGCGGGCACTCCGGCACCTCCCCGCACTGAGAGCAGATCACCATGCGGCTGCTGCCGCGCCGGTTCAAAAAGAGGATCGACTGCTCTCCACGCCGGAGGTTGGCCTCCAGCTCCCCGCGGAGGGTAGGGCTGATACAGCTCCCGCTGCCCTCGCGCAGCCCCTGCTTCAGGTCCGCGATCACCACCTGGGGCATGGCGCGCTGATTGAAGCGGTTTTTCAGGGTGAAAAGGTGATATCTCCCCTCCCGGGCGGCGTACATGCTCTCCACCGAGGGGGTCGCGGACCCCAGGACCAGCAATGCGCTCGCGCGGACACAGCGGTATTTCGCCACATCCCGCGCGTGATAGCGCGGCGCGTTCTCCGACTTATAGCTCGACTCCTGCTCCTCGTCCAGAATCACCAGTCCCAGCTCCGGCAGGGGGGCAAAGACGGCGGATCTGGTCCCCACCACCACGCGGGCCTGTCCGGAGCGGGCGCGCCGCCACTCGTCATACCGCTCTCCGGCGGAGAGCGAGCTGTGGAGCACGGCCACCTGGTCTCCAAACTGCCCGGCCAACTGGCGCAGGAGCTGAGGAGTCAGGCCGATCTCCGGGACTAGGATCAGCGCAGTCTGCCCGCGCTCCAGGGTCCGGTGGATGAGCGAGAGGTAGACTGACGTCTTGCCCGAGCCGGTCACGCCATAGAGGAGGGCGCATTCCGGCCTGCCGCTCTCCAGCAGGGCACGCAGGCCCTCATAGACGCCGCGCTGCTCTTCACTCAGCACTGGCCGTGGCTGTGGCGAGACCCGGTCGAGCTCCGGGCGGCGAAAGACCTCGCGCTGGAAGAGGGTGACGACCCCCAGCGTTTCCAGCTCATGCAGGGTCTTACGGCGCGCGCCGGTGAAATAGGCGATGTCCTTCGCCGAGGCGGAGCCGGAGGAGATGAGCAGCTCCACGACCGCCCGGCGCAGTTTGGACCGGCCATGTGCCACTGCATCGCGCGCCTCCTCGTCCGGCAGGGCGAGCATGGCGATCTCCTCATGCTTCTCCCCCACGCCGCGCTGCGCGCTGGTCTGCTGCACCAGGACGCCGGACTCGAGCAGATGTTTCAAACCTCTGGCGGGATTGACCTGCCCAAATGCCTCCCACAGCGCCTTGCGCTGGATCTTGCCGCCGGCGGCGCGGAGGAGGTCCAGAATGCGCCGCTCTACCTCCGTATATCCTTCCTGTATCTGGCCGGCCCCTTCCGCCAACAGATAGAGGTCCTGCAAATTGTAGTACAGGCCTGCCGGCAGCATCGTCTTGACGGCGTCATACACCGTGCAGAAGCAGCGCTCCCGCATCCAGACAGACAGACGGATCCCCTCCTCATCCAGGACGGGGTTCTCGTCCAGAATGGCCGCCAGATATTTCAGCCGCCGCTCACACGTCTGCTGACCGATTTCCAAAACGATCCCCTCGGTCCGGCGGTTGCCCTGGCCAAACGGGACCATCACCCGCATGCCGGGCTGCAGCGCACCGGCAAAGTCGGACGGAACCTGATAGGTATAGGGACGGTCAAAGGCATAGGCGGCCGCAGATACGGCGACCTTACAGCACAATACGGTCTCCACTCACACTCTCCTCTCCCGGCACCAAAGACGCGCAAAGGCAAGAGACGTCCGGAGGGATTGCGTCCTCTTCGCCCCTTGCCTGTCCGCTCCTCCCGGTCCACGGAAGGAAAACATCTGTTTAATTTTCTGCCGCACCCTCCGGACGGACCAGCAGGCCGGCCCGCGCCTCGTTGAGCGCCATGGTAACCGGCTTCTCCTCGAGCGGATCGTCATTGGTCTCCGCACCGGCGATCTCTCGCGCGCGGTGCGCCACCAGATTGACCAGCTCGTACCGGCTGGTGATCTCATTGTGCAGCAGCTCGTTCATCGGATAAAGAATCATAGACTGATATCCCCCTTAATCATGTCAAACCGGGCGGAAACCCGGCAGTCCTGCGCCTTGAGTATGGACAACACCTCGTCCGCCGCCGCCGGCACCTTGTCGTTGATCACAAGGTAGTCGTAGTTGGGAATCTCCCGGTATTCCTCACGCGCGCGGTTCAGGCGGCCCTGGATCACTTCCTCGCTCTCGCTCTGCCGTCCGTGCAGGCGGCGGGAGAGCTCTCCAAACGAGGGCGGGACCACAAAGATCAGCGTTGCATCCGGGCAGAGCCGGCGGACAATGGCGCCGCCCTGCACCTCGATGTCCAGCAGGACGTCATAGCCGTCCCGGACCAGAGCTTCGACATCCGCCTTTGCCGTGCCGTAGTAGTTCCCCTGATAGGAGGCGTATTCCAGAAACGCCCCCTCCTCGATCATGCGAAGGAAGGTCTCGCGGTCAACAAAGTGGTAATGGACGTGGTTTTCCTCCCCCTGCCGGGGGCTGCGGGTGGTATAGGAGATGGAAAAGGTGAGGTTCTCCCGCCGGTTGCGCACCTCGGCGATCACCGTGCTCTTCCCCGCTCCGGACGGCCCGGAAATGACAACGATCTGTCCCCTTTTAGCGATCTTCCGCATCGGTCTCCTCCTTATCCGCGCTCTCCCGGCCCTCCAGACGGCCAGAGATCGTCTCCGGCAGCAGGGCAGAGAGAATCACATGATCGGTATCGGCAATGATGACGGAGCGGGTCCTGCGGCCATAGGTCGCGTCGATCAGCATGCCGCGATCACGCCCCTCCTGTATGATGCGCTTGATAGGGGCGGAGTCCGGGCTGACGACCGCAATGATCCGGTCGGCCGACACCATGTTGCCGTACCCGATATTCAGCATCCACATCGTCCGCACTCCTCCGGTTCACTCCACATTCTGGACCTGCTCCCGAATCTTCTCCAGCTCCGCCTTCATATCCACCACAATGGTGGAGAGCGCCAGGTCGTTGCATTTGGAGCCGGTCGTGTTGGTCTCTCGGTTCATCTCCTGGATCAGGAAATCCAGCTTGCGACCGATCACGCCGCCCTGGCGCACCATATCACGAAACTGCCCGATATGGCTGCGCAGGCGGACGGTCTCCTCCGCCACTGCGACCTTGTCGGCAAAGATGGCCGCCTCGGTCAGGATCCGGCTCTCGTCGATCTGCTTGTCCTCCAGCACCTCGCGGATGCGCTCGGTCAGGCGCTGGCGATAGGCGGCCACCGTCTCCGGAGAGCGCGCCTCCACCTGGCCGGTATACGCCTCCAGCGTGTCCAGACGCCCGAGCAGGTCCTCGGCCAGGCGCTCGCCCTCGCGCGCGCGCATGGCGTTGTAGTCCTCCACCGCCATCTGCGTGACCGTTCGGATGTCCTCTGTCAGCTCCTCCAGATTCTCCGGCGTCTTTTCCACCTGGAACACGTCGGGAAAACGGGAGAGATGCGAGAGGCTCACATCGTCGGCACAGTCTGGGATCAGCTCGCGCAGCTCGCACAGCGCGCGATAATAGCCCAGCGCGACCGGGCGGTTCAGCGTGACAGTGACTGCATCCGCCCCGGAGGAATCCACCGTGACCGAGACGTCCACTTTGCCGCGCGAGACGCCGGCCTTCACCGCGGATACCACGGCCTCCTCCGCACACGCATAGACGCGTGGCAGACGGACATTGCAGTCTAAATAGCGGTTATTGACGCTGCGCAGCTCCACGACAATGGTGCGCTGGTGAAGTGACGCCTCTGCCCGGCCATAGCCGGTCATACTCCTGAGCATGGGCTACCTTCCTCCGTCCAATCATGTTGATCTGTGAAGCAGAGCCAACCGGCCCGGAAAGTCCCTCTTTCGGCGCTTTCAGCTCTGTTCAGTACCCATTATTATAGCAAATGCAGGCCATTCTGTAAAGCGGATTTCCAGCGGCGCTCAGGCGGCATCCGCCGTCTCCGCGTCCGGCTCCGTCGTGTCCGCCGCATGCCCCGGATCTGTGACGGTGACAGTCAGGGTATAGTTCCCAAGGACGCCCAGTTCTGTGATGCCGGTGAGCTCCACCTCCACCGGGACGGTGAGCGTCGCGCCGTTTGCCACGCTGACGCCGCTCAGATCGGCCGTGACCTGGATATCGTCCGCCAGCAGCAGGGAGAAATTGTTCGAGCGGCCGCGTACGCGGACGGTCAGGCTCCCGTACTGATACTCATAGCCGTCCGGGGCATTTTCCAGGCGGATATTGCTCGTCTCGATCATGCGGGTCTCCAGCCGGTCGGACATGGTCACCGTCACCGTAGCGCCCGTCACGCCATCCCGGCTGCTCACCTGGTCCGGCAGGACGATATCGAACTCAAACTGCTCCGATGTGATGACCTGGCTCAGGTCCACCGTACCGAGCGAAATCTCCGTCAGGTCCTCCAGGACCCCCTCCTGTCCGGTGACGATGATGGTCTCGGGATTGACCGTATAGCTCGCGTCCTCACTGGTGGCCCCGCCGCCGGAGATCATCGTGACCGTCAGCGGCACCTCCTTATAGCACTCCACATAGAACGCCACGGAGATCATATCCGTCTCCAGCAGGAGGTTGTCCGTGCTCAGTTCATTGCCCTGGGCATCACAGAGGATCACCGGGAGCCGGCCTGTCCATGTGTCGGCGAGATTGGTCTCGCTGAGGACCACCTTGGCATAACTGACCAGATTGACCTCGCTCTCCTCTCCGCGGATCTCCAGCTCTGTCAGCTCCAGCACGAAGCTGTCTTCATCGTAAAAGCGGTTGTCCGCCAGCGTGCCGGTGAATTCCGCGCGGACGGGTACGGTATTGCTCTCCATCTCCACCACCGTCACATCCACCGCCGTGGCGCTGCGGGAGGTGATGGCCACCGGATTGCCCGACCCGCTGGTGACAGAGCCGGGGAGATTGATCTCACATTCCAGGCTGTACACCCCCGCCTCGGAGATGCCTATGGTGGAGGCTGTGATGGTGACGTTCTCCCGGTTGAGCTGGGTGATCACGCTTCTCGGTCCGGAGACCCGGATGGAGATGGTCGGGCTGTCGTCCAGGATCAGCAGTCCCATATCATTGAGCAGATCCTCGCCCACAAAGGAGACCGGGATGTTGTTGATGGACACACGAGCGTCCGGCTGGCGCGCGAGATCGACATAGAGCCAGCAGATCACCGCCGCAAAAATCGCCAGCACCAGATAGGACAGGCGGCTGCCCCGAAATTTACTCCACATGCTCATCCCCGTCCTCCTTTTTCACCTTGAACAGCGACAGCAGATTGCTCAGCGGCAGCAGATTGTTCAGCGGGATCAGACCGCCATTCTTTTTCTCCTCTTCCTGTGTGAGCAGCTCGTTGCGCAGCAGGCGCTCAAGCGTCTCCGGCGCGAGATGGCGCTTGAGCGTCCCCTCCACCGCGACCGAGATGGAACCCGTCTCCTCCGAGCAGATGACGACGACGGCATCGGTGTGCTCCGTGAGGCCGATCCCCGCGCGATGCCTCGTGCCCAGCTCGCGGCTGATGTTCTGGTTGCCGGAGAGCGGAAGCACACAGCCGGCCCCGACGATCCGCCCCGCGCGGATGATGACCGCTCCATCGTGCAGCGGGGCCTTATTCCAGAAAATATTCTTGAGCAATTCGCTGGAGACCGCGGCATCCAGGGCCGTGCCGCTGCGGATGAAATCGTTCAGGATGCTGTTGCGCTCAAAGACCGTCAGCGCCCCCGTCTTGCTGCGGGACATGTCGCGGTAGGCCTGCACGATCTGGCCGATCGCCGCCTCCAGCTCGTTCTGCTCGCCGGGATTCTTGAGGTAACGCTTCAGGTTGCCGCTGCCGACCTGCCCCAGGAAGTGGCGAATCTCCGGCTGAAATACAATGATCAGGGCCAGGAAGCCGACCTGTACCAGGTTTTCCAGGATGAAATTCAGCACATGGAGGTTGAACAGGTCGGACAGCCAGAGCAGCGCGATCACCAGAAAGACGCCCTTGAAGACCTGTCCCGCCTGCGTATTGCGGATGAGAATGATCAGACGGTAGAAGATAAAGGCGATGATGGCCACATCCACCAGGTCGGACAGAGCGATGGTCTGGAAATAGCGGACCGCCTGCTGAATGCCGTCAAAGGCGGCAATCTGTTCAAATAACTGATAAAAAGTATCCATTTCGCTCACCTCAGCGCAAAACGGCGCTCTCTCTTTCCCATCTCTGCAAAAAACGGTCTGAAAGCGGCAAAGCGGCCACTTCCAGACCGATGCGCAGCGGAATTCTCCGCCTCCGTCCCGGACATGCCGGGGCGGCCTGCCCCTCGTACTCTCCGTTTAGTATACTCCCAACCCCTCCAAATGGCAAGGGAAACCAGGCCTATTTTTCCTTCACCCTCCCGAGCGCCCGCGCCAGTGCGTCCACCTCCTCCAGACGGCTGAAAGGGGAAAAGCTGGCGCGCACCGTGCCGGTATCCAGCGTACCGGCCGTCTCGTGGGCCAGTGGAGCGCAGTGCAGTCCGCCGCGCAGGGCAAAGCCACGCGCACCCAGGCGGGCGCACACCGCCTCACAGTCCATCCCCGCAAGCCGGAAGGAGACCACCCCTGCGCCGCACTCCGGCCGTCCGGGACAGAAGACCTCCGCGCCCGGGATCTGCCGCAGGCGGCGCGCCAGCTCTGAGGCGAGCGCCTGCTCCCATCGCCGGATCCGAATGGTCCCCAGGCCTCTGACCACGCGGGCGCCGGCGAGCAGCCCGGCAATGCCGGGGAGGTTGTGCGTCCCCGCCTCCAGACGGTCCGGCAGGAAATCCGGCATGGACTGCAGGAGCGACTCGCTGCCAGTCCCTCCGGTGAGCAGGGGCCGGACCGGCGCGCCCTCCCCGCAGAGCAGGACGCCAACGCCCTGCGGCCCCATCAGGCCCTTATGGCCCGGGAAGGCCACATAGGCCGCGCCGAGTGCCCGGACAGAGAGCGGCACTACCCCGGCGGACTGGCTGGCATCGACCACGAGGGGGACCCCGGCCTCCCGGCAGACGTGCGCAATCTCCTCGAGCGGCAGGCAGTAGCCGAAGACGTTGGAGACGTGGGTGCAGATTGCCGCATCCGGCCGCTGCTCCAGGGCGCGCGCGAAGGCGTCCAAGTCCGCCTGCGGGTCAAACAGGCCGCCGCGCGCGACCTCGATGGCGGCGTCCGGGATGCTGCTGAGCGTGCGGGTGACTGCGTTGTGCTCATAGCCGGAGATGACCGCCCGTCCGCCCGGCGGAACGAGGGAACGGATGGCCAGATTCAGGCTGTGGGTCGCGCTGGAGGTGAACACCACCCGCTCCGGGCCGGCGCAGTCAAACCAGTCCGCCAGAAACTCCCGGCAGCGAAACGCCGTCCGGGCCGCCAGCTCCGCCGGGCGGTGGCTGCCCCGCCCGGGGCTGGCACAGCGGCGCAGGGCCCAGATCATCGCCCGGGCCACCTCCGGCGGCTTTTGCAGGGTGGTGGCGGCGTTGTCCAGATAGATCACAGCCGCACCTCACGATAGCTGCCGTCCGCCTCGGTGATATAGATCTGCTGCGGCGTCAGCTCCGCCCTTCTGAGCGCGACGAGCGCCTGTGCCAGACGGCGCTGCGAGATCTTGACGCTGTGGCTGCACCCGGTGGCGGAGATTGCCCTGGGCGAGCGGAGGATATGGGCCGTAATACCGGCCCGTTCCAAAATTGCCGCCGTTCTCTGCGCATACGTCAGAGAACGACAGACAATGAGATAATATACCATGGTGATTCGCTCCTCTCACCGCAGTCTATGCCTGCCCATGGCGGAGCGTACCACCGATATTCACACTGCGATCTTCTCCAGCAAGGCGACCGCGTGGGCGGCCATCCCCTCTCCCGCGCCGGTGAAGCCGAGCCCCTCCTCCGTCGTCGCCTTGATGTTCACATCCTGCGCGCCGAGGTCGAGATAGCGGGCGATGGTCTCGCGCATCTGTGGGATATAGGGCGCCAGCTTGGGCCGCTGGGCGAGCACCGTCGCGTCCACATTCACCACGCGATAGCCCTGCTCCCGCACGAGGGCGACCGTGCGCTCGAGCAGGATCAGGCTGGAGATATTCAGATAGGCCGGGTCGTTGTCCGGGAAGGCGTGGCCGATGTCCCACAGTCCTGCCGCGCCGAGCAGGGCGTCCATAATGGCGTGAGTGAGCACATCTGCATCCGAATGGCCGAGCAGGCCTCGCTCCCAAGCGATCTCCACCCCGCCGAGGACCAGCCTGCGCCCCTCGACGAGGCGATGCACGTCATAGCCGTGCCCCACTCTTATTCCGACTGACACCGCAAAATCGCCTCCCCCAAAATCAGATCGACCGGCGTGGTGATCTTGATGTTCTCATACGACCCACTCGTCAGGAGCACCTTCATCCCGAGGGCCTCCACGGCAGAGCAGTCGTCCGTGATCTCCAGCTCATTCTCCCGCGCCTGCTGGAGCGCCGCGCGGATCAGGTCCGCCTCGAACACCTGCGGCGTCTGCACGGCGCGCAGCTCACTGCGCTCCACCGTCTCCGCCACGCAGCCGCGGCCGTCCACCCGCTTGATCGTGTCCTTCACCGGCACCGCCGGGGCAGCCGCGCCCGTCTTCGCCGCAGCGCGGAACACCTCCTCGAGGACCTGCCGGCTTACGAGAGGCCGCGCCCCGTCGTGGATGCCGATGAGCCGGGCGCGCTCGTCCACCCTGCCGAGGCCGATCCAGACCGACTCTGCCCGGCTCCTGCCGCCCCGGACGATGCGGCTGACCTTGGTGCATTTCCAGGCGCGGACCTCACGGCCGATGGGCGCCATCAGGTCCTCCCGGGTGACCACCACGATCTCATCCACATAGGGGCATTCCTGCAGCCGCCGGAGCGTGTGCATCAGCACGGGCCGGTCCCCCAGCGGGGCCAGAATCTTGTCCGTTCCCTCCATACGGCTCGCCGAACCGGCGGCGGGAACGATGACGGAGCACCAGGGGCGCTGCGTCTCCGCCCTGGGCCGGTTCCAGGAAAAGGTCAGTTTCACCGCGCATCACCTCACAATGTTTTTTCCAGTGTACCACAGAAGCGAAAAAAAAGAAAGGGAGAGGCTGGAACCTCTCCCCTCTCAAGTGATGCGTTATGCGCTCTCTTCTGCCGGGTCAGACACGGAAGATGCTCCCGCGCCGGCCTCTGCCTCCGCCTGCACCTGCAGTTCGGCATTGCTGATGGTGAGTGCCAGCACCGTCAGCACCACCAGCACGATGATGCGGAATTTCGTGCTCATGTGGCGAGAGAGAATAAACTGTGTGCCGGGCAGGCAGCAAACGCCGACCACAAGCATCAGGATGCAGGAGAGCACCGAAGTCTGATACGCCCCAATCGCCATCAAAATGCAGAAAAGGGAGATACCACGCCAGAGCCACATGGTCCGTTTGTCCATCTTCATAGAATGGGCCTTCCTTTCAGAACGCGAAAAGGGGCGGCATAGACACCGCTATACCGCCCCTGCCGCCCTGCTTTGCGCAGGGGTTTGTTCGTAATACCGGATTACTCCTCGTCCTCGGCAGCGCCCTGCATGGCAGCGCGGCGGGAGAGGGACACCTTGCGGGTCTCCAGGTTCACGTCGGTGATCTTGACATCGACGATATCGCCTTCCTTCAGCTCGTCCTCCGGCTTCTCCACGCGGTGGTCCGCGATCTGGGAGATGTGGATCAGGCCGTCCACGCCAGGCACGACCTCGGCAAAGGCGCCGAAGCTCATCAGCTTGACCACCTTGACGGTCGCCACATCGCCGACGGAGTAACGGTTCAGGAAGGTCTCCCACGGATTCTCGTTGGGGTCCTTCATGCCCAGAGAGATCTTCTTCTTCTCCGGGTCATACTTGATGACATACACATCCACCGGATCGCCCACGGAGACGACCTCAGAGGGATGCTTGATGCGGCTCCAGGAGAGCTCAGAGATATGCACCATGCCGTCCACGCCGCCGATATCGACGAACGCGCCGTAAGAGGTCAGGCTCTTGACGGTGCCGGAATAGTGCTTGCCCACCTCGATGGTGTCCCAAATCGCCTTGCTGCGGGCCGCGCGCTCCTCGCTGGCGACGCTGCGGATGGAGCCCACCACGCGGCGGCGGCTGCGGTTGACCTCGGTGATGTGCATCTTCACCGTCTCGCCCACCAGGCCGGTCATCGGCTCGTTGCGGCGCAGGCCGGTCTGAGAGGCGGGGATAAAGACGCGCACGCCCTTGTAGTTGGCCACGACGCCGCCCTTGTTCTCCTCGCGGATGGTCGCCTCGATGACGGTCTTGTTCTCCTTGGCGTCCTCGATCTCCTCCCAGTTCTTGTTGGCGTCCAGGCGCTTCTTGGACAGGGAGACAACACCCTCACCGTCGTTGACGCGCAGGACGAGGACCTCGATCTGATCGCCGGGCTTCAGGACCTCATCGGCCTTCACGCTGGGGTCGTCGGAAAACTCAGACATGGAGATATAGCCGGCATGCTTGGTGCCCAGGTCGACCTGGATATCGGTCGGCGTGATCTGCACTACGGTACCAACAACCTTATCTCCTGTATTTAAAGTTTTGATCGACTTCTCCAGCAGCTCGGCGAAGGACTCCTCGATCTCCATTTTGGTTTCGTTAGACATTTTGGTTTTTACCTCCTTTATTATCCACCCGGGCGTAGATGCCCCCGCGGTGATTCCAACACAAGACGCTTCCCCCCACCGCTCCAGCTCAAGCTCATCGGCCTGCTCGATCCAGTAAACCTGGCCACAGCACGCCTGGCACAGCTCTGCCAGATGGCGCGTATTGGAACTCTGGTGGTCACCGATGACAACCATCACGTCGCTTTGGGCAGCCAACTCCTGGGCTTCCGACTGCCTGCGGGCGGTAGCATTACATATTGTATCAAATAATTCTGCGTTTGTACATTCTTTTTTTGCAAATTTTTCACAATTTTTCCACGTCTCCCGCGTTGACGTTGTCTGAAAGACAAATGTCAGCGGCAGAGAGTACCGTTTGGCGTCTTCCGCGAGCCATGCGGCCAGCGCATCGCAGTCTCTGAGCACCACAGGGGACCGGCACCACCCGGCGATCGCCATCACCTCCGGGTGGGTGGGCAGTCCGATGATGACCGGCTGGCGGCCCCGCGCCTCAGCGTCCTGCACCAGATGGTGAATGCGCGCCACGCTGGGACAGGTGGCGTCGATGATCTCAATTCCGCGCGCCTGGAGCTGGTCATAGACCTCCTTCGCCTCGCCGTGGGAGCGGATCAGCACCGCAGCGCCCTCCGGCACGTCCTCCACCCGGTCCACGCGGCCCATCCCCTGGCGGGCCAGATGCTCAACTACATGGTCGTTGTGGATGATCGAGCCGAGCATCACGCAGGCGCGGCCGGACTGGGCGGTCTGCTCGGCGAGCTCCACCGCGCGGCGGACACCGTAGCAGAAGCCCGCCGTCTTGGCCAGCGTCACCTTCATACCCGGTCCTCCAGCGCGTAGATCTTCTGCAGCAGCTCGTCGGCCAGGCGCTGGTATTCCTCCGGCGTGGCGCGGCGGCCGGCGATCTGCGGGTGGTACGGCTCGCCGAAGACCATCGTCATCGGGCGAAAGGGCTTGGCGCGGGTCAGATAGACCGGCACGATGGGCGCACCAGAGCGCAGGGCGAACATGATGGCGCCCGTCTTGGCCTCCGGCGTCTCTCCCTCGCGGACGCGGGTCCCCTCCGGGAACATGAGGAGTTTGCTGCCCTCCTTCAGGCAGCGCAGCGCGCTCTTGATGGCGGCCATATCATTCGCGCCCCGGTTGACCGGGAACGCGCCGAGCAGGTAGAGCGCCTGGCCGATGACCGGGACCTCCAGCAGCTCCTGCTTTGCCATCATGCGGGCGGAGTGCTTCTTCGTCAGGCCAAAGCAGGCAATAGGGGGATCGGCAGCCGTGCAGTGCCGCGGACAGATCACTGCCGGGCCGTCCGGAATGTTCTCCCGCCCCTTGATGCGCAGCCAGAAGATGGCCCGGTAGAAGAGCCAGATCACGCTGTAGATCAGGATATACCAGGGACGGCACTGTTTTGCCGTCCGGTAGGGATATTTTTGCTTCTTCTCTCCCGTTTCTGTGCTCATCCGATCTTCTCCTTCACAATTTCCAGCAGCGCCCGGCTGCTCTCCTCCAGATCCAGCCCGGAGGTGTCCAGCAGTACGGCGTCCTCCGCCTGACGCAGCGGGGCGATCGCCCGGTTCCTGTCCTGCTCGTCGCGGCGGATGACATCCTGCAGGACCTGCTCATAGGAGTCCGTATTGCCCCGCTCACGCAGCTCCAGCCAGCGGCGCCGGGCGCGCACCTCCGGGACAGCGGTGAGGAAAATCTTCACCGTTGCGTCCGGCAGGACCACCGTGCCGATGTCCCGACCGTCCATCACAACGCTGTGGGTGCGCGCGAGCTGGCGCTGCATCTCCAGCAGAAAGGCGCGCACAGGCGGCAGCGCGGAGACGGCCGAGGCATACATGGAGATCTCCGGCTCCCGAATCTGGCCGGTCACATCTTCCCCATTCAGGTACATGTGCTGCACTCCGTCCTGCTCCACCTGCATCCGGATCTCAAGTCGTCCGAGCAGTGCGGAGACCGCCGCCTCCTCCCCCGGATCGCAGCTCTGCCGGCGCACCCAGAGGCCCACCGTCCGGTAGATCGCGCCGGTATCGACATAGAGATAGCCCAGCGTCTCCGCCAGCCGGCGCGCCAGAGTGCTCTTTCCCGCGCCGGACGGACCATCCAGGGCAATGCTGACAAATGACATTCGATTCATCCCTCCTGGCCCGGGACAGGGTCCCAGGCCGCCCAGCATCCGGCGGCATAGCCGGTGGACCAGGCGATCTGTAGATTAAATCCGCCCGTATAGCCGTCCACATCCAGCACCTCGCCGGCAAAATAGAGGCCGGGCAGGCGTTTGGAGGCCATCGTGGCCGGATTCACCTCGGAGACGGTCACACCGCCGGAGGTGATAATGGCATCGCGCACCGGGCGCGGCCCGGTGATCTCCACCGTAAAACACTTGAGCACCCGCAGGAGCTGCTGGCGCTGCTGGCGGGTGATGTCGTGAATTCTGGTCTCCGGCGGGATGCCGGAGCGGCGCACCACCTCCGGAATCAGCAGGCGCGGCAGCAGGCCGTGCAGGCTGTTCTGGAAGCCGCGGTTGTTGTTCTGCTGAAAGTCGCGCAACAGGCGGGCGTCCAGCGTCTTCTCATCCAGCGCAGGCTTAAGGTCGATCTCGATCCGGTAGTGCTCCCGCGAAAAGTCCCGCATATGGGCGCTCGCGCTGAGCACCAGCGGGCCTGAGAGGCCGAAGTGGGTGAACAGCAGCTCTCCGAAATCGCGGTAGAGCGGCTTTCCCTCCTGATTGCGCACGCAGATGGCGACATTGCGCAGGCTCAGGCCCTGCAGGGCCGCGCAGCAGTGCTCCGCCTCCAGCGGCACCAGCGAGGCCCGCGGCTCTGCGATGGTATGCCCCGCCATCTTCGCCAAGCGGTAGCCGTCCCCCGTCGAGCCGGTTGCCGGATAGGAGAGACCGCCGGTGGCGATCACAGCCGCCTGCGCCCGGAGCCGCTCCCCGCTCTCCAGCTTGAGGCCGGAGACCGCCCCGTGCGCCGTGAGCAGGGCCGCGACACGGCCGGTGCGGACCGTCACCCCCTCCTCCCGGAGGGCCTTGACGAGGGCGTCCGCCACATCGTGCGCGTGGTCGGAGACCGGAAACATGCGATTGCCCCGCTCTGTCTTGAGCGGGACACCGAGCTGTTCAAAAAACTGTCTGACATCCTCCGGCGAGAACTGGCTGAGCGCGCTGTAGAGGAAGCGGCTGTTGCGCGGGATGTGGCGCAGGACCTCCTCCGCTGTGCAGTCGTTGGCCACGTTGCACCGGCCCTTGCCGGTGATGCGCAGCTTGCGCCCCAGGGTGCGGTTGCGGTCGATCAGTGTCACCTGCGCGCCCTGACGCGCCGCCGCGAGCGCCGCCATCATCCCGGCCGGTCCGCCGCCGATGACGGCGATCTGCTTTTCCTGCAAATGAAACGCCCCCTCAGTTGCCGGCGGGCTTGTCGTAGACGTCATACTTCGCCCAGATCTCCTCCAGCTTGCCCAAGGTGATCTGGAGCTCCTGCTCCTTTTTCCGGCTGACAGCCACGATCAGCGCGTTGACCAGGCTGAGCGGGGCCACCAGAGAGTCGACAAAGGAGGCCATATCGCTCTTGGCGATCAGGGAGACGTCCGCCAGCGGGAGCAACGGCGAGGTCTTGCTGTCCGTGATGGCGATCACCTGCGCGCCCTGGCTCTTGGCATAGCCCATCGCCGTCACCGTCCGCTTGGAGTAGCGCGGGAAGGACAGGCCGATGAACACATCCTCCGGGCCGACGTGGATCGCCTGCTCAAAGACCTCGCTGATGGAGACAGTGGCGATGTTGATGACGTGGTCAAAGATGTAGTGGAAGTAGAAGGCCAGGAAATTGGCCAGCACGCTGGCGGAGCGCACGCCCAAGATGTAGATCGTCTTGGCCCGGCAGATGGCGTCCACCGCGTGGGCAAAGCTCTCCCGGTCGGTCTCCTCCAGCGTCATGCGGATCTTCTCCACGTCCGCCTGCATCACCATGGACAGCACGTCCTGATTGCCGATGCGGTCATTGGAGACCTCGATGCGCTGGATGGAGGTGAGCTTGTTGCGGATCATCTCCTGAAGCGCCTTCTGCATGCTGGGATATCCGTCAAATCCGAGTTCGGCGGCAAAGCGGACCACGGTGGACTCGCTGACGTGGACCGTCTTGCCCAGCTTGCTGGCCGTCATGAAGGCGGCCTTGTCATAGTAGTTGAGGATATAATTGCCAATCAGCTTCTGTCCCTTGGAAAAGCCGGACATATTCTCCTGGATTGTCGTCAAAATATCGTTCGGCACTGTGTCTGCACCCTTCCCCCGCGCCGGACGCTCTGCCTCCGGCGCTCGCGTACTACCGCGCGTTCATACCGTTTTCTTCCGGAAAACATGCATGAATCTGCGGCGCGTCATTCTGACAGACACTATCATAGCGAAAATTTCGGGAAAATGCAAGCAATTTTTGCAAGTCACATTCTGAAACTTGCAAATCTCTCAATCCTCCCGCAGGGTCCGCAGCTCTTCGGCGGTCAGCCAGCGCCACTGTCCGGCCTTCAGGTCTCCCAGGCAGAGCGACCCCTCCCGGACGCGGCGCAGCCGGTGGACGGTCAGGCCGGCTGCCCGGCACATCCGGCGGATCTGCCGGTTCTTCCCCTGGCAGATGGTGATGGAGAGCAGGGCGCTCCCCTCTCCCCGGGACAGGAGCTGGACCCGCACCGCCTCCATCTGTTCCCCATCCACCGTCATCGGCCTGCGCAGGGCGGCGATCCCCGCCCAGAGTGGGCCGGTCACCCGGACCTGATACTCCTTCTCCACCTGATGGCTGGGATGGGTGAGGCGGTAGGTCAGCGCCCCGTCGTTGGTCATCAGCAGCAGTCCCTCCGAGTTCAGGTCGAGCCGCCCGACCGGATAGAGGCGGAGACCGCAGCCGGCGGTCAGGTCCGCCACCGCCGGCCTGCCCTGTTCGTCTGAGAGCGTGGTCACATAGCCGCGCGGTTTATGGAGCATCAGGCAGACCTTTTCCGCCGCCTCTCCACCGGCCGGGGAGAGCGGGACGCCGTCCAGGCAGATGGTGTCCCGTCCGCCGTCCGCCTTTTGCCCCAGGCCGGCCGTCTCGCCGTTGACCGTGACGCGCCCCTGCGTCAAATAGCGCTCCGCCTGGCGGCGCGAACAGACGCCCCAGGCGGAGAGGAGCTTGCTGAGCCGCTCTTCCATCAACTGACCACGAGGGAGCCGTAGAGCAGCTCAACGGTGCCGAGCGGCTCCCCGTTGAGCGTGAAGGTCGCGGTCCCCGCGACCGAGCCCTGCGAGACGGTGCCGCTGATCCTGCCGGGCAGGGTGAGGGCGCTGCGGAGGTCCGCCTCGTCCGACGGCTCGACCGATGAGACCAGCGTCTCCGAGGCGATCAGGGGAACATCCTGATTGCCGACGTGCAGCGTGGCCAGCGCCTCCCCCTCCTCGCAGAGGACGTAGGCGGGATAGTTGGCAAACGCCCACTCGTAGAACGCCATATGATCCTCATAGTCGTTGGCGTCGTTGAGCGTGACCACAATGAAGCGGGAGCCGTCCCGCTGCGCGCAGGAGACCAGGGTGCGCCCTGCCGCCGTGGTAAAGCCGGTCTTGATGCCCAGGCACTCCTCGCGGCCCATATACTCGTCGCTCAGGAGCATGTTGTGGTTCTCGATCTGGTAGCCGTCGATCTCGATGTACCAGGTCGCCACAATGCGGGCAAACAGCTCGTTTTCCATGGCCGCCCGGCCGAGGATGGCCAAATCGCGGGCGGTGGAATAGTTGTCCTCGTCCACCAGGCCGTTGACGTTGCTGAAATGGGTGCTCGTCATCCCCAGCTCCTCCGCCTTGGCGTTCATCCGGTCGATAAACGCCTGCTCGTCCCCGTCTGCACAGGCCTCTGCCAGGGCGACGGCGGCGTCGTTACCGGAGCGCAGCATGGTGCCGTAGAGGAGCACCTCCATCGAGACCTCGTCCCCCGCCTCGAAGTACATCGAGGTACCGCCCTCGTCCGAGGCCGCGGCGTGGGCGGAGACGGTGTAGATCTCGTCCAGATCCTCCTCCGTCAGCCCCTCCGCCGCCAGATAGCCGGTCATGATCTTGGTCACGCTGGCGATGGGCCGCTGCTCGTCCGCGTTGTCCTCATAGATGACGCGGCCGGACCAGGCATCCACCACAATGGTGGAGGTCGCGGAGCTCTCCGGCGGAGTGGAGGTCCCCGCCTCCGCCGCCAGGGCATGCAGGGACAGTCCGGCCGCCAGCAGGACCGCCATTGACAGCGCAATCCATCTGTTCTGCTTCATTGCAAAGGTTCACCTCAAGAAATTACTTTTTCGCCGCCTTGTCAGCGCCCGGCGCGGCGGCTTCCTCCCCCTTCTTGGCCAGGAGGGCGGAGACCTTCTCCACCAGCTCGGGCACCATGTCGATCGCCCGCTCCACCGGACCGCCCAGCACCGGCTCCACCGGCATCATCTTGACGTTGTCGCCGCGGATGATCAGGAAGGAGACCGGCGTCACCGTCACGCCCGCGCCCGAGCCGCCGCCGAAGCAGTTGTTCTTGTTGGCCGGCAGGCTCTTGGGGGAGAAGTCGGACCCGCCCGAGGCAAAGCCCATGCTGACCCGGGAGATCGGGATCACCGTCACCCCGTCCGGGGTGGTGATCGGCGTGCCGACTACGGTGTTGACATCCACCATCTCCTTCAGCCGCTCCATTGTGAGATTCAGTACCTCATTGATCGGATGCTTCTGTTCCATCTTTTTCTTCCTCCTGTCGCTGATTTTTCAGTTTTCGATAGAATGCCAGCCCGAGACGGCAGGCAAGTGCAACGATCTGTCCCAATCGCAGGGAGAGGGAGAGGGAGAGCCAGATCAGCGGCTCTGTCGCCTCAAAGTCCACCTGCGCGCGAATTTCCCTGCGGCGGATACGGTAAAAGCTGTTCTCCAGCACCGCCACCAGCGTCCCCCCGCCGGCACAGATCATGCCGTACTGGATGGCCGCCGAGGCGGGGTCGCACTTTCCGGCGATGGTGTAGTCCACCTCCAGCGTGTCGATCTGCAATCGGGAGATCAGCGCACCCACCGCGTCCAGGGCAAAGTCGATCAGCTCCAGCAGCGGAAGGGGAAGTCCGCCCTTTTTCTCCTCCGTCACGTCCTCCCGCTTTTCCGCGCCGTCCGGCGCATTTCCCTGCGCCTCCGCTGCGGCGGGGGGATGTTTCCCGGGCTTCTGTGTATGCGTGGAAGGAGGGCGGTTCTCCGTCTTCTGTGCAGAGGGAGGAGCGGCCTCCGCCTTCTCCTGCGGCTGTTTCGGTGCTGCGGACGGACCGGCGGCCTCCGTCTGGCCCGCCAGCCTCCGGCCGGCCGGCCGGCTCTTCCCCTGCCGGGGCGCGACCCGCCTGCCCTCCGGTGCTCTCCTGCGGCGGCTGCGCTTTGGCTTCTTTTGGGTGCGAAAGACGGTGACGCGCAGCAGTCCCACCCGGACCTTTATGATCAGGCCGTCCTTCCCGTAGGTCAACTGGGCCCCCAGCCGTACCAGTGACAGGAGGGCGAGCGCCGCCAGCACAGCTGCAAAAACGATCCATCCCGTCATGTGGCGCCCGCTTTCCCGCCGTCCTCCGGCGTCTGAGACTCATCCGATGCACCCTGCTCCGCCTTTGCCGCGCCGAGCTGCCGGGCGAGCTGCTCCTCCTCGCCGGTCTGCGGCAGAGGGGGCAGCTCCTCCAGGCTGGAGAGGCTGAAGCAGCGGAGAAAATGCGCCGTGGTCCGAAACAGCGTGGGCCGCCCCGGAACGGAGAGGCGCCCCGCCTCTTCGATCAGGCCGCGCTCGAGGAGCAGATTGATGGTATAGGAGGAGTCCACCCCGCGCACCTGCTCGACATAGGCCCGCGTGGTGGGCTGGTAATAGGCGATGATGGAGAGCACCTCCAGCGCCGGCTGGGAGAGCTGCGGCGGCTTGCGGCGCTCAAACGCCTTGCGGATCCGACCGGCATATTCCGGCGATGAGCAGAGCTGATAGCTGTCCTGCAGGCGCAGGAGACGGATGCCGCGGCGCTCATAGCTGTAGTGATCTGCAAGCTGCTTGCACAGAGCGTCCACCTCGTCCCGGCTCAGCTCCAGCGCGAGGCAGAGGCGCTCCACGCCGATCGGCTCTCCTGCGGCGAACAGAATGCCCTCCAGCGCGGCGATCATCTCTTTCTGTTCCAGTTTTTCCATGTGCTCACCTGACTATTCGGAGGTCTCCCCTTCCTCTGCCTGCGCGCCGGTCCGGGTGACGGTGCACTCCTGCTCCGTCCCCGCCAGACGGACCCGGCTCGCCTTGCACAGCTCGAGCACCGCCAGGAAGGTGGCGACGATCTCAGACCGGCTCCTGCTGTTTTGAAACAGGGCGCGAAAGCGCATGACGCCCTCGTGGAGCAGACGCCGCAGGATCTCCGACGCCTTATTCCCCACCGGATAGGGCTCGCGCCCGACGATGCCGCGAAAGGCCCGCTCCGGCGGAGGGAGCTGCTCCCCTCCCCGCTCCAGCACGCCGCTGAGGGCGCGCAGCAGGTCGTCCGGCTGATGCACATAGCGATAGGTGCGGTCCGGGGTGACTGGCTCCTGCATCCGGGTGAGGCAGTCCCGCCCCACCTCATAGCGCTGTAGCATACGGGGAATGATCTGCTTGATCTTTTTATAGTTCTCGTGCCGCTGGCGCTCCTCCAGTGAGGCGATGAGCTCCTCCATCTCGGAGAGGGCCTCCTCATCGTGGATGCTCAGCAGCATTCTCGTCTTGATGTAGACCAGCTGGGCGGCCATCGTCACAAACTCGCTGGCCACCTCCAGATCAAGCTCCTTGCGCCGGTCCATCCAGGCGAGGTACTGGTCCAGGATGAGGGAGATCTGGATGTCCTGGATCTCCATCTTATTCTTGCTCAGCAGCGCCAGGATCAGGTCGAGCGGTCCGTCAAAGTCCGCCGGCTGCGTCCTGGTCTTCACGACGCTGTCCAGGTGGTATACCGGAGCTTCCAAACAAGCGCCTCCTTCAGGCGTACAGGCCGATGATCAGCGTCCAGAACACGTCGGGGGCGAGGCCCGTGAGGCGGCAGACGCCGTCGAGTGCCAGACGGAGCAGGGCGTTGAGCGGGCCATCGAGCGCGCCGAAGAAGACGAGCGCGAAGAGCACCAGCATGATATAGCGCTCATGCCGCAAAATCCAGAAATACACCCTGTCCGGCAGGAAGGAAAAGAGCACCTTGGACCCGTCCAGCGGCGGAATGGGAAACAGATTAAAGATCCCAAGACCCAAATTGAGCCAGAGCATGGCCGCGGCAAAGGCCATGCCCCAAGTGCCCGGCATCGAGCGCCACAGCTCCGCCCGGACCATCGCCTGCAGCAGGAACGCCGAGAGGATCGCCAGGACAAAGTTGGACGTCGGGCCGGCCAGCGCCGTGACCGCCATACCGCGCTTGGGGTTTTTGAAATATCTCGGGTCCACCGGCACCGGCTTTGCCCAGCCAAAGCCCGCCGTGAGCAGCAGGATCAGGCCGAACAGGTCGATGTGGTGCAGCGGATTGAGCGAGATGCGCCCCATATACTCCGCCGTCGGGTCCCCCAGATAACGGGCGGCCAGACCGTGGCAGAGCTCATGCACCGTCAGGCAGAGCAGGGCGGCCAGGGCCCGGACCAGCAGCGACAGGGCCAGCTCCAAATCGAACATGGTCCCCAGGGAATCGAGAAATGACAAACCGGGCCGCCTCCCTGCTTCATACAGATAAACAGTGATACTGGTATTATACAAAATCCACTGCAAAAAGACAAGCCGCAGAGAACGAAAGTTTCTCTGCGGCCAGTCTGGTTGTGTTCCGGCAGGCAGTCTCAGCCGTTCACGCCGCTCTGTCCGAACAATATCTGCCGGAGCGATTCCACGCCGGTCCGGCGCTCGGCGGAGAAGGGCAGCAGCTCCATCTCCTCCCCCAGCTCCAGTACCTCGCGGACGCGCAGCAGATTGGGCTCGATCTCGCTCTTTTTCAGCTTGTCGAGCTTGTTGGCCACCACGGTCACCGGGCAGCCGCTCTCTCGAAACCAGCGCATCATCGTCTGGTCGTCCGCCGTGGGCTTGTGGCGGGCGTCCACGATCTGGACGCCCCGCGTGATCAGGCCGGAGGCGAAATACGCCTCCATCAGCCTGCCCCAGCGCTCCCGCTCCGCCTTGGAGACCTTGGCATAGCCGTAGCCCGGCAGGTCGACGAGGTAGAGCTGGCTGTCGATGAGAAAATAGTTGATCTGGCTGGTCTTCCCCGGCGCGCTGCCGACGCGGGCGAAGTTCTTCCGGTTGAGCAAGCAGTTGATGACCGAGCTCTTGCCCACGTTGGACCGCCCGGCAAAGGCGATCTGCGCCAGTCCGTCCCGGACGAACGCCTTGGGCGCGGTCGCCCCGATGGTAAAGGCCGCTTGGTTCAGGTTCATGCGTTCACCTACTGTCTGATGGCGTTGGAGCGGGTCACCGGCGTCTGTCCCAGCTCAAAGCCGTGATAGAAGTCCGGGTGGATCTCCGTGCCTGAAAAGTCCAGCGCCTCGCCCAGCACCTGGTCCACCTGGGTGACGGTGACAAAGCGCAGGGCCGAGCGCACCGTCTGGTCGATCTTCTCCAGATCCTTCTCGTTGTCCTGCGGGATAATGACGGTCTGGATCCCGTTCCGGTGGGCCGCCATTGTCTTCTCCTTCAGGCCGCCGATGGGAAGGACCCGGCCGCGCAGCGTCACCTCCCCCGTCATCGCCAGGCCGCACTTGACCTTGGCCCCGGTGAGGGCGGAAACGATCGCCGTGGTGATGGCGATACCGGCAGAGGGGCCGTCCTTCGGGGTGGCCGCCTCGGGGAAGTGGATGTGGATATCCTGATTTTTGTGGAAATCGGGGTCGATGCCGAGCTGGGTGGTACGGCTGCGGATATAGGAGATCGCCGAGTGGCAGGACTCCTGCATCACCTTGCCGAGGTTGCCGGTCGGCTCCACCTTGCCCGAGCCGGGCACCACGTTGACCTCCACCTCCAGCAGCTCGCCGCCGGCGGCGGTCCAGGCCAGCCCGTTGACCAGGCCCACCTGCGGGACGCGCGCCAGGCGCTCGGGGTGGTACTGCCGCGGCCCCAGAAGGGCCTCCAGGCTGTCGCCGGTCACGTTCACCCGGCGGACATCCTCACCGCTGACCAGCTCCATCGCCGCCTTGCGGCAGAGCGAGGCCAGCTTGCGCTCAAGCAGGCGGACGCCCGACTCTCTCGTATAGCCGGCGATCAGCTCGCGGATGGCGTCGTCCGTCACACGGAGCTGGCTGGCCTTGAGGCCGTGGCGCTTCATCTCGCGTGGCAGGAGGTGGCGGCGGGCGATCTGCAGCTTCTCCTCATCGGTGTAGCTGCCCAGCTCGATCACCTCCATCCGGTCCAGCAGCGGGCGCGGGACGGTGGAGAGATCGTTTGCGGTGGTGATAAAGAGCACATCGGAGAGGTCAAAGGGCAGCTCGAGGAAATGGTCGCGGAAGGTGCTGTTCTGCTCGGCGTCCAGCACCTCCAGCAGGGCGGACGCGGGGTCTCCCCTGTGGTCCTGCCCCAGCTTGTCGATCTCGTCGAGCAGGATGAGGGGATTGGAGGTCCCCGCCTTGGAGACCGCCGCGATGATGCGCCCCGGCATCGCGCCGATATAGGTCTTGCGGTGGCCGCGGATCTCCGCCTCGTCGTGGATGCCGCCCAGAGAGACGCGGGCCATCTTGCGGTTCATCGCCCGCGCGATCGACCCGGCGATGGAGGTCTTGCCGACGCCCGGCGGGCCGTAGAGGCAGAGGATCTGCCCCCGGAGCTGCGGGGCGAGCTGCTTGACGGCGAGGAACTCCAGAATGCGCTCCTTCACCTTCTCCATGCCAAAGTGGTCGGCATCCAGGATCTTCCGGGCCGCCTCCACATTCAGGCGCTCCCGGCTGCGCTTATTCCACGGCAGCTCCAGACAGGTGTCCAGATAGTTGCGCAGCACGGCGCCCTCCGCCGAGCCGAAAGGCTGCTTCTCCAGCCGCTTGAGCTCCTTGTTTAGCTTTTCCTCCACCTCTTTGGGGAGTTTCGCCTTTTTGATGCGTTTGCGGTACTCGGCGGTCTCCTCGTCGCCGCCCTCTTCCCCCAGCTCGGACTGGATCACCTTAAGCTGCTCGCGCAGGTAGTAGTCCCGCTGGGCCTGGCTCATGTGGTCGCGGATCTTGCCCTCCAGCTCATGCTCGGCGGTGAGCACCTGGAGCTCCCGGGCCAGAATGCGGTTCACCTTCTCCAGCCGGCGGACCGGGTGGAGCTCCTCCAGGGCGGTCTGCTTGTCCTCGCCGCGGATGGGGATATTCTGGGCGATATAGTCGGCGATATAGCCGGGGTCCCGGCTGCCGAACACGTTGAGGATCAGCTCCGCAGGCAGCTTCTCCGACAGCTCGCCATAGCGCTCAAAGAGCTCATAGGCCTTGCGGACCACCGCCTCGGTGTGCGGTGTGACCCGCTCGGGCTGGGAGACAGCGGGGATGGGGTCCACCTGCGCGAGGAGATAGGGGCGCTCCTGCTCCAGACTGACCAGGCTGGCGCGCATCTGCCCCTCCACCATGATGCGGATGTTGTTGTCCGGCAGGCGGAGGAGCTGGCGGATGGAGCAGATGGTGCCCACCTGATAGAGGTCGTCCAGATCGGGCTGCTCCACCAGGATGGATCTCTGCGTCACGAGAAACAGATCGTCCCCGTGGTCCATCGCGTGCTCCAGCGCCTTGAGCGAGGACTCGCGCCCCACGTCAAAATGGATCAGCATATTGGGAAAGACCGTCAGGCCGCGCAGCGCCAGGGTGGGCAGAACGCGCAGCGTCTCCTCCCGGAGCTCCATTTTCTCTTCACTTTCGCTCATGCTGTCACCTCCCTGAGAAAAATTGACCGTAAGGCCGCCTGAGGCAGGCGGTCTTGCGGCCAATCAAATCGCTGATAGGCATTCAGGACGCGTTGCCGTGTCCCCGGGCATGGTCCTTCATCGACTGAAGCGTACTGGCGCCGAGCCGGGGGACCGGGCGCTTCAACCGCTCCGGGTCCCGATGGATGATTGGGCTGTCCTCGCCGCGGATGCTCTCCGGCGTGAGCGTCACCGCGTCAATGGTGGGGTCGGACGGGATATCATACATCAGCTTGTTCATCGAGCCCTCCAGGACGGCGCGGAGGCCGCGCGCGCCGATGCCGCGCTCGAGCGCCAGGTCGGCGGCGGCCTGCAGCGCCTCCGGCTGGAACTCCAGACGGACCCGGTCGTATTCCAGCAACTTCTGATACTGCTTGACCAGGGCGTTCTTGGGCTCGGTGAGGATCTGCACGAGCTGATCGCGGTCAAGGGCGCTGAGCGTGGTGATCACCGGGAGACGGCCGATCAGCTCGGGGATGATGCCGAATTTCAGCAGGTCATGCGGCTGCACCGAGGCGAGGATATCCGTCTGCTCGCGCTCCCGGCGCGTCTGCACAGAGCCGCCGAAGCCGATCCCCTTCTTATCCTGACGGCGCTCGATGATCTTCTCGATGCCGTCAAACGCGCCGCCGCAGATGAAGAGGATATTCGTCGTGTCCACCTGGATGAACTCCTGATGCGGGTGCTTGCGCCCGCCCTGGGGAGGCACATTGGCCACAGTGCCCTCCAAGATCTTCAGCAGCGCCTGCTGCACCCCTTCGCCGGAGACATCGCGGGTGATGGAGGTATTCTCGCTCTTGCGAGCGATCTTATCCATCTCGTCGATATAGATGATGCCCCGCTGGGCGCGCTCCACATCATAGTCCGCCGCCTGGACCAGACGCAGGAGAATGTTCTCCACGTCGTCGCCGACATAGCCCGCCTCGGTGAGCGTGGTCGCATCGGCGATGGCAAACGGCACATTCAGGATGCGCGCCAGCGTCTGGGCAAAGAGCGTCTTGCCGCAGCCCGTCGGCCCGAGGAGGAGAATGTTGGACTTTTGCAGCTCCACATCGTCGTCTCCGCCGAAGTAGATGCGCTTATAGTGGTTGTAGACCGCGACGGACAGGGAGACCTTCGCCGCCTCCTGGCCGATGATATAGCGGTCGAGCACCGCCCGGATCTCCCGCGGGGTGGGGATCTCATCCGGAACCTCCAGCTCTACGCTCTCCGGTCCGTAGTCCTCACTGTCGCTGAGGATCTCATTGCAGAGCTGAATGCACTCGTTGCAGATATAGGCGTTCGGACCGGCGATGATCCGCTCCACCTTGTCCTGGCTCTTCCCGCAGAAAGAGCAGTGGACTGTCATTCTTCTATCGTCATTCTTTGCCATCGCTGCGTTCCTCCCTGAGCCGCATGAGCGCCGGGGCAGACTCAGCGGTTGTAAAAGATCTGATCGATCAGGCCGTACTCCCTGGCCTCCTCCGCAGTCAGCCAGTGGTCGCGCTCGGAGTCCGCCTTCACCTGCTCCGGGTCCTTGCCGGTGTTGGCCGCCAGGATCTCATTGATGCGCTTCTTGATCTTCAGGAAGTGCTCCACGTCGATCTCCATGTCGGTCACCTTGCCCTGCGTGCCGGCAGAGGGCTGGTGGATCATGATCTCCGCGTTGGGCAGGGCGATCCGCTTGCCCTTGGTTCCGCTGGAGAGCAGGAAAGCGCCCATGCTGGCAGCCATGCCGATGCAGATGGTGGACACGTCGCACTTGATATACTGCATCGTGTCATAGATCGCCATCCCTGCCGTCACGCTGCCGCCGGGGCTGTTAATGTAGAACTGAATATCCTTCTCCGGGTCCTGGGCCTCCAGATAGAGCAGCTGCGCCACGACCAGAGACGCGGTGGTATCATTGACCTCTTCGGACAGGAAGATAATGCGGTCGTTGAGCAGGCGGGAGAAAATGTCATAGCTGCGCTCTCCGCGGTTGGTCTGCTCCACTACATAGGGTACTAAGCTCATAGTGATTACTCCTTAGAAAAACAGAAAAGTGCTTACAGGATACCCGCCGGCGGGCACAGATATACCCGCCGACGGGACCAGAGGACGACATTACTCCTCGTCTGCCTTCTTCTCCGCTTTGGCCTCGGCCTTGGCCTCCTTCTTGGCAGCCTTCTCCTCAGCCTTGGCAGCCTTCTTCGCCGCCTTCTCCTCTTCCTTGCTCATGTCCGCCGCGGCGACCACCACGGCGCTGCTGTAGATCACCTGCGCGGCTTTCTCCATGCGGACATCGCGCTCCAGGTTCTCCTGCGGGATGGCGGCCTTGATCTTGTCCGCCTCCATGCCGTACTGCTCGCTCAGGCTCTTGACGTGCTCCTCCACCTCGTCCCCGGTGACCTGGATGTCCTCCGCGTCGGCAACGGCGCGCAGGAGCAGGTCGTTCTGGATCTGGCGCAGGGCGTCAGCGCGGACGTTCCGGCGGAACTCGGTGCGGTTGGTGCCCATCATGTTCAGATACTGGTCGAAGGAGATACCGCTGCCCTGCATCCGGGACTCGTAGTTCTCCATCGTCCGGTCGGTCTCGTACTCCACCATCGTGTCCGGAATATCCATCTGCGCGTTGCTGACCGCAGCGGCGAGAACGGACTGCTGGAAGGCGTTCTCCGCGTCCTTCTGCTTGCGCTCGAGGGCCTTGGCTCTCAGGTCGGCTCTGAGCGCCTCGATGGTCTCAAACTCAGAGACGTCCTTGGCAAACTCGTCGTCCAGAACGGGGACCTGCTCCTCATGGACCTCATGGACCTTGCAGTGGAAGACAGCGGCCTTGCCCGCCAGCTCGGCGGCGTGATACTGCTCGGGGAAGGTGACCTCGACATCCTTCTCCTCGCCGGCGGAGACGCCGATGAGCTGCTCCTCAAAGCCGGGGATAAAGGTGCCGGAGCCGATTTTCAGCTCATGGTTCTCCCCCTTGCCGCCCTCGAAGGGGACGCCGTCCACAAAGCCCTCAAAGTCGATGACGGCGGTGTCGCCCTCCTGCACCGGGCGGTCCACCGTGACCTGAGTGGTCGCGCGGCTGATATAGGGGCGCAGGGCGGTCTCGACCTCCTCCTCAGAGACGGAGACCTCCTCCTTCGGGGCGGGGATCTCCTTGTACTGGCCCAGGGTGGCCACCGGCATCAGGCCGACGGTGATCACCAGCTCCACGCCCTCCGGGCCCATGGACTTGACGTCCGTCTTGGGATAGCCGACCAGCTCCAGGTCCTCCTGCTTGCCGATCTCCTCCATGATCGCCGGGGAGAGCTCATCAAGCGCATCCTCATAGAACACGTCCGAGCCGTACATCTTCTCCACCAGCTTGCGCGGGGCCTTGCCCTTGCGGAAGCCGGGCAGAGTGATCTGGCTCTTCACCTTGCGGTAGACCTTCTCAACGGCGGCCTGAAACTCCGCGCCGGAGATCTCAATGGTCAGCTCAGCGGTGTTATGTTCTTTTTTCTCTACATTCTTCAGATTCATGGGGATGTTCCTCCTCTTTGAGCGGGCTGCCGCTCTGACTTGACAAAATCATCAGTGTGTTATTGTATCAGACTTACGCATAGATTTCCACTCTTTTTTGTGAAAAGACCGGGTCAATCTAAAATTTTTTTTGGTGCAAACCCCAAATAGTCGGCGGAAAGCAGCGAAAAGTCCGTCTGCCCCCGCCTCCCCTGCAGGGCAAGCTGGCAGGCGCGGCCATGAAGGTGGGCATAGCAGCACCGTCTGACGCCGTACCGCTCGAGCAGATCCAGAATGGGCTCGCAGCGGTAGCCGTGGTAGAGCGGCGGATAGTGGAGGAAGACGATCTTCTCCCGCTCCCCCGCCGCGCGCAGCGACGTCTCCAGCCGGATGCACTCGCGCCGGAGCAGCTTTTCATTCTGCGGCTGCTGGTCCTGGTCGAGAAACCAGCCGCGCGTGCCGCACAGGGCCACATCGCCGTACAGCCAGCAGCTGTTGTGCAGCAGGCGGAGGGTGTGCAGGCCCTGCGCCTGAAAAAAGCGCTCCATCTTCTGACCTGTCGTCCACCAGTAGTCGTGGTTGCCCTTCACGATCAGCTTGACCGCGCCCGGGAGGGCGTTGAGGAAGCGAAAGTCCTCCGCACAGTCCTCCAGGCGCATCCCCCAGCTGAGATCTCCCAGCAGGAGGACGGTGTCCTCTGCGCCCACATGGGCGGCAAAGCCCGCGCGGAGCCGTTCGGCGTGGTCCCTCCACGCCGGGCCGAAGACGTCCATCGGTTTTCCGGCGGAGAAGGACAGGTGTGTGTCCCCGATGGCAAAGAGTGCCATTACTTCAGAAAGCCGGTCACGACCGCCTTCATCTGCTCCTTCTGCACCCAGCCGTCAAAGCGGACCGTCTTCTCCCGCAGGCCGGCGAGCGGACGGGGCACGGCGACGCCGGTCGCCTCCGCGAGCTGGTCAAGCAGCGCCGCGCCCTGGGCGCGCTCCTCCACGCCGATGGCGTCGAGCACCGCGTCGCAGAATTTGAAGGGGCTGGCGGTGGAGGCCACCACGGTGGGGGTCTCGTCCCCCGTGCGCGCGCGGTACTCCTCAAGCACATGGAAAGCCACCGCCGTATGGGTGTCGATCAGATAGCGGTGCTCCGTCCAGAGACGGCCGATGGCCGACTTGGTCGCCTCCTCGTCGGCATAGCCGGCGTCAAAGAGGGCGGTGAGCTTCTTCCGGATGTCCTCGTCCACCGTGTAGGAGCCGGTGCCGGCGAGCTGCTCCATATATCCCGCCACGCAGCGGTCGTCGCCGCCGGAGAGGGCGTAGAGCAGGCGCTCGAGGTTGCTGGAGATGAGGATATCCATCGACGGGGAGACGGTATGGAAGAAGGTACGGTTCTTGTCATAGGTACCCGTCCGCAGGAAGTCGGTGAGGACATTGTTGCTATTGGAGGCGCAGATCAGCTTTGCGATGGGCACCCCCATCTCGCGGGCATAGTAGGCGGCGAGGATATTGCCGAAGTTCCCCGTGGGCACGCAGACGTTGATCGCATCGCCGTTGGCGATCTCGCCATCGCGCAGCAGGTCGCAGTAGGCGGAGACATAGTAGACGATCTGCGGCAGGACGCGGCCCCAGTTGATGGAGTTGGCCGAGGAGAGGAAGATGTGGTTTTCCTCCAGCTGCGCGCGCAGCGCCTCATCGGAGAAGAGCTGCTTCACGCCGGTCTGCACGTCGTCGAAATTGCCCACGACGGAGCAGACGCCGACGTTCTCCCCCTCCTGCGTCTTCATCTGGAGGGCCTGCACCTCGGACACGCCGTCCTTGGGGTAGAAGGTCAGGATCTTCGTCTGGTCCACATCGCGGAAGCCCTCCATCGCCGCCTTACCGGTGTCGCCGGAGGTGGCCACAAGGACGCAGACGGTGCGATTGTCATAGTTTTTCCGCATGGAGGCAGTCAGAAGATAGGGCAGCATCTGAAGCGCCATGTCCTTGAACGCGCAGGTCGGGCCGTGCCAGAGCTCCAGGCAGTAGGTCTTGCCGTCCACCTTGTGGACCGGGGCGACCGCGCGGGTGTCAAATTTCTCCGGGCCGTAGGCCTTGGCCGTGTAGGCCGTCAGCTCCGAGGTGGTGAAGTGGGTCAGATACAGGCCCATGATGTAGACCGCCCGCTGCTGGTAGGACATATTTTTCAGATTCTCCAGCGCATGTCCCGGCAGGCGGGGCAGCGCGGCGGGGAGAAACAGTCCTCCCTCCCGGGAAAGGCCCTGAGAGATCGCCTGGGCCGGCGTAAATTCCAGCTGCTTATTTCTCGTGCTTACATAGTACATACGCTTCACTGTCCTCACATGTCAGGATTGGATCGCAGGCGCGCCGCCATCCGCGGCGGGGCGCCGTGCGCCCACACCGATTTATTATTGCATCAATCGGCGCTGCGGTCAAGTTTTCTGCCCGGAAAAGAGCGCCGTCCACCGTTCTTTTTTCATTATAGCGGCCGCAGGGGGCCGGAATCTGTCGAAGCGGCGGCCTCCCCCTCAATAAAAGGCGTTTTCAAAGTAGTCCATTCCTGGCTCCGCCGTTGCCGTCCCCTGCGGCGCAGTGATCTGGCAGACGTCGAAGCGGACGGTCAGCTCGCCCAGCCCGGGATGCTCCGTCAGGTAGCGCGCCGCCGCCGTGCGGATGCGCCCCTGCTTCCGGGCGGTCACCGCCGCCGCCCCCGCGTCATGCCGCCCGGAGCGGAGCTTGACCTCCACCACAGCGAGGGTCTCTCCCCTGCGGGCGACCAGGTCCAGTTCCCCCTCCCGGCAGGTGTAGCGGTGGGCGAGGATGTGAAAGCCCTGCCGGTAGAGCAGGCGGGCGGCCAGCGCCTCCCCCCACTGTCCCAGGTAATACTCAGCGTCTCTGCTCATAGAACTTGCGCAGGAAATTTTGCCGGTGGATGGGGCAGGGCCCGTAGCGCTCGAGCATCTCATAGTGCAGCTTGGTCGGATAGCCCTTGTGCTGTTCAAAATGGTACTCCGGATAGCGCTCGGCCATCTGGCACATATAGCGGTCCCGGCTGACCTTGGCGAGGATGGAGGCGGCGGCGATGTTGGCGCTGCGGCTGTCTCCCTTCACCAGCGTCTCATTCGGGCAGCGGATGCCGTGATTGTAGCTGCCGTCGATGAGGGCGTACTCCGCGCCCGGGTCCAGTCTGGAAATCGCGCGGTCCATGGCGAGCATTCTGGCGTTGAGGATATTCAGCGCCTCGATCTCCCGCTCATCCGCCCAGGCGACCGCCCAGGCGACCGCCTGCTCCTGGATCTGCGGAAAGAGCGCCTCGCGGCGGCGCTCGGTCAGGCGCTTGGAGTCGTCCAGCACCGGGATGATCAGCCCGCGCGGCAGGATGACCGCCGCGGCATACACCGGTCCGGCCAGCGGTCCGGCGCCCGCCTCGTCCACGCCGCACAGGCGCAGAAATCCGCGCTCGGCAAAAACGCGCTCCTCCTCCACCCAGAGGTCGCGCTCCGGCCGGGGGCGGCGGCTCATCCGTCCGCCTCCGGCCCGTCCGGCGGGCTCTCCAGGGTGAATCGGCCCAGCTTGCCGGAGCGGAACTCCTCCAGCAGGACGCGGCTCATCCGTTCCGTGTCCACCTCGCCGCCGGAGATGAGAAAGCCCCGCTTGCGCCCCGCCGCCTCCAGCAGCTCCCAGTCCTGGGCGTCCGGGTCAGCCTTGATCTTGTAGCGCCCCTCGATCGTCTGCGGATAGCGCCGGGCGAGCAGGCCCATCAGGCCGGAGGCGAGGGTCTCCAGGTCCAGGATCTCATCCTTCACCGCGCCGGTGTAGGCCAGGTGCAGACCCACCGTGGGGTCGTCAAATTTCGGCCAGAGGATGCCCGGCGTGTCCAGCAGCTCCAGGCCGCTGTCCACCGTGATCCACTGCTTGCCCCGGGTGACGCCGGGGCGGTTCTGCGCCTTGGCGGACTTGCGCCGGGCGACCTGGTTGATGAAGGTGGACTTGCCCACGTTCGGCACGCCCGCCACCATCACGCGGATCGGGCGGCCCACCTGCCCCTTCTCCGTCCAGCGGGCGATCTGCTCGCGCAGCGCGGCCCGGACGGTGGGGGCAAACTGATTCACCCCCGCGCCGGAGCGGGAGTCGGCAGGCAGGACCTGATAGCCCTGCCGCCGAAACCAGTCCGCCCAGCGGCGGTTCATCTGCTCGTCCGCCTGGTCGCAGCGGTTGAGGACGATCAGGCGCGGCTTGTCCCCCAGAAGTCCGTCCAGGTCGGGGTTGCGGCTGGAGACCGGGATGCGGGCGTCTATGATCTCCACCGCAAGGTCGATCAGCTTCATCTGCTCGAGCATCATCCGGCGCGTCTTGGTCATATGGCCGGGATACCACTGAATATTCATCTCGCTCCCTCCGATCTGCTCCGCCCGCCGGGGCAGGCGGCATACTGTGCCGTAAGGTGCAAAAAAAGGGACGGTCTCCCGCCCCTTTTCCTGCAAATACCGGATTAGAGTTTCTCCTTGACCTTCGCAGCCTTACCCACGCGGTCACGCAGATAATACAGCTTGGCGCGGCGCACCTTGCCCTTGCGGACGGTCTCCACCTTCACCACGTTGGGAGAGTGGACCGGGAACACCTTCTCCACGCCCACGCCGTAGGAGATGCGGCGGACGGTGAAGGTCTCATTGACGCCGCCGTGCTTCTTGGCGATCACAGTGCCCTCGAAGACCTGGATACGCTCCTTCGCGCCCTCGGTCACCTTGATGTGCACGCGGACGGTGTCGCCCACGCGAATCTGCGGGGCCTCGGCCTTGACGTTCTGCTGGTCAAGCATTTTGATCAGATCCATGTTTTGCCTCCTGTAATTATAGGTGTTCTTGGCGCCGTTCCACCGCGCGGATTTCACAGTCTCCACCGCGCGCGGCCCAGAGGACCACCCTTTTTCAGACTGTTCAAGGATATCATACCATATCGGAAATTGCAAGCGTTTTTTTCATCTGCTGTCCAGTTTACGGGACGTCAAGCAGGATATCCCCCACCCGCGCGAGGTCCATCCGTTCGAGCACATAGTCCGCCGCGGGCAGCGGCTCCCGGGGGGAGATATTGGAGCGGATATAGATCGTATCAAGTCCCGCCGAGTGCGCCCCGCCGATGTCGGTGACGCCGTCGTTGCCGATCATCACCGCCGTCTCCGGGTCGATGCGCTGCTCCTCGAGCAGGAGGCGGAAGAAGGCGGCGTCCGGCTTGCGGCAGCCGCAGGCGGAGGAGAGATAGATCGCGTCAAAGAGCGGGAAGAGGCCGAGGGCGCGCACCTCATACTCCGTGAAGATCTGCTGCGCGTTGGAGAGCAGGTAGACGCCCCTCCCAGCCGCCCTCAGGCGGCGCAGCAGCTCAAGCGCCCCGTCATAGAGGCGGATATACTCCGTCGAGAGGACGCGGAAAAACTGACCGGTGTGGACGGCGAGCGCCCGGTCCGCCTCCACCCCCTTCTCCCGGTAGAGGCGGGCGAAGGCCTCCTCGATTGGGATCTCAGGGAAGCACTCGTGCGCGTCCTGCCGCAGGCGGGTCTGCCCCGCCTCCAGCGCGGCGACGGCGCGGTGAAAGGCATCGCGCAGCTCGTCCGGGGTATAGGATGCGTTGTAGTAGCCGTAGAAGAGGGCCAGCTTCTCCCAGAGGCGCGGGTCCCCCTCGTCGGTGTGGATGTCCACCAGGGTGCCGTAGAGGTCGAAGATACAGTTCTGAAACCGCAAGCCGCTCACCGCCTCTCAAGCAGCATGAACGCCTCATAGGGGCGCAGGGTCCCGTCCTCCGGCACGCCGCAGTTGGAGAGGAGCAGCTCCGCGCCGGAAAAACCCTCCGGCCAGCGGAACGGGACCTGCTCTCCGGTGAAGTTGCAGGCCACCAGCAGCCGCTCTCCCTCCGTCCGGCGGAGGTAGGCGAAGGTCTGCTCGCTCCCGGCATCCACCAGTGCAAAGTCTCCCTCGGCAAAGACGGGGTGCGCCTTGCGCAGGCGGATGAGCTTCTGATAGTAGTAGAAGACGGAGTCCGGGTCGGCGAGGGCGGCCGCGGCGTTGATCTCGCGGCAGTTCGAATTGACCGGGAGCCACGGCGTCCCTGTGGTAAAGCCGGCGTTCTCCCCGTCCGTCCACTGCATCGGCGTGCGGGCATTGTCCCGCCCCTTGGCGTAGATGGAGGCCATCACCGATGCGGGGTCGTCTCCCCGGGCGATGCGCTCGGCGTACATCCCGTGGATCTCGATGTCCACATACTGCTCAATGGGCAGGCGGATATTGGTCATGCCCAGCTCCTCGCCCTGGTAGATGTAGGGCGTGCCCTGCATCCCGTGGAGCATGGTCGCCAGCATCTTGGCCGAGCGGACGCGCCAGCGGCCATCATCCCCCCAGCGGGAGACGATGCGCGGCAGGTCGTGGTTGTCCAGAAAGAGGCTGTTCCACCCCTCCCCGTGCAGTCCCTGCTGCCAGCGCGCGAAGCTCTCCTTGAGGCGGACGACCGGGAGCGGGGCGAGGTCCCACTTCTCCCTGCCAGGCTGCTGGTCGAGGCCCATCTGCTCAAACTGGAAGACCATGGACAGCTCGCTCCCGTCCGGCGCGCTGTAGCGCCGCGCGCGCTCGACGGTGGCTCCCCAGGCCTCCCCCACCGTGACCAGTCCGGGGCGGCGCTGGAAGGTCTCGCGGGAGAGCTCGCGCAGGAACTCGTGCAGGCGCGGGCCGTTGGCGGTGATCTTCCGGTCCGGGTCCTTGGCGATCTGGTCGATCACGTCCAGGCGGAAGCCCTCGATCCCCTTGTCCATCCAGAAGCGGATCATCCGGTAGAGCTCAGCGCGGACGGCGGGATTTTCCCAGTTGAGGTCGGGCTGCTTGACGGCGAACTGATGGAAGTAATACTGTCCCAGATGGGGCACATAGGTCCAGGCCGGGCCGCCAAAGGACGCCTTCATGTCGTTGGGCAGGGCCTCCGGCGTGCCGTCCCGCCAGACGTAGTAGTCGTGGTAGGGATTTTCCCGGCTCCGGAGCGCCTCGCGGAACCAGCGGTGCTCGTCCGAGGTGTGGTTGAGCACGAGGTCCATAATGATGGAGATGCCGCGCGCCTTCGCCTCGGCGATCAGCTCCTCCATGTCCTCCATCGTGCCGAGCGCGGGGTGGATGGCCTGATAGTCCGAGATGTCATAGCCGTTGTCCGCCTGTGGGGAGGCGTAGACCGGCGAGAGCCAGATGCCGTCCACGCCGAGCTCGGCCAGGTAGTCCAGATGGGCGAGGATGCCGCGCAGGTCCCCCGTCCCGCTGCCGCTGGTGTCCTGAAAGCTCTTGGGATAGATCTGATAGAAGACGGCGGACTTCCACCAGTCCGGTTTTGTCTTGTCCAGCATATGCGCTCCTCCTGTTCGGCCGGCGGCCCGTCGACGCCGCCGGCCGGGAAAATAGGTTTTTTACAGATGCCAGATGTCGCGGTTATACTCGGCAATCGTGCGGTCAGATGAGAAGAATCCGGCCTTGGCGATGTTGACCAGCGACATCTTGGCCCACGCCTTGCGGTCCTCATAGGCGGCGATCAGGCGCTGCTTCGTGACCAGATAGTCCTTCAGGTCGAGCAGGGTCATGAACCAGTCCTTGCTCACCAGCTCATGGTGCAGCCGCTCGAGCTGCTCGCGGTGGCCGATGGTGAGCAGGCGCTCGTCCACGATGAAGTCCACCAGGCGGGCGATTTCCGGGTCGGCATAGTACTCGGCGGGATTGTACCCGGCGGCGGGGTCCTTTGCCTTCTCATCATACAGGCGGATCACCTCGTCCGGATGCTTGCCGAAGATGGCGATATTCTCCTCCCCGACCAGGTCGCGGATCTCGACATTCGCCCCGTCCAGCGTGCCGAGGGTGACCGCGCCGTTGAGCATGAACTTCATGTTGCCAGTGCCGGAGGCCTCCTTGGAGGCCAGGCTGATCTGCTCGGAGATGTCGCAGGCGGGGATGAGCTTGGCCGCCTTGGTGACGTTGTAATTTTCCACCATGACAACCCGCAGCCACTTGCGCACCTCGGGGTCGGCGTCGATCAGCTCGCTCAGGCAGAGGATCAGGTGAATGATGTCCTTGGCGATGACGTAGGCCGGGGCCGCCTTTGCCCCGAAGATCATGGTGATCGGGCGGACCGGGTGGCGCCCCTCCTTGATCTCGAGGTAGAAATAGATGGCGGAGAGCAGGTTGAGCTGCTGACGCTTGTACTCGTGCAGGCGCTTGGCCTGGATGTCAAAGATGGAGTGCGCGTCCAGCTCAATACCCTGCGTCTCGCGCAGGTAGGCGGACAGGGCACGCTTGGCCTGGCGCTTGATGGAGTTGAGGTCGAGCAGCACCTTCTCGTCGTCCTGATAGGCCAGCAGGTCCTCCAGCCGGGACGCGTCGTCCCGGAAAGCCGGTCCGATCAGCCCGGAAAGGTAGTCCGCCAGGGGCGGGTTGCAGTCCAGCAGCCAGCGGCGGAAGGTGATGCCATTGGTCTTGTTGTTGAACTTCTCCGGATAGAGCTCGTAAAACGGCCGCAGCTCGGAGCGCTTGAGGATCTCCGTATGCAGGGCGGCCACGCCATTGACGCTGTAGCCGTAGTGGATGTCGATGTGGGCCATGTGGACCACGTCGTCCTGGTCGATAATCTGCACGTTCTCCCCGTCGTATTTCGCCCGCACCCGCCGGTCCAGCTCGCGGATGATGGGGACGATGGCCGGGGCGGCCTGCTCGAGATAATGGATGGGCCACTTCTCCAGCGCCTCGGCGAGGATGGTGTGATTCGTGTAGGCGCAGGTCTGCTCCACCTCGGCGATCGCCTCGTCCATGGTGAGGCCGCGCGCGAGGAGCAGGCGGACCAGCTCGGGGACGATCATGGTCGGGTGGGTGTCGTTGATCTGCACGGCGACATGGCGGTGCAGGTCGCGCACGTCATAGCCGCGCTCCTCCGTCTCCTTCAGGATGAGCTGGGCGGTGTTGGAGACCATGAAATACTGCTGATAGACGCGCAGGAGGCGGCCGGCCTCGTCGCTGTCGTCCGGATAGAGGAAGAGGGTCAGGCAGCGCTCGATGTCCCCCTTGTCAAAGGAGATGCCGTCGCGGATGATGCTGTCGTCCACCGTGTCCAGGTCAAAGAGGTGGAGGGTATTGCGCCCGCCCCTCCAGCCGGGCACGTCGATGTCGTACATGGTGGAGCGCACCGTCTTCTCCCCGAGCTGGACGGGGAAATGGACGTCCGTGCGCGTCAGCCAGCTCTCCGGGGTGATCCATGGATTCTTCTCCTCGCACTGGCGGTGGTCGGAGAGGCGCTGATAGAACAATCCCTCGTGATAGTTCAGCCCCGCCCCGTCGCCGCAGAGGCCGAGAGCGGCGATGGAGTCGAGGAAGCAGGCCGCCAGACGGCCCAGACCGCCGTTTCCGAGGGAGGGCTCCGGCTCGGCCTCCTCGATCTCCTCCAAGGTGAAGCCATAGCGGGAGAGCACCTCCCGCGCCTCGGCAAAGAGGCCCAGGTTGAGCAGATTGTTCGACAGCAGCTTTCCGATCAGAAACTCCGCGGAGACGTAGTAGAGCTTCCGTTCCCCACCGATCTTCTCCCGTCCGGCCATCTCCCGGCGCGTGAGCTCCAGCAGGGCGGCATAGACCTCCTCCCGGCTCGCCTTGGCCAGGGAGACGCCAAACTTCTGGTACAAAATCTCATTCAGCTTTGCTTCCATCGTGATCGTCCTTTCTCTGTCAGGATGGGCCGCAACCCATCTCAATTCGTTTCTCCAGCGCCTCATAGACGCGCAGTAGCTCGCCCACGCTCCACGCCTGGGCAAAGCAGCCCTTGGACGCGGCGGGACAGGCGCCGTCGTAGATCTCAGGGAGCTGGCCCACGCAGCCCTCGCGCAGGGCGGGCTCCAGCGCCTCCAGCCAGTCGCGGACCTGCGCGGCCGCGGCGGGGGTATATCCCCGCGTCTTGAGCCAGGCGAGGTAGAACGCGCCGAGCGGGAAGGGCCAGACCGTCCCCTGATGATAGGCGAGGTCGCGCTCCTTCTGCCGGCCCAGATAGACGGGGTGAAACTCCCCGTCCGCCGGATCGAGGGTGCGCAGGCCGCAGGGAGTGTAGAGCGCGCGGAAGACCGCGTCCACCACCGAGCGCTCCTGCTCCGGCGGGAGCATGGTAAAGGGAAGGGAGACGGCCCAGATCTGGTTGCAGCGCAGCTGGGTGTCCGCCGCCGTGCCGGAGAGGACGTCCTTGAGGTAGCCCCTCTCCCCCATCCAGAACTGCGCACAGAAGGACGCGCGCACCCGCCCGGCGAGGCGGCCGTACCCCTCCCCGTCCGCCCCGGCGAGCGGGGCAAGGCGCTGGAGGATGCGCAGGGCGTTATACCAGTAGGCGTTGACCTCCACCGGCTTCCCGTGGCGCGGGGTGGGCAGGATGCCGTCCACACAGACATCCATCCACGTCACCTGGTCCAGACCGGACCCGGCGCGGATGAGGCCGTCATCGTCCATCGAGATGGCGTAATGCGTGCCCCGGCGGTAGGCCTCGGCGATACGCGCGAGGACCGGGTACGCCTCGCGCACGAAGGCCTCGTCCCCCGTCTTCTCATAGTATAGCCAGATACAGTTGATGAGCAGCAGGGCGGCGTCCGCCGTGTTGTAGCGCGGCTCCGACCCGCCGTCCGGGAAGAGGTTGGGCACCAGCCCGTCGCGCTCATAGGCGAGGAAGGTGCGCAGGATGCTCCTGGCCTCCTCATAGCGGCCGGTGGCGAGGACGCAGCCCGGCAGGGCGATCATGGTGTCCCGCCCCCAGTCCTCAAAGAAGGGGTAGCCCGCAAGGATGGTGAGGCCGCCGGTGGAGGTCCGCCGGGCAAGGAACGCCGCCGCGCTCTGCGCGAGCTGCCGGGCCGCCGGGGCGCGAAATCCGCCCATCTCCGACCAGGCGCGCAGGCGGGAGGCGGTCTCCCGCACGATCTCCCCTCCGGCGGCTGCGATGGGCTCCGTGGAGAAGACGATCTCCCACACGGCGGACGCGCCGGGTGGCGCGGTCCACGCAAATTCCAGGCACTCCTCCGTCCAGCCGGTGTCCCGCCGCCCGTCCCAGCTGTCGCGGGGATAGGCGAGCTGCCGCCTGCGCGGCGGGATGGGGCGGACGGAGCCGTTGGATGTGAAACAGAGGGTATAGCGCCCGGAGAGAACCCGCCCTTCCTCCGGCCAGAAGACCTGCTCCGGCGGGAGGTCCTCCCCCTTCGGCGTCATCTGGAGGGCTGGGCGGACGCGCAGGGTACAGGGCGCGCGGCTGGCATTTTCCACCTCGTAGGTCACCGCCACGGTGTTTTTCTCATGGGCGATGCCGGCGCGGCGGGTGACCTGCACCCCGAGCGCCTGATAGCGCCAGACAGGCGCGCCGTCCCGGACGGCAAAGAGGTCGAGCAGGCGGTAGCCCTCCTCGGGCGCATCCGCCCCGGCAAACGCCTGGGTGGAGAGAAAGTGCCGCTCCCCCTCCACCTCCAGCTCCTCGGAAAGGCGCTGGACCATCTGCACCCGCGCGCCGGGCGGGCGCAGGGCGGCGGTGAAGAGGCTGTGGTCGTTCCGGGCGGCGGAGAACGCAGCCGTCAGGGAGGAGTAGCCGCCCAGACCGTTGGTGAGCAGGTAGCAGTTCTCCTGCGCCCGGTCCAGGGTGGGCATATCCTGATGTCCGTAGAGAAAATGCATGTCATCCCTCCGTCAGCGCGCGCCGAGCAGCAGGGCGCTCCCGGCGGGGACAGCTGCCTCCGTCCGCAGGCAGACCGGCTCCTCCGCGCGCCAGCACTCGCTGCTCTCCCCGTCCGCGAGGACCTGCCACTCTCCCTCCGGCAGGGAGACCGTGACCGCCTTTTCCCCGGCGTTGCAGATGAGGAAGAGCTCCGTCCAGCGGCTGCCGGGGCCGCGGTTGTCGATGCGGGCGGTCACGCAGTTCTCTGCGCAGTCCGCCGTCTCCAGGATGCGGTCCGGGGCCGCCTCACTCTTGTCGCACAGGCCGGGCAGGCGCTTGCGCAGGGCGATCAGGCCGCGGTAATACGACACCAGCCCGCTCCACGCCCAAGCGCGGCGCCAGTCCAGGCGGTTGATCTGGACGGGAGAGGCGTAGGAGTCGCGCACGCCGTCCTTGGAGCGGCCGAACTCCTCGCCGGAGAGGAGGAAGAGATGGCCCTGACAGCAAAAGCAGATCATCGCCGCCAGGCGGTTGGCGCGCAGGATGTCCTCTTGCGGGGTATGGAAGCGATGCTCGGGGTCCATCGTGAGCACCAGCTTATCCCAGAGCGTCCAGTCGTCGTGGGAGGAGAGGTAGGTGATGGTCTGCGCCGGGGAGCGGGCAGAGAACGCCTTGTATGGCCCCGCCCAGCCCTTGAGACAGCAGTCCAGGTACTGTGCGTCCAGCGTGCCGCCGTTCACGAAGCCGAGCACATCCGCCTTGAGGGCGCTGCCCTTGACGGCGTCGCGCGTAGCGTCGCAGAACGCGCCGATCGCGCCGTCCAGCGCGCGCAGATGGGCCTTATCCGCCAGCCGGGTCCCCGGCGCGCAGGCGCTGGCGGAGGCCCGCCAGGGCTCGCCGAAGATCAGCTTCTCCCCCGCGCCGAAGCGCCGGTCGAGGGTGCGCTGGATCTCGTTCATCAGCCGGACATCCAGCAGGCCCATCAGGTCAAAGCGGAACCCGTCCATGTGGTACTCCTCCGCCCAGTAGAGGACGGAGTCGAGGATATAGCGCGCGCACATGCTCCGCTCGGAGGCCAGGTCGTTGCCGCAGCCGGAGCCGTCGGAGGGCGAACCGTCCTCCTGCCGGCGGTAGTAGTACCAGGGTACGGTCCGGAACAGCCAGGAGTCCAGGCGGTAGGTGTGGTTATACACCACGTCCATGATGACGCGAAAGCCATTGCGGTGCAGTGAGGCGACCGCCTCCTTCAGCTCGCGGATGCGCACCTCTCCGTGGTCTGGGTCGGTGGCGTAGGAGCCCTCCGGGACGTTGTAGTTCACCGGGTCATAGCCCCAGTTGAAGGCGTCCGGGTCTCCCCCCTCGTCCACCGAGCCGTAGTCAAAGACCGGCATGAGCTGGACGTGGGTCACGCCGAGGCCGCGCAGGTAGGAGAGGCAGGTCGGCCGCTCTCCCGCGCCGTCGAGGGTGGTCTCGCTCTGGCAGAGGGCCTTGTACTTGCCGCGGTACTCCGGCCGGACGCCGGAGTGCGGGTCCCAGGAGAAGTCCTTCATATGGACCTCGTAGATCACCGTCTCCGGCCCCCGCGCGGGCGGCGCGTCCTGCTCCCAGCCCGCGGGGTCGGTCCGGCGCAGGTCGATCACCATGCTCCGGTCCCCGTTCCGGCCGCAGGCGCGGGCGTAGGGGTCGGCGGTGCGGCGCGTCCGGTCCCCGGCGGTGACGAGGTAGTCGTAGTAGATGCCGTCGAGGTTTTCCTCTGTCTCCCAGGTCCAGAGGCCGCGCTCCTCCGGCGTCATCTGCCGGGAGAGGAGCAGGCAATCCCCCATCCCCGCCCGGTAGAGGCGGAGCACCACCTCCTGCGCCGTGGGCGCCCAGAGACGGAAGACGGTGCCGCTCTCTCCACAGAAGGCGCCGAGGGAGAGCGGGCAGTCATACTGCTCCTGAAAGGCGAGGGAGTCAAAGTCGAGCACGGCGGTCCGCGCCTCATCCTGCAATGTTTTGTATCCTGTCATGTGAATCACCAAATCTGAACTGTTGTGGGGAAAGAGAGAGGGTGTGGCCCCTCCTGCACACTAAGATTATACGCTCTTATTGCACCGAGGGCCACACCCAGGAAACGTTTTTTTGATCAGCCCTTCACAGCGCCGGTCATGCCGTCAACATAGTACTTTTGCAGTTTCAGGAAGAGGATCGCGATCGGGATGGAGATCAGCACCGCTCCCGCCGCGAAGCTGGTGTACCAGTTGTCGATATACTCCTTCTCCAGCATGCGCCAGAGGCCGATGGCCACGGTGTACTGGTCGGCGTTCGCGCGGCAGATCACCTTGGCAAAGATGAAGTCCACCCAGGGGCCGATGAAGGCGGTCAGCACCGTGTAGATCACGATGGGCTTGGACAGCGGCAGGGTGATGCGGGTGAAGATCTGCCAGCGGGTACAGCCGTCGATCAGGGCCGCCTCGTCAATGGAGTAGGGTATCGTGTCAAAGAAGCCCTTGGAGATCTGGAAGCCGAGCGCCGCTCCGCCGGAATAGCAGAGGATGAGCGCCACGCGGATCAGGGAGCCCTCGCTCAGGCCGACTGCCTTGAGGATGAAGTAGACGGCGACCATCGACATGAAGCCGGGGAACAGGCCGAGCACCATCGCCATGTTCATATAGGGTTTTCTCATGCGGAACTTCATCCGCGACAGGCAGTAGGCCGCCGAGAGGACGTAGAACGCAGAGAGCAGGCAGGAGAAGATGGCGATAATCAGGGTGTTCATGAACATCTTGGGGAAGTTCAGAACGGTGGTGTCGGTGAACAGCTTGATGTAGTTGTCCAGCGTGTAGGTCTCCGGGAAGAACGTGGAGATATAGGAACCCTTCTCGCCGCGGAAGCTGGTCATAATGACCCAGAGCACCGGGAAGACCCAGACAAAGGCCAGGATCGCCAGCACGGTGTGGACAATGATGTTGTTGCGCAGGCGGGCCGCTTTCGCACTCTTATGCTTCATGACTCAGAACCCTCCTTCCTCTTTGTAGGACTTACTGTTGCGGTAGGTGATCAGCGAGCCGATCGCCAGGATGATAAAGGTCAGGATGCCGACGACCGCGCCGACGTTGTAATACTGCTTGTCGATGGTCAGCTTGTAGAGCCAGGTGACCAGCAGGTCGGTGCTGCCGGCGGTGGAGGCGAGGTCTGTCACCGGGTCGCCGCCGGAGAGGAGGTAGATCACGTTGAAGTTGTTCACGTTGCCGGTGAAGGTGGAAATCAGGTAGGGGGTGGTGACGTAGAACATGTAGGGCAGGGTGATGTAGATGAAGCTCTGCACCGGGTTGGCCCCGTCCACCATCGCCGCCTCATAGAGCTCGCCCGGGATGTTCTGCAGCACGCCGGTGAGCTGCAGCAGGGTGTACGGCACGCCGACCCAGATATTGATGACGATGACCGTCACCTTGGCCCAGAGCGGGTCGGTGAAGAACGGAAGGCTGGCTCCCTGCTCGATCAGGCCAAGGTTACGCAGCAGCACGTTGACCGCGCCCTCCGGCTGAAGCATGGTGCGCATGATCAGCAGAGAGACGAACATCGGCACCGCGCAGGAGATAACAAAGCAGAAGCGCCAGAAGCCCTTGATCTTGGTATCCTTGCGGTTGATGACGATGGCCAGAATCATGCCGAAGAAGTAGTTGGTAAAGGTGGCGAAAAAGGCCCAGATCAGCGTCCAGACCAGGACGGACCAGAAGGTGCTGCCCAGAATACTGCTGCTGTCAAACAGGGAGGCAAAGTTCTCCAGGCCGACCCAGTCAAAGAGCACGAGATGGTTGTCAATCTTGCTGTAGTTGGTGAAGGCCATGCAGATCATGAAGATCAGCGGCAAAATGGTCAGGGCGGTGATAAAGAACATCGGAGGGGCCATCAGGAGACGGTAGAGGTTCTCATCCAGCAGTCCCTTCAGGTCGTCGACAAAGGTATTGACCTTCTTTCCGGCCGTGTGGAGTAACTCCACACGGTAGGCACTCTTAAGAGTGCCGCGCCAGATCCAGAACATCACCAGCGTCACCAGGATGGTGGCAATGCCATACAGGAGCAGGAGGATGGACTGGTCGCCGCCCTCATACAGGTAGACCTGCAGCTCCTCGCTCCAGACCTCGGTCTGCACCTCCGTGCCCAGCGAGCCGAGCATATAGAGATTGTGGAAGCCAAAGAAGATCATGAACAGAACATATGCGACCTCGATGGCCAGGAACAGCAGTCCCTTGATGTACTGCCGGTGGACCAGGTTGCCCAGGCCCATCACCACAGCGGAGAGCTTGGTCTCCATCCCGCCGTTGCGCAGAGCGCCCAGACAGGTGCAGGGTTCCAGGAGCTCCTGCTGTGCCAGGAGAGCGCGCTGGCTCAGAGATTTCGTTGTCATCTTCTCTCCCCCTCTCTTATGAAATGCCGTCGCTGTTCATGGCGTCGTTCATAGCCTGCGTCTGCGCCTCGGCATTGTCATGCGTTGTGTCTCCGTTGCGGATGGACTTGCCCATGTTCTCTACCGGCGTCCAGCAGTTGCTCATCTGGGAGACAAACGGCTGGAGAATGGAGGTGCGGTCAAAGGTGTCGTTCTGCGCCATGACCACCGGATCACTCATGATGGATTCGTCCTCCAGAAGCTCGGTGTTGCAGGGCACCACGTTGCGCAGCTCATAGTGCAGGGCCTGCGCCTCTGCGGAGCCGAGGTAGACCGCGAGGGCGACCGCCTGCTCCATGTACTCCGACTCAGTGTTGACGCCGATCGCCTTGGAGCCGGCATAGGCATACATCTGCTTTTCCTCGCCGTTGAGGGTGTAGGTCGGCAGAGCCGCGACGCCCATGTTGTCGCCGAGGATCTCCTGGATGCTCGCCGAGTCCCAGGAGCCGGTGAACATCGCGTTGATGCTGCCGTCGCGCAGGCCGGCGATACCGGAGCCGTCGGCGTCCACAACGAAGTTGGGGTTGCTGTAAAGGTCAACGAGATAATTGGTGACCTCCACCGCGTTCTCGCCGCCGAAGTCCACGCCCAGCTCCTCCTGCGTGCCGTCGCCGAACAGGGTGCAGCCGTTGCCGAGGTAGAAGGCGGGCAGATACCAGGAGTTGGTAAACGGGAAGGAGACAACGCCCTTCTCCAGCATCGCGTCCAGGCTCTTGACGTCCTCTTCCGAGAAGACGCTCTTGTCGTAGTACATGTACCAGGTGTTGGTGGTAAACGGCACGCCGTACAGCTCGCCGTCCAGGGTCAGGGAGTCGACAAGGGCCTCGCTGTTGGTCGCACGGATCTCGTCGGCGTAGATACCGCCGAACTTCACCAGCGCGCCGGCGTCAGTCAGGGTTGTGATGGTGTCGTTGGCGAACATAAAGACATCCGCGCTCGCCTCCGCGTCTTGGGAGACGGTACCTGCCGCAGTTGCCTCGTCTGCCACACCGTAGACAAACGTGATGTCCCACTCCGGGTGCAGCTCAGCAAACCGCTCACAGCAGGTCTGGAGCCACTCTCCGCTGTCCTTGGACTGGTCCTCCGAGGGAGACCAGACCATCAGACGGACGCTCTCCGTGCCGTCTGAGCCGGAACAGCCGCACAGCAGCGCCGCGAGCATTGCCAGCGCGAGCAGGACGGCTGTCCACTTGGGGATTCTCCTTTTTTGCATTGCACATTCCTCCGTTCTCGCTTTGCGGTTTCGCAAAGTTTCGCTACTTGAGAATATAAACCATCTTCCCGGTTTAGTCAAGCGCTAAACCTCACAAAACATCCATTTTGTAAGGGGTGCACAAGGAGAATATATGCATTTTGTCCATTATGTCAAAGTCCTTTGTTTCGAAACTTACGGTAACAGGCAGATTTGCGTCCTAAACGTTTTCCCTCTTGCATCCGCAGCGCTTCGGCACTATAATGGGATAAAGCGTGCAATTTGGGCCAAAATCGACCGCAAACGGCCAGAGGAAAGGAGGACAGCCATGGCGACAATGGACGACATTGCCAAACGGCTTGGCATTTCCAAGGGGACTGTCTCCAAGGCGCTCAGCGGGGCGACGGATGTCAGCGAGTCCATGCGCAGGCAGGTGCTCGAGACCGCCGTTGAGCTGGGCTACTCCCGGCCCGTGCGCCAGGGCGGGCGCAGGCTGTGCATCTTCATTGAGAACATGGCCTATCAGGCGCCGGAGGACTTCGGCTGGGACATCATCATGGGCTTTCGGAAGATGGCCGAGCCGGCCGGCGCGGGCGTGGACATCGTCCCGCTCACCCCGCAGATCCAAAAGCAGATCCCCTACGACCAGTACATGCTCTCCGGCGGCTACTCCGGCGCACTCTTTCTCGGCATGACGCTCAGCGACCCCTGGATGCGGGAGTTTCGCAGCTGCAAGACGCCCGCCGTCCTCTACGACAACCATGTGAGGGCAAATCCCTATACAGCATATCTGGGTATCGACAACGAGGAGGGGATGGAGCTTGCCGTCACCCGTCTGCGCGAGCTGGGACACCGCAAGATCGGCTATCTGAGCGGGGCGCTGGGGTCGTTTATCCATCAGGTCCGCTACCGCTCCTTCTTCCGCTCCCTCCGCCAGTGCGGCCTGTCGGACGATCCGGGGCTGGCCGGGAACTCCTACTACTCCTCCGAGTGCCTGGAGCGGCATCTGCCCCGCCTGTTGAAGCAGGGGGTGACGGCGATCATATGCAGCCATGACCTGCTCGCCCACGCGGTGCTGATCCACTGCATGGAGATCGGTATCCGCGTGCCGGAGCAGCTGAGCATCATCGGCTTTGACGATATCCCGCTCTGCTCCTACACCGCGCCGCCGCTGGCCAGCATCCGCCAGAACCGCCCGCAGCTCGGCCGCAGCGCCTACTACGCGCTGGCAAGCCTGATGGACGGCATCCCGATCAGCACTCTGCTCCTCCATGCCGAGCTGGTGGAGCGCGCCTCCATCGGCCCGGCGCCCGATGCGCCTCTCTCCGAGACGGGTCTGCCGGCGGGGCTTGCCTGAGGTGCGCCATCCCATCCAATAGCGGAAGGCGTTTTTACTTTACACACATCAAAAAAGAAAGAAACAGCTCTCTTTTCCGGTATTTTCGGGAACAGAGAGCTGTTTTTTGTGTCATATAGAGATTCCCCGGGCAATGGTGGTCAGGACAGCCGCCCCTTGAAATCGCTGTAGCCGAAGGTGCGCAGGCGCTCCAGAGAGCCGTCTGTGCGGCGCACCCAGAGGTCCGGCAGGTTGATGCCGTTGAAGGTGTTGGTCTTGACGATGGTATAGAGGGCCATATCCTCAAAGACCAGCTCATCCCCCTCGCGCAGGGGGTGGTCGAAGGAGTAGTCACCGATCACGTCCCCCGCAAGGCAGGTGGGGCCGGCGAGGCGGTAGGTATAGTACCGCTCCCCTGGCTCGCCCGCGCCGCGCAGCGGCGGGCGGTAGGGCATCTCGATCACGTCCGGCATGTGGCAGGCGGCGGAGGCGTCCAGAATGGCGATGTCCATCCCGTTGTGGACGATCTCCAGCACGCGGGTGACGAGGAAGCCGGCGTTGAGGACCACCGCCTCTCCCGGCTCGAGATAGAGCTGGACCTGATACTGGTCGCGCAGGCGGCACAGCAGGCGCTTGAGCCGCGCCAGGTCGTAGCCCGGACGGGTGATGTGGTGTCCCCCGCCGAGGTTGAGCCATTTCATCCCGTGGAGGAGATGGCCGAACTTCTCCTCGAAGGCGAGGACGGTCCGCTCCAGATCGTCCGAATCCTGCTCGCATAGGGTGTGAAAGTGCAGGCCGTCGAGCATGGATCGAATCTCATCATCCCAGTTGGCGCGCGTGGTCCCCAGGCGGGAGCCGGGGGCGCAGGGGTCGTAGATCGCGTGCCCCTCCTGCGTGGAGCACTCCGGATTCACGCGCAGGCCGATGGATTTGCCGCGCGCTCTGGCCCGCGCGCCGAATTTGCGCACCTGCGCCGGGGAGTTGAAGACCAGGTGATCTGCATAGGCGAGCAGCTCGTCAAACTCGTCCGGGCGGTAGGCGGGGGAAAAGACGTGGGTCTCCCCGCCGAACTCCTCTGCGCCCAGCCGCGCCTCATGCAGGCCGCTGGCGGTGGTCCCGGCGAGATACCGGCGGAGGAGGGGGTAGCAGGCATAGGTGGAGAACGCCTTTTGGGCCAACAGGATCTTGCAGCCGGTCTCCTGAGAAACCGACTGCAAGATCTCCAGATTCCGGCGGATGAGGCCCTCATCCACCAGGAAATAGGGGGTGCGCATCCGCTCAGTCCACCAGCACGGGGTTCTCGTCCACCTGCCAGGGCAGGCCCCACTGGTTCAGGGCGTCCATGTAGGGATCGGGGTCAAACTCCTCCACCGTGTAGACGCCCGTCCTGGTCCACTTTCCGGTGAGCAGCATCATCGCGCCGATCATCGCGGGCACGCCGGTGGTGTAGGAGATCGCCTGAGAGCCCACCTCGCGGTAGCACTCCTGATGGTCGCAGACGTTGTAGATGTAGGCGCGCTTCTCCACGCCGTCCTTCCGGCCGGTGAAGATGCAGCCGATGTTGGTCTTCCCCACCGTGCGCGGGCCGAGGGTGGCGGGGTCGGGCAGCAGGCGCTTGAGGAACTGGATGGGGACGATCTCGTGCCCCTCGAACTCCACCGGCTCGGTGGAGAGCATGCCGACGTTCTCCAGACACTTCATGTGGGTCAGATAGCTCTGGCCAAAGGTCATGAAGAAGCGGATGCGCTTGACGCCGGGGATGTTCTTTGCCAGCGACTCGATCTCCTCGTGGTGGAGGAGATACATGTCCTTCCGGCCCACCTGATCAAAGTCGTACTCCCGCTTGATGCTCATCGCGGGGATCTCCACCCAGCGGCCGTCCTCCCAGTAGGAGCCGGGGGCGGAGACCTCCCGCAGGTTGATCTCCGGGTTAAAGTTGGTGGCAAAGGGGTAGCCGTGATCGCCGCCGTTGCAGTCGAGGATGTCGATCGTGTCAATCTGATCAAAGAGGTGCTTCTGCGCCCAGGCACAGTACGCCTGTGTCACGCCTGGGTCAAAGCCGGTGCCCAGCAGGGCGGTCAGACCCGCCTCCTCAAAGCGCTTGCGGTAGGCCCACTGCCAGGAGTAGTCAAAATAGGCGGAGAAGCCCTCCTCTTTGCAGCGCTTCTCGTAGACCGCGCGCCAGGCGGGGTCGGTGATGTCCTCCGGCTCATAGTTGGCGGTGTCCAGATAGTTCACGCCGCAGGCGAGGCAGGCGTCCATGATGGTGAGGTCCTGATAGGGCAGGGCGATGTTCATCACGAGGTCGGGCTGGACGGCGCGGATGAGGGCGATGAGCTCGTCCACATTGTCCGCGTCCACCTGGGCGGTGGTGATCCTGGTGGCGGTCTTCCCCTCCAGCCTGGCCTTCAGGTCGTCGCACTTGGATTTCGTGCGGCTGGCGATGCAGATCTCTCCAAAGACCTCGCTGTTCTGGCAGCACTTCTGGATCGCGACGCTCGCGACGCCGCCGCAGCCGATGACCAATACCTTGCTCATAGTCTCTCGCTCCCTTTCTCCGTCTGGGGGAATGCCAGCAGCATCTCCCGGATGATTTTACAGGCCACGGCGGTGGATACTCCGCTCGGGTCATAGTGAGGGCTCAGTTCATTCACGTCGCAGGCGACGACGTTGGCGCGCGCGCAGACCGCCGTGGCCGCACGGCGCAGCGCGTCAAAGCTGACGCCGCCCGGCTCCGGCGTGCCGGTGCCGGGGAAGACGGACGGGTCGAGCACGTCCAGGTCAAGCGTGAAGTAGACCGGACGGCCGGAGAGGGCCCGCAGCGTCTCCTCCAAGCTCTCAAAGTCAAAGCGGCGGGTGGCGACATGCTCCGCCCCCCAGCGCCACTCCTCCCGGTCGCCCGAGCGGATGCCGAACTGGAAGATGCTCCCATCCCCCACCAGCTCCCAGCACCGGCGCAGCACGCAGGCGTGGGAGAGGCGGACGCCGAGGTAGTCCTCGCGCAGGTCGGCGTGGGCGTCAAAGTGGACAATGGTGAGATCAGGATAACGCCTGGCCGCCGCGCGCACCGCGCCCAGCGTGACCAGATGCTCCCCGCCCACCAGGAAGGGGCGCTTGCTCCCGTCCAAAATCTCCCCGGCGCGGGCCTCGATCTCATCCAGGACGGCGGAGGCGTCTCCCAGCGGCAGCTCAAGGTCGCCGGTATCCAGCACGGAGATGTCCAGCAGGTCGCGGTCCTGATAGGGGCTGTAGGTCTCCAGTCCGTAGGACTCCCGTCGGATAGAGCCGGGGCCGAACCGGGTCCCGGGCCGGAAAGAGGTGGTGGAGTCAAACGGGGCGCCAAACAGGACGGTCTGCGCGCGCGCCCACGGGGCGTCGCAGGCCATAAAAGTCTCTACATTAGGGCTCAACATCGCGCAGCAGCTCCTCCACATAGGCGGGGATATAGAAGGCCCCCTTGTGCAGCGTGGTGGTGTAGTACTTACAGGCGAGGCCGCGCAGGTTCCAGCGCGTCTCATCCAGGTTTTTCAGCGGATGATACCGCTTGGAGGCAAAGCCGAAGAGCCAGTGGCCCGAGGGATAGGTCGGGATATGGGCCTGATAGACCCGGCTGATCGGGAAGGACTGGACAATGTTCTTGTGCGCCCGCTGACAGGCCGCCGCGTCCTCCGGGTAAAAGGGGCTCTCGTGCTGGTTGATCAGGATGCCGTCCTCCCGCAGCGCCTTATAACAGTTCCCATAGAACTCCTTGGTGAACAGCCCCTCCCCCGGCCCGAAGGGGTCGGTGGAGTCCACGATGATGAGGTCGTAGGCGTCCTCCGGCGCGCGGACAAAGCGCAGCCCGTCCTCAAAGTGGAGGCTCACGCGCGGATCGTCAAAGCGGCAGGCCGTCTTGGGCAGGTATTTCTTACAGACCTCGACCACCAGGGGGTCGATCTCCACCATGTCGATATGCTCGATGTCAGGATAGCGCGTCAGCTCCCGGATCACGCCGCCGTCCCCCGCGCCGATCACCAGCACGTCGCGCACATGGGGATGGACCGCCATGGGGACGTGGGTGATCATCTCGTGGTAGATGAACTCGTCCTTCTCCGTGAGCATCATATAGCCGTCCAGCGTGAGGAAGCGGCCGAACTCCGGCGACTCAAAGACGTCGATGCGCTGGAACTCGCTCTTGCCGCTGTAGAGCTGGCGGTCCACCCGGATGGACATCCGGACGTTGGGGGTATGATGTTCAGAAAACCAGAATTCCATCGGTCAGCACACTCCTTTTCTGAGCACGTTCAGATGCAGGATCTCCGGGTCCTCCGGGCCGGTCATGCTGCACCCCTTCTCTTTGGCGTAGCGGATATACTCCAGGATCGGCTCGGTGATCAGCTCACCCGGCGCGAGCACCGGGATGCCAGGCGGGTAGCACATGACAAACTCGGTGCAGACCCGCCCCAGCGTCTCCTCCAGCGGAAGGGACTCCTTCTCGCCGTAGAACGCCTGCTGCGGGGTGGCGATGACGGTGGGCTCGATATACTCCTGGCAGAGCAGGCCGGCCCGGCTGCGGCGGTAGTGGCGGCGGATCTCCGCCAGGGCGCCCACCAGCCGCTCGATCTCGCGCAGGCGGTCGCCGATGGAGAGGTAGGCTAGGATATTGCCGAGGTCGCCAAACTCGATCTGGATATCATACTCGTCCCGCAGCAGGTCGTAGACCTCGATGCCAGCCAGTCCGATGTCCAGCGTGTTGATGGAGAGCTTGGTGATATCAAAGTCATAGACGCTCTCCCCGTTGACCAGCTCGCGGGAGAATGCGTAGTAGCCGCCGATGCTGTTGATCTCCGCGCGGGCGTACTCCGCCATCTCGGAGACGCGGCGGAACGCCTCCCGCCCACGCAGGGCGAGGTTGCGCCGGGAGATATCCAGACTGGCGAGCAGCAGATAGGACGCGCTGGTGGTCTGGGTCAGGTTGATGATCTGGCGGATATGGCCGGGCGACATGGCGGGACCGGCCAGCAGGAGCGAGCTCTGCGTCAGGCTGCCGCCCGACTTGTGCATCGAGACCGCCGCGAGGTCCGCCCCCGCCGCCATGGCAGAGACCGGGAGGTTGTCGCCAAAATAGAAGTGGGTCCCGTGCGCCTCGTCCGCCAGGCAGAGCATCCCGCGCGCGTGTCCGAGCTGGACGATGGCGCGCAGATCGGAGCAGACGCCGTAATAGGTCGGGTTATTCACCAAAATGGCCCTGGCGTCCGGGTGGCGGTCCATCGCCTCGCGCACATCCTGGAGGCGCATGCCGAGCGGGATGCCGAGGCGGCGGTCACACAGCGGGTCCACATAGACCGGGACCGCCCCGCAGAGCACCAGCGCGCCCACTACACTGCGGTGTACGTTGCGCGGGAGGATGATCTTGTCTCCCCGTCCGACGGCGGAGAGCACCATCGCCTGCACGGCGGAGGTGGTCCCCCCCACCATCAAAAAGGCATGGGCCGCGCCGAACGCCTCCGCCGCCAGCTTCTCCGACTGCCGGATGACGGAGATGGGATGGCAGAGGTTGTCCAGCGGCTTCATGGAGTTGACATCGATGCTGACGCAGCGCTCCCCCAGGAACTCGGTCAGCTCCGGGTTCCCGCGCCCGCGCTTGTGCCCGGGCACATCGAAGGGGACCACACGTCTCCGGCGAAAGTCCTGCAGCGCCTCGTAGATGGGCGCGCGCTCCTGTGACAGCGGCATTTGTCCTTCCCTCTTATCAGCAATAGATATTTTTCCCGCTGAAGATCTCGATCATCTCGCGGCGGAGATTGCTCATGATCTCCAGCCGGGTCTTCGGCGGCAGCTCGTAGACGTCCGTCTTGAACAGATAGTTTTGCAGGTCGATCTCCTTGACCATCATCTTGGTGTGGAACAGATTGGACTCGTAGACGTTGATATCCACCGCGTCATACTGCTGGAGGATACTCGGGTCAATGTAGTCCTGGATGGAGGTCACCCGGTGGTCGCAGAAGAGCTTTCTCCCGTTCACATCGCGGGTGAAGCCACGAATGCGGTAGTCCATCGTGATGATGTCCGAGTCAAAGGAGCGGATCAGGTAGTCCAGCGTGGACAGCGGCGTGATCTCCCCGCAGGTGGCCACGTCGATGTCCACCCGGAAGGTCGCCAGGAAGGTCTCCGGATGGTACTCCGGATAGGTGTGGACGGTGACGTGGCTCTTGTCGAGGTGGCCGAGCTGGATCTCCCCCGCCGGCTTCATGGAGCCCTCCGCGATCAGGATGGCCACCGAGGCCCCCTGCGGCTCGTAGTCCTGGCGGGCGATGTTGAGCACCTTGGCGCCGATCATGTCCGTCAGGGTGGTGAGGATCTTGGTCAGGCGCTCGGAGTTATACTGCTCGTCAATATAGGCGATATATTCCCGCTGCTCCCGCGGCGTCTTGGCATAGCAGACATCGTAGATGTTGAAGCTCAGCGCCTTGGTCAGGTTGTTAAAGCCGTACAGTTTCAATCTCTCTCCCATGGGAACAGCCCCTTTACCTATTGTTCCGCGGCCCGGGCCGGGCCGGCCCTCAGGCGACAAAAAACGAGCGGCGCGCCCGCTGCGCACCGCTCGTAAAAAGGCAGAATCCCCCACGGGGAAAGAAAGAGATTTCCCCATGAGATCGGATACATCGTCAGAGTCTATATAGCAAATACTTACTTTTACTACTCTTATTGACCGTTTTACAAGTTGATGCGCCCTGCGGCGCAATGGTTATAAAGTAACCAACTTATAAAATTGAGCTTTTAACTCAATCAATAACGGCGGCTTGTGCCGCCGCCCGGCAGTTGACCCCGCGCCCGGCCAGGCCGCCCGGAGTCTGAGAAAATATTTGCATGGATACTCTGAACAATCATATCACATGACCATTTTATTATAACGAATGCTGCAAGTCTTGTCAAGGACCGAAGCGGGCGGAATCCGGCACGCTCAGCGGAAGCGCTCCCCGTCCTCCCGCCACGCCTCCACCCGGCGGCAACGGACAAAGTCCGGCGCGAGAGCCGGGGCGTGGGCGGCAAACGCCTCGAGCAGGAGCTGGGGATTCAGTCCGGGATTCTGCGCGGCGAGGCGGCAGTCCAGCCGAAGGACCTCTCCCCCCTCCCGCGTGAGCGACCAGCTGCGGACCAGCGGGATGAGGTCCACCTCGGTATAGCCGCGTCTGGCCTTCTTCGACTTCTTCTGCACCACCAGGCTGTCCCGGCCGAGCAGCCCGGAGAAGGCGGCCTCCACCCCGTCCGGCACACCGTTGTCGTATTCCAGGCGGATCTCCCAGTCCAGCAGGCGGAGCAGGCCGAAGGGGTCGCGAGCGGGATAGCACGCCTCCACCCGGATGCCCTCCGGCAGGACGGCGTTGAGCCGCGCGGGCACCTCGTCGAGCGGGAGCTCGGTCTGGAGGTCGAACTCCATCACCTCGCACCCGCTGGAGAAGCCCACCGGGAGCGGCAGGGCGATGGAGACATAGGCGTGGCGGTTGAAGCCCTCCGTCTGCCAGATCTCCAGTCCGGCGCGGAGGAAGGCGCGCTGGAAGCAGGCCATCGTGTCCAGATGGGAGATGTAGACGGCAAGGCCGCTCTTTTCATAGCGCAGGCGGTGGCTGTGCATCTTCGCCATGTCGCATCAATCCTCCTTTTCCGCAGACGGCGGGAGCACGGCGTCGCACTTGCCCGAGCAGAGCAGCCGGTCCGCCCCGCAGCCCATGCAGCGGTGGCGGCAGTCCGGGGTGATGGCCGCGCGGTAGGCCTGCTCCCGCTCCCGCCAGAGGTATTCCGGCCGGACGCCCACCGAGACCATGGACCAGGGCAGGATCTCCTCCCGCCGGCGCTCACGCAGGGCGTAAAAGTCCGGGTCCAGCCCCGCCGCGCGGAAGCCCTCCATCCAGCGGTCAAACTGGAAATACTCGCTCCAGGCGTCCAGCCGTCCGCCGCGGCGCCAGACCTCCTCGATCGCGCGGCCCATGCGCCGGTCGCCACGGGCGAGGACCGCCTCGACATAGCTGGTGTCCGGGTCATGCCAGTTATAGATGATCGCCTTGTTGCGGATGCTCGAGCGCAGGAGATTTACCCTTCTCCGGTACTCCTCCATGGAGATCTGCCCCTCCCACTGGAAGGGGGTAAAGGGTTTTGGCACAAAGAATGAGGTAGAGACGGTGATGCGCACCCCGCGCGCCCGGTTGGAGGCGTACTGCTTCCAAGTCAGATAGACCTTCTGCGCGAGGTCCGCGATGCCCAGCACGTCCTCGTCCGTCTCGGTGGGCAGGCCGAGCATGAAATAGAGCTTGACGGCGTTGCCGCCGCCCTCAAAGAGGGTGCGGCAGGAGCGCAGCAGGTCCTCCTCCGTGACGTTCTTGTTGATTGCGTCGCGCAGGCGCTGCGTGCCCGCCTCGGGGGCAAAGGTGAACGAGCTCTTGCGCGCCTTTTGCAGCCGCTGCTGGAGGGCGGTGGAGAAATTGTCTGCGCGCAGCGACGGGACGGAGAGGTTGATGTTCCGGCTCTCGCAGTAGTCCAGCAGGCCGTCGCACAGCTCCTCCAAGCCGCGGTAGTCGCTGGTGGAGAGGCTGGAGAGGGTCATCTCCTGATAGCCGGAGTCCCGGCAGGCAGCGATCCCCTGCTCGATCAGCTTTTGCGGGCTCTTCGGCCGGACCGGCCGGTAGCAAAAGCCCGCCTGGCAGAAGCGGCAGCCGCGGATACAGCCGCGAAAGACCTCCAGCATGACGCGGTCATGGACGATCTCAGTGGAGGGAACGATGGTCTGTACCGGGTAATAGGACCGGTCGAGGTCCTGGACAATCCGCTTGGTCACCACTGCCGGGGCCCCGTCGCGCGGCGTGATCGAGGCGATGGTCCCGTCCTCGCGGTAGCGCACATCATATAAGGAGGGGACGTATAGACCGGGCATCTGGGCCGCGCGGCGCAGATACTCCCGCCGGGTCCAACCCTCGCGCTTTCCACGCCGGTAGAGTTCCAGCATTTCCCGGGTAACGTCCTCCCCCTCTCCGAGGGAGAAGAGGTCGATAAAGTCGGCCAGCGGCTCACAGTGGTAGGCGCAGGTGCCTCCGGCGATCACGATGGGGTCGCCATCTCCCCGCTCCCAGGTGTGCAGGGGGATGCCGGCCAAGTCGAGCATGTTGAGCACGTTGGTATAGGCCATCTCATAGCCGAGGGAGAAACCGACAAAGTCGAAGTCGCGGATGGGGTCGCCGCTCTCCAGGGCGTAGAGCGGCAGGCCGGCGCGGCGCATCTCCTCCTCCATGTCGCCCCAGGGGGCAAAGCAACGCTCGCACCAGACCCCCTCCATCTCGTTCATCACACCGTACAAGATGCGCATCCCGAGGTTGGACATGCCGATCTCATAGGTGTCCGGAAAGCAGAAGGCAAAGCGGAGGTCCACCTTCGCCCGGTCTTTCATCACGCTGCGGTACTCCCCACCGACATAGCGGGCCGGCTTCTGGACGCGCAGCAGCATTCTCTCAAGTGTCCTGGACGGCTGCATCGCTCGTTCCCCTTTCTTCGCTGGCATCGCCGCAGGACGGCGCGCCGGTATAGAAAAACAGCGTCTTCGACGGCAATCCTAACATCGCATCGAAGACGCTCACTGTAAAATCGGAGTGGCCGGATTCGAACCGGCGGCCTCTTGGACCCGAACCAAGCGCGATACCAAGCTTCGCCACACCCCGTCGCAGCTTTTATAGTATAGCGGGTTCCTCGGGCAAAGTCAAGCGGTTCTTTTGAGAATTTTCCCCGTTCACTGCCCCGGTGGGCAGACCGTTCTATCTGTAAAGTTTATTTACTTACCAATACTTCATCCTCTCTCAGGCAGGCACTCTTTGTCATGCACTCCTTTTCGGTTGAAAAGCACTTTCGCCTTACATCGATTCCTCCGACCGTTTTCCCCTCCTCCATCTCCTCTTTCCGACGCAAAACATGCCACAGAGGACGGTATTTTTACGTTTTTCCCGCATATAGTGGTTGCCTTTCCGCTCTTTCTCCCTTATAATAACAGATAGATGACATTCCGGAAACAAAAAGTTACGCGTGCCGCCGTCATTTCCGGCCGCGTCCGCATTCCGATCAGAGATCAGAAAGGATGAAAGCACATGTACCACCGCTTCCTGACTCGTGTCCTCTCTCTGCTCCTGCTGACCGCTCTGCTGGTCTCGGAGCTGGGGACCAGCCTGGCCTATGCCGCAGAGGTCCCGGCAGAGACGGCGTCCTCCGCGGAGGCCGGGGAAGATGCAACCTCTCCCGCTGGGGACGAAACCCCCACCTCCGGCGAAGATCCCGCTTCCTCCGACTCTGAGTCACCCGCAGCAGAGGAACCCGCCCCCGAGGCGTCCGGCTCTGACGGGACGGCGGACTCTGATGCGCAACAGACGGAGGAGGATCCGTCTGCCCCGTCAGAGGACGGCTCGGAGGACAGCGTTCCGCCCGAGACCGGCAGCGAGGCAGAGGACACTTCTCTTCCGGAAGAGGCGCCCGGCGATACCGCCGGGGACGGCAGCAACTCCGACAGCGCACAGCCCTCCGGAGACGACAGCAACTCCGACAGTGAACGGCCCTCCGGGGAAGATGCGGCCACCGACGGAACGGAAGATGGTGCAGAGGCCTCCGGGGAGACCGAGGAGGAGCTGACCGAAGCGGAGCTCGCCGAGCAGGCGCAGATGGAAGAAGTCGAGCAACTGCTGCGCGCAAAGCTCCGCCAGCGCTCCGGGGCCAATTACAGCTACGCCACCGAGCTGGCCAAATTCCCCTCGAGCTATCAGAGCTATCTGCAGGAACTGCACGAGGCGCACCCCGACTGGATCTTTGTCGCCGTGGATACCGGCCTGACCTGGGACGAGGCGATCAATGGGGAGACCGGCACGCGCAGCACAGTGGATTACAACCTCAACGGAGCGACCAGCGGCCTGCTGATGAACAATCACAGCGGCTACTACAGCTCCTCCTCCTACTCCGGCACCAACCATTACCGGCCGATCGACGGCACCCATGTCAGCTCCAGCCGGGCGATGGTGGCCTACTACATGGACCCGCGCAACTTCCTGATTGACCAGTACATCTTCCAGTTCGAGGACCAGTCCTACAGTTCCGTGCAGACCGTCGAGGGCGTGCGGGCCATTCTGTCCGGGACCGATCTGGCCACCGCCACCACCTATATCAACACCTCCGGCAAGACGGTCACTCTGGAGAGCATGAACAGCATTTACGGCTCGGACTATGCCACTATTATCTACAACGCAGGTCTCGCCACCGGCGTCAGCCCCTACTTCCTGGCCAGTAAGATCATCCAGGAGACCGGCGGAGATACCAGCTATACCGCCATCCGCGGAAACGTCTCCGGCTATGTCGGCTACTATAATTTCTTTAACATCGGGGCCACCGCTTCCGCCTCCGGCGGAGCCGTCTACAAAGGCCTCACCTACGCCAAGAACCACAACTGGAGCAACCCCGTTCTGGCCATTGTGGGCGGAGCGCAGTTCCTGGGCGACAGCTATATCAACAAGGGGCAGAACACTGCGTACTACATGCGCTTTAACGTCAGCCCGGACGCCACCTATTCCACCTTCAGCCATCAGTACATGTCCGCCACCTATGCCGTGGCCTCCGAGGCGATCAATACCCGCAACGGCTATGAGGATGCGGGCGCGCTGGAGAATCCCTTCCTCTTCTACATCCCCGTCTACGACAACATTCCGTCGCAGACCTCCACAGTCAGCCTGACCTCCACCACGCGCGGCACCGTCTCCAGGAGCAGCAAGCTCTATGCCTCCCCCTCCACCTCGGGCGGCAGTCTGGCCACCGTGTCCTCCGGCTCCAGTGTGACCATCCTGGGCGGCTCCGTCACCAGCGCGACCAGCTATATCAACCGCCTCTACTACCCGTACTGGTATCAGGTGCAGGTGACTGTCTCCGGCAAGACGTACACCGGCTATATCCAGGAGCAGAATGTGACGCCCTCCTCTGTCTATACCCTCCGCGCCGGCGCCACGCAGAGTCTCTCCTCCATCCTGTCCACCTCCGGCAGTGTGGGCACCATTTACTACGAGACGAGCAACCCGGACGTCGCCACCGTGTCCGACAGCGGGACGATCACCGCCGTCGCCAACGGCAGCTGCACGATTTACGCCATCAGCGGCGGTGGCAGCTTTGATGCCATCGGGCTGACCGTGTCCGGCTCCGGGCTTTCCACGCCCACCGTCTCGGCCAGTGCCGTCTCCAACGGCATCCAGGTCCGCTGGTCGGCGGTTTCCGGTGCGGACAGCTACCGTGTCTACCGCAGGACCGCCAGCTCCTCTTGGGTGCGCATCGGGAGCGGCCCCGCCCTCTCCTTTACCGACGCCACCGCATCCTCCGGGACCACCTACTATTATACCGTCCGCGCCGTGCAGGGTTCTGTTCTGAGCGGGTATGACACCACCGGCGCCTCTGCCTTTTTCCTCTCCATGCCGGTGCTCCAGTCCGCATCCGGCGCCTCCTCCGGCATCACCGTGCGCTGGGGCCAGGTGTCCGGCGCAGAAAGCTATCTTGTCTATCGCAAGACGGCAGGCTCTGACTGGGTGCGGATCGCCACCGTCTCCTCTACCTCTTATACCGACTCCTCCGTGACCGAGGGGACGAAGTACACCTATACCGTGCGCGCCTCCGCCGCGTCTGTTCTCTCTTCCTACAATACGACCGGAGTGTCCGCGACGGCAAATTCCGCGCTCGCCACGCCCACCGTCTCGGCCAGCACCGTCTCCCGCGGCATCCAGGTCCGCTGGTCGGCGGTTTCCGGCGCGGACAGCTATCGCGTCTACCGCAGAACTGCCAGCTCCGGCTGGGTGTGCATCGGGAGCGGCCCCGCCCTCTCCTTTACCGACGCCACCGCATCCTCCGGGACCACCTACTATTATACCGTCCGCGCCGTGAAGGGCTCTGTCCTGAGCGGGTATGACACCACCGGCGCCAAAGTTCTTTTCCTCTCCACGCCGGTGCTCCGCTCTGCGTCCAACAGCTCCTCCGGCATCACCGTGCGTTGGGACCAGGTGTCCGGAGCAAACAGTTATCTCGTCTACCGCAAGACGGCAGGCTCCGGCTGGGTGCGGATCGCCACTGTCTCCTCCACCTCTTATACCGATTCCTCCGGCCTGACAACGGGGACAAAGTACACCTACACCGTGCGCGCCTCCGCCGCGTCCAGCCTCTCCTACTACAATACGACCGGAGTGTCCGCAACTGCCGCCGAGGCTTTTCCGCTTTCCACCCCCTCCGTCTCGGCCAGCACCGTCTCCCGCGGCATCCAGGTCCGCTGGTCGGCAGTCCCCGGTGCAGAAAGCTATCGCGTCTACCGCAAGACCGCCAACTCCGGCTGGGTGCGCATTGGGAGCGGCCCCGCCCTCTCCTTTACTGACACCAACGTATCTTCCGGGACCACATACTATTACACCGTCCGCGCCGTGCAGGGTTCTGTTCTGAGCGGGTATGACACCACCGGCGCCAAAATTCGCTTCCTCTCCACACCGGCGCTCCAGTCCGCATCCAGCGCCTCCTCCGGTATCACCGTGCGCTGGGGCCAGGTGTCCGGCGCGGAAAGCTACCGTATCTACCGCAAGACAGCAGGCTCCGGCTGGGTGCGGATCGCCACCGTCTCCTCCACTTCTTATACCGACTCCTCCGTGACTGCGGGGACGAAGTACACCTACACCGTGCGCGCCTACGCCGCGTCCGGCCTCTCCTACTACAATACGAGCGGTGTCTCTGCCACATTCTCTGCCAGCAGCGAACTCGTCTCCTATGTGACCACCGGCAACCTGTATTACCGCACCGGGCCCGGCTTCAGCTACGACATCGCAGGGGTCCTGTCTGCCGGCACCGTGGTGCAGGTCGTCAGCGGCGTTTCCGTCAGCGCCGACGACCGGGTCTGGTATCGCGCTTACATCAACGGCAGCTACTACTATCTCTCCTCCGCCTACCTGGAGAAGGCCTGACCGCACATCTCCATACGCCCGGTCCCCGAGGGGAGCGCCGCTCTCCCGGTGACCGGGGGCATTGCAGAATGTCAAAAAAGGTCTCACCGAGTTTGGCCCACAGGGCCAAATAAAGTACAATTTATTTTTGGCACGGGCATGTACCGTGCCAAAAATACCGATAGTCCGACGAGTGTGCGGATTTTTGGAACAAAAATCCGTGCGCGTGGGAGGAATGCAAACTCGAGCAAATGCTTGCATTTGCTCGAAAGGCTGTCAAAAACACTTTTTGACAGCCTCAAATGCCCCCGGCTGCGTTTGCAGCCGGGGGCATTGTATATGTATCTATAGAACTCTTATGCTCTGGGATGCGCCTTGGTGTAGACGTCTTTGAGGTGCTGATTCACCAGCCGGGCATAGACCTGGGTGGAGGAGATATCCGCGTGGCCCAGCATCTCCTGGATCGCGTGGATATCCGCGCCGTTTTCCAGCAGGTGGGCCGCAAAGGAGTGGCGGAGGGTGTGCGGGGTGATCTCCGTCTGGATCCCCGCCTTCTCCCCGTAGTGCTTGATGATCTTCCAGAAGCCCTGACGGCTCATGCGGGTGCCGTTCACATTGACAAAGAGCGCCTCTTCCCCCGCCACCGCCATCTGCGGGCGCACGTCGCGCAGATAGTCCGACAGAGCCTTGAGCGCCTTGGGATACATCGGGATGATGCGCGAGCGCTCCCTGCTCTCGCAGCGGATGAAGCCGGCGGAGAGGTAGACGTCCTCCACATTCAGACCGATCAGCTCGCTGACCCGGATTCCCGTGGCGTAGAGCAGCTCGAGCATCGCATGATCGCGATACCCCTTCGCATCCACGCACTGAGGCTGGTCGAGCAGCAGCTCGACCTCCTTGCCGGAGAGGATCTTGGGCAGCTTGCGCTCCACCCGCGCCGTCTTGACGCCAAGGACCGGATTGGACTTGCGCTCTCCCCGCTCCATCAGCCAGTGGAACAGACATTTCAGCGAGGCCAGCGCGCGCGTCACCGTCGCGGCAGACTTTCCGCGCGCGGTGAGCCACTGGGCATAGTCCTGCACATCCTGCTGCTCCACCTCCGCCAGGTCCAGCTGGCGCTCCACGAGATAGTCCTCAAACTGCTGGACGTCCCGCAGATAGGAGCTGACCGTATTGGCAGAGGAACCCTTCTCGGTGGTCAGGTACGTCCGGAAGGCGTCTGCCACGCGCACCATATCCTGCCTTCTCGACCGGTCCAGCGCAGACAGGTACTCAGAAAACGGAATCGGAGCCGCCGGTCTGCGCGCGCGGCGAGCGCTCTCTTTTCTGACTTGCAGCATATGTATCCCCTTCTCTGTCTCAAATTTACATGGTCAGCCGGACCAGATGGCCGGCGTCAGCCAGGCCCAGCAGATATATTCATAGGCCGCCGCCGCGAGCAGTCCGCCCAGGCAGAACAGCAGTCTGCGCCTTCCCTCGCCCGGCGGAAGCCTGCGCTCCACGCGGGCATCAGTGGCCAGCTCCCATGCTCTGAGCCAGCCCGGAAGCGCGATGAGGAGCACCACCGCCAGGCGAAGCAGATTTCCCACCCCGGTCCAGAGCACGGCGGCCAGCAGTCCGCGCGCGCCCCACGTCCGAATCAGGGCCGACGCGGCATAGGCCATCAGAAAGCCCTGCGCCGCCAGCAGCCCCGGCAGAGCGACGACCCCCATCGCGCTGCACCCGAAGAGCAGGGCGAGGAGCGGCTCCCGAACCGTCTGCCAGAGCACCTGCCACAGCGCCGGGGGCGTACCCCGCCCGCCGGCCGCCCGCGCAGCGTACTGCGCCAGCACCTCCGACAGCGCGCGCACACTGACGCCCGCCAGAAGGTGGCCCGCAAGGCCGCCGGCCAGAAATGCCGCCGGGAGCAACAGCCACGGCCAAAGCTCCGCAGAGGGCGAGAGCGCCCACACGCGAAAACGGTTCCTGGATCTGGTCAACCGCCGTCTCACCTCCCGTCCCACTCTATGCGGGACGGGCCGGGGTTAGACTCAGCGGCCCAGCTCCTCCGCGCGGCGGATGCAGCGCTCGAAGGCGAGATCCATCATCTCATCAAAGTGCAGCTCGTCGAAGGCGGTGAGTGCCGCCAGCGTCGTCCCACCAGGAGAGCAGACCTGCCGCTCCAGCTCCTCCGCCGTCCTGCCGCTGGACTGGAGCATACGGGCCGCACCCTCCATCGTCTTGGCAGCCATCTCCAGCGCGGTCGTCCGGTCGATCCCGGAGCGGGCCGCGGCGTCCACCATCAGGCGGGCCATCCGGAAGAAAAAGGCCGGGCTGGAACCGCTCACCGGGATGATCGCGTTCATCTGCTCCTCCGGGAGGATGCACACGAGACCGGCAGCGGAGAAGAGGCGGTGAACGAAGCGGTACGCCTCCTCTGGGACGCCGTCCGGCTCGGTCAGCGCCGTCGCGCCGCAGCCGAGCATCAGCGGCGTGTTCGGCATGGCGCAGACGACCTGTGCCTCCGGGAGCTGGCCGCGCAGCCAGCGGCGCGAGATGCCGGCCGCGATGGAGACGACGCACTTGCCCGCCGTGCAGGGTGAGATCTCCTCCAGAACGGCGGGGAGCATCTGCGGCTTGACCGCCAGGAGGAGAATATCAGCCTTCCGGGCGGTCTCCACATTGGAGGTGGTAGTATTCACTCCCATTTCACCAAACGGTGCCGTCTTCTCCAAATGCGGATTGGCCAGCCAGACCTGCTCCGGCAACATAATACCCGTCTGCAAGCCCCCTTGCAGGATGGCGCTCCCCATATTGCCGGCGCCGATAATACCTAACATAAAACCGCTCACAGGAACCATCTCCTTCGAACGTAAGCCGGTTTGCACAGCCATTTTGAATGGCGTAACCATACTATACCATCTTTGCAGCGGTTTACGCAATACTTTTTTCCGCTTCCACCCATTTTTATCTATTATGCCGAAATATTATGTAAACTGCGTTATGTAAACTATGCGTACGGGTTGCCTTTTTGATTACAGCTTATTGTGCCGCATTTCACAAGATATACCTCCATCTGGTACACATAACAACAAAATATACCGTAGACCAGCATGCGCGGCCTGCGGCAGTGAGGTCCAGCCCTTGGCTGATTACAGTCCGTATAAGGACACCCCCGAGGGGTGTCTGTCCGCTTAAGGCACTCCCCGGGGGTGTGGTTTTACTCCGCCAGTCCGGCGCGCACTGCCCGGATGGCAATGGCGCACTCCAGGCGCTTGCGCTCCAGCTCGCAGGCGACAAAGGACGGCTTCTTCAGGTCTCCGTTGGCCTGGTAGCCTCCTGCCGCGCAGCCGCCAGAGCAGTAGAACTTCGCCCAGCACTTCTGGCAGTCCGGCTTGGTGTAGATGTTCAGGCCAGCGAAGGTGTCCGCGAGGCCGGTGTCGAAGCTGCCGTCATAGACGCTGCCCATCTTGAAGTCCTCGTTGCCGACAAACTGGTGACAGGGATAGATGTCCCCCTCCGGGGTGATGGCGACGTACTCGCTGCCCGCCCCGCAGCCGCGCATCCGCTTGATGACGCAGGGGCCCTGCTCCAGATCAACAAAGAAGTGGAAGAAGTTGATCTCCGGCCGGTGGACCAGCGCCTCGGCCAGCTTGTCATACTCCGCCTTGGCCGCCTCCAGCTCGTCCTCCGTGATCGCCCAGGGGTCGCCCGGCTTGCCGGTGGCCGGCTCAACAGAGACGTTCCGGAAGCCGAGCTCGTCTGCGATGTGCATCACGTCGGCGGCGAAGTCCGGATGCTTCTTCGTGTAGGTGCCGCGCAGGTAGTACTCCTGGTCTCCCCTGCCGGCCACCAGCTTCTGATAGCGCGGCACGATGCGGTCATAACTGCCCTGTCCGCCCGCAGCCGGGCGCTGCTCGTCATTGACCTCGCGGCGGCCATCCAGGGAGAGGACGCAGTTTTTCATCTCACGGTTGATGTAGTCCATCTTCTCCTTGTCGAGCAGCATCCCGTTCGTGGTGATGGTGAAGCGGAATTTCTTGTTGTACCGCTCCTCCAGAGAGCGGGCGTACTCCACTGTGCGCACCACCGTATCCCAGGCCATCAGCGGCTCGCCGCCGAAGAAGTCCACCTCGATGTTCCGCCGCTTGCCGGAGCGCTGGATGACAAAGCCAATCGCGCGCCGGGCCGTCTCAAAGGGCATGATCTTCCGCCCCGTGCCGAAATCTCCGGTGGAGGCGAAGCAGTATTTGCAGCGCAGGTTGCAGTCGTGGGCCACATTGAGGCAGAGGGCCTTGACCGGCGCATTCTTCAGCACCGCCCACTCCGGATTGATGTAGTCCTCCGGAGCGAAGAGCAGCCCCTGCTCCTGGAGCTCTCTCAGCTCCGCCCAGGCCTCGTCGATCTCCTGCGCTGCGGCGTCCACAGCGGCGCGCACCTCCTCCGGGCAGGTCTCCGGCAGCGTGTCGAGGTGCTCCACCCGGCGGAGCACCTCGTAGGTCACGCGGTCGAGCACATGGACCGCGCCGCTGCTGACGTCCAGCGCGATGCGGCAGCCAAGGGATGTAAAGGTATGTACCATGATCCGTTCTTCTCCTTTGATACAACACAATGGACACATCGGCAGGTCACCAATGTGTCCAAAATGTCCTGATTGGGCTTGACGGGCAGCTTACTGCGCGCTCTCGCACTTCTGGTTGGCCACCGTGCAAGAGGTCTTGCAGGCGGACTGGCAAGAGGTCTGGCACTCGCCGCAGCCGCCGTAGGAGGCGCTCTTCTTCAGAGTGGCGCCGCTCAGCGTCTTGATATGCTTCACAGAATTCCCCTCCTCCTTTGAGTTCTTATCGGTATTGTACCATCTTTTCCCCCGCACTTCAATCACTTTCTCTTCTTTTTCTGCGCGGCCGCCAAAATCCCGGCCAATCCGCCGCCCAGGAGGGCCGCCGCGGCCTGCGCCGCCCCCTCCGCTGGCGATGCGCCGTCCCAGATCAGCGCGCCCGCGAGCAGCCAGAGCAGGAGCGAGAGACCACCCACCGCCAGCCCCGTCAGGAGTGGACGGGCGCGTATGCAGAGGATCGCGTAGAGCCCGCCTACCAGACTCCCGAGGAACGGTCCGGCGAGCAGTATGCGCCCCTCCCACTCCTCTCCCAGCACCCCGCAGACCATCAGCCAGGCGCACAGGGCGGCCAGCAGCAGACAGACCCCCACCGCGATCGCCCCGCCCGCCAGCAGAGACGTGATGCAGTCCACTCTGGTGCGCCCCACAGTTCGTTCCTGATGCATAGCAAAACGCCCTCCCGGTTCCTTTTGGGAAAGGATATGCCGGGAGGGCGCTGTTGAGAACAGCGGAGCTTACTTTTTCTTCGCGTCTGCGGACTTCTGGCTCTCAGAGGCCTTCTCGTCCTCGGCGACCTGGACGCCCTTGCTGGAGATCGCCCACTTCATCAACTCCAGGCGGACACGGTCCGCGCCCGTCTCGATGACGATGCTGTTGGCCTTGACGGCACAGATGGTGCCGACAATGCCGCCGATCGTCGTGATCTCGTCGCCCACGGCGAGGCTGTTGCGCATCTCCTGCGCCTGCTTTTTCCGCTTATTCTCCGGCCGGATCAGCATGAAGTAGAAGATCGCGACCATGACCAGGATCATCACAATTGAAGAAATCATTTCATTCATCGTACCAGTGAACCTCCAATGTACTCAGGGAGAAATCCCCGACATAATGTGACTATTATACCCGATGGGCGGCGGACACGCAAGGGGATTTCCAAATTTTACTGTCTCAGAGCCGTCGGGAGAGCCGCTCGGAATACTGCGCGCGGAAGGCGGCAAAGCGCCCCTCGTCCAGGGCGGTGCGGATGGCCTCCATCAGGTGGTTGTAGAACCAGAGATTGTGCGTCACCGCCAGGCGCATGGCGAGCATCTCATCCGCCTTGAAGAGATGGCGGAGATAGGCGCGCGAGTGCCGCCGGCAGGCCGGGCAGCCGCAGCCCTCTTCGATCGGGCGGTCATCGAGCTTGTATTTCTCGTTTTTGATGTTGATCGTCCCGTCCCAGGTGTAGAGCTTGCCGTGGCGGGCGTTGCGGGCGGGCATGACGCAGTCGAAGAAGTCCACCCCGCGGGCCACTCCCTCGATGAGGTTGGACGGAGTGCCCACCCCCATGAGATAGCGCGGCTTGTCCTGCGGCAGTTCCGGCACGACGGCGTCGAGGATCTGATACATCGTCTCGGTGCTCTCCCCCACCGCAAGGCCGCCGATCGCCACGCCGTCATAGCCGTCCATCGCGGCGATCTGGCGCGCGTGCCAGATACGGAGGTCGGGATAGATGCCGCCCTGGTTGATCGCAAAGAGCATCTGTCCGGGGTTGACGCAGCCGGGGGCGGCGTTGAGCGCCCGGTGTTTGGCAATGCACCGCTCCAGCCAGCGCTGGGTCCGCTGGACGGACCGCTCGACGTATTCGTGCGTGGACGGGTTTTCCACGCACTCGTCAAAGGCCATGGCGATGTCGCTGCCGAGGTTGGACTGGATGGTCATCGACTCCTCCGGGCCCATGAAAATGCGGCGGCCGTCCACATGGCTCTGGAAGGTGACCCCCTCCTCCTTGATATTGCGCAGCGAGGCGAGGGAGAAGACCTGAAAGCCGCCGCTGTCGGTGAGGATGGGGCCGTGCCAGTCCATAAAGCGGTGCAGGCCGCCCAGATCGCGCACCACCTCGTCCCCCGGGCGGACGTGGAGATGATAGGTGTTGGACAACTCGATCTGGCAGCCGATCTCCTCCAGGTCGCGGGCGGAGAGCGCCCCCTTGATGGCCGCCTGCGTGCCGACGTTCATGAAGACCGGCGTCTCCACCACGCCGTGCGGGCAGGTGAAGCGGCCCCGCCGGGCCGCGCCCTCTGTCTTGAGCAGTTCAAACATCGCGTTTCCTCCTATTGCCGCCCGCTCACAGGATGAGCATCGCATCGCCAAAGGAGAAGAAGCGGTAGCGCTCGCGCACCGCCTCCCGGTAGGCCGCGAGGACCTGCTCCCGCCCGGCGAGGGCGGAGACCAGCATGATGAGGGTGGATTCGGGCAGATGGAAGTTGGTAATCAGCCCGTCGAGCACCCGGAAGCGGTAGCCCGGGTAGATGAAGATATTTGTCCAGCCGCCGCCGGCGCGCAGCGTCCCGTCCTCCGCCGCCCAACTCTCCACCGTCCGGCAGGAGGTGGTGCCGACGCAGATCACCCGGCCGCCATTCCGCTTCGTCTCGTTGACGATTGCTGCCGTCTCGGGGGAGATGACGCAGTACTCCGAGTGCATCTCGTGCTCCTCCAGACACTCCGCCTTGACCGGGCGGAAGGTGCCAAGGCCGACGTGGAGCGTCACCCACGCCAGGCGCACCCCCATCTGCTCGATCTGTCTGAGCAGCTCCGGGGTGAAGTGGAGCCCCGCCGTCGGGGCGGCGGCGGAGCCGGTCACCCTGGAATAGACCGTCTGATAGCGCTCCTGGTCCTCCAGCTCGGCGCGGATATAGGGCGGCAGCGGCATCCTGCCCAGGCGCTCGAGCGTCTCGAGGAAGATCCCGTCGTAGTGAAAGCGGACCAGGCGGTTGCCCCCCTCGAGCACCTCGGTCACCTCGGCGGTGAGCTCGCCATCGCCGAAGATCACCTTCGCGCCGGCGCGCAGCTTCCTGCCCGGGCGGACGAGGCACTCCCAGGTCTTCTCTCCCCGGTCGATGAGCAGCAGCACCTCGCAGACGCCGCCGGTCTCCCGATGGCCGATCAGGCGGGCGGGGAGCACGCGCGAGTCGTTGAGCACCAGGCAGTCGCCGGGACGGAGAAACTGCGGCAGGTCATAAAAATGCCGGTGGCCGATCTCGCCCGTCGCGCGGTCGAGCGTCATCAGGCGCGAGGCGTCCCGCCGCTCCAGCGGGGTCTGGGCAATCAGCTCCGGGGGCAGGTCGTATGCAAAATCACTGGTCTTCATGGCAAAGCTCTCTTCCTGATCTGAAATCGGAACGCCGCAATTTGCGGGCAATCCTTGACTACGCCGAAATGGCGTGATATGATGTCTGTAACCATGCAGAATAGAGGTGCGGCTCACATCAGTACCGCTGCCGAGGGCCCCGTCGCTCCGGAGACGCAGCAGGAAAGGGTGCGCCGCCGAAGGGGTCCGGCTGTCGGAGCCGTACCGCCTGGGCGTCAGGCCAATAGCCTGCCGACTGTCACCGAGCGTTGGGCCGGTGGTGCGCTGATCTGCCGATTGTGATGTGACAGACACATGCCACATTATAGTACACGATCAGCCAGTTTTCAACGGCTGATTTCTTTTTTGCCCGTCCCGCTCGGAAACTCATGGACACAGGCCGCATAAGCTGAGGATGCGGCATAGCTTAGGAGGAAGAAAGTCATGGAAAAATACAAAGTTGGCGTTGTCGGCTGCACCGGCATGGTCGGTCAGCGTTTTATCACCCTGCTGGCCGGTCACCCCTGGTTTGAGATCACCGCTCTGGCCGCCAGCGCCCGCAGCGCCGGGAAGACCTACGGCGAGGTGGCCGGGAAGCGCTGGCTGATGGCCGCGCCCATGCCGGAGTGCGTCCGGGACATGGTCATTCTGGACGCCGAGGCGGACATCGACGCCTTCTGCGAGAAGGTGGACTTCACCTTCTGCGCGGTGAATATGAAGAAGGATGAGATCCGCGCCCTGGAGGAGCGCTATGCCCGCCATGAGTGCCCCGTTGTCTCCAACAACTCCGCCCACCGCCACACCCCCGACGTGCCGATGGTGGTGCCTGAGATCAACCCGCAGCACCTCGAGGTGATCGAGAGCCAGCGCAGGCGCCTGGGCACCGAGCGCGGCTTCATCGCCGTCAAGTCCAACTGCTCCCTGCAGAGCTATGTGCCCGCCCTACATCCGCTGCGCGAGAAGTACGGGCTGGAAAAGGCGCTGGTGTGCACCTATCAGGCGATTTCCGGCGCGGGCAAGAACTTCACCACCTGGCCGGAGATGGTGGATAACGTCATCCCCTACATCGGCGGCGAAGAGGAGAAGAGCGAGCAGGAGCCGATGAAGCTCTGGGGCACGGTGGAGAACGGACAGATCGTGGACGCCCAGTCCCCCGCCATCACCAGCCAGTGCCTGCGCGTGCCGGTGACGGACGGGCACATGGCCGCCGTCTTCTTCTCCTTCCCCGAGGGGATGGAGAAGCCCTCCATCGAGGAGATCAGGGAGACCTGGGCCTCCTTCCGCGGCCGCGCGCAGGAGCTGGAACTCCCCTCCGCCCCGAAGCAGTTCCTGCACTACTTTGAGGACCCCGCCTATCCGCAGACCCGCCTGCAGCGCGATCTGGAGGGCGGCATGGCGATCTCTCTGGGCCGTCTGCGCCCGGACAGCCAGTATGACTACAAGTTTGTCGGCCTGAGCCACAACACCCTGCGCGGCGCCGCCGGAGGCGGCGTGCTGCTGGCCGAGCTGCTGTGCGCGGAGGGCTATATCACCCGCAAGTAACCCCATCCGCCGGTCCATTCCAGGGAAAGGAGATCTCTCAGCATGAAGAAGCCCATTTTCACCGGCTCCTGCGTGGCCATTGTCACCCCGTTTCACCGGGACGGCGTGGACTATGAGAAGCTCGGTCAGCTCATCGACTTTCAGATCGCCAACGGCACGGACGCCATCTGCATCTGCGGCACCACAGGCGAGTCCTCCACGCAGAGCATGCAGGAGCATATGGTCACGGTGGAGTACGCCGTGCAGAAGGTGGCCGGCCGCTGCAAGGTGATCGCCGGCACGGGCAGCAACGACACCGCCGCCGCCCTCACCCTCTCCCAGCACGCCGAGTCCGCCGGGGCGGACGGACTGCTGATGGTCACCCCCTACTACAACAAAGCCACCCAGTCCGGCCTGATCCGCCACTATGAGTACATCGCCGATCGCGTCCACACTCCCATCATCCTCTACCATGTGCCCAGCCGTACCGGCTGCCACTTCCAGGCGAGCACCTATGCGGCCCTCTCCAAGCACCCGATGATCAACGGCATCAAGGAGGCCAGCGGCAACTTCAACCTCGTGTCGCAGACGGTCGCCCTGTGCGGGGACGAGATGAATATCTGGTCGGGCGACGACGCGACGGTGGTGCCCATGATGGCCATGGGCGGCAAGGGCGTCATCTCCGTGCTGGCCAACATCCTGCCCCAGGCGGTCCACAAGCTCACCCAGCTCTGCCTGGAGGGCAACTTCACCGAGGCGGCCAAGATGCAGGCCCACTACCAGAAGCTCAACGACACCCTCTTCATCGAGGTCAACCCCATCCCGGTCAAGACGGCGATGAACCTGCTCGGCATGGACGCCGGGGACCTGCGCCTGCCGATGTGCGAGATGGAGCCGGCCAACCTCGCCGTGCTCCGTCAGGTACTCGCCGAGTATGGGCTGCTGAAAGGATAAGGGACTGCGATGCATCAGATAATCATTTCCGGCTGCAACGGGAAGATGGGTCAGGTGGTGGAGTCCATCTGCAAGGCAGACCCCGAGGTGGAGATCGTCGCCGGCTTTGACGTGAATCCGGCGGGACGGGACTACCCTGTCTACGTCTCCCCCGCCAACTTCACCGGCACGGCGGACGCCATCATCGACTTCTCCAGCCCGAAGGCCCTCGACGGCCTGCTCGCCTTCGCCGTGGAGCGGCAGATCCCCATCGTGCTGGCGACCACCGGCTACTCGGCAGAGCAGCTCGAGGCGATCGACGCCGCCAGCCGGGCGGTACCCATCTTCCGCTCGGCGAATATGAGCCTCGGCATCAATGTGGTGCTCGACCTGGTGCGGCGGGCCGCCGCCATTCTGGGGGAGAGCTGCGACATCGAGATCATCGAGCGCCACCACAACCGCAAGGTGGACGCCCCGAGCGGCACCGCCCTCATGCTGGCGGACGCGGCGGCGGAGTCGCTGGACTATCCGGCGCAGTACAACTACGGCCGCCACGAGCGCCGGATGGCCCGCCCCAAAAACGAGATCGGCATCAGTTCGGTCCGCGGCGGCACCATCGTGGGCGTCCACGAGGTGATCTTCGCCGGGCGGGACGAGGTGATCGAGATCCGCCACGAGGCGCAGAGCCGCGAGATCTTCGCCTCCGGGGCGGTCAAGGCGGCCAAGTTCCTCGCCACCGTCCGCGCGCCCGGCCTGTACGACATGCAGAAGCTGGTCGCGGCACAGAATGAAGGAGGTACGACATGAGCCACGGCATCGCGAAAATCGCCTATGTGTCCGATGTGACGCTGATCACCCTCTCCTCCCTGCCCTGCGACAGCAGGGCGGTGGCGCAGGTGCTCACCGCCCTGGCGGAAAACGGCGTCAATGTGGACATGATCTCCCAGACCGCCCCGCAGGGCGGCAGCATCCGGCTGAGCTTCACCATCTCGGACGACGCGCTCGCCACCGCGCTGGCGGTGCTCGCCCAGCTTCGCAAGGACAACCCCGCCCTCTCCCCCGAGATCCTGCCGGGCAACAGCAAGCTGGCGTTCTATGACCCCAACATGGTCCAGACCCCCGGCGTGGCCGCAGGCGTCTTCTCCCTGCTCAGTCAGGCGGATATCCAAGTGATGCTCATCACCACCTCCGAGGTGGATATCTCCATCCTGGTCAGCGGGCACAACCTCTCCGACGCGCTGACGCTGGTGTGCGAATACTACGGCGTCGAGCCGGAGCAGAACGCGTTCTGAGCATTTGCGCCGTCCTGTGGACAAGCCCTGTTATTTTGGGTATAATAGCATTGACCCGCGAGGGTACATCGGATAAGGAGATGAATCATCATGAAGTATGTCTGTGTCGTCTGTGGCTGGGAGTATGACGAGACCGCCGGCGCGCCCGATCTGGGCATCGAGCCGGGCACCAGGTTTGAAGATCTGCCGGAGGACTTCCTCTGCCCGCTGTGCGGCGTCGGCAAGGACCAGTTCGAGCAGGTCTGAGCTTCCATCATACAAGCCATACAGGAAAAATGTGCGCCGAAACTCATCGCTGCGGCGCACATTTTTATTTTTCTTTTACAAAGCATCTTGTCAGACTTGCTTTTTCGACCGTATCTGCGTATAATCTGAATTAGTAAATTTTTCCACCCTGAAAACAGCATGCAGAGGAGGATACGGTTATGGCAAAGGACCAGATTTCCCGCAGAGACTTTATCAAGGGCATCGCGGCCGGAGCAGCCAGCGTCGCCGCCCTGGGCGTGCTCCAGGCCTGCGACTACATGCAGAACGCCGCCCCGGCGGAGGACAGTACCCCCGCCACGACGCCCAACCCGGACAGCGGCACGAACGCCGGCACGGCGGCGGAGACCCCGCCTGCGGCCGCCGGTACTTACACCCCCGGTACCTACACCGCCACTGCGACCGGTCTCGGTCTGGTCACCATGACCGCCACCTTTGACGAGACCAGCATCACGGACATCCAGCTCGACCTCTCCCAGGAGACCCCCGACATCGGTCAGGTCGCCGGGGACGAGCTGATCGCCCAGTGTCTGGCCGCGCAGAGCAGCGACATCGACGGCGTCTCCGGCGCGACGCTGACCACCAACGCGGTCAAGCAATGCCTGGATGACTGCATTGCCCAGGCCAGCGGCACCGCCGTCGCCGCCGATGACAGCAGTGCGGCCGCCTCCTCTGACGATGACTGGCTGGGAGAGGCGCCCGAGATCACAGATGACATGGTGGAAGAGGAGCTGAACACCGAGGTGCTGGTCATCGGCTGCGGCGTGGCCGGCGTGGCTGCCTGCCGCGCAGCTGCCGAGGAGGGTGCCTCTGTCGTGGCGATTGAAAAGGCCGCCTCTCCCCAGTGCCGCAGCGGCGAGTATGCCGTCATCAATGGCAATGTGCAGGCCCGGTGGGGGCGCGACACCTGGACGCGCGAGCAGATCGAGGCAATGGTCAACTTCCACATGAAGGAGTCGTGCTACAAGGTCAAGCGGCCCATCATCAGCAAGTGGGCGCACCACATCGGCGAGGTGTTTGACTGGTGGGTGGAGGCCAACCCCGACCTCTACTATGCCCCCGAGACCCGCTCCCCCATCCCGGATGAGAGCGCGGACAACTTCATCATCCCCATCTTCTATCCCCTGCCGGAGCACTATGACTGGACGCAGGAGGAGTTCCCCTGCTATCCCACCTCGGTGGAGTTCAAGCCGGACCAGTCGGTCACCTTCAACGCGAATATGGAGGCAGCGGTCGCCACCGGCAATGTGGACGCCCGTTACGGCTGCTTTGCCGAGCGGCTCATCATGGAGGACGGGCGCTGCGTGGGCGCATATGTCCGTAACGCCGAGACCGGCGGCTATCTGAAGGTGAACGCCAGCAAGGGCGTCATCCTCGCCACCGGCGACTACTCGCAGAATGAGGCGATGGTGCGCCACTTCTGCCCGGACGTGATCGAGAACGGCATCGTGCGCATGTTCACCAACGTGGACGTGGAGGGCAATATGACCAACCAGGGCGACGGCATTAAGCTGGGCATGTGGGCCGGCGCGCGCGTGCAGCAGGCGCACGCGCCCATGATCCACCACATGGGCGGCGGCGCGGACCTGGAGGGCGTCGGCGTGATGGGGATCGCCGGTTTCCTGAACCTGGATATGAACGGCAACCGCTTTATGAACGAGGACCTGCCCGGACAGCAGATCGAAAATCAGATCGAGCTGCTCCGTGACCGCAAGTCCTGGCAGATCTTTGACGCCGGCTGGCCGGAACAGCTGCCATACATGCCGGCCGCGCACGGCGGCGCCTGCTACTATGAGGACTACGCCAGCGCGGAGGAGGGGCCCGCAAACAATCAGACCTACCGCAACTATAAGAGCCCCTATCAGCTCCAGGCCGCCATTGACGACGGGCGCTGTGTGACGGCGGACACGCTGGAGGAGCTGGTGGCGCTGCTCTACCCGGATGACGAGGCCGCGCAGGCCAACGCCCTGGCCTCCATTGAGCGCTACAACCAGCTCGCCGCGCAGGGCGTGGATGAGGACTTCGGCAAGGTCTCCAGCCGCCTCTTCCCGCTCAACCAGCCCCCCTACTACGCCGACCAGTTTGAGTGCGCGCTGCTGCTGGTCATCATCGGTGGCCTGGAGTCAGACGAAAACTGCCATACTTTCGATGAAAACCGCAATATCATTCCCGGGCTCTATGTGGCCGGGAACGTCCAGGGCAGCCGTTTCGCCGCCGAGTATCCCATCACGCTCAAAGGCGTGTCCCACTCCATGGCGATGTACTACGGCTATGTGGCCGGCAAGAACGCGGTGAACGAGATCTGAGTCCTCCCCCATCCGAAAAGAATGGACGCCCGCCCTCCGGCCGCTTGACCGGAGGGCGGGCGTTTGCCGCATTCTTATTACAGATGGACGCGGTGATAAATTTTCTTCCCCTTGCGCAGGACCACGCCGTCGCCGGTGAGAGCTTCGGCAGGCACCTGATAGCCCGCGTCACAGACGCGTTCCCCGTTCACACAGACACACTTGTCCTTTGTGAGCGTCCGGCGCGCATCACCGTTAGAGCTGGCCAGGCCGGTCAGGGTAAGCAGTTTCACCAGTCCGATTGCCCCGTCTGTCAGGTCCTCTGGAGAAATACACGTCTCCGGCATATCGGACACGGTACCACCGCCACCGCAGAACAGGCTCCGAGCTGTCTCCTGGGCCTTGTCTGCCTCTTCCTTGCCGTGGACCAGGTTGGTCAGCTCATAGGCGAGAATCTCCTTCGCGCGGTTGAGCTGGCTGCCCTCCCAGGACTCCATCTTCGCGATCTCCTCCAAGGGGACATCGGTGAGCATCTTCAGGCACTTGATCACGTCCGCGTCATCCACGTTGCGCCAGTACTGATAGAAGTCATAGGGTGAGGTCTTCTCCGGGTCCAGCCACACGGCACCGGAGACCGTCTTGCCCATCTTCTTGCCCTCGGAATTGAGCAGGAGAGTGATAGTCATCGCCTCGGCGTCATATTTCCCCAGCTTCCGGCGAATCAGCTCCCGGCCGCCGAGCATATTGGACCACTGGTCGTCGCCGCCGAACTGGAAGTTGCAGCCGTACTCTTGGTACAGGTGGTAGAAGTCGTAGGACTGCATGATCATATAGTTAAACTCCAGGAAGCTCAGGCCGCGCTCCATCCGCTGCTTGTAGCACTCGGCGCGCAGCATATTGTTCACCGAAAAGCAGGCCCCTACCTCTCGCAGCAGCTCGACATAGTTCAAGTCCAGCAGCCAGTCGGCGTTGTTGAGCATCAGAGCCTTGCCATCGGAGAAGTCGATAAAGCGGCTCATCTGCTTCTTGAAGCAGGCGGCATTGTGCTCAATGGTCTCTCGGGTCATCATTTGGCGCATATCGCTCTTCCCGGAGGGGTCGCCGATCATGGCAGTACCGCCGCCCAGCAGGGCGATGGGCCGGTTGCCGTGCTTCTGCATCCGGCGCATCAGGCACAGGGCCATAAAGTGGCCCACATGGAGAGAGTCCGCCGTGGGGTCAAAGCCGATATAGAAGGTGGCTTTGCCGTTGTTGATCATCTCTTTCACTTTTTCCTCGTCGGTAACCTGGGCGATCAGGCCGCGGCCGGTCAGTTCCTCGTACAGTGTCATGGTCTTCGTCTCCTTTTTCTCTGATTTTGGGGACGGACAAAATAACAACGCCCTCCGTCCCCGCTTCTGGGACAGAGGGCGCAAAATGCGCGGTACCACCTCTGGTTCGCCCCGCTCTCACGAGAAGGGGCCTCAGGGAGTTCTGACAAACTCCGGTGCTGTAACGGGCACACCCGGCCTGCCCTACTGGGGAGCAGTTCCCTTCTCCCGTTCAGGTGGCTGCTCAGAGGGGTATTCTCGACGGCGCTCTCTCCCCCTTCCACCGACCGGGGGCTCTCTTGGCAGAGGATGCCGCGATACTATTCCTCGTCATCGCAATCACTGTGGTGTATTGTAGCATGTCTCTCCGGCCTTGTCAACCGGAAATCAGCGCAGCAACATGACCAGAAATGCCAGGAAAATCAGAATACCACTCAATTCCATCTCAGCGCGCCCCCTCCGTCTGTTTCTGACAGGATAGCACACGAAGCTGTCTTTTCTCTGAAAGAGAGATTAAGGTTTCATAAAGAAATAGAGATTGAGTGATGACTGTGAATCTGGTAAAATGAATATAACATGATTCTCAACGCTTTAAAAATAGGAGGAAAAATGCAACCGATTTTTACAATGCAATACGGAGAGTTTGCAGTTGCGGATTATCTCTCAAAAAGAATAAAGGGCGCATCCGTATTTATCCCAGCATCAGCACAGGAAAAGGGAATCGATCTGTTGCTATATCGCTATGACCATGGATGCAACAAAACCTCCACGGTTCAAATTAAGATGTCAAGAACCTATTATAGCGAAAAGAAAAATGCAGATTTCCCATATTCCCTGTGGTTTAACCGTTTTACCATTCAGGAAAATGCAAATTGGTATATATTAGTCGGTATCTATGCAAAATATCCTGACGCCCCGTCAAGTGCAAAAGCAAGAAGCACAGTATGGGACACCATTATGTTGGCGTTCACAAACAAAGAAATGGCTTTGTTTATGTCAGAAGTCAAACAGAAGAAAGATAACACGAAAGATGATAAAATGTTCGGGTTTAGCTTTGATGACAACAAATTGATTTATCAAACAAGAGGATATCCTCAGGTACGCAATATGAGCCATTATCTCATAGAAAATAGATTAATAGATTAGATGAGATAGCACTCTCCTTCATTTGATAGAACACAGTTAAAGGTATCTATTAAGATGCCTGACGAATTCAGAAGCAATCGGAAAAAGTAAACAAAAAGAGCCTTGACGTCTCTTGGCCGCCAAGACTCTCTTCCTGATCTCTTCTTTCGGGCGCAATAGACCACAATCAGCCGTCACGGCGAGCACCTCGCTTATACCCCTCCGCCTGATCCAGCATCTCACCTGCGCTCTGGAGCAGGGCGTCGGTGATCTTTTCGCCGCCCGCCAGGCGGGCCAGCTCCCGCTTGCGCGCTGCGCGGTCGAGCTGCTCGACGGCGGTATAGGTCCGTCCGTCGCGCTCGCCCTTCTCCACCGAGAAGTGGACGTCCGCCATGGCGGCAATCTGGGGCAGATGGGTGACGCAGAGCACCTGCTTATGCCGGGCGACGTCCGACATCTTGCGCGCCACCTTCTGCGCGGCGCGGCCGGAGACGCCGGTATCCACCTCGTCAAAGACCAGGGTGGCCACCGCCTCATTCTCCGCCAGCACGTTTTTCAGCGCCAGCATGATGCGCGCCAGCTCGCCGCCGGAGGCGATCTTGTGGATGGGCTTCAGGTCCTCCCCCACGTTGGCGGACATGAGAAACTGCACCTCGTCCATGCCCGTCTCGTCCATCTGGTAGCGCCCCTCCTTCGGAGAGAAGGCCACCTGGAAGCGGACCCTGGGCATGTCCAGCTCTGCGAGCTCCCGCTCGATGCGCGCGCGCATCCGCTCCGCCGCGGCGCGGCGGGCCTCGGAGAGGGCGCTCCCCTTCTCCCGCGTCTCCGCCAGCGCCTTCTGGAGCTGGCGCTCGAGCTGCTCAATCCGGTCGGAGGCGTACTCGATCTGCTCGCGCTCGGCGCGGCAGCGCGCGAGGTAGGCGAGCATATCCTCCACCGTGTCGCCGTACTTCTTCCGCAGGCGGTAGATGACGTCCAGACGGCCCTCCAGCTGGTCCAGCTCGCCGGGGGAGACCTCCATCCGGTCGCGCTGGCGGGCGACCTGCTCCGCCAGGTCCTCGAGCGTATAGCGCAGCTCGGCGAGCTGCTCGGAGAGGCCGGCCAGCTCGTCGGAATAGCGGCTGATGCCGCGCAGGGCGCCCTCTGCCTGCCCGAGCAGAGAGATGGCTCCATCCCCTTCCTCTCCACCGGAGAGGGCGAAGTCCGCCTCCTGTAAGCCGTCGAGCAGGCGTCCGGCATTGCGCAGCATCTGGCGGCGGGCGGCCAGCTCCCGGTCCTCGCCGGGCTGGAGGTTCGCCCGCTCCAGCTCGTGGATCTGATAGTCCAGGGCGTCCATCCGGCGGGCCTTCTCCGCCTCGTCCATCTGGAGGCTCTGGATTTCCCGGGAAAGACGGGAGACGGCGGTGTAGCTCGCCTGGAAGTCCGCGAGCAGGGCGCCGGTCTCTCCAAAGCTGTCGAGATAGGAGAGATGGCACGCCGGGTCGAGCAGCTGCTGCCCGTCGTGCTGGCCGTGGATGTTGATGAGCTGGCGGCCCAGCTCCTGCATCTGTGCCACAGTGACCGGCCGGCCGTTCAGCCGGCAGAGATTGCGCCCGTTCGGGAAAATCTGGCGTTGCAGAATCAGGCCGCCGTCCTCCAAGGCAAACCCGTTCTCTCCCAGCCACGGCAGGTCCGCCACACCGGTGAACTGCGCGCTCACCAGGGCGGATTTCGCCCCGGTCCGGATGAGGTCGCGGCTGGTGCGCGCGCCGAGGATGGCCCCGATGGCGTCCACCACGATGGATTTGCCCGCGCCCGTCTCGCCGGTGAGCACGTTGAAGCCGGCGTCAAACTGGATGTCCGCCGACTGGATGACGGCGATATTTTCAATGTGAAGCAGAGAGAGCATCGTCCCGTTTCCTCCTCACAGCGGCTTGTCCCACGCGCTGCCGTCAGCGCAGCATGCCCCGAATCTCGCTGCAGAAGGCCTCCGCATCCTGCGCGGTCTGCATGATGAGCAGGGCGGTGTCGTCCCCGGCCAGGGTGCCCACCATGCCCTCCATCTCCATCCGGTCCAGGGCGGCGGCCGCCGCGTTGGCGAGGCCGGGCATCGTCTTGAGCACCACCAGATTCTGCGCAGCGGCGGCACTGATGACCCCTTCCCGGAAGATATTGCGCAGCCGCTCGTCGTGCTCTCCCTTTCCCCTACGATCAGAGACGGCATAGCGGTAGCTCCCGGCGCCCGAGAGCTCCTTGACGAGCTGCAGCTCCTTGATGTCGCGCGAGATGGTCGCCTGCGTACACCGAAAGCCGCGCGCGCGCAGGGCGGTGAGCAGCTGCTCCTGCGTCTCCATCTCCCGCTCGGCGATGATCTCCAAAATGGCCTGTTGTCTGCTCTCCTTCATGCCTTCCCTCCTTCCCTCAATTTCTGCCCAGTTTTTGGTTGACGATCTCGTAGAAGTGCCGCCCGGTGAGGCGGACCAGCTCGATATGGCGCTGTGAATTGCGCAGCTCCACCACGTCTCCCCCGCTCAGGCGGAAGGCCCGCCCCCCGTCCACCGAGAGGTAGGCGCTCTTGCGGCTCTGCCGCTGGGTGCGCACGGCAACCACCCGGTCAGCGCCGAGGACGAAGCTCTTGGCCTGCAGGGCGTGGGCGCAGATGGGGGTGATGATCAGGTTCTCCGCCGTCGGCTCCACGATGGGGCCTCCGGCGGACATGGAGTATGCGGTGGAGCCGGTGGGGGTGGAGACGATCACTCCATCGCCGGAGAACTCCATCATCTTCACCCGGTCCCCGTAGACGGACAGGTCGATCACCCGCGCCACCGCGCCCTTGGTGATGGTGGCATCGTTTAGGGCGATGTCCTGGAAGATGGAGCGGTTTTCCCGGAAGACGCGCACATCCATCAGCATCCGCTTTTCACAGGAATACTTCCCCTCCACCAGGCGGTGCAGGAGCTTGAGCTCGCTGTGCTCCAGCTCCGCCATAAAGCCGACGCTGCCCATATTGACGCCGAGCACCGGGATCCGGTACTGGGCGGCGAGCTTGGCGGAGTGGAGGATAGTGCCGTCGCCGCCAAAGCAGATGAGCATGTCCGCGCGCGGCGCGGCCTGGCGGATATCTGTCACCGTCACCCCCTCCGGTGCGTCATAGTTCGCGTCGGGGTGGAAGGGCAGGCAGATCTCCGTCTGCACGCCGTCCTGCTCCAGGATCCTCTGCGCCTCGCGGACGGTGCGCAGGCCCTTATCACGGTATGGATTGGGACTGAGAATGACATTCATAGGCTTGTCTCCAGCGTCTCATGGGACTGGCGGACCAGCGCCTCCAGCTCAGGCAGGGCGCGCTCCTCCGGCCGGACGGAGAGCCAGCCCAAGTATTCGATGTTCCCCTCCGGCCCGCGGATAGGGGAAAAGGTCAGGCCGAGGACGTGCAGCTCATTCTGCGCGGCGTGGCGGAGGAACTGCTCAAGCACCTCGCGGTGTACGGCGGGGTCGCGCACGACCCCCTTCTTGCCCACCTTCTCCCGCCCCGCCTCAAACTGGGGCTTGACGAGGCAGACCATCTGCCCCGTCTCGCGCAGGAGGGGGCGCAGGGCGGGCAGGATCAGCCCGAGGGAGATGAAGGACACATCCACCGACACGAAGTCCAGCGGGTCGGGGATCTGCTCCCGGGTGAGATAGCGGGCGTTCGTCCGCTCCAGGCAGACCACGCGCGTATCCTCCCGCAGCTTCCAGTCGAGCTGGCCGTAGCCGACGTCGACGGCGTAGACCTTCTCCGCCCCGTTTTGCAGCATGCAGTCGGTAAAGCCGCCGGTGGAGGCGCCGCAGTCCATCGCCGTCGCCCCGCGCAGGTCGATCGGCCAGGTTTTGAGCGCCTTTTCCAGCTTCAGGCCGCCGCGGCTGACGTAGGCCAGCGTTTTGCCGCGCACCTCGATCTCGCTGTCCGGGCGGACGGCGAAGCCGCACTTGTCCACCCGGCGGCCGTCCACGAAGACCAGGCCGCTCATGATGACCGCCTGCGCCTTCTGGCGCGTGGGGGCAAGGCCCCGCTGGACCAGCTCCTGGTCCAGCCGCATCCCCCGGCTCACCGGACCGCCTCCTCGATCGTGGCGGCGATGTGCTGCGCGTCGATGCCGAGCAGGGCGCGCAGCTGCGCGACCGAGCCGTGGCGCACCAGCCCGTCCCCCGCGTTGAGGAGGATCACCCTTCCGAGCCAGGCGTTGAGCGCGGCGAGCTGGGTCGCAAGGTCACGCCCCACCGAGCCGTGGGAGGCGACCTCCTCCACCACCAGCAGGCGGTGGGTCTGGCCGACGCTGTCGAGGATCGGGCCGCTGTCGAGAGGGGTGAGGCGGTTGATCTTGAACACCGCGCAGGAGATGCCGCGCGTCTGCGCGAGGCGGGCCGCCTCCAGCGCCTCGCCCAGCAGGGTCCCATAGGAGACGAGGGTGAGGTCGGTCCCCTCCCACAGGCAGACTGTGGGATCCAGGCCGGTATCTTCGGAAAAGCCGTTCTCCCCGCCGCGGGGGTAGCGGACGGCGACCGGGCCCTTCGCCTCGTTCACCGCCCAGTCCAGCATGGTGCGCAGCTCGCGGAAGCTGGCCGGGGCGAGGACCACCATATGCGGCACGGCGGCGAGCATGGCGAGATCATAGGTGCCCTGATGGGTCTCCCCGTCCTCCCCCACCAGACCGGCCCGGTCGATGGCGAGGACGACGTGGAGCTTCTGAATAGCCACATCGTGGATGAGCATGTCATAGGAGCGCTGGAGGAAGGTGGAGTAGACCGCAAAGACGGGCACCACGCCCTGCCGGGCCATGCCGGCGCACATGGAGACGGCGTGCCCCTCGGCGATGCCGACGTCGAAGAAGCGCCTGGGGTAAGCTCTCGCGAACTCCGTCAGGCCGGTGCCGCTCTCCATCGCGGCAGTCACCGCGCAGAGGCTGAGGTTCTGCTCCCCCAGCTCCACCATCGCCCTGCCGAAGACGGCGGAGAAGTTCTCCCCCGCCTCGCGCAGCGGGGCGCCGGTGGGGACGGAGAAGGGGGTGACGCCGTGAAAGCGGTCCGGATTCTGCTCTGCGGGCGGGTAGCCCTTTCCCTTGACGGTGCGGATGTGCAGCAGGACGGGGCCGTCGATGGACTTGGCAAAGCGGAGCAGGCGGGTCAGCTCGCTCAGATTATGTCCGTCCACCGGGCCGATGTAGGTAAAGCCCATGTCCTCAAACATGCTCGACGGCAGGAGGGTGCCCTTGATCGCCTTTTTGATGCGGTGGGTCAGGGCATAGAGGCGCTGTCCGCCCGGAATCCGCCGGGTGAAGGCGCGGTAGAATTTCTTAAAGCTGAGATAGGTCGGCTTGAGGTGGTGCCGGCGCAGGAGGGTGGCGATGCCGCCGACGTTCTTCTTGATGCTCATGCCGTTGTCGTTGACGACGACGATCATTCGCTCGCCGCTGCCGCCGGCATCGGAGAGGCCCTCGTAGGAGAGGCCGCCGGTGAGCGCGCCATCTCCGATGACGGCGAGCACCTCATAGTCCTCCCCGAGGATGGTACGGGCGCGGGCCATCCCCACCGCCACCGAGACCGAGTCGGAGGCATGACCGGCGATGAAGGCGTCATGGACGCTCTCCGACGGCTTGGGGAACCCGGCCAGACCGCCAAACTGGCGCATCGTATCCATCTGGCCGGCCCGGCCGGTCAGGATCTTGTGAATATAGCACTGGTGGCCCACGTCGAAGACGACGCGGTCGCGCGTGGTGTCGTAGGCCCGGTGGATCGCCACCGTCAGCTCCACCGCGCCCAGATTGGACGCCAGATGTCCGCCCGTCCGGGCGACAGAGGCCACCAGATCCCGGCGGAGATTCCGGCAGAGCTCCACTCCCTCCGCATCGGTCAGCTCTGTGAGCGGCAGAGAGAGGTGCTGCAAGTATTCCCACATATTATCTAACCTCACAGTATATCCCGGTCACGCGTGCAGCAGCAGCGTTCCCAGCAGGGCGACCGCGCAGCCGAGGAGCGCGCCGAAAAAGACCTGGAGCGTGGTGTGGCCCATGATGACCTTGAGCTGGCGGACCGCCACGTCAGGGTTGGACTGCTGGAGGGCCAGCATCAGCCGGTTGAGCACCTCCGCCTGGTCGCCGGAGGATTTGCGCACATGGCAGGCATCATACATCACCACAATGGCAAACAGGCAGGAGAGCGCGAAGAGGCCGGAGTCAAAGCCATAGCGCACCCCCATGGACACGGCGCAGCAGGTCACCAGGGCGGAGTGAGAGCTCGGCATCCCGCCGCTGGCCAGAAACTGCTCCAGGGAAAAGGAACCCTCCACAATGCGCTGGATGATCCCCTTGATGATCTGGGCCAGCGCCCAGGAGAGCGCGGAGAGAATCAGGACCTGATTTCCAAAGGAAAAATACATATCTGCTCCTCCCTGTTCCGCTGCTCAGTGATCCCGGCTGGCCAGATAGTCCGCCAGCTGGCAGAAAAAAGCGCTGTCCATGCCGCTCCCCGCAAGGGCCGCCTTGGCCCGGGCGGTCTGCTCCTCCACAATGCGGGCGCAGCCCTCCAGCCCCAGATGGGCGACATAGGTGCTCTTGCCGCGCTGCGCGTCGCTGCCGACGCTCTTGCCCATCTCCTCCCGGGTGGAGGTGATATTGAGCATATCGTCCCGGATCTGGAAGGCCAGGCCGATGGCGGCGGCGTACTCCCGCGCGGCGCGCAGCTGGGCCTCCGTCCCGCCGGCGGCGGTGACGCCCATCTGCGCGGCCGCCTCGAGCAGGCAGCCGGTCTTGCGCGCGTTCATATCCGTGATCTCCTCCAGAGAGAGCTCGCGCGTCTCCCCCTCCATGTCGAGCACCTGTCCGGCGACCATCCCGTCCGGACCGGCGGCCCGGGCCAGGATGAGGGCGGCCGCCGCGCAGCGCCCGGCCGGCAGGCTGGCCGAGAGCACCTGCTCAAAGGCGGCGGTCTGAAGCGCATCCCCCGCCAGGATGGCCAGGCCCTCGCCATAGACCACATGGTTGGTCGGCCTGCCGCGGCGCAGGGTGTCGTTGTCCATGCTGGGCAGGTCGTCGTGGATCAGAGAATAGGTGTGCACCATCTCAATGGCCGCCGCAAACGGCAGGGCCTGCTCCGCCGTGCCGCCGAGGGCGCGGCAGAACTGGACGGTGAGCACCGGGCGAATGCGCTTTCCCCCGGCCAGGAGGCTGTAGCGCATCGCCTCGTAGAGGGCGCGGTAGGCCGGCTGGCCGGCGAAGCATCCGGCCAGATATTCCTCGATCTGCCGCTGGCAGACCTCCAATTCCTGCATAAATTCCACTGCTCAGCCCTCGCTTTCCGACATAAACGGCTCTCCCACCGGCTCGCCGTCCGGCCCCTTGGAGAGCTTGAGCACCTTCTGCTCGGCGGTATCGAGCAGTCTGGTGCAGCCTGCAATCAGCTTTGTCCCCTCTTCAAACAGCGCGATGGACTCCTCCAGCGGAGCCTCCCCCTGTTCGAGCTGGGCAACGATGGCCTCCAGACGGGCCATAGACTCCTCAAAACTCCGTTTTTTGGGCGGCATGGTTCTGATCGTTCCTTTCTGTCTGTTCATCGTGTCCGCCGTGCGGGCGGGCGGTCGGGCGTGTCCTCCTCCTGCACCCCCATCACGGTGCAGTCCAGCGTCCCATCGGACAGGCGAAGAGAGATAGGCTGACCGGCGCACACCTGACGGACGGAGGAGATCACCTTCCCCTCCTCGTCCCGGGCGAGGGAGTATCCCCGGCCGAGCACCTTGAGCGGGCTGAGCGCATCGAGCGCGGCAGCCTGCGCGCCGAGCGCGCCGCGGCAGGCCTGAAGTGCGGCGCTCATATGGCTCGCCAGACGGCTCTGCTGCCAGTCGAGCAGGACGCGCTTGTCCCGGATGGAGGCGAGCGGGTCTGTCAGGACCCGGCTGGCGGCGCAGCGATCCAGGCGCTTTCTCTCCCGCTCCAGGCGGGCGGCCATCGCCCGGCGCATCCGGGTAGCCTGATGGTCCATCTGCGCCATGAGCTCCCGGCGATCCGGCGCGGCCAGCTCCGCCGCGTTGGACGGGGTCGCCGCGCGCAGGTCGGCCACAAAGTCGGAGATGGTCACATCCGGCTCATGGCCGACGGCGGAGATCACCGGCAGCTCGGAGCGGTAGATCTCCCGGGCCAGGCGCTCGTCGTTGAAGGCCCAGAGGTCCTCCATCGAGCCGCCGCCCCGGCCGATGATGATGAGGTCGGCCAGGCGGTGGCGGTTGGCATAGCGCAGCGCCCCGGCCAGCTCGGCGGGGGCCTGCTGCCCCTGGACGCGCACCGGCAGCAGCAGCACCTCGGCCACCGGCCAGCGCGCTCTGAGGATGCGCAGCATATCGTGTACCGCCGCACCGGCGGCGGAGGTGATGAGGGCGATGCGCTCCGGATAGGGGGGCAGCGGACGCTTGTGCGCCGGGTCAAAGAGGCCCTCCTGCTGGAGCTTTGCCTTGAGCTGCTCAAAGGCGACATAGAGCTCGCCCACGCCGTCCGGGATCAGGCCGTCCGTGTAGAGCTGATACTGCCCGTCGCGCGGGAAGACGGTGACGCGTCCGCGGGCGATCACCTTCATCCCGTTCTCCGGGCGGAAGCGCAGGCGCTGGGCGGAGGAGCGGAAGAGGACGCAGCGCAGCGCCCCCTCCCCGTCCTTGAGTGAAAAATAGTGATGTCCGGACGGATAACACTTGTAGTTGGAGATCTCCCCGCGCACCGCCACCGCACTGAGGATCCGGTCCCCGTCCAGCTTGGCCTTCAGATACTGGTTGACCTGGGTGACGGTGAGGATGTTCTGCTCCATCCGTCAGGCCCCCTGTCCCAGCCGGCGCAGGGCGAGCACGGCGATACCCATGGCGTTGTCCGTGCTGTAGGCTCCGTCGGCAAAGACGGCCCCCTCCCCCTCCAGCGCCTGGCGCAGCAGGGTGTTGGAGGCCACGCCGCCCGAGCAGAGGACAGGGAGGCCGGGATACTGCCGCCGGGCCGCCCGCGTCGTTCGGACGACGGCGGAGGCGATGGTGAGCAGGGCAAAGCGGGCCACGTCCGACGGGAGGGCGTGGGCGGCAACGCGGTCGCGCACCTGATTCTCCACCCCGGAGAGGGAGAACTCCAGCCCCTGGAGCCGGACGCGGAAGGCGTCCTTCCGCCCCGAGAACTGTGAGAGCCTGTCCAGCGTCTTCCCGGACGGGAAGGGGGCGCGCAGCAGCTGCCCGGTCCGGTCGATGAGCTGTCCGGCGGAGAGGTCGGTGGTGCCGCCGATGCGGACGCAGTGGACGCTCCTCCCCTCCGGGACCACCATGAGCAGCTCGGTGGTCCCGCCGGAGAGATGCCAGGCGAGGGCAGGGCGGTCGAGCAGATCGAGCCGTCCGGCCGACCAGCAGACGGCGGCCACATGGCCCTGCTGGTGGGAAAAGCGGTAGTAGGGGACGCCGAGCGCGGCGGCCAGAGACTCGCCGGTGGTGGCGCCCGGAAGGAAGCAGGGCATATAGGACCCCTCCGCCTCGCGCGGACGGGTGCTCGCGCCGACTGCGGCAAGGCCGCGCAGCAGTCCCTGCTCCTCCAGCTCACGCAGGCGGCCGGGCAGGGCCTTGACGTGCTGGAAGAGGGCCTCGCTCTGGCGCAGGCCGAGGGCGCCCTCCTGCACCTCCAGGAGCTTGCCGGCGTTCGCCCCCGTGCCGTCGGCGCGGCAGACGGCGGCGGAGGTGGTATAGTTGCTCGTGTCCAGGCCGAGGGCGGCGGTCATGACTGCTCCTCCTCCGGGAGCTCCCCGCGCAGGAAGGAGCCGAGGATGCCGTTGATGAAGCCGACCACCTTCTCGTCCTCATAGCGCTTGGCGATGTTCACCGCCTCGTTGATGGCGGTTCGGTTGGGGATCTCCGGCATGTAGAGCATCTCGTACATCGCCACGCGCATGATCGCCGTGGCTACCCGGGGCAGGCGGGCGAACTGCCAGCCGATGGCGTACTTCTCAATGTATCCGTCCAGCTCCGCCCCATGCGCGCCGACGCCCTCGACCACGGTGCGCAGGTAACTGGCGGCCTGTCCCTCCGGATAGCTCTGGTAGAGCGTGTCCTCCTGGCCCAGGGTGTCGTATTCCTCCCGGTCGAGCGCGCGCGCGAGCAGGGCGCTCGCACTCTCATTCGTGTAGCCCAGCTCGTAGGCCAGGCGGACTGCCAATTCACGGGCCGCAGTTCTCGTCATCTCCCGTTCCTCCCTGTCTGTCCATGCGGGCCGCCGGTCTTTTCGACACAATGGCCCAATATACAGTATTTAGGTCATTATACACCAGCGTATACAAAATGAAAACCCTTTCCGCGAAAATTCATTGACTTCTGGAAACAGAAAGCGGGCTTCCGCACGCAGAGACCGCGCGGAAGCCCGCCTGTTCTTTTACTGCGCCAGCACCACCTTGACTGCGCTGGCGGCGACGTCCGTCTCGCCGAGGACGATGTCGGTGATCTTGGCCACGTCGGAGGCCTCCAGCGTGCCGCTGGCGGTGGAGACCACGACGCTGACGCTGTTTTCCCCAATGTAGGCCACGCAGTCGGGATAGCCCTTGGCGGTGACCAGATTCTCGATCTGGGACTCCGCCAGGGTGGCGTTGGCCATGGCGGTGATGCTCTCAGAGGCGGCGCTCACGGCGGCCTCGTCCGCGCTGCCGCTCTCCACCGTCTCCTGCAGGATGGCCAGTGCCTCCGCCCTGGCCTCCTCCCGGTTCAGGCGGGCGGAGGCGAAGTAGCCGCCGGACTCCTCCCCGCTCACGGCGGCGGCCGCCTCGCGCTCAGAGGACTCCCAGGTGTCGGCGACGGCCTCGCCCTCCTCCGCGGCGCTCAGGCTGTCGGAGCTGACGAGCGCCGCCTCGCCGAGGGTCTTGTTCGTCTCCCCCTCGGAGGAGGTCGCGGCCAGGCCGGCCGCGGCGTTCACCGCCGCCTCCTCCTGACTGTAGGACCAGTTGAGGTAGACCGCCACACAGACAAAGAGCACTATGGCCGCCACCACCGCGTTTCGCTTCCACAACTTCATTTCTGACTGCCTCCTGTCCTTTCACAGATGGATATTTGGTTTGCAGACAGACCGGTGACCGCCTGGACCGCCTGCAGGACCCGCAGCTGGACGTGTGCCTCCCCTCCCCCATCGCAGACGATGAGCGCGCCGCGGTATCTGGGGAAGAACTCCTGTACGCGCACCGCCTCCTCCTGGCCGGAGCCGGTGGAGATGATGACCGCCGTCCGCTCCCCCTCCGCCTCATCCGCGGCCAGCTCCTGGCGCGCGCCGCTGTCGAGGGTGAGGACCACCGTCGCCTCCCCCACCCCCTCGATCTGGGAGAGGGCGGCGGAGAGCTGCGCCTCCAGCGCGTGGGTCTGCTCTGACCAGTCCGCCGCAGTCGCTCCGCTCTCTGCCGCGCGCTCCGATGCATCGTCCGAACCGGTGGGCCAGAGCAGGAGGAGCAGCCCGACGGCGAGCACCAGCAGGGCCGGCTGCCAGCGCTTGAGCAGCACGCCCAGCCGCCCGGCATCCCACGGAAGCTTCATGTCCCCTCCTCTCCCCGATAGACGATCTGTTCCGGCAGCAGGCCGAGGTCCTCCGAGAGCACTCCGGTGAGCTGCTCGCGCTCGCGCCCGGTCAGCGCGCCGGTCACCACCGCGCCGGCCGGGACGGGTACGGAGCCGGAGCCGTCCCAGAGCACCTCTACCCGGCAGTCCAGCCCCAGCCCGGCCGTCTTGTCCTGAATATATGCGTCCAGTTCGCTGTCTATGATGGACTGCGTGAGCTGTCCGCGCGTGCCGGTGAGCGCCTGCTGCGTCTCCTCCAGGCTGGCGGCGGCATCGTCCAGCCACGCCTGCGCAGCGCTGCCGTCATAGCTGGACAGCGGCCGGACCACCGTGAGGAAGAGGAGCAGGCCGCACACCAGCCGCCCCACCGAGCGGACCGGCCCCTCCGGCATCACCGCGAGGGCCGCCGATGCCAGCATGGAGGCCGCCAGCACCCCCAGCAGCCAGCCGCGCAGCACCTCCATCATCCCGCCGCCACCATTACGGTGGAGATCACCGAGACCAGCGTCAGCAGCGCGCAGGCTCCCACCATGCCGAGCAGCAGACCGAAGGCCCCGGCGATGTCGCCGATCAGCGCAGACAGCCGCCCCTGCGCCAGGATGGCGGAGAGAATGGCCGAGATCCGATACAGCAAATATTGCACCCCCAGCTGTAAGAATGGGACGAGGCAGAAGGCGAGCACCGCCAGTGTGCCGAACACGCCGATCGCCCCGCGCAGGATGGCGGCCCCAGCGAGCACCGACTCCGTCGCGTCAGAGAGGATGCCGCCCACCACCGGCACCAGCCCGGAGATGGCAAAGCGCGCCAGCTTGACCGCCGCCCGGTCCGCCGTGCCCGAGATGACGCCGCTGAGGCTGAGGTAGGCGGTAAAGATCAGCAGGACCCAGGTGAGGGCGGTCTGCACCGCCCACCGGAGAAAGGCTGCCAGGGCGCGCAGTCCATCGTTTTCCACCGCCGCCGCGCCGGTGGAGGCGGCGACATAGAGGTAGACCATCGGAACGAGCACGGACTGGATGAGCGAGAGCAGGAGGTTCACGGCAAAGAGGGTGATCATCTGCCGCACCGCCGCGCCGGTCACCGCACCGCCCGCGGCCGCCGCCGTGGTCATCACCGGGATGAGCACGCGCGCAAAGGCGGACAGCTCCACCACCGCCTCCTGCCCCACCGCCATCAGGGAGCGGACGTCCGCCACCGAGGCGGCGGTCACCGCCAGAGCCCCCGCCATCTGCACCAGCTGCGCGGCACGCGGGGCGGCGGTCTGACAGAGGGCCTGCGCCAGCGCGCAGAAGAGGGAGATGAGGAGGATCAGCCCCGCGCTCCGGGTCGCTCCGGCGGCGATCTCCCGCAGGCGGTCCAGCGCGCCGGAGAGGACCTCCGCCAGACCGGTCTCCAGGCTGATCTCCGGCGTGAGGGGGATCTCCAGCACGTCCTCCGCCTGCTCCTCCAGGGCGGAGGTGTCCACGCTGTCCCAGACCTGCTCCCACGCCTGCGCCGGCGACAGCATCAGCAGCAAGGCGAGGAGGAGCAGCGCGCCCCCTCTCACAGCAGGCCCTCCAGCAGACCGAGGACGGACTGCATCAGCGGGACGGACGCCGCCAGCGCGGCCAGCACGCCGCCCAGCTCCAGCATCACGGCGGCGCTGGACATCCCCCCGTCGCGGCAGAGCTGGGCGGCCAGACGGACCAGGACAGCGATGCCCACCGTCCGGACCAGAGGGCTGAGCAGCTCGTCCGTGAGTCCGGCGAGGTCCGCCAGCGAGGAGAGAAACCCGACCAGCTGCCGCAGCGCCGAGGCGCAGCGCAGCAGGAGCAGGCCCGCCGTCACGACCGCCAGCACGAGGGAGAGCTCCGGCGTCTGGCGGCGGAGGGTGATGGCGCAGAGCGTGCCCGCCACGGCGATTGCCGCCAGCTGCCAGACCGGAGGGGCGATCACAGGTCAAAGAGGTCCTCGACCAGCTGGAAGAGCTCGCTGATCTGCTGGACCACCATCATAAGCACCACCACCAGACCGGCGAGCGTGACCATGGTGGCCTGCTCCTCCCGCCCGGAGCGCGCGAGCACCTGATTGAGCACGGAGACCAGAATCCCCACCGCCGCAATGCGAAAGATCAGATCGACATCCATTCCTATGTACTCCTCATTGATTTCGCGTCCGCACGCGGTCACGACGGCATCAGCAGCAGGGAGAGCATCAGCCCGGCGCTCAGTCCCAGCAGGAGGGAGAGCCTGCCATACCGCCGCGCCTCCTCCTGTGCGAGGTCCCGCCGCGTCTCCAGGGCGCGGCGGAGATGGTGCAGCAGACGGGCCTGCTCCCGCCCCTCGTAGCGGCCCAAAATCTCCCCCGCGCGCAGGAGCAGGCCGGTCTCCTCCCCGCGCAGCGGAAGCTGCGCCGCGCGGACCGCCTCCGCCCAGAGGCGGTCGAAGGGGAGCTCGTCCAACCGGTCCAGCCCGGCGAGGCAGCGGGCAAACAGCGCCGCGCAGCAGTCCTCCCCCTCCGCCAGAAGGGCGAGGAGGGCGGCGGTGTCCGTCTGGCAGGCGTTCAGCTCCGACGCCATCCGGTCCATCGCGTGCGCGAGAGCAGAGAGCGCCGCGCACCGCGCCTGATACCACCGCAGGCGGCTCCATCCCATCCAGCCGCAGGCGGCACAGACCGCCAGCGCGCCCATCAGGCGGGTCATGGCAGCCGCTCCACCAGATAGCGCCGCGCCCCGCCCTCGCGGCGGATGGTGACCAGGCGGCGGAAGACGCGCCCGGCCAGCAGCGGCTGGTAGACGGCCCGCCGCTCCAGCTCGTCCCGCCCGGCGGCATGGGCCGTGGCGAGGAGGGCCGCGCCGCAGTTGGCCCCCTGACAGAGGGCCTCGGTGTCCGCCGGGCAGGTGATCTCGTCCGCCGCGAGGACCTGCGGGGACATCGCGCGCAGGAGGAGCATCAGCCCCTCCCCCTTCGGACAGCCATCGGCGATGTCAGAGAGCGGGCCGACATCGAGCTGCGGCACGCCGCCGCGCAGAGCGGCCACCTCCCCGCGCTCGTCGGCCAGGCCGGTGCGGATGCCCGCCTCGCCGAGCAGGCGGATGAGGTCGCGCAGCAGCGTGGTCTTCCCCTCCCCCGGCGGGGCGAGAATCAGGGAGCTCTGGAACCTGCCCCGCTCCATCAGGGCGGGCAGCACCTCCGCCCCCGCCCCGGTGACCGGACAGGCGATGCGCAGATTGAGAGATGAGATCGTCCGCACCGCGAGCACCCGCCCCTCCCGCAGCGCAGCCGAGCCGCACAGGCCGAGGCGGTGGCCGCCCGGCAGAGGGAGAAAGCCCGCCGCGAGCTGCTCCGCCGCCCCCTGCATCGAGGCGCGCGTGGCGATCTCCACCGTCTGGCGCAGGTCCTCCGCCGTGACCGGGCAGGGCCGGCCCCCGGCGGTCAGGGGAGCCTCCCGCCCGGCGCTGTCCACGGCGAACAGGCCGCGGCCCGCACGCAGGCGGAGCTCCTCCCAGCACGCCTGCCGCTGGGGGTCCTGAGAGAGCACTGCGGTCCGCAGGCCGCGCGGCAGCACCTGCGCCGCCTCGCAGACGGCGCGCCGTCTGACCATATCGCGCTCCATCTCCCCTCACCCTCCTCTCCGGCCTGCGTAGCGGCCGCTGCGCAGGCCTGTCTCATGTTCGCTCCAGTCTATGCCGCGCGCGGGCTGAATATGAGCCCTTGACAAACCCGCACAGATGTTCTATGATACTGACCGCATTTTATCCGCGCTTTACCGGTCAACCAATCAGGTCAGGAGGTGCGCTCATGCTCTCGTTTGCCTTCTCCCCCGCCGGGCATGCCCCGCTCTACCAGCAGCTCTACCACTATATCCGCGATGAGATCCAGTCCGGCCGTCTCGCCGCCGGGGAAAAGCTCCCCTCCAAGCGCCAGCTCGCCCGCGAGCTCCAGCTCAGCGTGGTGACGGTGGAGGGGGCCTATGGACAGCTCGTGGCGGAGGGCTATCTGGAGAGCCGGGACCGGCGCGGCTACTTCGTCCTGCCGGTCCGCTGGGAACCGTCCGCCCCCGCCGCGCAGGGCGCGCCGGAGATCCCCCATCTGGCGGAGGAGCGCGTCTCCTGCCGTTACGACTTCGCCACCTCCGGCTCAGATGCAGAGAGCTTTCCCTTCGCCACCTGGGCCAGGCTGAGCCGGGAGGTGCTCTCCAGCCGGGACCAGGCCCTGCTCTCCGCCGCCCATCCACAGGGCGTGCCCGAGCTGCGCGAGGCGATCGTCCGCCACCTCTATCAATTTCGCGGCATCCGCGTCTCGCCGGAGCAGGTGATCGTCGGCGCGGGGTCGGAGTTCCTCTCCACCCTGCTCGTACAGCTGCTCGGGCCGCAGGGGGGCTATGCGCTGGAGGACCCGGGCTATCACAAGATCGCGCGTATCTTCGCCGCCAGTGGGGCGGAGGTCTTCCCCATCCCGCTGGACGGGCGCGGCCTGCGGGCAGACCGCCTGCGCGAGAGCGGTGCACGCATCGCGCACATCACCCCGTCGCACCACTTCCCCCTCGGCACCGTCATGCCGGTCTCACGGCGGCGGGAGCTGCTGGAGTGGGCGGGGGAGCGGCCGGACCGCTATCTGATCGAGGACGACTACGACAGCGAGTTCCGCTTCACCGGCCGCCCCATCCCCGCGCTTCAGGGGCTGGACCGCAGGGGGAAGGTGATCTACCTGAACACCTTCGCCAAGAGCCTCGCCCCCTCCCTGCGCATCGGCTACATGGTCCTGCCGCCGGAGCTGCTGGAGCGCTACCGGCGGGAGCTGCTGTTTTACTCCTCCACCGTCCCCTCCTTTGAGCAGTACACCCTCGCGCTGTTCATGGAGCGCGGACACATGGAGCGGCACATCGCCCGCACCCGCAACCGCTATCAGCAGCGGCTGGACGCCATGCGCTCAGCCCTCGCGCAGACCGGCCTGGACCGGTTCTGCTTCTTCTCCGGCGGCGAGAGCGGACTGCACCTGCTCATGACGGTGCGCAGCCCCCTCTCCCAGGAGGAGCTGACCCGCCGGGCCGCAGGGGCCGGGGTGAAGCTCTATCCGCTGGACGCCTACTATTTATGTGAACCCAGGCCGGGGGCGGCCGCCTTTGTGATGGGGTACGGCAAGCTGACAGCATCCGACTTGCAGGACGCTTTTTCGACGCTTGCAGCAGTTTGGGCATTTTGACGAATTTTCGCAGGGGCTGCGCCAGCGGCTTTTGGCGTCCCTGCGTTTCGTCATTTTTGTTACCATTTGTTACGTCTCGCCCCCTCATTTCGTGCTGCTTCTACACTCTTCGTTCTATATCTTGTGCCATTTGTCTTCCCTTTCCCCTCCACGGGTTGAAATGAAAACTTTTTCTTGACAAAAGCCTTTGCGGAGTGTATACTATCCGTAGTCAAACGAGGTTACAAAAATTACAACCCCAAGCCAAACGCCCGGTCACCTCCCGGGCACAACGCAGCAAGGAGGTAATTATGTCTCAACGCAAGGGCCTGTTATGTTCACTGTTCTCCAGACCTCTCTGGAGAGGCACTGTCTTTACCGCCACCTGCCTGGCGCTTGCAATGCTCTTCTATCTGCCCGCCACCGCGGCTGTTGTCTATGAGATCCACGACGGAGAGAACACCTATCGCGTAGAGTCGAGCAGCGGCGACGTCAACGGCGCGCTCGATGAGGCGGGCGTTGACTACTCCGACATTGACCTGATCCACGCCAACGAGGGCGAGGATGTGGTCAGCGTGTCCATCACGCGCAGACAGTACGTCACCGTCGTCTGCGATGATGTGAGCACCTCGATGCTCGCCAACACGGACGACACCGTGGCCGACGTGCTCGAGCGGATGAATATCACGCTGGGCGAATTTGACCAGATCTCCATGGACCCTTCTGAGGTCCCCGAGGCCGGCTCCATCATTGAAATTCACCGCGCCACCATCACTTACCGCACTGAGAGCACTCCCCTCCCCTACTCCTCCGTCCGCACCGCCGACCCCGAAATGGACCGCGGCGAAGAGGCGGTCACCCAGGAGGGCGTGGAGGGCAGCCACAATATCACCTACCGCACCATTGAGGTAGAGGGCAGCGAGCCCGTCGAGGAGGTCTTCAGCGAGACCACCATCGACCCGGTGGACGAGGTCGTCTCCTACGGCACGAAGGTCTACTTCGAGCGCCCGACCGGCTACAGCACGACGAACGAGTACATCACCAACATCGACGACGAGGCGGGCACCTTCACCACCTCCAGAGGCGATACCTACACCTTCTCCGGCACGGTGACGCTGGAGGCCACCGCCTACACCGCGCGCGCCGGCGCGATTTGCTCTACTGGCCGTCTGGCCCGCGTGGGCGTGGTCGCAGTGGACCCGGACTACATCCCCTACGGCACCGAGATGTTCATCATGTCCGCCGACGGCAGCTTCGTCTACGGCATCGCGGTTGCCGGTGACTGCGGCGGCGCGATCGACAACTGGGACGTGGACCTCTACATGACCTCCCGTTCCAACTGCATCAACTTTGGCCGCCGCGACGTGGTCGCCTACATGATCACCGGCATCACCGGCGAGGTGGACGCCTGATCTTCCCGTTTGACACAGTACAAAATCCGGACAACCCCAAGCTGGGCTGTCCGGATTTTCGTCTGCACTTCCCTTTTTCGCGTTTCTCTGGTATGCTCTCTTTATCCGATACAGGAGGTTCATCCGATGGATCTGTGCAATGAACGGCAAATCAGGGCCCTGCTGGCCCGTCACGGCTTTCGCTTCTCCAAGTCGATGGGGCAGAATTTTCTGATCGTCCCCGCCATTCCCCAGGAAATCGCTGCCATCTCCGGCGCGGACGGCGGCTGTGGCGTGCTGGAGATCGGCCCTGGCATTGGCCCACTCACCGCTCAGCTCGCCCAGCGGGCAGGCAGGGTGGTCTCTGTCGAGCTGGACCGCGCCCTGCTCCCGGTGCTGGCCGAGACGATGGCCCCCTATCCCAACGTTGAGATCGTGCCGGGGGACATTCTGAAGCTGGACCTGCGGGCGCTGGTCTCTGAAAAGCTGAGTGGCTTTACACCTATTGTCTGCGCAAACCTGCCGTACAACATCACCACCCCCGTCCTCACCGCCCTGCTGGAGAGTGGGCTGTTCTGGTCGGTCACGGTGCTCATCCAGCGGGAGGTCGCCCGGCGCATCTGCGCCCGCCCGGGGACGGCGGACTACGGGGCCTTCTCCCTCTTCTGCCAGTATCACGCCCGGTGCGAGGTCGCCTTCGAGGTGCCGCCGGAGTGTTTTCTCCCCGCGCCCAAGGTGACCTCCGCTGTGCTGCATATGGAGACGCTGGACGTGCCGCCGGTGGAGACAAGGGACGAGGAGCTGCTCTTTCGCGTCATCCGCGCCTCCTTCGCCCAGCGGCGCAAGAAGCTGCTCAATGGTCTGACCGCCGCCTTCGGCAGTCAGCTCTCCCGGGAGGCACTGGCGGACGCGATCGCAGGCTGCGGCTTCCCCGACTCCGTCCGGGGGGAGCAGCTGGGGCTGCCAGAGTTCGCCTGTCTGGCAGATTCCCTTTACAGTCTTTTACACGAGAAATAAAGGCCTGCTTCAAAAGCGCCCGGCATCTCTGCCAGGCGCTTGTTTTTGCTTTGTTTTCAATTCAGGCTTGTCACCGTGCCGATGAAGAGGGGCAGGCCGGTCTCGGCGTCCACCAGGAGATAGAGGAAGGGGCGGTCCAGCGTGACGGTATGTGGCTCCAGCATGGCCCCTCCAGCTCTCGCCTCTACCGCCGTGGCGGCGCCGGCACGGGTCCCCTGTTCGTCAACCGCAAGATAGGTCCTGTGCAGCACGCGGCTGATCGCAAGGGCACCGGAGGATTCCGTGTGCCCCATCGCAGAGAGGTCCGCGCAGGCGGGATCGAAGGCGTCCGTGACCCCCATCGCGCGCAGGGTGTCCACGAGGTCGAGGGAGGTCTCCGCCTCAAACTTTGGAATCCCCGCGACCACCGGCTCCGCCAGCGCCCCGGCCAGCGTCTCGCGCAGGCGCCCGCCGGTCAGGCCGCTCACATACGCCTCCAGAGAGGTCCCCTCCTCCGGCAGGAGAGCCGCAAAGGCGTACCGACCGCCGTCGTAGTATTTCAGAAACCCGGTGGCGCTGCCGTCCGTCAGGTAGGCGTACTCCGTGCTGTACATCAGCTCCGCCGCCTGTTCCTCCCCATTCCAGGCGGTAAACGTGCCGGAATGGACCTGATCGGTCGTATAGATCTCGCTCCACTGCGCCTCGAAGGCCAGGGCGTTCACCAGATAGAGCATCGCGCTCTGCGGGATCTCGTCCAGGATCGAGTCGATCATCCCCTTCGTCTCGTCCGACACCCAGGCGTTGATCTCCTCCCGGGTGCCCGCATCGAAAGGGGCTTGACGGACCTCCGCCCGGCAATCGCGCGCCACGGCGTCCAGAAATGCCTCCTCAACCACGAGGTCCTCCGTGTCCCGCAGCCAGAGGGCGCTCGCGAGGTGGACCCGGCAGCTCTCATCGTCCGGAAGCGCCGCATCCCAGGCAGCGAGGGCGTCGTTCAGCTCGTCCACCGTCAGGCCGAAGGCGTCCTCAAACTGTGCCAGCGTCTCCCCCCGCGCGCCGTTGGCGGTCATGCCGAGGGCAAAGAGGACGGAGGTGGGCGAGAGCAAGGTCCCGCGCTCCCCCGCGCCGCTGTTCTGGAACAGAGCGACTGAGAACTGAGCGAGCGCGTCGAGCGCCTCCTCCGAGGAGGGCTCCGCCGGAGCGGAAGGCCCCTCTTCCCGCCCGGCGAGCAGGTCGGTGGAGCCGGTTTGGCCGCTCTCAGATGTGTCATCCGCCCGGGCGGATCCGTCCATTTCGGCGTTGCCGCCCGGCTCAGCCAGCTTTCCCGTCCCGCCGCAGGCAGAGAGGAGAAGGGCCAGGCAGAGCAGCAAAATCATTGTTTTTCTCCCCATTGAAATCCTCCTTTCGGCCAGCCGGCGGACCGGCTGGCCTTTCCTGTTGAAAAATCATTTTATTTTCCCGCACTGCCTGTATCCTGTGAAGTATTTTTACTCTTCAGATTTTTCGCGTCCGGACGCCCGGCAAGCCGTTCCGCTTTACGCCTTCTCCCCCGGCGGATCAGGAGGATGAGCGCCGCTGCGAGCAGGGCGATCACGATCAGGTGGAGGAAGTGGTAGGCCGCCCAGACTGCCAGGTCCTGTACGCCCTCCACGAAGCGCTTGGCGCCAACCCGGAAGCCCTGCGTCAGCCGGGCCAGGAAGGTGATCTCCTCCTCCTCCGTCAGGTCGATGACCTCCTCCAGATAGAGGTTGACGGTGGCGTAGTCCACCAGACTGTCATAGCGGTTGAGGGTGCTGGTGTAGAGCTCGATCTCGTACTCCGTGTCGCTGATGGCGCTCTCGATGGCGATGATGGACTCCATCTCGGTCGCCTGGCTGAGAAGCTCCTGCAGGCGCTCCATCTTGGTGCGCAGGGTGGCAAGGCGGGTCTCCACGTCAAAATATTCCGTGCCGATGTCCTGCATATCCTCCCCCAGGCGGAGCACATGGCAGTTCTCCGTAACGGAGACTGCCTCGAGGAAGGGGCGGTACTGCTCGCTCGGGACGCGGATGGTGTAGTTCGCCGAGCGTCCGCCGCCATAGGAGCCGTAGGAAGCGCTGTAGTCGTAGAGATTGCTCGACTCGAAGTAGCCGCCGCACTCCTCCACCAGCGCCTTCAGGCCGGCGGTCGCGGCGTCGAAGTCCAGCGCCTCCATCTCCAGGTTGGCGGTGTAGATCAGCTTCATCCCGGCGTCCTGCTGGTTGACATCACCGGAGGAGGGAACCTCGTTGTCGTCCATCGGGGCGCTCTCGGCCGTCTCCATCTCATAGTCCGCATCCTCCGTCAGGACGCCGTAGCCGGCATCAGAGCCGTTTTCACTGTGCATCGCCTCCTCGCTGCCGGCGCCTACGGTGTCCGCTGCGGCGGTATCGCTGCCGGCGCTCCCCGCGCCGCAGGCCGCCAAGGCCAGCAACAGGGCCAGCAGCAGGGGCAGGACGCGCCTCCATCTGCCGCTCATGTCTGTCTGTTTCATCTTGCTCGCTCCTTTCGTTTGGTTCTGGTGGATCTCCTTCTACCTTTCCATACGCACGGGCGGGGCAAATTGCTGCACGGCAGGAAAAAATATTTTTGCTGTCTGTCGCAACTCGCCAGGCAGGCGCGTAAGCTGGGCTATCTCACGATGAGGAGGCGGGTCTATGCCGCTGCTCTACCTCTCCCCCTCCACGCAGGAGTTCAACCTCTACGCCACCGGCGGCACAGAGGAGGAGTATATGAACCGCATCGCAGACGCGATGCTCCCCTATCTGCGCGCCAGCGGCATCACCGTGGCGCGCAACACGCCGGAAATGACCGCCGCCAGCTCCATTCTGGACTCCAACGCGCAGGAGGTGGACCTCCACCTCTCCCTGCACTCCAACGCCGCGCCCGAGCCGCTCGCCGGGACAGTCCGGGGCAGTGAGGTGTACTACGACCCCGCCTCCCACTACAGCCGGACGGCGGCAGAGCTGATCGCCGCAGGGCTGCGGGAGATCTATCCTCTCCCGGAGCAAGTGAGCGCTCTCCCCACCACCACACTCGGCGAGGTGGTCCGGACGCGCGCCCCAGCCGTGCTGGTCGAATTCGCCTATCACGACAACCCGGAGGACGCGCGCTGGATCCAGGAGAACGTTGTGCAAATTGCACAAGCCGTCAGCCGGGCGGTCGCGGCCTATTTCGGACTCCCCTCCCCAGAGCCGCAGGCACCCCGACAGGGTGTCGTGAATATTCATTTTGGCGCACTGAATATTCGTGAATATCCATCGGTATGCAGCCGTATACTCGCGCAGGCATATGCAGGGGCCACCCTCACCGTCTGGAATCAGGTGCAGGACTGGTATGTCGTCTCGTTCGGAGAGCTGATGGGCTTTGCCGCGCAGCGGTATCTCTCTGTCCTGTAAATGTCAAGTGCTTTACAGTCTTTTTCCATCTGTACCGTCCCGCAGCGGCGGCACAGCGCCGCTTTCTCCCGCCAAGCCCCCCTCCCCCGCCCCGCCGCATGGGGTGGGGGATTTTTTCTGAAAAGGATATTGACACTGTGTCAGAATAGTGCTATCCTACAGGTGCTGACACACTGTCAGCAAAAGGCGTCCGCCCCGTCCGGTGGCACGCAGATGAAGGAGGACCTTTCCATGCTGGGTAATTTTTCCTATTGCAATCCGACCAAGCTCTATTTTGGGGAACACGCCCTTGACGCACTGAACACCGAGCTGGCCAAATACGGCAGCAACGTCGTGCTGATCTATGGCGGCGGCTCCATCAAGCGCAACGGCATCTATGACGAGGTGGTCCGCATCCTCGCCGAGTGCGGCAAGGACGTGGCGGAGATCGCCGGCGTCATGCCCAACCCGACGGTGGACAAGCTCTATGAGGGCGTCGCGATCGCCCGCGCGCACCACGCCGCTCTCCTGCTCGCGGTGGGCGGCGGCTCGGTCTGCGACTACGCCAAGGCGGTCTCCGTCTCCGTCCACTGTGATGAGGACCCGTGGGAGAAATACTATCTCCGCTTCGAGGAGCCGGAGTGCGAGACGCTTCCGGTCGGCTGCGTGCTGACGATGGTGGGCACCGGCTCGGAGATGAACGCGGGCGCTGTCATCACCAACCCCCATACCCACCAGAAGATCGGGCACGTCTTCGCCGATGAGAAGATCATGCCGAGATTCTCCATCCTGAATCCCCGCTACACCCTGACCCTGCCGCGCTATCAGATGGTGGCCGGGATCTACGACATCTTCAACCACATCTGCGAGCAGTACTTCTCCGGCACGGACGACAACGTCAGCGACTATCTCAGCGAGGGGCTGATGCGCTCCGTCCTCCACGCCAGCCGGATCGCGAACGCCGACATGCAGAATTATGAGGCCCGCAGCAACCTGATGTGGGCTGCCACCTGGGCGCTCAACACTCTGGTCTCCCGCGGCAAGAGCACGGACTGGATGGTGCACATGCTCGGCCAGTCGGTGGGCGCGTATACCGACGCCACCCACGGCATGACCCTCTCGGCGGTCTCCCTCCCCTACTACCGCTTTCTCCTCCCCTATGGGCGCGACAAGTTCAAGCGCTTTGCAGTGAATGTCTGGGATGTGGACCCGGCAGGCAAGACGGACGAGCAGATCGCCCTGGAGGGTCTGGAGGCAATGGAGCGCTGGATGCGCGAGCTCGGGCTGGTCATGCGCCTCTCCGAACTGGGCGCGACGGAGGAGATGATCAACGGCATCGCCGACGGCACCATCGTCCTGCCCGGCGGCTACAAGGTACTCACCCGGGACGAGATCATTTCAATTTTGAAGGAGAGCATGTGACATGAGCAAGACCCTGATCGCCTATTTTTCCGCCAGCGGCGTGACCGCCCGTGCAGCCCGGGAGATGGCCGCCGCCATCGGGGCGGACCTGTATGAGATCCGCCCCGCACAGCCCTACACCTCCGCCGACCTGAACTGGATGGACAAGGGCAGCCGCAGCACCCTCGAGATGAACGACCCCGCCTGCCGCCCCGCCATCGCCGCGCCGGTGGAGGACATGGGACAGTATGACACCGTCTTTGTCGGCTTCCCCGTCTGGTGGTATGTGGAGCCGCGCATTGTGGACACCTTCCTGGAGTCCTGCGACTTCTCCGGCAAGATGCTGATCCCCTTCGCCACCTCGGGCGGCAGCGGCATCTCCGGGGCGGAGCGCAGCATGCGCGCCCTCTGCCCGAAGGCGGACTGGAAGCCGGGCAAGCTGGTCAACAGCGGCGCAGCGGCCTGGGCGAAGTCCGTTCTCGGCAAGTGAGGCGGCCATGCCGAAGGGTTCTGAGGCGCTGACGAGCGCCAGGCGGGAGGAGATCGTCAACGCCTGCGCCGCACTCTATGAGACGATGGGGTTCAAGGAGATCACCCTGCGCGACATCGGGGCGAAGACCTCCTTCACCCGCACCTCCATCTACAACTACTTTCAGACCAAGGAGGAGATCTTTCTCGCCCTGCTTCAGCGGGAGCACGAGGCGTGGATCGCCAGCCTGGAGACGCTGGCGCGCGAGGCGGGGCCGCTGACGGCAGAGGACTTCGCCGGCCGGCTGGCCGCCACCCTCCAGGCGCGCGAGTGCATGCTCAAGCTGGAGTCGATGAACCTCTACGACATGGAGGGCAACAGCCGGATGGAAAATCTGGTCTCCTTCAAGCGGACCTACGCCGCGGCGGTCGCGGGGGTCATCCGCTGTCTGGAGCGCTTTTTCCCCGCGCTGACGCAGGAGGAGGTACAGGCGTTCATCTACGCCTTCTTCCCCTTCCTCTTCGGGGTGTATCCCTACGCGGTCCCCACCGATAAACAGCGTGAGGCGATGGAGTTGGCCGGGGTGGCCTATGTCCGCACCTCGATCTATGAGCTGACAAGGACCTTTGTGGTCAAACTGCTGCGCTCCTATGCGTGTGGAGAGAGAGGAGAGACGGAATGAGAAACCGAATTTTTGCTCTGCTGGCCGCCCTCTGCCTGCTGTCCGGCCTCTGCGCCTGCACCGCCGCCCCTGAGGGGGAGGGTGCCGCGCAGGAAGACGCCGGTACACTGGAGACCGGAGCGGCGCAGGAAGCAGAGTCGGACGAGACTGCACCAGAGACGGAAACGGCGGATGAGCCCGGGCCGGAGACGGAGGAAGACAGCGGGGCGGAGACAGATGCAGCCGTCCTGGTCGCCTACTTCTCCGCGACCGGCAACACGGCGGCGGTCGCCGGGCAGATCGCCCAGCTCACCGGCGGCGACCTCTATGAGATCGTCCCCGCCGAGCCGTACACCGAGGATGACCTGGACTACCGGGACAGCGAGAGCCGCACCTCTCTGGAGATGGATGACCCGGACGCCCGGCCCGCCCTCGGCGGGGAGGACCTCTCGCTGGAGGGCTATACCACCCTCTATCTCGGCTATCCCATCTGGCACGGCGAGGCCCCGCGCATCCTGAGCACCTTTGTGGAGTCGTACCGTCTGGACGGCCTCACCGTCATCCCCTTCTGCACCTCCGCCAGCAGCGGCGTCGGGTCGAGCGCAGAGGACCTCGCGGCGCTGTCGGGAGAGGGGATCTGGCTGGAGGGGACGCGGTTTGCCGCCGGCGTCTCCGAAGATGAGCTGCAGGCCTGGCTGGATGGCTTGGAGCAATGAGAGACGACCGCACGCCCCCCTATGAGCTGAGGCGGTCGCTGTGATACCGCATTGGCACCAGACAACAAAAACAGCCCGGACAGAGAGGGAAATCTCCCCTCTGTCCGGGCTGTTTGCAGTTCAGCTTACGCTTATGTGTTGTGGTCGCTCTGATGGAAGGTCTTGAGGTTGCCGATCTTCCGGCTGCGGCGGTCCAGCTCCTCCAGCACCGCCTCGAGGGGGATGCCCTCGTTGACCATCAGGACCATCAGGTGATAGAGCAGGTCGGAGATCTCCCCCACCGTCTCCGGCTGGCTGCCGTTCTTGGCGGCGATGATGGTCTCGGCGCACTCCTCCCCCACCTTCTTGAGGATCTTGTCCAACCCCTTGTCAAAGAGGTAGCAGGTGTAGGAGTTCTCGCTCGGGCAGCGCCTGCGGTCGAGGACCACCTGATAGAGCCCGGTCAGCACACTGTCATTCGGCATTGGAATCCTCCTCCCAAATCGTGTTGAAAAAGCAGCTCCGCGCGCCGGTGTGGCAGGTCGGCCCCACCGGGTCGCAGAGGTAGAGCAGGGTGTCGGTGTCGCAGTCGGTCAACATTTTGCGCACATAGAGGAAGTGGCCGGAGCTCTCCCCCTTATTCCAGAGCTTCTGGCGGCTGCGCGACCAGAACCAGGCGGTCTTTGTCGCGAGCGTCAACTCCACCGCCTCGCGGTCGGTGAAGCCGAGCATGAGCACCACCCCGTCCGCCCGGTCCTGCACGATGACCGGGATCAGGTCGGACTTCTGAAACAGACGGTCCAGGTCAAACATGGGCGCTCCCCCTCTCCTGGCGCACCGGGATACCGCGTGCGCGCAGATAGTCCTTCACCTGCGGGACAGTCAACTCGCCGAAGTGGAAGAGGGAGGCGGCGAGGGCCGCATCGCAGCCGGTCTCCTCGAAGACCTCCGCAAAGTGCGTGAGGCTCCCGCAGCCGCCGGAGGCGATCACCGGGATGGAGACCGCCGCCGTCACCGCGCGGGTCATCTCCAGATCGAAGCCGGCCTTAGTCCCGTCGGCGTCCATCGAGGTGAGAAGGATCTCCCCTGCCCCGAGGCGCTCTCCCTCCTTCACCCACTCGATCAGGTCCCTGCCGGTGGGGATGCGTCCCCCGGCGACCACCACTTCATAGCCGCCCTCCGGGCGCTTCCGGGCGTCCACCGCCAGCACGACGCACTGGCTGCCGAAGCGCTCCGCCGCGCGGGAGATCAGGCTCGGGTCCTTCACGGCGGCAGAGTTGACGGAGATCTTGTCCGCCCCCGCGCGCAGGAGGGTCTGGAAGTCCTCCAGCGTGCGGATGCCGCCGCCCACCGTCAGCGGGACGAAGACCTGGGCCGCCGTGCGCGCGACCACGTCCGCCACCGTCTTACGCGCCTCGTGGGTGGCGGCGATGTCGAGGAAGACGATCTCATCCGCGCCCTGGTCGGAGTAATACTTCGCCAGTTCTACCGGGTCGCCGGCGTCTCGGATGTTGACGAAATTGACCCCCTTGACCACGCGGCCATCGCGCACGTCCAGGCAGGGGATCACTCGTTTGGCCAGCATTGCACTCCCCCCTCCCGGACGGCGCGGGCCAGGTCCACCGCGCCGGTGTAGTACGCCTTGCCGATGATGGCCCCGTCCAGGCCCATCCCGCGCAGGCGGTTCAGATCTTCGTTCGAGCACACGCCGCCCGAGGCGACGAGGCGGCACCCCGGCGCCGCCGCCTGCAGCGCCGCGAGACGGTCGTAGGACGGGCCGGTCAGCAGGCCGTCGGTGTCGATATCGGTAAAGATAATGACCTTTACACCAATTTCCGCCATCTGGCGGGCAAAGTCGAGGTAATCCAGGCCGGAGTCCTCCGTCCAGCCGGCAGTACGCACCCGGCCGTCCCGCGCGTCGATGCCCACGGCGATGCGTGCGCCGTAGCGCGCCGCCGCCTCGCGCACCAGCTCGGGCCGGGCAACGGCGGCCGAACCGATCACCATCCGCCAGACTCCCATCCGGTCCGCCGCCTCCAGGTCGGCCATGGAGCGGATGCCGCCGCCCAGCTCGACATGCAGGCCGGACGAGCGCGCCAGCTCCTCCACAATTGCGGCATTTTTCCGCACGCCGCTCTTCGCACCGTCCAGGTCCACCACGTGCAGGTAGCGCGCCCCGGCGGCGTAGAAGGCGCGCGCCGTCTCCAGCGGGCTGTCGGCAACCTGATGGACCGTGTCAAATTCGCCGCGTCGCAGGCGGACGACCCGCCCGTCCTTCAGGTCAATTGCAGGCAAGAGAATCATCGGTTCAGCCTCCCAAAGTTGCGCAGCATCTCCAATCCCACCTCGCCGGACTTCTCCGGGTGGAACTGGGTACCGTAGACGTTGCCGTTCTGCACGGCGGCCACGACGGGGACACCGTAGTCGGTGAGGGCGGTCACCTCCTCCTCCCGGGACGCACGGCCGCAGAAGGAGTGGACAAAGTAGACATAGACCCCCTCGTCCAGCCCGTCAAAGAGCGGGCAGGCGCGGGGAAAATGCAGGCTGTTCCAGCCGATGTGCGGGAGCTTCAGGTTGGTCTCGATCCGCTCCACCGTGCCGCCGATCAGGCCCAACCCCTCACAGGGGCGCACCTCCAGCCCGCGCTCAAAGAGAAGCTGCATCCCCAGGCAGATGCCGAGGATAGGTTTGCGCTCCGCCTCGCGGCGCAGAATCGCGTCCAGTCCGGGGCGGGAGAGCTTCTCCCACGCGTCCGGGAAGGCCCCGACGCCGGGGAGGATGATGGCGTCCGCCCGCTCAAAGACGGCGGCCTCGTCGGTGATTCTGGTCTCAAAGCCGAGGTAGCCCATCGCGTTGCGTACGCTCATCAGGTTGCCCACGCCGTAGTCAACGATGGCTGTATATCCCATAACCGCTCCCCCTCTCTCACAGGACGCCCTTGGTGGAGGTGACGCCGCCGCCCTCCACGCGCACCGCGTCGCGCAGGGCCATGCCGAGGCTCTTGAAGAGGGCCTCGGTGATGTGGTGCGCGTTCTCACCGTAGAGGCAGCGCTGATGCAGCGTCAGCCCGGCGTTGTGGGCAAACGCGCGCATAAACTCCACCGTCAGACAGCTGTCGTACTGCCCGATCATCGGCTGGGGCATCGGCGCGTCAAAGACAAGGTAAGGCCGGTTGGAGAAATCCAGCGCCGTAAAGGCCAGCGCCTCGTCCATCGGGATGTAGCAGGAGGCATAGCGCCGGATACCCGCCCGGTCACCCAGGGCGGCGCGGACCGCCTGGCCGAGGACAATCCCGGTGTCCTCCACCGTGTGGTGCCCGTCCACCTCCAGGTCGCCGTGAACCGCGATTTCCAGGCCGATTTTGGCGTAAAAGCCAAAGGCGGTGAGCATATGGTCAAAAAATCCGATGCCGGTGGAGACCGCGACCGGGCCGCCGTCCAGATTAACCGAGACGGCGACCTGCGTCTCCTTGGTATTTCGTTCCAGCTTTGCCGTTCTCGCCATCCTATTCACCTCGATCCTCAAACCGGACGGCGATGGAGTTCGCGTGCGCAGTCAGATGCTCCGCGCGGGCAAAGGTGATGATCTCCTCCCGCAGCCCGGCGAGGCTCTCGCGGTCAAACTCGATCACCGACATACTCTTCAAAAAGGCCTCCACGCTCAGCGGGGAGAAGAAGCGGGCCGTGCCGCTGGTGGGCAGGACGTGGTCCGGCCCTGCGAGGTAGTCCCCGAGCGGCTCGGGCGACCATGCGCCGAGGAAGACCGCGCCGGCATTGCAGATGCCGCCGAGCAGGTCGCGCGGGGCGCGGGTGACGATCTCCAGGTGCTCCGGCGCGACGAGGTTGGCCAGCGCGACGCAGGCGGCGAGGTCGCGGCAGACGATGGCCGCGCCGTAGTCGCGCACGGAGGCCTCCATGATCTCGCTGCGGGAGAGGTAGGCCGTCTGGCGCTCCATCTCCCGGTCCACCGCCTCGGCCAGCGCCATCGAGTCGGTGAGCAGCCAGGGGGAGGCGAGCCGGTCGTGTTCAGCCTGGCTGAGCAGGTCGGCGGCGACGAACTTCGGGTCGGCGCTGTCGTCGGCGATCACCAGCACCTCAGAGGGGCCGGCCACCATGTCGATGTCCAGCGTGCCATAGGCCAGGCGCTTGGCGGCGGCGACGAAGGCGTTGCCCGGCCCCACCAGCTTGTCCACCTGGGGGATGAAGCCCGCCCCGTAGGTCAGGGCGGCCACCGCCTGCGCGCCGCCCACCGCGATCACCCGGTCCACCCCGGCGATCTGCGCCGCGGCGAGGACGGCGGCGTTCAGATTCTCCGTCGGCGGGGTGACCATCACCACCTCGCGGACGCCGGCCACCTTGGCGGGCACCGCGTTCATCAGCACGCTGCTGGGGTAGGCCGCCGTGCCGCCGGGGACGTAGACGCCTACCCGGTCGAGGGCGCGGACGATGCGCCCCACCCGTCCGCCGTCCGGTGAAGTCCACTCGCGGCTGTGGGTGAGCAGCTTCTCGTTGTAGTCGCGGATATTCGCCGCGGCGTGCTCCATCGCGGCGATCAGCTCGGGGGCGCAGGCCGCGCGGGCCGCCTCCAGCTCCTCCGGGCCGATCTCGCGCGGCTCAGCACGGTCAAAGCGCAGGGAGTACTCCCGCACCGCCTCATAGCCGCGCGCGCGCACATCAGCCAAAATGGCGGCCGCGGTCTTGGAGATCTCCTCATTCGCCGCGGCGGCGCGGGCCTTGAGGGCGGCAATCAGGCGCTGTTCCGATACGCCGTCCGCCGTTACGATCTGAATCATGTGGCACTCCTCACTTCCCTCTCACAGCGGGCAATCAGGTCCGCGATCTCTGCCTTGTGCAGCTTCATGCTGGCGGTGTTGACGATCAGCCGGGCGGAGACCCGGGCGACCGTCTCAATCGGAATCAGACCGTTGGCCGCCAGCGTCGCGCCCGTCTCCACGATGTCCACAATGCCGTCCGCCAGGCCGAGCAGCGGGGCCAGCTCGACGGAGCCCTCAATCTTGATGATGTCCACGTCCATCCCCTTTTGCTCGAAGAAGGCGCGGGTCACGTTGGGATACTTCGACGCGATGGTGCGCGTTTTATAGCTGCCGTAAAAGTCCCGCCCCTCCGGCACCGCCAGGGCAAAACGGCAGGCGCCGAAGCCGAGGTCGAGTACCTCATAGAAGGAACCGCCCTTTTCCAGGATGGTGTCCTTGCCGACGATGCCGAGGTCACAGACGCCGTGCTCGACATAGGTGATGACGTCTGGCGCCTTGGCGAGCACCGCGTCCAGGGGGTAGTTCGGCAGGCTGTGAATCAGGCGGCGGCCGGGATTCTCCAGTGGCTCGCAGTCCAGCCCGGCGCGGGTGAAGAGGGACATGCTCTTTTTCTGGAGCCGCCCCTTGGTCAGGGCAATGCGCAGGCGCTCCGTCATGACACCGTCACCTCCCGAATGCCGTCCTCCTCCAGGATGAGCACCGTCCCAATCCCCTTCTCCCGCGCGAGCCGCAGGGTGCTCTCCAGACGGCTGCATGGGGAGAGCTCGCAGGTCCCCCGCGCGCGGCTGTCCACCAGGGCGAGAGCGCGGCCAATCAGATGGGGCGGATAGTGGATCACCGCCGCGAGGCGGGGCTGCGGAGCCTTTGGCAGGCAGCGGGCCACGCCGTCCACGTCGATGGCAAAGCCGGTCGCCTGGGCCGGGCGGCCAAAGGCGGCGCAGAGCTGGTCGTAGCGGCCGCCGCTAAGCACCGCGTCTCCCGCGCCCTCCACATAGCCGCGGAAGATGGGGCCGGTGTAGTAGTCAATGTGATGGACCATGCCGAGGTCAAAGCGGAGATAGGAGCCGTAGCCCGCCTGGTCGAGCTGGGTATGGAGGCCGCGCAGGTAGTCGATCGCCTGCATCGGCCCGGCGAGGCGCTCCGCCTCGTCGAGTACCTCCACCCCGCCGAAGAGGTCGGCCAGGCGGCGCACCGCCTCACAGCCGGATTGACCGGCGTAGTTGGACATAAAGTCGTCCAGAGAGGTAAAGTTCTTCCCTTCAATCAGCGCGCGCATCTGCTCGAGCTCCTCCCGGTCCATCTCCAGCCGCCGGGCAAAGGCCGGGAAGATGTCCGCGTGGCCCAGCTCGATGTGAAAGCGCTCAAGGCCGCAGGCGCGCAGGGCGTCCACGGCGGTGGCGATCACCTCGAGGTCCGCCTTCTTCCCCTTGGCCCCGATCAGCTCGATGCCGCACTGGGGGATCTCCCGGTGCTGGCCGCGGTGCTCCTGACCGGCGCGGTAGACCGCCTGATTGTAGTAAAAGCGCTGGGGGAGAATGGCGTCCTTCAGCTTGGTCGCCGCGACGCGGGCGATGGGGGTGGTGCAGTCCGGGCGCAGGACGCAGATCTTGCCGGACCGGTCCACCAGCTTGACCATCTCCTCCTGCCTCAGGGCGCTGCCGGCGATGGTGAAGAGGTCGTAGTACTCCTCCTCCGGGGTTATGATCTCGCTGTAGCCGCGCTGGCGGAACAGGTGTGTCAGGGCGGACTGGACGCGGCGGCGCTCGCGGCACTCCTCAAAGAGGCGGTCGCGCGTCCCCTCCGGCGTATTGGGAATATATCGCATGGATCGCTTCGCTCCATTCTGCGGGCAGGACGTCTCCGCCCTGCCCGCTCACTTTCATTCGCTAATACATTAGCACGCGAATGCGCCCCTGTCAATACCCAATCCGGCCGGTCAGCCGAGGCGCTTTTCGCATTTGCGGTGGGGGATGCCCGCATCCTGAAAGACAGGGCCGTAGCAGCGGTAGCCGCAGTGCTCATAAAAGCCGATCGCCTGGCACTGCGCGTCCAGCTGGAGCAGGCCGCAGGCGCGCACCCGGTCCAGACGCTCGATCGCCTGCATCAGCATTCTCCCGTAACCGCCGCCCCGGACGGCCTTCTTCACCACCAGGCGGCCAACGTGGACGGCGTGCGGCTCCCAGAGGAGGCGGAGGGCGGCGCAGGGCGCCCCGTCCACGCGCAGGAGGACGTGGGTGCAGTCCCGGTCCGCCTCGTCCAGCTCGATGGCCGGGGAGACCCCCTGCTCCACGACGAAGACCTCCACGCGCAGGCGCAGGCAGTCCACGAGGGAGGCCTGGTCCTCCGCCAGCTCCACCGTGCAGCCGGAGGGGAGTCCGGCGGAGAGCAGCTCGGTCATGTTCACGAAATTGCCTCCACCACGGCGCGCAGGGTCTCCGGGATGGCCTCCATCGCCTCCGCGCCGGTGTAGACCGTCCCGGCGTAGCGGACCGAGCCGTCCTCGGCGCAGAACCCGTCGTTCCCACTGGCCGCCATCTCCGCGCGGCTGGAGAAGAGGGTGAACTTATCCCGGTAGGGCAGGTAGCCAAACGGGCAGAAGCAGACACAGTTGCCGCACTCGTTGCAGAGGCCCTCGATATGGACCGCCCGCTTGAGCGCGGGGAGGGGGACGTTCGCCCGGTTGGGACAGACGTCCACGCAGTTGCGGCAGCGGTAGCAGGCGGGGTCGTCCGGTATCTGCCGCGCCACCTTGCGGCGGGGCTTCTCCTTGTGGTAGTAGGGGTCCGCCGCCGTCTCCCCGATCAGCCTGCCGAGGGCCGCGCAGTCCACCTGGGCGGGAATTCTTTCCGGGACAAGGGCAGCCAGGCGGGTTAGATTGCGGTAGCCGCCGTTTTTCAGCAGCAGGGTGGCCACCGTCACTGGGGCGATGCCGGTGGAGAGCACCGCGGCGATATTGTGCGCGTCGATGCCGCCGGAGAAGGAGACGGGGAGCGCGCCGCCAAAGGCGTCCGAGAGAAGCTGCGCCGTGCGGATGGCAAGCAGGAAGAGGGGCTTTCCGGACAGGTACATCGTCTCCCCCGGGAGCTCGCGGTTGCAGATGGCGACCGGGAAGGTGTTGGTCAGCTTGACGCCCAGAATCTTTCCGTGCGCGCGGGCCAGCTCCGTCTGGCGGCGGAGCATCTCCACGGCGTAGTCCGGCTGGAGGTCGCGGGCGAAGCCCTCCGGGCCGAAGCTGAGGTAGTCGTAGCCGTTTTCGTCCAGCACCCGGCGGGCCTGCTCATAGCCGACCAGGGTGGGATTGCACTTGAGAAAGGTGTTGAGCCCCTTGTCCACCAGCATGTAGGAGACCATGCGCTCGATCTCGTCCACCGGACAGCCGTGCATGGTGGAGAGGGTGACAGTGTTGCAGATGCGGGTGGGGATGGCGTCCACATCCGCCGCCGTCACCTTCTGGAAGAGGTCCAGGTGGCGGCGCACCGTCTCCAGGCAGCTGTCCCAGACGGGAGAGCGGGAGGCGTCCTTCATCTCCTCGATAAAGCGGTCCACCTTCTCCGAGCGCAGGCCGTCGAGATCATAGCCCACCGACATGTGGAACTGGAAGCCCTCCGGGCTGCCCAGGTCAAATTCCCGCGCGAGCAGGTGGATCAGAATCCACGCCTTGACGTACTCCGCACTCGCCTGGGGGACGGTCAGCTCGGTGGACCACTCCACGTTGTAGCACTCGCCGTCCACATAGATGCAGGGCTTCTCTACCGGCAGGTCCTCCCCGTCAATGATCTGCACCGTCTTGAGCTCAAAGACGCGGGCTCCGGCGGCGTAGGCGGCGGCGAGGTTGCCGGCCAGCTGGGTGTGCGGCCCGGCGGCGGGGCCGAGCGGAGTCTCCAGCGTGCCGCCGCAGAACGGCGTGGGGCGGTGGGGCGGACGGACGGCGGGGACGGAGAGGACGGAGCCGCTCTCCCTCATCTCGCGCAGGACGCTCAGCAGGAGCTGCTCAAAGGGGATGGGATGCATGCGGTCGCTCATGTCGTTTCCTCCTTTTTGGGCGGGTGGGCCGGATGGCCGCACTCGGCGGCCTCCCCCCGCAAGATCTGGATGCCGTGCGCCAGGTTGGGCAGGAGGAACTCCAGGTGCTCCCGCACCGCCTTCGGGCTGCCCGGCAGGTTAACGATCAGGGTCTTGCCACGGATCACGCTCGCGCCGCGGCTGAGCATGGCGCGCGGGGTGATCTGGAGCGAGTGCCAGCGCATCGCCTCGGCGATGCCGGGGGCGTTGCGCTCGGCGACGGCCAGGGTGGCCTCCGGCGTGCGGTCGCGCGGGGAGAAGCCGGTGCCGCCGGTGGTGAGCACCAGAGCGACCTGACGGCCGTCCGCGAGGCGGCAGAGCTCGCGCTCCAGCCGGGACTGCTCGTCCGGGAGGAGGAGGGTCTCCACCACGCGGTAGCCCGCCTCCTCCGCCATGCGCGCCGCGAGCGGGCCGCTCTCGTCCGTGCGCGCGCCGCGCGCGCCCTTGTCGCTCAGCGTGACGACGGCGACGGTGGGACGCCGGTCCGGATTGGGCACCAGGCACACCTCGTCCCCCACGCGGATATGGCCGCCCCGCCGCACCTCGGCAAAGACGCCGTTGGCCGGCATGATGCAGTGGCCCACCCGGTGGTAGATCTCGCAGTGGCTGTGGCACTCCTTGCCAATCTGGGTCATCTCCAGCAGGGCGTCTCCGATTTGGAAGCAAACGCCCACCGGGAGATGGCGCAGGTCAAAGCCCTCCACAATGAGATTTTCTCCGAAATCGCCCGGACCGACGCCGCCGCCTGCGGCGTTGAACGCGTCCACCGATTCCTTTGCCAGCAGGCTGACCTGACGGTGCCAGGGGCCGCCGTGGGCGTCCCCCGCCAGGCCGAAGCCCTCGATCAGGTCGATCTCCTCACAGGGGCGCTTGGCGATGCCGCGCCGCTGGCTGATGCAGATCCCTCTCAGGATTCCCATCGCCCTCTCTCCTTTCCCGCCGGCCTCAGCCGCCGATGGCGGACATGGGCCGGTCTTCCAATCGCTCTCCCGCAGCGGGGTGTGCAAACTGATGCGCGCGCGGCTTTTGCCAGACCGCCTCACGCAGCGCATCGCGCAGCGCCTCGTCCGAAACGCCGGCGCGCAGCAGGGTGCGCACGTCCAGCGTGGGGCGGTATTGCAGGCAGGGCTTGAGCTGCCCGTCCGGCGTGAGGCGGATGCGGTTGCATCCGGCGCAGAACGGCTCGCTCACCGCGCTGATAAAGCCGATCCGTCCGGCAAAGCCGGGGATGCGGTAATACTCTGCCGGGCCGTTGCCCCGCTCTCCGGCGGGGAGAAGCGGTCCATAGCGATCCGTCAGGCGGCGCAGCATCTGCGCGCGCGTGACCGGGTGAAAGGTCCTGCCGCAGCCGATGGGCATGGACTCGATATAGCGCACGTCCACCGCCCGCGCCAGCGCCAGCTCCGCCAGGGCGGCGGGGTCCCCCTGGCCGAGGTCCTGCCCGGTGACGCAGTTGAGCTTCACCCGTTCAAAGCCCGCCTCCACCGCCGCGTCCAGCCCGGCGAGCACCCGGTCAAGGGCGTCCACCCCGGTGAGGGCGAGAAAGCGCGCGCGGTCGAGGGTGTCCAGGCTGAGGTTCACCTCCCGCACCCCGGCTGCGCGCAGGCCGCGCGCGAGGGGGGCGAGGGCGGCGCCGTTCGTGGTGAGGGTGAGCGAGCGGATGCCGTCCACCGCCCCCAGCCGGGCCGCGAGGGCGGCGATGCCGGGACGGTTGAGCGGCTCACCGCCGGTGAGCTTGAGGCGGGTGACGCCGAGGGAGGCGGCCGCGCGGACCACCCGCTCCAGCTCCCCGTCCGTCAGCAGGTCCCCCTCCGGGAGGAAGGGGCCGCCCGCGCCGCTCACGCAGTAACGGCAGCGAAAGCCGCAGCGGTCGGTGACAGAGAGGCGGAGATAGTCGATCTCGCGGCCAAACTGATCTCTCATCGGGCGGTCTCCGCCTCCAGACGCTCGAGGAAGACCTCCACCGAGCCGCCGCAGGCCATCGTCTCCTGGGTGCGCGCGGGGGTGAGGGCAAACTGAGCCAGGCGGCAGCTCTCGCCCGAGGCGAGCATCTCGCGCCCGGCGCGCAGCACGTCCGCCTCCAGCAGGCCGCCGCCGATGGTGCCCGTCTGGCCGTCTGGCGTGAGGAGCATCTTTGTGCCGATGCCGCGTGGGGCGGAGCCCTCCTTGGAGACGATGACGGCGAGGACGCCGCCTTCCGCCGCCGCGCGCAGCAGCGCGCCGGAGTAGCCGCTCGCATGCTGGCCCTGCCGCCGGGCCTGCACCACCTCGGAGAGGATGGAAAGGGCGATCTCCTGCGGGGTCTCGGCGCCGATGTTCAGGCCGATGGGGGCGTGGAGCCGGGCCAGCCGCTCCGGGTCCGCCCCGGCGGCCAGCATCTGGCGGCGCACCAGCTCGACCCGTTTGGCGCTGCCCATCATGCCGAGATAGGCCCACTCCTTGGGCAGGATCCGCTCCAGGCACTTGCGGTCATAGAGGTGCTCCCGGGTGACGATGATGAAATAGGTGTCCATCGAGCCGGGCAGCTCGTCGAGCGCCTCCTCAAAGGGCTTGCAGACCACCTCGTCCGCCCCCGCCTCGCGGGCGCGCTGGGCATACTCCTCCCGGTCCTCCAGGACGGTGACCGGCAGCTCGAGGAGCTTTGCCATCTGAATCAGGGCGAGGGAGACGTGCCCCGCGCCGCAGAGGACGAGACGGGGCGTGTCTTCGAGCACCTCGAGGAAGATGCGCTGTCCGCCGAGGGAGAGGGTGCAGGTCTCCGGGATGATGCCGAGCAGGGGGAGGGAGGCGAGGAGTGGGCTGTTCTTCGGCTCACAGCCGAGGGGAAATCCGGGGGCGAAGATCAGCCGGTGCCCCTGACAGTCCCCCTCCAGGACGACCGCCGTGCGGATGCCCCGCCGCTCGGGCAGGGAGGCGAGCTGTCGGACGTAATTCACAGCGACTCCCCCTCCCGGACATAGCGGCCGCTCTTGCCGCCATTCTTCTCGGCCAGATAGACCGGGCCGATCACCATATCGTGGCCCATCGCCTTGCACATGTCGTAGATGGTGAGCAGGGCGACGTTCACGCCGGTGAGCGCCTCCATCTCCACGCCGGTCTTGCCAACGCACTTCGCGGTGCAGACCGCCTCCACCTCCCAGGTCTCGCGGCACATGTGAAATGCGATCTGCACATCGGTCAGGGCGAGGGAGTGGCAGAGAGGGATGAGCTCCCACGTCCGCTTGGCGGCCATAATGCCGGCCACGCGGGCGACGGCGAAGACGTCCCCCTTCTCCGCCCGCTGGGCGGCGATGGCCTGAAAGATATCCTGATTGACTTTAATGCGGCCCTGCGCGGTGGCGGTGCGGACGGTCTCCGCCTTGGCGCTGATGTCCACCATGGTGGCTTTGCCGCTCTGGTCCAGATGGGTAAATTGACGCATGTTCAGCTTCCTTTTCCAAATCCGCAGTTCGGGAAGGTACAGGTCGGGCAGTTCAGGCACAGACCGCCCTCTCCCAGCCCGTCGAGGTCCGCGCGGCGCACCGGGACATCCGCCATCAGCCGCGGGAGGACGAGGTCAAAGATGGTGCGTTTGGCATACATCACGCAGCCGGGCAGGCCGACGATGGGAATCCGCCGCTCCCCCCAATAGGCGAGGAGGAACATCGCCCCCGGGAGCACCGGCGCGCCATAGGTGACAATCTCCGCACCGGTGTTGCGGATGGCCAGCGGGGTGCGGTCGTCCGGGTCGACGCTCATGCCGCCGGTACACAGCACCATCTCCGCTCCCGCCTCCAGCAGGCGGAAAATCGCCTCGGTCGTCATCTCCGCCTCGTCGTTGGTGACCTCACGGCCGATGATCTCGGCCCCGTACTCTGCCATTTTGGCCTCCAGGACGGGGGTGAACTTGTCCTCAATCCGTCCGTAGTAGACCTCGCTGCCGGTGACCACCAGGCCAACCCGCTTGGGGTGAAACGGCAGGACGCGGAAAATGGGGCCGCCGCCCGTCACCTCCCGCGCGCGGTCCAGCTTCTCCCGGGCGATGACGAGGGGAATGACGCGGGTACCGGCGATCTTGTCCCCCCTGGAGACGGGGAAGTTCCCGTGGCGGCTCGCGATCATCAGCTCGCCGAGGGAATTGACGGCGCGCAGCTTGGCCCGGTCCACCAGGAGGACGCCGTCACAGTCGGCGATCAGCTCGATCTTACCCTCCTTGACCGGCGTGGGGTGCATGTTCTCCCCCTGACAGAGCGCGCGCAGGGCCTCCGCCCCGTCGTTCTCGTGAACCATCCCCTCCTGCTGCTCCCAGACGTAGAGATGCTCCTTGCCGACGGAGAGGAGGACGGGGATATCCTCCTCCCGGACGATGTGGCCCTTGCGGAAGACGGCGTCCTTGGTCACGCCGGGGATGATCTGCGTGATATCGTGGCAGAGCACATGGCCCACCGCGTCGCGTGTGTCGATCAGCTTCACAGGCTGCACCTTCCTCTTGTGAGATAAACGCCGGTATTCTCTGCGACCAGCGCCCCGTGGTCCACCACGCGCACGCCGCGCAGGAAGACGGTCTCCGCCCGTCCGCGGACCGCGACCCCCTCGTATGGCTCGTATCCGGCGGCAGAGTGGCTCGTCCGGGCGGAGAGGACGGTCTCGAAGTCCGGGTCCCAGAGGACGACGTCCGCGTCGCTCCCCGGGGCGAGCACGCCCTTGCGGGGGTAGAGCCCGTAGAGCCGCGCCGGGTTGGCCGCGAGGTGGCGCACCAGCTGCGGCATGGTGAGCCGCCCGGCGCACACGCCGTAGGTATACAGCAGCCGGACGCGCTCCTCCACGCCGGGCATGCCGCCGGGAATTTTGGTGAAGTCGCCCCGCCCGGCGTCCTTCTGCGCGAGGGTGAAGGAGCAGTGGTCCGTGGAGACGGTGTCGATCTCTCCGGCGGCGAGGGCCTGCCAGAGGGCGGCGCGGTCCGCGCAGGTGCGCAGCGGCGGGGAGCAGACATAACGCGCGCCCTCAAAATCGGGCAGGGCGTAACGGCCGTCCTCCAGCAGGAGGTATTGCGGACAGGTCTCCACATAGACCTTCTGCCCCGCTGCGCGGGCCCGGCGGATCTCCTCGAGCCCCTTGCGGGTGGACAGGTGGACCACCACCACCGGCACGTCCGCCAGCCGGGCAATGGCGAGCAGGCGGTGGATCGCCTCCGCCTCCGCCTCGTCCGGGCGGGAGAGGGGGTGTCCCTCCGGGCCGGTGATGCCGCGGGTCTTAATTGCGGCGGTACAGGCGTCGATCATGCCGCTGTTCTCACAGTGGACTCCGACGATGCCGCCGAGGGGACGGAGGGCGGAGAGCACCTCATAGATCTCCCGGTCATTCACCTGATTGGAGTAGGTCATATAGAGCTTGAAGGAGGTGACGCCATTGCGGACCGTCTCCGCCAGCTCATCGCGGATGTCCGGGCGCCACTCGGAGATGGCGAGGTGGAAGGCGTAGTCGCAGCTGCTCCGCCCCGCCGCCTTGGCCTGCCAGTTGGCGAGGCCCTCCGCCAGCGTCTCCCCAAAGTCCTGGGTGGCAAAGTCCACCAGGCAGGTGGTGCCGCCGAGGATGGCGGCGCGGGTGCCGCTGGCAAAATCGTCCGCCGTCACCGTGCCCGCCACCGGGAGGTCCATATGGGTGTGCGCGTCAATCAGGCCAGGGAGGACCAGCTTGCCGGAGGCGTCCACCACCCCGGCGTCCGCCGCCTCCAGATGTGTGCCCACGGCGGCGATCCGCCCGTCCTCCGCCAGCAGGTCCGCGCGGTATGTCCCGTCTTCCGTGACCAGTGTGCCGCCGCGAATCAGTGTCTTCATCGGTGCATCCTCCTCCCTGCTCAGCCGTTGATGGACGTCCAGAGCCGCCGCGCGCCCTCGCGGGTGGCGGCGCAGAGGGCCTCCTCGTCGCAGAAGGTGAGCTTCCGGTCGCGCATCAGAATCCGCCCGGCGCAGACGGTGTGGATCACGCTGCGGCCACACATGCCGAAGAGGATGTGGCTGTTGCAGTTGGCCGCATCCATCGGGGTGATGGGGATATAGTCGGTGACGATGACGTCCGCCCCGTAGCCCGGCTTGAGCGCGCCGAGCGGGATGTCAAAATAGCGCGCGGCGATCTTGGCGTTGTTGGAAAACAGCATCTCCGGCACCTCGCCCCAGGCAGCGTTGGGGTCCTGGAGGTGGTGCTTGTGCAGGAGGTTGGCCGCCTTGTAGCTCTCGAGCATGTCGTGGGTGTAGCCGTCGGTGCCGAGCCCGGTCAGCACGCCCTTGCGGCAGAGGGCCATCGTCGGCGGGCAGCCGCAGGCGTTGCCCATATTGGACTCGGGGTTGTGGACCACCATAGTGTCCGTCTCGCGCAGGAGGTCCATCTCCTCCTCATTGATATAGATGCAGTGGGCCGCGAGCGTCCGGGGGCCCAGGATGCCGCGCGCGTGCAGCCGCTCCACCAGGCGCATCCCGTAGGTCCTCTGGCAGTGCTCCAGGTCGTAGGCCCCCTCAGCCACGTGGATGTGATAGCCCGCGCCGTCCGGCTTGTGTTCCGCCGCGAAGGCGAGCGTCTCGTCCGAGAGGGTGAAGGAGGCGTGCAGGCCCATCATGGCCGCCGTCATCCCGCTCCGGTCCGCCTGGGCATAGCGGAGGAAGCGCTCGTTTTCCAGCACCGCCTCGCGCGCCTTGTCCGCCCCGTCGCGGTCGGAGACCTCATAGCACAGACAGCGGCGGATGCCGGTCTCGCGTCCGGCCTCCTCCAGGGCGAAGAGGCTGTCGGGAATGTGGAAATAGCTCGCGTGGTGGTCAAAGATGGTGGTGACCCCGTTTTTCACGCACTCGGCCATGGTCACCTGGGCGGACAGGTGGGTCTGCTCCAGCGTGAGGTGGCGGTCGATATTCCACCACATGCCCTCCAGAATGTCCAGGAAGCCGCGCGGGGCGTAGCCGCGCACCGAGAGGCCGCGGGCCATCTCGGAATAGATGTGCTCGTGGACGTTGATCAGGCCAGGCATGATGACGCCGCCGTGGGCGTCGAGCACCTCCGCGTCATGGTACTGCGCGAGCAGGTCCTCCCACGCGCCGGTGCAGACAATTTTGCCGTCCGCGACCGCGACGCCGCCGCGCGCGAGAAAGGGGTTCTCCGGGTCTCTGGTGATCACTCTGCCGTTGCCGATGAGCAGCATATCCCTCGCCTCCTGTTGATGCAAAGTCCTTGTAAAAGGTTTTTCTTATTCTACCACCCTTTCTCTCTCTTTTCAATCTGCTAAAGTGACAAGGTACTCCGCCGCCGGGGTTGTTTTTTTTCCGGAATCTGGTATGATGGTCGATAGAAAGACTTTCTTTGAAGGAGGCGGTCTCCATGCCGACCAATCTGGAGCTGCTCCGGCAGGTGGCCCACGCCCTTGCCATCCAGTATGGGGCCAACACCGAGGTGGTCATCCACGACCTGACTGACCGGGCGCGCGAGCCGGTGGTGGCCCACATTGAGAACGGACACATCACCCACCGCACCGCAGGGGACGGCCCCTCCCCCGTCGCTCTCGCCGCGCGTGGGAAGGCGCGCGGGCAGCTCGCCGACAAGCTCGGCTTTACCACCCGGACGGCGGACGGGAAGATTTTGAAGTCCTCCACCCTCTACCTCTGGGGCGCGGACGATCAGGTGGACTATATCCTCTCCATCAACACCGACGTGACCGTGCTGATGGCGGCGGAGAACGCCATTCACTCCCTCATCGCCCCCGAGGCGGAGCAGCGCCCCGCCCCCGACCGGCCGGCCACCAATGTGAGCGAGTTGCTCGACCGGCTGCTGGAGGAGTCCGTCCGGCTGGTGGGAAAACCGGTGCCCCTGATGACCAAGGAGGACAAGGTGAAGGCGATCCGCTTTCTCAACAACTCCGGCGCGCTGCTCATCACCAAGTCGGGCAACAAGATCAGCCAGTATTTCGGCATCAGCAAGTATACCCTCTACAGCTATATCGAGGAGGGGAGCGACTGAGGCGCGGGGATTTGCGGGCCGCTGCTGGCAGGCCGGCCGCGCTCGTTGGGCAAGCGGGCGTTCAGGAGATAAAAATGCTTCTCAGAGAATATCAGGCATCCGACTGCAAAGAAATTACAGAGCTGTTTTATAACACAGTCCACACAGTAAATGCGAAAGATTATACAGAAGTACAATTGGATGTATGGGCAACAGGACAAGTGGATCTGGAAAAATGGAACCAGTCACTGCAAGAACATTACAGCATAGTTGCGATTGAAAATGAGATGATTGTGGGCTTTGGGGATATAGATAAAACGGGTTACCTTGACCGCCTGTTTGTTCACGCTGATTATCAGGGAAAAGGGATTGCAACTGCTATTTGTGATCAACTGGAGCATGCAGTTCACGGAGAGATCACCACTCACGCTTCCATTACAGCGAAGCCTTTTTTTGAAAAAAGAGGTTATAAGGTCGTTGAGGAACAGCAGGTAGAAAAGCAAGGAATTTTCCTTACAAACTTCCGCATGGAAAAGCAGATGATTCTCTGCTCAAAGCAAAGAAAATCATGATTACTTTAATAACGGGCGCATCACACACGGGCAAGACTTTGCTTGCTCAAAAATTGCTTGAAAAGTATAGATATCCTTATTTATCGATAGACCATCTGAAGATGGGTCTCATTCGCAGCGGCTATACCAGACTCACACCCGAAGACGATGATGAGCTCACAGAGTATTTGTGGCCTGTTGTTCGCGAAATAATTAAAACTGCCATAGAGAACAAGCAAAACCTTATCATCGAAGGGTGTTATATCCCTTTTGATTGGGCAAATGACTTCGCAAAAGAATATCTTGATAGCATCAAATACTTTTGCCTTGTAATGAGCGAAAATTATATTAAAAAACATTTCAACAACATCAAACAATATGCAAGCGCCATAGAAAGCCGCTTAGACGATGCAGGGTGTACTATGGAAGGCGTTTTAGAAGATAATGCGCGGTTTATGAAACTGGCAGAAAAGTACGACGCCAAATGTGTGCTGATCGATGATGCGTACGAGATTGATATCGTTTTATAACAATAAATTCCAGTTCGCCGAATTGATACAGAGGGCGCGTTCCATTCCGGCCATTCCCGCATGTGCGCCCTGTGAGGCGGAGCGGGACTTTTGACACTCTGACGGCGTCCCGGCGCATTTGCCGGGACGCCGGTTTTTGTAAAAATGTGCCGCCCGGCCTGTAACCTTTTGGCCGCGCGCGGCTCTAATGAGTGAGACGGGAGAGAAGGGGGAGATCGGCGGTGGATCGGTTTGAGGATGTGTTCCAGCTCTACGCCCAGCCGGTCTATCGCTTTCTGCTCAAGCTGACGGGCGACGGGGACTGGGCGGAGGAGCTGACGCAGGAGACCTTCTACCAGGCCTTTCTGCACATCGGCACTTTCCGGGGAGAGGGGAGCCTCTACACCTGGCTGTGCCAGATCGGCAAGAACGCCTGGCGGCGGGAGCTGCGGCGCAGGCGGCGCTTCTCCGACCAGCCGCCGCCGGAGGACGCCCCGGCGCTGGTCGGGCCGGAGCGGCAGGCGATGGTCCGCGCCCAGGCGGAGGCGGTCATGGAGGCGATCGCCGGCCTGCCGGAGCAGTACGCCGAGGTACTCACCCTGCGCCTGCTCGGCGAGCGGAGCGTCCGGGAGATCGCCGTTCTGCTCGGGCGGACGGAGAACTGGGTCAAGGTGACCTATTTCCGGGGAAAAGAAAAGCTGATGCGGCGACTGGAGGAATTGGGATGGAACGAAATTGCGCCCTTGTGAGCGATCTGCTCGCGCTGTACGCCGAGGGCCTCTGCTCGGAGGAGACGCGGGCCTTCATCGAGGAACACCTGGCCGCCTGCCCGGACTGCCGGGCGATGTATGCGCGGATGGCCGCGCCGGTGGCGGCGGAGCAGCCCGCGCCCGCCCGGACCGGGCGGGATGACCCTGCCCCCGCCCTCCGCGCCGGACGGGTGCTCCGGCGGGTGCGGCGGCGGTGGTGGGTCAGCCTGATCGCCGCCCTGCTCGTCCTGCCGCTCGCGCTGCTCTCGGTGGGCGAGGTGCGTGGGGTGGGGCTCTCCTGGTCCGCCATCCCCGTGCTCCTGCGCGCGAACGCCTTTGTGGACGCCCTCGGCAAGATGGACGCGGAGGCGGCCTATGCGCTGGCGGACGTGGAGGGGGTCTATGCGGAGTACACCACAGTGGAGCACAACGGCCTCGCCAGCTTCGCCCTGGACGGCTATCACTACGCCGAGATCGGCGAGGAGCCCTGCTATCTCCGCGGCAAGGCCTGGGAGTGGTATGAGCAGAGCGGCGGCGCGGAGGAGGGCGCGCTCCGGTTCTGGGTGGACTACTTCACCGATCTGTCCACCGCCTGCGATGAGCTTCTCATCCTCCCCGCCGGGGCCTATGCCCTGCTGACGGACTACTACGAGGCGCACCCGGAGGCGGCAGCGGACCTCAACTACCTCATCTCCGACTTTCAGCCGGTGTCGGAGGAGTGGCCGGACTACTACTGTCTGCCCAATATTGGCATCGCAGAGGATGCCCTGACGGGTTCGGCCGGCGTGTTCGATCTGCTGCCGGAGACGGTCTACCTCGCCGCCGTGGAGCAGGCAGAGGCGTGGATCGCGGCCGGTGAGGCACACGCACAGGCCTACCTCGACCTGGGCTGGTCGGCCTTTGACCAACTGAGCCGGGAGCGCTTTGACGATACCTGGGAGGCGCTGGACGAGGACGGGCTGGAGGTGACCGGCTGCCGCCTGACGGAGATCTACCGAACAGAGGAGACGTGGACGGTGCGCTATCTCGCCCAGGTGAGCTACCGCGGAGAGAGCGGGGCTTTCTGGCTGGAGATCGTCCTCTCCCCCGACGGGGTGACCGGCGGGGGCTTCCGGGGGGCCTATCCGGACACGGGGACGGAGTCTGAGCTGGAGCATCAGCTCAGCTGGGTCTATCTCGTGCCGCTGTACTACCTCCCGGCGGAATGAGGGGGCGCGGCGATGAAGCTGAAACAGCGGGACAGCTGGCTGTGCAACGCCAAGGCCCTGCTCATCCTCTGTGTGGTGTTCGGCCACGCGCTGGAGCGCGAGCTGGGCTGGAGCACGGCGGCAGAGGCGCTCTACCGGATGAGCTACCTCTTTCACATGCCGCTGTTCGCCTTTCTCTCCGGGATGGGAGCGCAGACACCGGAGCGCTGTCTGCGCCAGGCGGGGCGGATGCTGCGCCTCTACCTCCCCGCGCAGGGGATCTGCGTGCTGGCGGCGCTGCTCTGGCGGCCGGAGCTGGCCGCCGGGCTGCTCGTCACGCCGGTGTGGATCTTATGGTATCCCCTCAGCCTGGCGCTCTGGTGCCTCCTCGCCGCCGGGGCGGGCCGGCTGGCCGGGAGCTGCGGACGGACGGACATCGTGCGGACCGCCCTCTTTCTCCTCGCCCTCCTGCTGGGGCTGGCGGCGGGCGGATGGGACGCCGTCGGGCGGGCGTGGTCCCTCTCGCGGACGCTGGTCTTCTTCCCCTGCTTCCTCGCCGGGCAGCTCTGGGGCTGGCGGGGGATGGCCGCCCTCGCGCGGAGCTGGAGGCTGCGCCTGGCGCTCCTGCTCCTCTCCCTCCCGGCGCTCTGCGCCTGCTGGCGGGCGTTGGCGGAGGTGGAGGTCCGCTTTCTCTATCAGGCGGACAGCTACGCCGCCCTCTCCCTCCCGCTCGCGCGGGGGCTGGCGCTGCGCCTGGCGTATTATCTGGCCGCGGCGGCGCTCTCGGCGGTCTTCCTCTCCCTCTGCCCGAGGGGGCGGGTCTTCTTCACCCCGCTGGGCAATGAGACGCTGCCCGTCTTTCTCTGCCACCCGGTCTTCACCGGCCTGCTGCGCTGCCTGCCCTACCCGGTGGCGCTGGCGGTGCCGGTCTCGGCCCTCTGCGCCGTGGCAGCGGCGGGCGCGATCTATCTGGCCGCACGGTGGTCCCAGCCGCTGGTGCGCTACCGCCGCCCGCTCTGACGCGCAGGGCGCCCTTTCCGGAAATGGGAATCTTGACAGAGGAAAGGAGCGCATGCTATACTTTTCAGATGTGAATTCTGTAATCGCGCGGCCCTCTTTGCCGCGTCTATGAGGTGAGAGCATATGTTGACTTGGGCAGAGAACATCGCAAAGCAGATCATTGCGCGCCGTCCTGACAAGGAGGAGTATGTCTGCGCTGCGGGCATCAGCCCCTCCGGGTCCATCCATATCGGCAATTTCCGCGACATCGCCACCAGCTATTTCGTGGTCAAGGCGCTGCGCGGCCTCGGGAAAAAGGCCCGGCTGCTCTTCAGCTGGGACGAGTATGACCGGCTGCGGAAGATCCCGGTGAACGTCTCCAGCGTGCGGGACGATATGGAGCAGTATGTCGGCATGCCGTATGTGGACGTGCCCAACCCCTTCGGGGACGCGCTGGGGGCCGCGACCTACGCGGAGTACTTCGAGCGGGAGTTTGAGGCCTCCGTGCGCGCGTTCGGCATCGAGCTGGACTTCCGCCATCAGGCGGAGATGTACCGCAGCGGCAAATATACTGACCTGATCCTCCACGCCGTCTCCAGGCGGAAGGAGATCTACGACGTCCTCGCCCGGCACCGCACCCAGGCGCCCAGCGAGGCGGAGCGGGAGGCGTTTTACCCGGTGAGCATCTACTGCGCCCACTGCGGGAAGGACACCACCACCATCACCTCCCTCTCTGCGGACGGCGCGTCGGCGCAGTATGAGTGCGCCTGCGGCCATCACGGGACCTTTGACTTCCGCCGGGACCACAACTGCAAGCTCAACTGGAAGATCGACTGGCCGATGCGCTGGCTCTATGAGGGCGTGGACTTCGAGCCGGGCGGCAAGGACCATGCCACCCCCAACGGCAGCTATGACACGAGCAAGGATATCTCCCGGGAGATCTTCGGCTATGAGCCGCCCATCTTCCAGGGCTATGAGTTCATCGGCATCCGAGGCACCACTGGCAAGATGTCCGGCTCCTCCGGGCTGAATCTGACGCCGGAGGTCCTGCTGAAGATCTATCAGCCGGAGGTCATCCTCTGGCTGTATGCCAAGACCGAGCCGATGAAGGCCTTTGACTTCTGCTTCGACGAGGGGATCCTGCGCCAGTACGGCGAGTTTGACCGGATGCTCACCCGCTATCAGAACGGGACCGCCGACGAGGTGGTGCAGGGCATCATGGACGCCTGCCTGATCGAGGGGCGGCAGGTTCAGCCGGTGCCGATGAATCTGCTGGTGCAGATGGGCGCGGTGGTCAACTTCGACATTCCGCGGCTGGAGACGGTGCTGCGCAAGAACGGCACGCCGTACTCCTACGAGCAGTTCCAGGACCGGCTGAGCCGCGCGCGCTACTGGCTGGAGTTCTGCGCGCCCGACCAGGTCTACCGGGTGCGCACCTGGCGCAACTGGACGGTCTACAACACGCTCGACGAGGTGCAGCGGGCGGAGATCGCGGCGCTGCACGCGAATCTGGCGGCGTCTGACTACGCACTGGACGACCTCAACGCGATGATCTACGCCGTGCCGCAGCAGGTCCGGCAGGTCGAGCTGACGGACAAGGAGAAGAAGAAGCTCCAGACCGTTTTCTTCCGCAACGTCTACCGCCTGCTGCTCGACCGCGAGCAGGGGCCGCGCCTCTACCTCTTCCTCGACGCGCTGGAGAAGAGCGCCTATCTGCCGCTGCTCGACTTCTCCCATCCCCAGACGCAGGAGGAGCTGGAGGCGGAGGCGCGCGCAAACGCGCCGGAGGAGACGGAGGCGGAGCCGGAGACCGTCTACGGCGAGCCCGACCCGGTCGCGGACTTTAAGCCCACCATCACCCTGGAGCAGTTTGACGCGATCGACCTGCGCGTGTGCAAGATCCTCAAGTGCCAGGAGATCCGCAAGGCGCGCAACAACTACAAGCTCACCCTCTTTGACGGCAAGGACAAGCGCACCATCGTCTCCAGCCTGAAGGGACACTACAAGCCGGAGCAGCTGGAGGGCCGCAAGATCATCGTCATCGCCAACCTCGCCCCCGCGCGCTTCACCGGCGTGCAGAGCAACGGCATGCTGCTCGCGGCGACCAACAACGCCTGCGGCTGCCAGGTGATCTTCGTGGACGACATCGTGCCGGAGGGCACGGCGATCCACTGAGCCGGGCTGATTTCCCTATACTCATTCTGAGGTCTCCCCCGAGATACTGCGGGGGAGGCCTCTCTGCGTTTGGGGGCGTAATTTTGCAGGTGTTTTGAGCCGCAATTTTCATTTGACAGCGTGGGGCGGGCGTGGTATACTACAGGCAATTTCATAGAGTAAACCGTTGAAGCGGAGATAACGGCAATTATGCCTTTCCAGAGAGCCTGCGGCGCTGCGATGCAGGTAAGAAACAGATTGTCAAATGGACCGCGGAGGGTGCAGTCAAATGTGGGCGATCACAGAGTATTCTGCAACGTGAGGGCATACGTCAGTTGCCGGGGATATGCTGGTATCCCGCCAAGCGCACGGGGTCGCGCCCGTGAATCAAGGTGGCACCGCGGATCGTGTCTACACGTTTCGTCCTTGAGAGAGAAGGAGTTCTCTGTCAGGGGCGTTTTTTCTTGCACTCCTCTGACCGGGAACGGCAGAGGAGTTTTTCTGTTCTGACAGGAGGAAACGACGTGAAGATGCTCATCAGTCTCTCCCAGGTGAAGGAGCTCGCCGGAGACGGCCGCTACCGGGTCTGCCCGGTGGCCTGCGAGCTGCTCTCCGACTTCACCACCCCCATCGAGGCGTTGCGGGTGCTTAAGCGCGTGTCCACCCACAGCTATCTGCTCGAATCCGCGCAGCCGAGCGACCGGTGGGGGCGCTATACCTTCCTCGGCTACGACCCGAAGCTGGAGATCTCCTGCCGGGACGGGGTGCTGCGGGTGGGGACGCTCACCCTCTCCACCGAGGACCCCTCCGCCTATCTCCGGCAGATCCTCTCGGAATACCGGAGCCCCCGCCTGGAGGGGCTGCCGCCGTTCACCGGCGGGCTGGTCGGCTACTTCTCCTACGACTACCTCGGCTACCGCGAGCCGTCCGTCCGCTGCGAGGTGGAGGACAGCGAGGGGTTCCGCGACCTCGACCTGATGCTCTTTGAGAAGGTCATCGTCTTCGACCACGTCCGGCAGAAGCTCCTGCTCATCGTGAACATCCCGCTGGCCGACCCGGAGACGGGCTATCACCGGGCGGTGCTGGAGCTCGAGCAGATGGCGAGGCTGCTGCGCAGCGGGACGAAATGGCGTGAGGCGCCGGGGCAGCTGTGCGGGCCGGTGACGGCGCTGTTTGACCGGGAGCAGTTCTGCTCCATGGTGGAGCGGGCCAAGCGGCATATCCGGGAGGGGGACATCTTCCAGATCGTGCTCTCCAACCGCTTCAGCGCCCCGTTTGAGGGGAGCCTGCTGGACACCTACCGGGTGCTGCGCACCCTCAACCCCTCGCCGTACATGTTCTACTTCTCCGGCACGGACGTGGAGGTGGCCGGGGCCTCGCCGGAGACGCTGGTGAAACTGGAGGACGGCGTGCTGCACACCTTCCCCCTCGCGGGGACCCGGCCGCGCGGCCGGACGGAGGCGGAGGACCGGGCGCTGGAGGCGGAGCTGCTCGCGGATGAGAAGGAGCTCGCCGAGCACGACATGCTCGTCGACCTTGGGCGCAACGATCTGGGCCGGATCAGCCGGTTCGGCACGGTGGAGGTGGAGCAGCTCCACTCCATCGAGCGCTTCTCCCATGTGATGCACATCGGCTCGACGGTGCGCGGGGAGATCCGGCCGGACTGCGACGCGCTGGACGCCGTCGAGGCGGTCCTCCCGGCGGGGACGCTCTCCGGCGCGCCCAAGATACGCGCCTGCCAGCTGATCGGTGCGCTGGAGGGCAACAAGCGCGGCATCTACGGCGGGGCGATCGGCTACCTCGACTTCACCGGGAATCTGGACACCTGCATCGCCATCCGCATCGCCTACCGCAAGAACGGCAAGGTCTTTGTCCGCAGTGGGGCGGGCATCGTGGCAGATTCCGTCCCGGAGAAGGAGTATGAGGAGTGCAGGAACAAGGCCAGGGCGGTGCTCCGCGCGCTGGAGCTGGCCGGGGAGGTGGAAGCATGACGCTGCTGATCGACAACTACGACAGCTTTTCCTACAACCTCTATCAGCTCATCGGGGTGCTCGACCCGGAGATCACGGTCATCCGCAACGATGAGAAAACGGTGGAGGAGATCCGGGCGCTGCGCCCGGACCGGCTGGTGCTCTCCCCCGGACCGGGCCGGCCGGAGGACGCGGGCGTCACCGTCCAGGCCGCGCGGGAGCTGGGGCGGGAGATCCCCACCCTCGGCGTCTGCCTCGGACATCAGGCGATCTGTGCGGCCTTCGGCGCGCAGATCACCTACGCCAAGCGGCTGATGCACGGCAAGCAGTCCCTCGTCCGGCTGGAGGGGAGCTGTCCCCTCTTTCGCGGCTGCGGGGAGGTCATCCCCGTCGCGCGGTATCACTCCCTCGCGGCAGCGCCGGAGACCATCCCGCCGGAATTGCAGGTCATCGCCGCGACGGAGGATGGAGAGGTGATGGCCGTCCGGCACAGGGACTTTCTCATCTACGGCCTGCAATTTCACCCGGAGTCCATCCTGACCCCGGACGGAAAACAGATACTGTCCAACTTTATTTCGCTGGAAGGGAGCGCGCACCATGATTAAAGAAGCGATCGTCAAAATCGTCAGCAAAGAGGACCTCACCTACGAGGAGGCCTACACCGTCATGAACGAGATCATGAGCGGCGAGACCTCGCCCACACAGAACGCCGCCTTCCTCGCCGCGCTCTCCACCAAGAGCGCGCGGGCGGAGACGACGGACGAGATCGCCGGCTGCGCCGCGGCGATGCGCGCGCACGCCATCCAGGTGGAGACCGGGATGGACGTCTTTGAAATCGTCGGCACCGGCGGCGACAACGCGCACAGCTTCAACATCTCCACCACCTCCGCCCTGGTGGCGGCGGCCGGCGGGGTGAAGGTGGCCAAGCACGGAAACCGCGCCGCCTCCTCCCAGTGCGGAACGGCGGACTGCCTGGAGGCCCTGGGAGTGAACATCCAGCAGAGCCCGGCGAAATGCCTGGAGCTGCTGCGGGAGGTGGGGATGTGCTTCTTCTTCGCGCAGAAGTACCACACCTCCATGAAGTACGTCGGGGCGATCCGCCGGGAGCTGGGCTTCCGGACGGTGTTCAACATCCTCGGCCCGCTCACAAACCCCGCCAAGCCCTCGATGCAGCTGCTCGGCGTCTATGACGAGTATCTGGCCGCCCCGCTCGCGCAGGTGCTGGTGAATCTCGGCGTGCGGCGCGGGATGGTGGTGTACGGCCAGGATAAGCTCGACGAGATCTCCCTGAGCGCGCCCACCACCATCTGTGAGATCCGGGACGGCTGGTTCCGCTCCACCGTGATCGCGTCGGAGGCCTTCGGCCTCGCGCGCTGCGCGCGGGAGGACCTGCGCGGCGGCTCTCCGGCGGAGAACGCGGCGATCACGCGCGCCATCCTGGGCGGTGAGCGGGGACACAAGCGGGACGCGGTCCTGATGAACGCGGGTGCCTCCCTCTATCTCGGCGGCAAGGCGGACGGCCTTCGCAGCGGCATCGCCCTGGCGGCGGAGCTGATCGACTCCGGCCGGGCGCTGGAGACGCTGGAGCGCTTCATCGAAGTGAGCAACCGCCCGGAGGCAGCAGGATGACCATTCTGGACCAGCTCGCCGCCCACGCCCGGGAACGGGTCGCGCGAGCCAAGGAGCGCGCGCCGCTCGGGGCGGTGCGCCGGGCGGCGGAATCACTGGAACGGGGAGACTTTCCCTTTGAGCGCGCGCTGTCCGGTCCGGGGATCTCATTCATCTGCGAGTGCAAGAAGGCATCCCCCTCCAAGGGGCTGATCGCCCCGGACTTCCCCTATCTGGAGATCGCCCGGGACTACGCCGCGGCGGGGGCGGAGGCGGTCTCGGTGCTCACCGAGCCGAAATGGTTCCTCGGCAGCGACCGCTATCTCGCCGAGATCGCCGCCGCCATCCCCCTCCCCTGCCTGCGCAAGGACTTCACCGTGGACCCCTACATGGTCTATGAGGCCAAGGCGCTCGGCGCGGCCGCCGTGCTGCTCATCTGCTCCATCCTGGACGAGGGGGCGCTGCGGGAGATGCTCGCGCTTGCCGATGCGCTCGGCCTGACCGCCCTGGTGGAGGCACACGACGAGGGGGAGATCGAGACCGCCCTGCGCGCCGGGGCGCGGGTGATCGGGGTGAACAACCGCAACCTGAGAGACTTCTCGGTGGACGCCGGCAACAGCGGCCGCCTGCGCCGCCTGGTCCCCCCGGAAGTGCGCTTCGTCTCCGAGAGCGGGGTGCGCACCCCGGAGGACGCAGCCGCCGCCCGGGCAATGGGGGCGGACGCGGTGCTTGTCGGCGAGGCGCTCATGCGCGCGCCGGACCGGCGGGCCATGCTGGCCAGACTGCGGGGGCAGGTATGACCCAGATCAAATTCTGCGGCCTCACCCGGCCGGAGGACGTGCGCGCGGCCAACGCCCTCGGGGCGGACTATATCGGCTTCGTCTTCGCCCCGCGCAGCCGCCGCCACCTCACCCCGGAGCGGGCGATGGAGCTGCGCCGTCTCTTCGCCCCCGGCATCCGGGCGGTGGGCGTCTTTGTGGACGAGACGGCCGGCTGGGCCGCCGGGCTGCTCGCGGACGGCGTGATCGACATCGCCCAGCTCCACGGGCGGGAGAATGAGGTGTTTCTGCGCCGCCTGCGCGCGCGCACGGGCGCTCCGGTCTGGCAGGCCTTTCAGGTGCGCAGCGTGGAGGACATCCATCGCGCCGCCGCGAGCGGGGCGGACCTCGTCCTGCTCGACGCGGGGCGGGGCTGCGGGGAGACCTTTGACTGGTCCCTCATCCGCGGCCTGGAGCGGCCCTACCTCCTCGCCGGGGGGCTGGGGCCGGAGAACGTGGGCGAGGCCGTCCGCCGCCTGCGGCCCTTCGGGGTGGACGTGAGCAGCGGCATCGAGACAGACGGAACAAAAGACTATCACAAGATGGCGGCGTTTGTGGCCGCCGTCCGGGAGGCATCGAGACTATGACCAATCCAAAGGGACGCTTTGGCGTGCACGGGGGACAGTATATTCCCGAGACGCTGATGAACGCCGTCATCGAGCTGGAGACGGCGTACAACCACTACAAGGACGACCTCGACTTCCGGCGGGAGCTGGCCGGGCTGTTCAACGACTACGCCGGGCGGCCGTCGCGGCTGTACTACGCCGGGAAGATGACGCGCGACCTGGGCGGGGCGAAGATCTATCTGAAGCGGGAGGACCTGAACCACACCGGCGCGCACAAGATCAACAACGTGCTCGGCCAGGCCCTGCTGGCGAAAAAGATGGGAAAGACCCGCCTGATCGCCGAGACGGGCGCGGGCCAGCACGGCGTGGCGACCGCCACCGCCGCCGCACTGATGGGGATGGAGTGCGTCGTCTTCATGGGGGAGGAGGACACCATCCGTCAGGCGCTGAACGTCTACCGGATGCGCCTGCTCGGCGCGGAGGTGATCGCGGTGAAGACGGGGACCGCCACTCTCAAGGACGCCGTCTCCGAGGCGATGCGGGAGTGGACCTCCCGCATTGACGACACCCACTACTGCCTCGGCTCGGTGATGGGGCCGCACCCCTTCCCCACCATCGTGCGCGACTTCCAGGCGGTGATCTCCCGGGAGATGCGCGAGCAGCTGCTGGAGCGGGAGGGCCGCCTGCCGGACGCGGTGCTCGCCTGCGTGGGCGGCGGGTCCAACGCGATCGGCAGCTTCTACCACTTCATCTCGGACGCCTCCGTCCGCCTGATCGGCTGCGAGGCCGCCGGGCGTGGGGTGGAGAGCTTTGAGACCGCCGCCACCATCGCCACCGGACGGCTCGGCATCTTCCACGGGATGAAGTCCTACTTCTGTCAGGACAAGTACGGGCAGATCGCACCGGTCTACTCCATCTCCGCCGGGCTGGACTACCCCGGCATCGGACCGGAGCACGCCTGGCTGCACGACACCGGGCGGGCGGAATACGTCCCCGTCACCGACGAGGAGGCGGTGGGCGCTTTTGAGTATCTGGCGCGGACGGAGGGGATCATCCCCGCCATCGAGTCGGCCCACGCGGTGGCGCACGCGATGAAGCTCGCCCCCGCCATGTCTCCCGACCAGATCATCGCCATCACCATCTCCGGGCGCGGGGACAAGGACTGCGCCGCCATCGCCCGCTACAGAGGGGAGGATCTCCATGAGTAAGATCGCAGCCGCATTTGCCGGCGGAAAGGCCTTTATCCCCTTCTTCACCTGCGGGGACCCCGATCTCGAGACCACAGCCGCCGCTGTCCGCGCCGCTGTGGCAAACGGGGCGGACCTCATCGAGCTGGGCATTCCCTTCTCCGACCCCACGGCGGAGGGGCCGGTGATCCAGCAGGCCAGCCTGCGCGCCCTGCAGGGCGGGGCGACCACCGACCGGATCTTTGACCTCGTGCGCGATCTGCGGCGGGATGTGGCCGTTCCGATGGTCTTTATGACCTATGCCAACGTCGTCTTCTCCTACGGGGCGGAGCGCTTTCTCTCCACCTGTCAGGCGGTCGGGATGGACGGGCTGATCCTCCCCGATCTGCCGTATGAGGAGAAGGAGGAGTTCGGCCCCCTCTGCCGGGCCCACGGGATGGACCTGATCTCCCTCATCGCCCCGACCTCCGCGGACCGGATCGCCATGATCGCCCGGGAGGCGGAGGGCTTTCTCTATCTCGTCTCCTCCCTCGGCGTGACCGGGGTGCGGCGGGAGATCACCACCGACCTCGGCTCCATCGTCCGCGTCGTGCGGGAGAACACCTCCCTCCCCTGCGCGATCGGTTTTGGCATCTCCACGCCAGAGCAGGCCGGACAGATGGCCGGTCTCGCCGACGGGGTGATCGTCGGCTCCGCCATCGTCCGGCTGATCGCCCGGTACGGCAGAGAGGCCCCGGAGCACGTCGGGGCCTATGTGCGGGCCATGAAGGACGCCATGCGGTAAGCCCCGACAAGAAAAGGCCGCCTGGCCGCAGAACGTTCTGTCTGCGGTCAGGCGGCTTTCTTGCTTTTCGGGTGTCAGGCGAGGGCCTTGTCCAGGCGGGCGCGGATCTCGCGCAGGAACTGGAGGGAGGTCACCTTGCGGGCAGGGTTCTCCCCCTCCCAGAGGGAGCAGAGGTCGCCGGTCATGACGCCGGACTCGATGGTGTCGATCGTGGCGCGCTCCAGCGCTCCGGCGAAGCGGACCAGGCCGTCGATGCCGTCCAGCTCGCCGCGCTTGCGCAGGGCGCCCGTCCAGGCGAAGAGGGTGGCCACCGGGTTGGTGGAGGTCTCCTCCCCCTTGAGGTACTTGTAGTAGTGGCGGGTGACGGTGCCGTGGGCGGCCTCATACTCGTAGTTGCCGTCCGGGGAGACGAGGACGGAGGTCATCATCGCCAGCGAGCCGAAGGCGGTGGAGACCATGTCGCTCATCACGTCGCCGTCGTAGTTCTTGCAGGCCCAGATGAAACCGCCCTTCGAGCGGATGACGCGGGCCACGGCGTCGTCGATCAGGGTGTAGAAATACTCGATGCCGAGGGCCTCAAACTTCTCCCGGTACTCCGCGTCGTAGATCTCCTGAAAAAGATCCTTAAAGGTGTGGTCATACTGCTTGGAGATGGTGTCCTTGGTGGAGAACCACAGGTCCTGCCGGGTGTCCACCGCGTACTGGAAGCAGGCGCGGGCAAAGGAGGAGATGGAGCTGTCCTTGTTGAACTGCCCCTGCAGGACGCCGGGCCCGTCAAAGTCGTTGACCGTCTCGCGGAACGTCGTGCCGTCCGCGCCGGTGAAGAGCAGCTCCGCCTTGCCGGGGCCGGGGACACGGTACTCGGTGGCACGATACACGTCGCCAAAGGCGTGACGGGCGATGGTGATGGGCTGCTTCCAGGTGCGCACCACCGGCGAGATGCCGCGGACCATGATGGGCGCGCGGAAGACGGTGCCGTCCAAAATGGCGCGGATGGTGCCGTTCGGGCTCTTCCACATCCTGGAGAGGTGATACTCCTCCACCCGCTGGGCGTTGGGGGTGATGGTGGCGCACTTGACGGCAACGCCGTACTTCTTGTTCGCGTTGGCCGCGTCCACCGTGACCTGGTCGCCCGTCTCCTCGCGGTGGACCAGGCCGAGGTCGTAGTACTCCGTCTTCAGGTCCACATAGGGGCAGATCAGCTCGTCCTTGATCTCCTTCCAAAGGATGCGGGTCATCTCGTCCCCGTCCATCTCGACGAGGGGGGTGGTCATTTTGATCTTTTCCATCGTTCTGCCTCTTTTCTTTTCACATTTGGGAAAGCGCTCAGTAGTTGGCCTCCAGGCCGCGGATGAGCCGGTAGAGGGTGGCGTTCACCGGGGTGTCCACCCCGTGCTGCCTGCCGAGGTCGAGGATGACGCCGGTGAGGGTGGCGATTTCGGTGGGGCGCTTGGCGCGGATGTCCTGGAGGGTGGAGGAATTGTGGTGATAGGTGTCCGGCAGGAGCTTGCCGTAGAACGCCTCGCGGTAGGCCGCCGCGTCCGGCCAGAAGGTGTCGTACCCCGCCGCGTGCATGACGGCGAAGATCTCGTCCATCAGCCCGTCCATCACCGCCCGCGTCTCCGGGCACTCACCCAGCGCCCCGTAGGGCAGGCCGAGCACCGCGCCGAGGGGGTTGAGGGTGCAGTTGTAGACCATCTTCGCCCAGAGGGCGCGGGAGACCTCTCCGCTCGCCTCCGCCGGGAGGCCGGAGGCGGAGATCGCCGCCGCCAGCGGCTCCATCGGCCCGCTCGGCAGGCCGTAGAGGCTGCCGAGGAGGACGGGCTGGGTGTAGACCGTCACCTCGCTCACGTTGGGCGCGGTGCGCTGAAAGCCGGTGATCACCCGGGCGTTCCAGACCTGCTCAGGCTGGAAGAAGCGGCGGTAAGGCGCGTCATTGCCCCAGCCGTTTTGCAGCAGGACGATCTTCCCGTCCGCCCTGAGCATCGCGCGGTGCGCGTCCAGCGCGCGGCTGATGGCGTCGTTGGCCAGCGTCTTGGCGCAGACGAGAATATAGTCAAACGTGTCCGGGGGAAAGCTGGCGTAGTCGTCGCTCGCCCCCACCGCTCCGGTGGGAATCTCCACCGTGCCGAGCAGGCCGGTGCGCTTCACGCCGCCGGAGCGGATCGCCTCCAGCGTCGCGCCCCGCGCGAGAAAGCTCACCTGCCAGCCCACGCCGGCCAGGCCCGCGCCGACGGCAATGCCGACCGCGCCCGCCCCGTCAATGAGCACATGCATACAGACACCTCCATCTCTTCATGATCTTCCCTATTATAATGCGCTCCGGGCAAATCCGCAAGCAGAAAAAGCCCGCCGCGGATCTGTTCCACAGCGGGCTTTCCGTTGTAATGCGTTTATGCTCTCACACGCACGCCGGTGCGCGAGTAATCTGACAAGCCTCCGCTGCACCGGGCGCGCACCGTATAGGTATAGGTGTGGCCGGAGGTCACATTGGCGTCGATACAGCTCGTTGTGCCGTTGCCGGTGAGCGTGGCAATGGCGACCCAGCTGCCGGAACCGGTGCGCCGGTAGAGGGTGTAGCTCGTCGCGCCGCTCACCACGTCCCAGGTGACGCAGATACTTCTGCCGGACTTCGCCGCGCTTCTGAGCGCGGGCACAGCGAGACAGACCACCTGCCTCCCCGTGTGGTCATAGCTCGAGACTGAGGCACCCCGATAGGCGCGCACGGTGTAGTAATACGTCTTGCCGGAGGTCACGCCGGTATCAGTGTAGCTGGTCTGACTGCTGCTCACTGTGCCGACCTTCTGCCAGCCTTTTCCCGCCTCTTTGCGGTATATCCAATAGCCGGACAGGCTACCGCTGCTCGCCGACCAGGTCACGCGCACGCCGCCGGAGACGTTCGCCGCCTTCTGGACCACGGGCATGGTGAGCCAGGTCGCCGTCAGTCCGGCTGTGTCGTAGAAGGACATGCCGCTCGCGCTCTGCGCCCGCACGGTGTAGCTGTAAGCCTGGCCGGAGCGCGCCGTGGTGTCGGTGTAATTCGTCCCGCTCGTCTGGCCGACCCGCGTCCAGCTCCCGCCGGGGAGACGGCGGTAAACCCGGTAATTGCTCGCGCCGCTCACCGCGCGCCAGTAGATGCGCAGGCCGGTGGCGCTGCCGCCGCTCTCCACCGTCTCAAGCTGGGTCAGCGTGGGGGTCTGCAGATAACGGATGGCAATGCCGCTGCTGCTGTAACCGGAGAGGACGCTGCCGCTGACGGCGCGGACGGTATACCGGTAGTCCGTCCCGGAGACCGCCGTGGTGTCCGTATAAGAGGTCGTCGCGCTGTTCCTGATCACCGCCACGCGCTGCCAGTTCCCGGTGCTTTTGCGGTAGACATAGTAGCCCGCCGCCCCGGAGGACCTGCTCCAGGTCACGCGCACGCCTGTGGACACATTGCTCGCACCGGTGAGCCCTGGCATCGGGAGATAGGTCGTCGTGACGCCGGCCTGGCGGAAGCTCGAGAGCACATTGCCGCAGGCGGCGCGCACCGTGTAGGTGACCTGCTGGCCCGCCCTGACCGTCTGATCGACGTAGGTGACCTGCGAGCCGGAGTCCACCGCCGCGATCCGCTCCCAGCTGCTGCCCATGCGGCGGTAGACGATGTACTGCTCCGCCCCGCAGCTCTCGTTCCACTTGACCTGGATCCCGCCGTCTACATTGCTGATCAGGAGGGCCGGGGTGGAGAGGTAGTGGACGCTGATCCCCGACGCATCATAGGGAGACAGGGCCGAGCCGACAAAGGCGCGCACCGTATAGGTGTAGGTCGTGCTCGACCACGCATCCGTGTCCAGGTAGGACGTCCCCTTCACATCCGCGATGGCCTCCCAGCTCCGGAGGTTGTATTTCCGGTAGACGCGGTAGACGGTCGCCCCGGCCACCTCCGACCAGCGGAGCGAGACGCCGCCGACGGCATTCTGTGCGCTGAGCAGGGCCGGAGTGCTCGTGCTCACGCCGGTGACCTTCAACGGCGCGGAGGTGCTCCCCGCGGCGGCCCGGAGCGTCCCGCTCTGTGAGGAGGTGCGCCGGAGCACGCCGGTCGACGCCTGATAGCTCACGTTCGTCGTGGAGATGCTCAGCCCCTTGGAGCGGTAGACCGGCGTGACCGATGGCACGACGACCACGCTTCCCTTCTGATGGAACTGAAGTGAGCTGACCTGTCTGCCGTCCATGTTCCGCCAGGAGACGGAGACGCGGGCAGACCCCTCCCCGTACACCAGGGCATACATCGAACGGGCGGCGTCCAGCCCGTTCTCGTTGTGTCCCACCTGGGCATAGTGGAGGTCGGGATGGACCTCCGCAACGGTGGCCGGCAGACCGGACAGATTGCTCCCGCTGCGCAGCGGATAGGTCAGTCTGCCGCCCGGGTAGGCCGAGCGGAAATAGCTGCGCACGCCGCCGTCCGTGACCCACTGCTCATTGATATTGCTCACGACATAGACGTTGGGGTACTGCGTGCTCATGCCGATGTAATACTGCGCGATGCGCGGGCCCGTCATGCGGATGTCATCCTCGCCGCAGTTCGTGTCCACGCTGGCACGCGGCATGATGATCCCAAAACGCTCCATGCCAAAGATGTCGTCCAGACCGTCATAGAAACTGCGGAAATCCGCGAGATATTCCGTGGCGGTACGCACCCAGTCCCGCTCGCCCTGGAGCCAGAAGGTGAGCCGGTGGCTCTCGGTATAGTGCCCAGCCTGCACCTCCGCCGTCAGGGTCTGCAGCAGGGCGGCCGCCGTGTCCTGCATCCTCTCATAGGAGCTCCCGCCGGACGCCCAGGTCGCGATGGAGGAGCCGCCGATGGCGGCGTTCACCACCCATACCTTGTCCCCGGTCAGGCGGTTCCACTCATAGGCCAGGGCGCTGTCCGCACCGGTCTTGCCGGAACCTGCGGAGGTGAGCCGGTCGGTCGTGATCTCCCTCCCGTTCAGGCTGCGGTTGCCCGTCAGGCCGCCGGAGACATACCGGTTCACCGCCGAGCTCAGGACTGCGTCACAGTAGACCTCGCCGTCCGGGCAGAGGATGGAGTCCTCCGGGTGGGAGCCGGTGAGATCTGACCGGTAGCCCTCCATATTGCTCTGGCCCAGCAGCAGCATCACGGTCAGCGGGGCGGCGGTGACCGTCACCTCTACGCGCACCAGGGAGAGCGGCCCGGCCGCGGACGTCTCCGACGCGGTCTCCGCAGGCTGCGTCTCCTCCGCCTCCAGCGCCGCCCGCGCCTCGTCCGCACGTCCCTTCGGGGCGAGGATGACGGTGGCCTGGCCGGTGCCGGTCGCGATCACGTCCGTCTGGCTGCTAGTCTGGAGCGCGAGCACCGCCTTGTCCCGCGCGCTGCTCACGCTGCCCCGGGAGACCTGCCAGGAGGTCACCGTCTGGCTGGAGAACTCCAGGACCTCATAGCCCGGCCATGCCCCGGCAAAGGAATAGCGGTCATCGTATTGCAGGCTGAGTGAGGTCTCCGTCCACTGTAGCTCCTGCACCTGTGCGTCCGAACTCTCCTCCGGCGTCTCCGGAGCCGGGTCGGTCTCCCCGGCCCCGGCGTCCGACGCTTCGCCGCCGGCAGGTTCCTCCGGGTCGGCGGGGCTGTCACCGGCAGGTTCCTCCGGGTCGGTGGAATCATCGCCAGACGGCTCTTCCGGGTCGGTGGAGCCGTCATCGGTTGGCTCCTCCGGGGTCACGGTGTCCTCCTCCGCGGGGGTCTGCGGATCGCCGGAGGCCGTCTCTTCCCCGTCGGGCTCGTCCGGCATGTCCGTCTGCATCTCCGTCTGTACGGCGGCATCCTCCTCCGGGAGCTCCGCTGCCAGGCCCTCCAGCCCCAGCGGGCAGAGCATCGCCATCGCCAGCAGCAGCGACAGGAACCGTCTCACATATTTGCATCCTTGACCCATTCTGCTTCTGCACCTCATGACCTTTCCGGCTGCGCGCCTCCTGCGTGTCTCATGCAGACATATTCTATCACAGCCCTTCCCTCCGCACAAGTGCAGAATGCTGCGCAGATCCTCCCGTTTTTTCCGCTTCTCCCGACGGGCGTGGCGCTTCCCGACCGGGGAGAAAATCGCCGCTTGCGGCTTTCTGCTTCAGGCATTATAATAGAGAAATAGAGAAAACGAAGTGACCGCCTCTGTCTCCGTCCGCCGGACGGCGGGCGCTCTGAAAAAGGAGATGTCAGCCTATGCCTGCCAACTCGAGCAACTATAATATCGCCCTGCGCTCCGGCCAGAAGGAATACCGTGCCTGCCTGATCCGGGGCGAATATCCCTATCTCCCCGTCCTTGACGACGTGCTGGCCGGTCTCAAGAGCTACAGCTCGGTGGAGCTGGGCACCATCCAGATCCCGGCGGAGAACATCGTCGGCACCCGCACGGCGGGGCGGACCACCGCCTTTGCCCGCAACTTCATGCCGCTGCTGCCGCCGGAGTCGGAGTTCGGCGTCAAGTGGGAGAATCTGTGCGAGGCGCACCTGTCCGAGGGCATCCGCGACAGCGTGAAGGTCTATGAGTATATCAACCGCTACTATGTCGAGGAGGGCAACAAGCGGGTGAGCGTGCTCAAGTTCTTCCACGCCGCCACCGTCCTGGCCACCGTCACCCGTATCCTGCCGCCGAAGAACGACTCGTATGAAAGCAAGCTGTACTACGAGTATGTCGACTTCAACAAGCTCTCCGGCATCAACTTCATCTGGTGCACCCGCCTGGGCAGCTACAAGAAGCTGCAGTCCATGGTGGGCAAAAAGGCCGGTGAGGAGTGGACCGAGGAGGAGCTGCGCACCTTTGAGCGGTTCTACCACTATTTCCGCCGCAGCTTCGAGTCGCTCGGCGGAAAGCGGCTGCGAAACACCACGCCCGCTGACGCTCTGCTCGTCTTCCTGAACATCTACGGCTACGCCCGCGCCAAGGAGATGAGCAGTCAGGAGCTGGCTCAGAACCTGACCAAGATCTGGGAGGAGGTCGTCCTCCTGCGCGAGGAGCGGCCGATCGAGCTGGTGCTCAATCCGCCCTTCGTCAAGAAGAAAAAGCTGCTCACCAAACTCACCTCCACCCTGACGAGCACCATCACCAGCACGCTCACCAGCAGCGCCAGTTCGGTGGAGACGCTCAACATTGCCTTCGTCCACGACAAGACCACCCAGGACTCCAGCTGGACCTACGCCCACGAGCTGGGCCGGCGGCATGTGGACCAGGTGCTGCGCGGGCGGGTGGCGACCCACAGCTATTTCAACGCCCTGGCCGGCGACCCCGCCGCCGTGCTCGAACAGGCGATCAGCGACGGGGCAGACCTCATCTTCACCACCACCCCCCGCCTGCTCAAGGCCAGCCTGAAGGCGGCGGTGGACCACCCCGAGGTCATCATCATGAACTGCTCGCTCAACACCTCGCAGAAGGCGATCAGGACCTACTACGCGCGGGTGTATGAGGCCAAGTTCATCATCGGCGCCCTCGCCGGGGCGATGTGCAAGAGCGACCGGATCGGCTATGTCGGCGACTACCCCATCTATGGCACCGTCGCCTCCATCAACGCCTTCGCCCTCGGCGCGCAGATGGTGAATCCCCGCGCGAAAATCCACCTGGAGTGGATGAACGACAATTACGGCGCGGCGGTCGCACGGCTGCGTGAGCAGGGGATCTATCTGGTCTCCGGGCGGGACATGACCCACCTCAACAGCCCGCACCCCGGCGCGTTCGGCCTCTTCTATCACGAGAACCCCGAGCGCTTCCAGACCCTCGCCATGCCGGTCTGGCACTGGGGCGTGTACTACGAGAACCTGGTCCGCAGTGTGCTGGACCGCACCTTCCAGGACGAGGTCGCCAAGGGCAAGGCCACCAACTACTGGTGGGGCATGTCCGCTGGCGTGGTGGACGTCATCTGCTCGGAGAAGCTGCCGGTGAGCGCCGTACGTCTGGCGCGGATGCTGCGCGGGGCGATCCAGTCGGGCAACTTCCGCCCGTTTGACGGGGTGCTCAAGGCGCAGGATGGCATGATCCACGGCAGTGAGGAGGATGTCGCCACCCCGGAGGAGATCACCACCATGGACTGGCTGGCAGAGAACGTGGTGGGCGAGCTGCCCGCCTACCGCCAGCTCTCGCAGGAGGGGAAGGCGACGGTGGACGTCGTCGGCGTGGAAAAGGTCGCCAAGCAGAGTCAAGAGGAGCCGGAGGAGGACGCATGAAGATTTTGGCCATCGCCGACGAGGAGGAGCAGTATCTCTGGGACTACTACCGCCCCGGGATGCTGGACGACATCGACCTCATTCTCTCCGCCGGAGATCTCGACGCCCGCTACCTCAGCTTTCTGGTCACCATGGCCCGCTGCCCGGTGCTCTATGTCCACGGCAACCACGACGGGCGCTACCACGAGCAGCCGCCGGAGGGCTGCGACTGCGTGGAGGACCGCGTCTACGTCTATAAGGGCATCCGCATCCTCGGGCTGGGCGGGTCCATCCGCTATAACCCCGGCCCGCATCAGTACTCCCAGCGGGAGATGCAGCGGCGGGTGAACCGGCTGCGGTGGGAGCTCTTTCGCAGCCACGGCTTTGACATCCTGCTCACCCACTCCCCCGTCTTCCAGCTCGGAGACGATCCCACCTCCCCCTCGCACACCGGGTTCCAGGCCTTTCGCAGGGTGATCGAGAAGTACCACCCGAAATACATGGTACACGGACACGTCCACCTCAACTACGGCTTTCAGATCCCGCGCTGGCAGGAATATGAGGGCACCCGGATCCTCAACGCCTACCGGCGGCACGTCTTTGAATACTGATCGGGACCGTCCCGCGCACAAAAAGCAGGCGCGGGACGGTTTTTTCCAAAAAAATGCTTGCAATGTGGGAAGGATTATAGTATAGTAGTTCAGGATTACGCACACCAGGGGGATCCCATGCCCTGTGCCGGCCCTGCCGGTGGGCCTGGGGGATGAACCGGGTGGAGGTAACAACAAAATTTTAGGAGGAATTTCAATCATGGCAGTCGTATCTATGAAGCAGCTCCTGGAGGCCGGCGTTCACTTCGGTCACCAGACCCGCCGGTGGAACCCCAAAATGGCCGCTTATATCTACACCGAGCGCAACAGCATCTATATCATCGACCTTCAGAAGACGGTGAAGAAGCTGGAGGAGGCCTACAGCTTTGTCAAGAGCGTGGCCGCCGAGGGCAAGAGCGTGCTGTTCGTCGGCACCAAGAAGCAGGCTCAGGACGCCATCCGTGAGGAGTCCGGCCGCTGCGGCATGTTCTACGTCAACTCCCGCTGGCTCGGCGGCATGCTGACCAACTTCAAGACCATGCGCACCCGCGTGGAGCGTATGAACCAGCTCAAGAAGATGCAGGAGGACGGCACCTTCGACATGCTGCCCAAGAAGGAAGTCATCAAGCTGCTGCACGAGATGGCCAAGCTGGAAAAGTATCTCGGCGGCGTCAAGGAGATGAAGACTCTGCCCGGCGCGATCTTCGTCGTTGACCCCCGCAAGGAGCACAACGCCATCGCCGAGGCCCGCAAGCTGGGCATCCCCGTGGTCGCCATCGTGGACACCAACTGCGATCCCGACGAGGCGGACTATGTCATCCCCGGCAACGACGACGCCATCCGCGCGATCCGTCTGATCTCCGGCGTGATGGCCAACGCCGTCATCGAGGGCAAGCAGGGCGACGACGCCGCAGCTGAGGAGTCCGAGGCGGCCGCCGAGGCGTAAGAGACCACCGCTGATTTCAAGATACAGGAGGAGATTACAATGGCTGCTATCAGTGCCAAGCTGGTAAAGGAGCTCCGGGAGCTGACCGGAGTGGGCATGATGAACTGCAAGGAGGCCCTGGCCGCCTGCGACGGCGACAAGGACAAGGCGATCGACTGGCTGCGCGAGAAGGGCCTGGCCGCTCAGACCAAGAAGGCCGGCAAGGTCGCCGCCGAGGGCGTCTCCTGCGCTCTGGTGGATGACAACGGCATCGGCGTCGTGCTGGAGGTCAACTCCCAGACCGACTTCGTCGCCAAGAACGAGACCTTCCAGCAGTTTGTGCGCGATGTGGCGCTCACCGTCGCCAGCGAGAACCCCGCCGATGTGGAGGCCCTGAAGGCCGCCACCTATCCCGGCACTGACCGGAGCGTGGACTCCGTCACCGCTGACAAGGTGCTCGCCATCGGTGAGAACATCCAGATCCGCCGCTTCGTCCGCTATGCCGACGGCCTGAACGTGGCCTATGTCCACATGAACGGCAAGATCGGTGTGCTGGTCAACCTGAAGGTGGAGGGCATTGCCGACACCGCCCCCGTCGTCGAGCTGGGCAAGGATCTGGCGATGCAGATCGCCGCGATGAGCCCCGCCTACGTCTCCAGCGAGGAAGTCCCCGCCGAGGAGGTGGAGAAGGAGCGCGCCCTGCAGCTCGCCAAGGCCATTGAGGAGGGCGCCGCCAACACCAAGATCCCCGAGGCCAAGCGCCAGATGATCGCCGAGAACAAGGTCAAGGGCCGCATGAACAACTACTTTGCCGAGGTCTGCCTGCTCAACCAGGCCTTCGTCAAGGAGAACAAGGTCACCGTCGCCCAGCATGTGCAGGCGGTTGCCAAGCAGCTCGGCGGCAAGATCGAGGTGGTCAAGTTCACCCGCTTCGTGACCGGCGAGGGCATCGAGAAGAAGGAGGACGATTTCGCCGCCGAGGTCGCCTCCATGGTGAAGTAAGCCGTCCGGCTTCCGTAAAACGACGATTGGGCGCAGCTCTCCGAATGGATGGCTGCGCCCTTTTTGCGGCCGTTTGGGCGGATGGTCCGCCGCGCTTTTCGTCTGCATTTTTCAAAATTTATGCTGAAAACTACTTGACAAAAGAGAGCGGCAGTGCTATCATAGACTCATCCAAAAGGAAGGGTGATTTAACAGAAATAATTGAATATTGAGCGATAATCCCGAGGAGAATTCTCCATTCTCCGAAAAAATGTGAGCTTTTGTATGATGGAACGAATCCCGTGCTTCCGGCAATCACCCAAGATGGGAACAGACGTCAACGAGGACGTCAATTCGTTGCGGCGGGTAAGTGTGGCAACGTTATCAGGCAAAAGATCGGGACTCACAAATCGAAGAAAGCGAGGTAAACAACGGATGTTAGATACCAAGAGTGCTCAGCGCTGACCCCTATCCACAATGGAGTTGGATAGGGGTCACGCTTTGCACCGGGGAACTGATGATTCCGTTTCGAAACAGCTTTCTTCCCTGCTCAATCACTGCTTCCGGAAGGAGTCCGACCGACGATGACCATTTTGGACCGCGCAATTCTCTTTGCCGTCGAGGCGCACAGCGGCGCCTGCCGGAAGGGGTCGCAGACTCCCTATGTCCTCCATCCGCTCGAGGCGGCGGCCATCGCCGCATCGCTGACGGACGACCTGGAGGTGCTGGCGGCTGCCGTGCTGCACGATGTGCTCGAGGACACCGCAGTTACCCCGGATGCGCTGGAGGCGCAGTTCGGCCCGCGTGTGCGCTCGCTGGTGTCCGCCGAGACGGAGGAGAAATACCGCGATCTCCCCCCTGCCGCCACCTGGCGGCGGCGCAAGGAGGAGGCGCTCGTCCGCCTGCGCGCAGACGGACGGCGCGAGGTGCTGATCGTCGCCATGGGCGATAAGCTCTCCAACCTCCGCGCGCTCTGCCGGGCCTGGACCCAGATGGGCAATGACGTCTGGCAGCTCTTTCACCAGACCGACCCGGCCGCTCACGCCTGGTATTACCGGCAGATGGGCGAGCTGTTCGCGCCGCTGCGCGATACGCCCGCCTGGCAGGAATACCAGCTTCTCTGCGCCCGGCTCTGGCCCCCGAATTCTCCCCACAAGGCGTGATCGACTATGAATATTACTTACATCGGACACAGCGGCTTCTATGTCGAGCTGGAGTCCTGCGCTCTGCTGTTTGACTACTGCCGCGGGACCCTGCCCAGCTTTGACTTCACCAAGCCGCTCTATGTCTTTATCAGTCACCACCACAGCGACCATTTCAGCCCGATGCTCTTTCCGCTGTTCCGGGGGCATCCCTCCGTCACCTTTGTCCTCTCCGACGACATCCAGCGGCGCTACAGCCAGACCACGCTGCGCTGCCTCGGCGTCACCGACGCGGAATATGAGGCGTTTCGCTTTGTCGGTCCCGGCCAGCGGCTGCACACCGGCAATCTGGAGGTGGAGACGCTCCCCTCGACGGACGAGGGCGTCGCCTTCATCATCCAGACGGAGGGGAAGACCATCTATCACGCGGGGGACCTCCACCTCTGGCTCTGGCCGCGGGACACGCAGGAGTGGAATTTCTCCATCACCAGGCGGTTCCAGCAGATCCTTGAGCCGCTGCGCGGACGGCACTTCGACGTGGCCTTCCTCCCCATCGACCCGCGCCAGGAGGAGGACTATTACAAGGGCTTTGACTACTTCATGCGCCTGACGGATACCGACGCGGCCTATCCGATGCACTTCTGGGACCAGCAGGAGATCATCGACCAGTTCACCGCCCTCCCCTGCACCGAGGCGTACCGCCACAAGATTTGCCGGGCAGAGCGCAGCAATCCGCACGTCAAGCTGTTCTCCAGCTTTGAGTTCTGAGCGTATGCGCGCTCTTTTCCACACAACAACACAAAGCGGCATGACGCTGATTGCTCTGCGTCATGCCGCTTTTGGCGTTGCTATGTAGCTCTATGGCCCCTCAGAGCATCCGGCGGATGGTGACGATGGGCGAGTAGTTCACGTTGGTGTAGCAGATGCCCTTCCGGCTGTTGAGGGCGTTGATGATCTGGCCGTCGCCGGCGTAGATGCCCACATGACCGTTGTAGCAGACGACATCCCCCACCTGCATCTCGCTGTAGGAGACCTTCTCACCATAGCCGCGGATGGCATAGGAGCTGTGCGGCAGGCTGACGCCGAACTGGGCGTAGATCTGCATCACATAGCCGGAGCAGTCGCAGCCATTGGTCAAGCTGGTGCCGCCCCAGACATAGCGGTTGCCGAGAAACTGCTGCGCATAGGCCAGGACCGCCTCGCCGTCCGACATCGTCGGGTCCTCCACCTCATACTCCTCCGGAACGGAGACGTATTCAGCTGAGATGTAGCCCGTCTGGCCCTCATAGGTCACCTGATACCAGCCCTCCGTGCCGTCCACAGGGGTGAGCCCGGTCCCGCTGGGGATGGTGTCCAGCCGCTCGCTGTCCGCGTCCGCCTCCTCCCGCAGGTTCAGGCTGCTGGTGGTGGTCAGTTCCGCGAGAACATCGGTCTCCGGCAGGTAGCCGGTGATCCCCCGGGCCTGGACGCAGTACCAGCCGTCATGATGGCCGAGGATCAGCACCGGGCTGTCCTGCATCAGGTTGAGCAGCACCTCTCCCCCGTCGCCGGGGATGTCCATCAGGGCGGCCTGCTCCGTCAGCACCGTGGTCCGGCCGAGAGACTGGACGCTGACCGCCTCAGAGGCGACATAACCAGTGAGGACATCATCCTCCGCCTCGTAGGCGGCAAGGACGGTCCCGTCCTCCCCGCGCTCGAGCAGGACGAGCTCCGCCCCCTTCGGGAGGAGGGCCAGTTCCGCGCCGGTGTCCTCCGTGTCCAGGAGGGCCGTCTCCTCCGAGACGGTGGCCAGGCGGAGGATCTCTGCCTCCGAGGGCTCCGCCGCCAGGGCGGGGGCCGCCAGCAGGGCAGCGGCAGCGCCCCCCATCAGGAGGGCGCGCGTGAATCTACGCAGCGTTCTCATGTGCAGACTGGGTGGTCAGCGGCTGGAGAGCGCCCGCGTCAGCCAGACGTAGGCCAGGTCCATCGCCGCGTAGAGCGAGTTCTTCTCGCTGGAGCGGACCACCCGGTCGCGGCTCTTGAGGTCGGAGTCGGTGCGCTGGAGCTGGACCGTCACCTTGCTGGAGACGTCCAGATCGTCGATGTGCAGGGTGCCCTGCACCTGGAGCATGATAATATAGGGATCGCTCATGTTGCCGTAGTAGATCAGATTGTCCTTCCGGCTGAGGGGGTAGCCTTTATATTCCAGGGGCAATTTCGTCTGCGTCGCCATTTTGTTACCTCCAATTCAAAACTGTTACTAAATTGTAACACATTGTTTTTGTGCTGTCAACTTATACTTCGCCGGAAGGATTGCATTTTTTGCCCGAATTGGGTAGAATAATGACAAGTATTTTTCAATTTCTCGTTTTTGAAACGGAGGTCGATGAGGATGTATTCCCAGCAGGTCACTGTGATCAACCGCACCGGGCTGCACGCCCTGCCTGCCAGCCGTCTGGTCCGGCTCGCCAACGAGTTCTCCTGTCAGCTCACCATCACCGGCGGACAGCGCCCGGCCGACCCGAAAAACCTGCTCCGCCTGCTCGCCGCCGGCATCTGTCAGGGCACGATCGTCACCGTCTCCGGCGTGGGAGAGGACGAGCGGGAGGCGGTGGACGCCATCTGCAGATACATCTCCTCCATCCGGGACTGACGCCGGTGGAAAAAACTGCATTCTCCCCCCTCCAGCCCATCTTCCGGCGGCGGGGGGAATTGCTTTTTCTTTACGACTATGCTACACTAAAGTCCTGGAGGCGGCCCGGGGCCGTCTGCCGGGAAAGGAGCCATGTATCATGGTAGAGAAATGGGAGATTACCATCCCGGAGCTGACGGGAGATGTCCCGCGGCGCGCCTATGTCTACCTGCCGACGATGTACAAGTCCGAGCCGGAACAGCGCTTTCCGGTGCTGTATATGTTTGACGGGCACAACGTCTTCTTTGACGAGGACGCCACCTACGGCCGGAGCTGGCGGATGGCGGACTATCTGGACTACACCGACTCCCCTGTCATCGTCGCGGCTGTGGAGTGCAATCACAGCCCGGACAACGGGCGTCTGCGCGAATACTCCCCCTTCATCTTTATGGACCCGCAGTTCGGGCGGATCGTCGGCTGCGGGGAGAAGACGATGGAATGGTTCACCAAGGTGTTCAAGCCGGAGATCGACCAGCGCTACCGCACCCTGCCCGACCGGAGGCACACCTGGATCGCCGGCAGCTCGATGGGCGGGCTGATGAGCGTCTATGCGGTGCTGCAGTACAATCACGTCTTCGGCAAGGCCGCAGCCCTCTCCCCCTCCCTCTGGCTGGCGGCGTCACAGGTGGAGCGTCTGGTCAAGACCGCTCCGTTTGACCCCGACACGGTGCTCTACATGGACTACGGCTCGCGCGAGCTGGGCTTCCGGGACAACATGCAGCGGCAGTTCCGCCGCGTGAGCAGCCTGCTGCTCGACCGGCGGATGAATCTCACCTGCCGTATCATCCCCGGCGGCAACCACAATGAGGCGAGCTGGGAGCGGCAGATCCCCTTCTTCCTGCGCACCCTGCTCTACGAGCCGTGATCTGTGGGCAAGAGAGGAGAGAAAGAGATGGAAGTACAATATTTCAAGCAGTACAGCCCGGCCCTCGGCCGGGACATGGAGTGCAAGGTCTATGGCCATGCAGGCCGGCCGGTGCTCTTCATCCCCTGTCAGAACGGGCGGTTCTTTGACTTTGAGAACTTCAAGATGACGGACGCCTGGTGGCCGTGGATCAACTCGGGCCAGGTGATGGTCTTCTCCATCGACACGATCGACGCGGAGACCTGGTCGGACACCGCCGGGGACCCCTACTGGCGCATCCGGCGCTACGAGCAGTGGATCAACTTCATCACCGATGAGATGGTCCCCTTTATGCGCGACATGGTCAACCGCCGCAACGGCTGGACCGGCTACCCCGGCGTGATGGTCTTCGGCGCCAGCCTGGGGGCGACCCACGCGGCCAACCTCTATTTCCGCCGCCCCGACCTCTTTGACCGCCTGCTCGCCCTGAGCGGGATCTACACCGCCGAGTACGGCTTCGGCAGCTATATGGATGACGTCGTCTACCGCAACTCCCCCATCCACTACCTCGGCGGGATGCCCTCCGATCACCCGTTCATCGCCGAGTACAACCAGAAAAAGGCGGTCATCTGCTGCGGCCAGGGGCCGTGGGAGATCCCGGACTCCACGCGCAGCCTGCAATATATCCTCAAGAGCAAGGGCGTGCACGCCTGGGTGGACTTCTGGGGCGCGGACTGTGCGCACGACTGGTCCTGGTGGTACATGCAGGTGGCCTACTTTGTCCCCTATCTGCTCAGCTAAGGCAAGGCCTCCTGTGATAAAAAACTGAATAGAAAGAGAGAGAACCCACCATGAAGAATTTTATCTTTATCTCCCCCAACTTCCCCACCAACTACTGGCTGTTCTGCCGCGAGCTGAAGAAGAACGGCCTGAACGTCCTCGGCATCGGCGACGCGCCCTATGAGGAGCTGACCCAGGAACTGAAGGACAGCCTGAACGAGTATTACAAGGTGGACAGCCTGGAGAACTATGACTCGGTCTACCGCGCGGTCGCCTTCCTCATCTTCAAGCACGGCAAGATCGACTGGCTGGAGTCCAACAATGAGTACTGGCTGGAGCGGGACGCGGCGCTGCGCACCGCCTTCAACATCACCACCGGCTTCCAGACCAGCGACATCCCCCGCATCAAGTTCAAGTCGCGCATGAAGGAGTTCTACCGGCAGGCGGGCATCCCGGTCGCGCGCTATCATCTGGTGGACACGCCGAAGAACTGCCTGGAGTTCATCGCCGAGGTGGGCTATCCCGTCGTGGTCAAGCCGGACAACGGCGTGGGCGCCTCGCACACCTTCAAGCTCTCCTCCGACGCCGACCTCTACCGCTTCTTCGAGCACAAGTGGCCGGGCACGCAGTATATCATGGAGGAGTTCATCGACGGTGAGGTCAACTCCTACGACGCGATCATCGACTCGCACGGCGAGCCGATGTTTGAGACGGGCAACGTCACGCCCAACTCCATCATGGACATCGTGAACAACTCGGACAACTCCATCTACTATATCCTCAAGGATCTGCCGGAGGACACCCGCCGCGCCGGCCGCGCGACGGTGAAGAGCTTCGGCGTGCGGAGCCGGTTCGTCCACTTTGAGTTCTTCCGCCTCACGCGGGACCAGGGCCTCGGCAAGAAGGGAGACATCGTCGCCCTGGAGGTGAATATGCGCCCCTGCGGCGGCTTCACCCCCGATATGATCGACTTCGCCCACAGCACTGACGTGTACAAGATCTGGGCGGATATGATCGCCTTCGACCGCTCCACCATGCCGGTGGGCCAGCACGCCTTCTGCGCCTATGCCGGCCGGCGGGACGGCAAGAACTTCGCCATGAGCCACACCGACATCATGAGCAAGTACGCCGGCCATATCCGCATGGTGGACCGCATCCCGGACGCCCTGGCGGACGCGATGGGCAATCAGATGTACGTCGCCACCTTCGCCACGAAGGAGGAGCTGGACCAGTTCTATCAGGACGTGCTCAGCGCAAATCACTAACCGAGCGCTACGCCGAGGGGCGCACAGCGGAGATGCTGTGCGCCCCTTGTTTCTGACTGCCTACATGGTGTGCTCCTCTGCGCAGTTGTCCACCACGCGAAAACCCATCTCCTCCGGCAAGGCGATGGGAAAGTCCGCGAGGCTCCGCTGGTCAAACCTTGCGCACAGGCGCTGCTCGGGATTCAGGCGGAGATCGTCCGGGATATCCGGCCCTCTCTCGCCGTGCTGCCCTCTCTTTTTGCTCATGTGACATCACCTCTCCCCCAGTGTGCCCCGCAGCGCCCGTCCTATCCACGCCGCGGAGGATCTCCAGGGCGCGGCCGGACCAGAGCAGGAGGGCGGTCAGACTGGGCCAGGCCATCAGGGCGTTGAAGCAGTCGGCGAGCAGCCAGACCGGCCGGAGGGCGAGGCAGCTCCCGGCGCAGACGGCGGCGAGAAAGGCGGCGCGGTAGGCCCCCTCTCCCCTGCCGCCGGCGAGCCAGGCGAGGCCGCAGCGGCCGTACCAGCTCCAGCCGAGCAGGGTGGTAAAGCCAAAGAGCGCCAGGCAGAGGGCGACAAAGGGCCCGCCCCAATCGCCGAGCACAGTGGAGAAGGCGGCGGCGGTCAGCTGCGCGCCGGTCAGGGCGGTCTCTCCCAGGCGGCAGGCGCCGGAGGTGAGGATAGCGAGGGCGGTGACGGTGCAGACCAGGAGGGTGGAGCAGAAGACCTCGAAGATGCCCCACATCCCCTCCGCGCGCGCGTCGGTGTTGGCGGCGGCGCAGTGGACGAGGGGGGTGGAGCCCAGCCCCGCCTCATTGGTCGCCACCCCGCGCGCGAGGCCGTACTGGAGGGCCGCCGCGCCCAGTCCGCCGGAGACCGCCTCCGGCCCGAGGGCCCCTGACAGGATGGCGGCCAGCGCCCCCGGGAGGGCGGGGAGATGGGCGGCGATCACCCAGAGTCCCGCCGCGAGATAGCCAAGCGCCATCACCGGCACCAATCGCTCGCAGAGCCATCCCAGGCGGCGCACGCCCCCGGCGAGGGCGAGGCCGGTCACCGCCGCGGCGGTCAGCCCGGTCACGAGGGGCGGCACGCCGAAGGCGCTCTCCATCGACTGGGCCATCGAGTTGGCCTGCACGAGATTCCCCATCCCGAAGGAGGATAGGACCACCGCGAGGGCAAAGAGCTTCCCCAGGGCAGGCAGGCCTGCCAGCTCCAGCCAGAGCATCGGCCCGCCCGCCCAGCCGTCCGCCGTCCGGCGGCGCAGGGAGATGGAGAGGGCTTTCTCCGCCCAGCCGGTCATCATCCCCAGCAGGGCAGACACCCACATCCAGAACACCGCCCCCGGCCCGCCGAAGGTGAGCGCCGTCGCCACCCCGGCGATGGACCCCGTGCCCAGCGTGGCGGCCAGGGCGGTGGAGATGGTCTGCATCGCGCTCAGTCCGCCGCCGCCCTCCGTCCGCCGCGCCGCTCGCCCCACCGTTGCGCCCCACCACTCCCGCAGGCCAAAGAGGGGGAAGCAGCCGCTGCGTAGGGTATAATACGTCCCGGTGAGCAGAAAAAGGCCCACCGTCGGCCAGCCCCAGGCCAGCGCCGAGAGCCGCTCGAGCACCTGCATGCGCACCGCCCCCTTCTCAGTCCTCCAGACAGACTATTCAGGAACCGCCGGTTCCATCACCTGCGGGCGGGACATGGAGCCTTTGACCGGCGGATGGTGCGCTCTCCAATTCATACTATCATTTCGTGGATATGGGTTTAAAACTCCTTGTTGACAACAGCAGCGCCACATGTTACAATTTTGTCCAAGTAAAATGACCGGACCGAAAAATGGCGCGAGGGCGCCGCGAACCGGATGTCCGCAGCGCCCTCTGGGATGCGGCCCGTGAGCCTTTAACCCCATTTCCACCTTTCAATCCACAGGCAGAGGTCCCCTCTGTCTGACAGCTCTATTGTACCCAATTTTATCTCCATCCGCAACCGTTTCCAGGAAGGGAGGTCTGCCTGTGCGCTACCCCGCACATCTCCGTCCGGAGGAGGATGGCTCCTGCCGAGTCCAGACCGTCCAGGAGCACTGCCGGAACACCGCCGACATCGCCGGGCGATGTCTCCGGTCCGTCTCACTGGACGAGGCAGGCTATCTGGCGGCATTACTTCATGATTCAGGCAAATTCACGTCCTCATTCAAGGCTTATATCGAGGACGGCGTCGGAAGGCGGGGCTCGGTGATCCACACCCACGGGGCGGTCCGCTATCTGCTGGAGCGATATCACCACCCAGGACAGTTTACCGACTATACCGACATGGCCGCCGAGCTGCTGGCCTACGCCGCCGGAGCACATCATGGGCTCTTTGACTGCGTGGACGCCCGGAAGCGCTCCGGCTTTGACCACCGGATGGAATGGGACGACGCCCTCTATCAGGAGTCGGTGGAGCAGTTCCTGGTCCAGTGCGCCGCTCAGGAAGAGCTGGACGCCCGCTTTCAGCAGGCCCTGAGGCAGCTTCTCCCCGTCTTTCAGTGGGCGAACAGCCAGCCAGAGGAGGAGATCTTCTTCCATCTGGGCCTGCTGGCCCGCCTTCTCCTCTCGGCAGTGATCGAGGGGGACCGGCACGACACGGCGGCCTTTCTGACCCTCATCTCTCCCCCGGACTGGCCGGAGGACCCGGTTCCGCTCTGGCATCGCCTGCTGGCCCGGTTGGACAGGCTGCTGGGCCGCTTCCCCTCGGACACCCCTGTGGACCGCGCCCGGCAGGAGATCTCCCGCCAGTGCCGGGCCGCCGGGGAACGCCCCTGCGGAGTCTACCGGCTGAACGTGCCCACCGGCGGCGGAAAGACCCTCAGCGCCCTCCGGTTTGCCCTGGCCCACGCTGCGGCCCACGGAAAGCGCCGCCTGATCTTCACCTTTCCCCTGCTGAGCATTCTGGAGCAGAACGCTGCCGTCCTCCGTGATGCCATCGGGGAGGACCGCCTGGTGCTCGAACACCATTCCAACCTCGTCCGGCCCCAGCCGGAGGGGGAGCGGCTGGACCCCAGGGAACTACTGCTGGAGAGCTGGAACGCCCCCGTCATCATCACCACCCTGGTCCAGCTGCTCAACACCCTCTTTTCCGGCAAGACCAGCTGCATCCGCCGGTTTCAGGCCCTCTGTGACAGCGTGATCGTCATTGACGAGGTGCAGACCGTCCCCTCCAAGCTGATCACCCTGTTCAATCTGGCGGTCAACTTCCTGTCAGAAGTCTGCGGGGCCACCGTTGTCCTCTGCTCCGCCACCCAGCCCTCTCTGGGGGCGGTGGACCATCCCATCCGGGGCGCTCTGGAGGGGCTGGTCCCCTACGACCCGGCACTCTGGGACCCCTTCCGCCGGACCGCGCTCACCGACGCCGGACAGCTTCGTCTGGAGGAGATCCCCATCTGGCTCCGGGACAGGCTGGAGGACACCTCCAGCCTGCTGGTGGTCTGCAACAACCGGCGCGAGGCCGCTTTTCTCTACCAGCAGCTCTGCCTGCCCGGTCTGATCTCCTTCCACCTCTCCGCCTCCATGTGTCCCCGGCACCGGAGGGACACCCTGGACCGGCTGACCGCTGCCCTCGAGCGGAGCCGAAACGGCGGGGACAGGGTGCTCTGCGTCTCCACCCAGGTCATTGAGGCGGGAGTGGACCTCTCCTTTGGGATGGTAGTCCGGCTCACGGCGGGGATGGACAGCGCGGTGCAGTCCGCCGGGCGCTGCAACCGCAACGGGGAGTCCTCCACCCCCTCCCCGGTCTATCTGCTCACCTGCTCGGACGAAAACCTCGGCAGGCTGCCGGAAATTCAGGCGGCCAAGACCGCCACCCTGCAGCTCCTCTCCGCCTTCCGGCATTGTCCGGAGCAATTTGAAAACGACCTCTCCTCCGACCCGGCCATTGAACAGTACTATCAAAATCTCTATCGGAACATGAAGGGACAGGCCCGGGACTATCCCCTCAAAGAGCACGGAACTCTCTTTGACCTGCTCTCCTGGAACACCCGGTACGCCGACGGTCCGTCCAGATACGGCCTGCGACAGGCCTTTGCCCTGGCCGGAGGGCAGTTTGAGGTATTTGAGCAGGAGACCACCGATGTCCTGGTCCCCTACGGGGAGGGAGCCTCCCTCATCCAGGCGCTGGGCGGCGATGCCGCCTCCCATGATCCCCGCCGGCAAAAGGCTCTTCTGGAGGCGGCAAGGCCCTATGCCATCTCCCTCTATGCCTTCCAGCTCGGACAGCTGGAACAGCAGGGCGGACTGGTCCCCCTGCTGGGCAACGCCGTGCTGGCCCTTCAGCCCCGCTTTTACCATCCGGAGACCGGACTGGTCATAGAACCCAACCAATTGAGCTATTTGGAGGTGTAGCCATGTCAAAACCTGTCCATCCCAACCTGGTCACCTTTCAGGTGAGCGGCAACTACGCCCTCTTCACCGATCCGATCACCCGGGTCGGCGGCGAGAAGTGCACCTATCAGATCCCCACCTATGAGGCGCTGAAGGGAATTCTGGCCTCGGTCTACTGGAAGCCGACGCTGATCTGGTATATCGACGCCGTGCGGGTGATGGAGCCCATCCAGACCGAGGTGAAGGGCATCCGCCCCGTCAAGTACCACGGCGGCAACGACCTGGCCTACTATACCTATCTCAAGCACGTGCGCTACCGGGTGCTGGCCCACTTTGAGTGGAACGACAACCGCCCCGAGCTGGCGGGGGACCGCAACGAGCACAAGCATCACAACATCGCCCGGCGGATGATCCAGAAGGGGGGCCGGAGGGATATCTTTCTGGGGACCCGGGAATGTCAGGGCTATGTGGAGCCCTGCGACTTTGACGGCGAGGCGGGCCACTACGACAGCACTCCGGAGCTGAGCTTCGGCCTGATGTACCACGGCATCACCTATCCCGACGAGGCCTATTCTCCCCAGACGGCGGGCAAGATGACTGCCAACTTCTGGTATCCCGTCATGCGCCGGGGGATCGTCACCTTCCCCCGGCCGGAGGAGTGCCCCCTTCACAAGCCTCTGCGGGAGCTGGAGATGAAGCCTTTCGGCGCAGGCAACTTCTCCGGTCTGGCAGAGTTCGGGGAGGTGATCTGATGGGCCTGTTTCAAAAGGCGGTGGAGACCTACGACGCCCACCGGGACTACGTCGGCCGGGAGATCGAGGGGCACCAGGTGCTCGTCCCCGTCTCCCACATCCTCGCCCGGCCGGAGATCGAGATCACACTGGAGCGGGACGGCTCCTTCTCCTCCGCGCGGCTGTGGGATAAATCGGAAAACAAGATCTTTATCCCGGCAACAGAACGTTCTGCGGGGCGAACAGGCATAAAACCCTTCCCCCATCCATTGTGTGACTACGTTAGCTTTTTAGCTCCCTACGACAAAAACAAGCATACGTCTTATGTCAACCAACTTACCGCCTGGACGGAGTCCCCGCACTCCCACCCCATGCTCGCGCCCATTCTCGCCTACGTGAAGGGGGGCACCATCCTCTCCGACCTCGCGGCGGCGGGCATCCTCACCCTGGATGCAGGCGGAAAGCCCGCCAGGGAAAAGGCCCTGGTCTGCTGGCGGGTCCACGGGATCGGCACGCCGCGGGACGGGTGCTGGCAGCAGCCCTCCCTGGCCCAGGCCTTCCAGGACTGGTACGCCAGCCTGCAGCCGGAGGACGGGGATTCCCTCTGCATGATCACCGGCGCACATGTGGCCCCGGCCAAACAGCACCCCAAGGGGATCATTCCCATCAACGGCAACGCCAAGCTGATCTCCGCCAACGACCAGAGCGGCTTTACCTTCCGGGGGCGGTTTACCGAGGACAGCCAGGCCGCCACCGTCAGCTACATCGCCTCCCAAAAGGCCCACAACGCCCTGCGCTGGGTGGCCGCGGAGCAGGGGGCTCGTGTGGTCTTTGGCGGGCGGACCTTCCTCTGCTGGAATCCGCAGGGCGTGCGGGTCTGCCACGCCGCCGGGCCCTTCGGCAGCCCCGACTCGGTCACCACCCGCCCCAGCAGCTACCGGGCGGAGCTGAAAAAGACCCTGGAGGGCTATCGCTCCCAACTGCCGGAGGGAAGCGGCGTGGTGGTGGCCGCCTTTGACGCCGCCACCACCGGACGGCTCTCCCTGACCTACTACAACGAGCTGGACGGCTCCGACTATCTCCAGCGGCTCTACCACTGGGACAACACCTGCTGCTGGTTTGGAAAAGGGGGGCAGGTCTACTCCCCGCCCCTGTGGCAGATCGTCAACTGCGCCTTTGGGACACAGATGACGGTCAAGGGCCAGACCCGGCTGAAAACCGATGACCGGATCATGGGCCAGCTGATGCAGCGGCTGATCTCCTGCCGGGTGGACCGGGCCCATATGCCCCTGGATGTGATGAAGGCCCTCTTCCACCGGGCCTCCACCCCCCAGGCCTGGGAGTCCTCCGTCTGGCAGGTGATCCTCTCCACCGCCTGCGCTGTCATTCAAAAATACCGGTACGATGTCTATAAGGAGGAATGTGAGATGTCTGTCAACCCGGAGCACCTGGACCGGAGCTATCAATTCGGCCGCCTGCTGGCCGTGCTGGAGGCTGCGGAACGAGCCACCTATGCCAGAGACGAGACGAGAGAACCCAACGCCATCCGGCTTATGACGATGTATTGCCGATTGCCCATGAAAACTGCCGTCCAGATCGACCAACAGCTTCATCAAGCTTATTTTCCCCGGCTCGCCCGGAACAATCCTGGGCTGGAGCAGTGGTATAAAAATCTGATCGGAGAGATTTTTTCTCAAATCCAAACCCTTGCGGAAGAGCAGAGAGGCAGCAAATCACTGGAGCAGATGCTAAATCAACCTTTGGGAGAGACCTATCTCCTGGGCTATTATCTCATGCGAAAAGAGCTTCGTTCCAAAAAGAACAACAATGAAATGCAAGATGAGGAGGAAATCTGACATGAGCGCTCTGGAACACAAAATTGACTTCGTCGCCCTGGTCTCCGTCACCCGGGCCAACAGCAACGGCGACCCCCTCAACGGCAACCGTCCCCGCACCGACTACAACGGCTACGGGGAGATCTCCGACGTCTGCATCAAGCGGAAGATCCGCAACCGGATGCAGGACCTGGGCCAACCGGTCTTTGTCCAGTCGGAGGACCGGTGTGACGACGGCTTCGGCAGCCTCAGCGAGCGGGCCTCCTCGGTGATGAAGGGGATCAAGGAGCGGGACGTGTACGCGCAAAAGGCCTGCGAGACCTGGCTGGACGTGCGTGCCTTCGGGCAGGTCTTTGCCTTCAAGGATACCAAGGGCTTCTCCGCCGGTGTTCGGGGGCCCGTGTCCATCCACCAGGCGGTGAGCCTCTCCCCGGTGGAGATCGAGTCGCTGCAGATCACCAAGAGCGTCAACGGTGAGAAACGGGAGAAGGGCGCCGCCCGCGCCTCGGACACGATGGGCATGAAGCACATGGTCCGCTTCGGCCTGTATGAGGTCAAGGGCTCCATCAATGTCCAGCTGGCGGAGAAGACCGGCTTCTCTCAGGCCGATGCCCAGGTGATCCGGGAGTGCCTGCGCACCCTCTTTGTCAATGACGCCTCCTCCGCCCGCCCGGACGGCTCCATGGAGGTCTGCAAGCTCTACTGGTTCCAGCACAACTGCAAGGAGGGGCAGTATTCCTCCGCCAAGGTCCACCGCTCGGTGAAGGCCGCCCTGAAGCCCGGCGTGGAGCTGCCCACCAGCGTGGAGGACTATGAGATCACGCTCGAGCCGCTCGAGGGCCTGACCCCCGAGGTGCTGGAGGGGCTGTAAAGCCATGGCCTATCGGGAGGAGGACTTTCTCCAGCTCTCCGGCCTGCAGCACTTTCTCTTCTGCCGCCGGCAGTGGGCGCTGATCCATCTGGAAGACCAGTGGGCGGAAAACAGCCGCACCGCCGACGGGCGGCTCCTGCACCAGAACGCCCACGACCCGGACCGCCGGGAGCGGCGGGGCGGGGTCCTCTCGGTGGGTGACCTGCGGGTCCACTCCGCCCGGCTGGGGCTCTCCGGCGCGTGCGACGTGGTGGAGTTCTACCCCGATGAGGCCGGCGTGCCCCTGGCCCGGACGGAGGGGAAATGGCGGCCCTATCCGGTGGAGTACAAGCGGGGCTCCGCCAAATCCGGCCCCTCCGATCTGGTCCAGCTGTGCGCCCAGGCTCTCTGTCTGGAGGAGATGCTCTGCACCGACGTACCGGAGGGAGCCCTCTACTACAGCGAGACCCGGCGGCGGCTGAAGGTGGCGTTCACCCCGGAGCTGCGGGCCCTGGTGGAGCAGACCGCCCGGGAGATGCACCAGCTCTACCAGCGCGGCACTACCCCCAAGGTGAAGCCCACCAAGGCATGCAACGCCTGTTCTCTGAAGGAGCTCTGTCTGCCCCGGCTGCTGCGGGGGCAGACGGTGGCGTCCTATCTGCGCCGGGAAATGGAGGCGGAGGCATGAGGCATCTGCTCAACACCCTCTTTGTCACCCGGGAGGACGCCTATGCCGCGCTGGACGGGGAGAATGTGGTCATCCGGCAGGGGGATACAGTGGCCGGACGGTTTCCCCTGCACATTTTAGAGGGGATCTATCTCTTCTCCTATGCCGGGGCCTCCCCCGCCCTGATGGGCAAGTGTGCCCGGGCCGGGGTAGATCTGGTCTTTCTCACCCCCAGAGGGAGGTTCCTGGCCCGGACCTGCGGTGAGACCCGGGGCAATGTCCTCCTCCGCCGGACTCAGTACCGGATGGCGGATGACCCCACCCAGAGCTGCCGGGTGGCCCGGAACTTTATCTTCGGCAAGCTGTCCAACGCCCGCGGAGTGCTGGACCGGGCCCGGCGGGACCACGGCCTCCGTCTGGATGCGGAGGGATTTCAGGATGCCTCCCGGCAGTTGAAGGAGCTGATGGCCCAGGTGCTGGAGGAGACATCACTGGACAGCCTCCGTGGACTGGAGGGGGCGGGCGCCACCCTCTACTTCAGCCGGATGGATGATATGATCCTCTGGAACAAGGAGGATTTCTACTTCCGCGGCCGCAGCCGGCGGCCTCCGCTGGACCGGATGAACGCCCTGCTCTCCTTTGTCTACACCATGCTGGGCAGTGACTGCGCCTCCGCTCTGGAGATGGTGGGGCTGGACCCCTATGTGGGCTTTCTCCACCGGGACCGGCCCGGACGGACCTCTCTGGCGCTGGATCTGCTGGAGGAACTGCGCCCCTGTATGGCGGACCGTTTTGTGCTCACCCTCATCAACAACCGGCATATCTCTCCCCGAGATTTTCAGGTACAGGAGAACGGCGCCGTTCTGCTCACCCCGGAAGGCCGCAAGACGGTCCAACGGGAGTGGCAGAGCCGCAAACAGGAAAAGCTCACCCACCCCTTCTTAAAGGAGAAGGTGGAGTGGGGCCTGCTCCCCTATGTGCAGGCCCTGCTGCTGGCCCGCTATCTGCGGGAGGATCTGGACGGCTATCCCCCCTTTTTATGGAAGTGATGTGATCGTATGTTGGTGGTCATTGCCTATGACGTGAGCACAGAGGACGCCGCCGGTCAGAAGCGGCTGCGCAAGGTGGCCAAGCAGTGTGTGAATTATGGACAACGGGTGCAGAACTCCGTCTTTGAGTGTCTGGTGGACGCGGCACAGTTTCGCTTCCTGAAGGCGAAACTGCTGGAGATCATCGACCCATCCAAGGACAGTCTGCGGTTTTACCTGCTGGGCAACAACTTCCGCTCCAAAATCGAGCACTATGGAGTCAATGCCGGATACCAGGCGGACGGCCTGCTGATGCTCTAGGGAGTCCCTGACCCGTGTCATCCCGCTGCCGGTCAGGTCGCAGCTTACCCCGCGCGAAGGGGAAGTGCCCTGGTTTTCCCCGGGCGCTTCGCACCGGATCCGGCCTGTTTTTCCGCTCCGGAGCACGGCACAGGCCGCGTGTGCGCCTGTCCTTCTCGCCTTCCTTTGTGTATATCGTCTGTTTTTGTGTTGCAGAATCAGATTATTTTGTCTGATTTTGCTGTCGCTCCCCTCACGGGGAGCGTGGATTGAAATTTGAATCCAATGTGCCCTAAATAATGGCCCCAGACGTCGCTCCCCTCACGGGGAGCGTGGATTGAAATAACCCTTTACGGGCATAGTCCGATAATTGGGACTGTCGCTCCCCTCACGGGGAGCGTGGATTGAAATTATTATCAGGGGGAGCAGGACGCCACGGTCGTCCGGGTCGCTCCCCTCACGGGGAGCGTGGATTGAAATACCGACGCGGTAAGCCACTGCGAGCGGCTGGAGTGTCGCTCCCCTCACGGGGAGCGTGGATTGAAATTCAAAATGAGATCCCAGAGCCGTGGGCGGATGCGCATGTCGCTCCCCTCACGGGGAGCGTGGATTGAAATAAACGCGCGTGACGCGAGGAGGGCAATATCATGCGTCGCTCCCCTCACGGGGAGCGTGGATTGAAATCCCGCTGATCGTACACAAGTGGAGCGAAAAAGCGTCGCTCCCCTCACGGGGAGCGTGGATTGAAATGAAAATGCCAACTTACTGGTTGAGCGGATTGCAGTCGCTCCCCTCACGGGGAGCGTGGATTGAAATGTCTATCGTGATATTGCAGAATTACCAGCCGTCTGGTCGCTCCCCTCACGGGGAGCGTGGATTGAAATCGCGAGGGGCATGACCGGCTAACAATCGGAAGCTGGTCGCTCCCCTCACGGGGAGCGTGGATTGAAATGCATAGCGGGCACGCCACTGCCGGTCATTGTCCTCGGTCGCTCCCCTCACGGGGAGCGTGGATTGAAATAACGTCAGTATCCCGTAAACCCCGCCAGATGGGCGTCGCGACCCCCACCGGGAGCCGGGGTTGTTAAGGGGGTGGGCCCCCCGCCCCCCCAGCCCGGAAACCCCGCGCGACCCCACACCCGGG